>JAWKSO010000008.1:0-3020 GCA_041389105.1 Minisyncoccota bacterium | reverse complement strand
TTTATCTCTTTTTCAACACCAGGATTCAAATCGCCCAAAATCCAAATATTGTCACCAAATGTTGGTGCTGGAATTGCAGATTTAAAATCAAAACCTCGTGGATAATCAGCCACAACCATCATGTTTTTTACAACCTCTGGAGTGTTTAATCCAGCTTTAATGGAAAAAGAAATATTTTGATTTGAACCACTATTTTCTGGACCAGAAACAGAAAGGTTAACCGGCGCCGAAGATATGTTTACAGTATAGATTTCGTCTTTAACAAAGATTGCATTTGAACCAGGGACTCTGTATTCGAGAGCTATTTTTATATCTCTTGTTGTTCCTTGTTGTCCGAAAAGTGTTACATTTAAAAGCTCTTTTACAATATCACCAGCAGGAATATCGCCCACGCTTATTCTTTGTCGGTAAATATCTTCACCGAGTCCAGCGCCTTTTTGATATTCTATGAGCAAGTCAGAGTATTCTAGTTTGACGCTGTTTTTGTTTGTGATCTGAATCTGAAGCGGAAGCTCTTCTCCACCAGCCGCAAATGCGTTTCCTAATACACTTATGTCTATGTTGTTGCTTGAAACAGTGTTTGACTCACCAAAAAACATTATCAATCCGAAAATTGCAGAAGCAATAAAAAACACAAAAGAACCCCAGAAAACTTTACGGAACATAGAAGATCTCAAAAGATTTTTAGATGGTTTTTTAATAACCTTTTTCACATCGTCATCTTTCCATGAATCAGAAACCTCATGAGGTCTTTCATGAATCTTAGATCTTCTTTTAGGAAAAATCTTTTCTTTCTTGCTGTATATTTTGTTTTTTAGTTCTTCAATTTTGTTTGAAGACTTTGGATTTTTTTCCATAGAAAAATTATAGCACAAAGATTAAATAAGCTGTGTAGCTCGAAGAGATTTATTCACTTCTTTTACTATGTCTTGTCGGACTTTTGTTATTTGATTTAAAACTTCTTGATTGAAAGGACTTTGAGTGAAAGAATACTCCTCCCCGTCTCCCCAATAACCAAAGTAACTCAAAATCTTCAACGCCAAAAGTGCGTCCATGCTTTTATCTGAAAGTATTTTGTTTTCTTCCATAAAAAGAAAAGCTCTTGTTAATTCGTCAAAAAGATTTGGATGTGGTTCGTCTTGTGGACAAAGTTTTTTTAGAAGTCTTAATACTTGAACTTTGGTTTGGCTTTTTCTTATTTTTTCAGAAAAAAAATTAAGTGGAGTTGCGTTTACTATTTTCCAACCATGTTTTCCTAAGACAAAAGATATTTCAGAGAAATCAAATTCTTGTAGAGCGTATCTTAGCTTGGATTCGTTTTTCCTGACACCCGAAGCGTTGGCTCTAACTAGCCCAATATCTTTTGTAAAAACAAAAAAGGTTTTATCTGCCTCTGCTTTATTTTCAGAGGAAATAATAAAACCTTTTGTTGTATAGATCTCGTGTGACATTATTTTTTAATAGAAACCTTGAAAACCAAATCATCAAGTGAAAGCTCTTGTCCGTTATTTTCTTCAAAAGATATCGAAGTAACTCCGGCCACTCTTTTTAACTCATCTTCGAATTTTTGAATTATAGCTTTTCCGTTTTTATCTGTATCGACAAAAAGATAGACTTTTTCTTCTGGATTTAAATCTGCGTCTTTTCGTAAAGATTGAACAAACCTTAAAACCTCTCGAAAATCTCCTTCTTGTTTTAGTTCTTCTGTAATTTCTGTGTCGAGCTTGAGTTCATCGCCAAACAAAACCTCTTTGACATTCACTTCGTCTTTTATAAGCTCTAAATATTCTTTCGGAAGTTTTTCTGCAATCGTCAAAGATTTTAAAGGTTGTTTAACTTTTATATTTAGCTTTTGTCTTTCCATAAGTCCAAGCGAAACCATTTCGCGAGTTGTCGCCATATTTTTCAAAACCTTTTTATCTATTCTTTTATCTTTCGGCCAAGTTTCCAAGTGAACCGACTCAAATTTATCTGAAACAGCTCGATAAACCTCATCTGCCACGAAAGGTGCGTAAGGTGCAATAACTCTTGAAATCTCCCGAAGCACAAAACGTGTCGTGGCTAAAGAATCTTCTCTGTCTGATTTGTCTTCACTTTTAAATCTATCTCGTGAGCGTCTGACATACCAATTAGAAAAATCATCAACAAAATCTATTATCGGTCTTATGCCTCTGTCTATTTCATATTTTTTCAAACTTTTCGTAACTTCTTTTATCACTTCATCAAGTCGTGAAATAATCCAAGCGTCCAAAATATTTTTCTTTCGAGGTTTTCCTTTTTCACCACCTTCATACATTTGCCAGAAAGAAAGAATGTTTCGAAGACGCGCCATCACCTTGCTTTGGATTTCACTTACACCTTTTTCTGAGAAAAGTACATCTTCCCCGCGAACAGCCGGAGAATTCATTAAGAAAAGTCGCACAGCATCCGCGCCGTATTTGTTTATTATCAAATCCATTTCAGGATAATTTTTCAAACTCTTCGACATTTTCTTTCCGTCTTCTGCAAGCACGAGCCCATTTACCAAAACATTTTTATACGGAGATTTGTCGAAAAGCGCCGTTCCTAAAACCATCAATACATAAAACCAACCACGAGTCTGGTCGAGTCCTTCTGCAATAAAATCTGCTGGGAAGCCTTTTGATTTTCGCAAAAATCCACCTTTTGGATCAAAGCCGTCTTTCTCAAATGGATAATGCTTTTGCGCGTAAGGCATCGAAGCCGAGTCAAACCAAACATCGAAAACATCTTCGACGCGTTTGAAAGTTTTTCCATTTTCTTTTATTACGATTTCATCTATGTAAGGCCGGTGCATGTCAAACTCTTTCTTTCTTTTCAAATCCATGAAGAAAATCTTCGGACTTGCGTGCACGCCGATACTTTTATTGTAAATTATTTCTGTTTCGTCGTTTGTTAAACCTTGAACAACTTTCTGCCCCATTGTGTTCACACCCATATGAGAAACAAAAACCACGGTCTTACCTTTGTGTTCTTCCATCGCTCTATCGATAATTTTCTTC
>JAWKSO010000007.1:0-4152 GCA_041389105.1 Minisyncoccota bacterium | reverse complement strand
AAAAAAACATTACTAATATTGATTCCTTCAGTAATAGTTTTGGGTGTTTTTTTCTTTCTTCCAAGTTCAAACGTTTACGACTCTAAAAAGGATTTAACCAAAATAGACTCTACGGTAGCAGAAGCATCTGTGGTGAACGCCATCAGCACAACCCAAGTCTTGTATAAAGAGGAAGTTGTTGTTCCTGAAGAAAAGTTTGTCGCGACTCATGTAGAAACTCCAGCGCAAGTCAAAGCTATATATATGTCTAGTTGGGTTGCCGGTACTCCGAGTTTCCGAGAAAAATTAGTAAAGATAATAGACGAAACAGAAATAAATTCTGTTGTTATTGATATTAAAGATTACACAGGAAAGGTTTCTTTCAAAGTGGATGAGAAACCATTCAGTGATTTAGATTCAAGTGAAAACAGAATTTCAGACGTAAAAGAATTTATTTCTCGTCTTCATCATAAGGGAATTTATGTTATTGGTAGAATTTCTGTTTTTCAAGATCCGCACTTAGTTTTGGTTTGGCCGGAAGAAGCTGTGAAAAAATCAAGCGACAAAACACTACCTTGGAAAGATCACAAAGGTCTTAGTTTTATCGACGCTGGTTCAGAAAGAGCTTGGGAATACAATGTTGATTTGGCAAAAATCTCATACGAATATGGATTCGATGAAATAAACTTTGACTATATTCGTTTTCCTTCGGATGGAAATATGAAAGATATTTATTATCCTCACAGCGACGGGAAAATAAAACACGAAGTTTTAAAATCTTTTTTTGAATATATTAATGAAAATCTAAAAAACCGGAGTGAAAAACTTCAGCCGACATCTTTGGTATGACTACGACAAATACAGATGATTTGGGAATTGGTCATTTTTAGAAGATGCTCTTTTGAATTTTTGACTTTGTGGCGCCGATGGTTTATCCTTCGCATTTTCCAAATAATGGGCAGGTATGGCAAAACCAGCGGAAAAGCCTTATGATGTAATATACAAGTCGATGGGTAAAGCAGTAGAGCGCGCGAAAGTTTTAGGGGTTGACCCACTAAAGCTTCGACCTGGCAATTAAAGATTTTGATTTGGTGCGAAATACACAGCTGAGATGGTAAAAGCTCAAATACAAGCGACTTATGATGTTGAGCTTGATTCTTGGATGCTTTGGGATCCAAAAAATATTTACACAAAAGGAGCTTTAATTTTTAGAATAGTATAATAGGAGTACTCGCTCGGAAATCATACGAAGGGTCTCGCCGATACTCCTCACTAGGAAATATGAAAAAAATAGCAAAAATTTCAAGTTTTATAATAATCGGCGCTTTGTTTTTCTTGGCTGGTTTTTATATTGGATTCAATAATGTTCCAGAAGTCGATAAGGTTTATGGAATATCAAACATAGAAAAATTGCCAGACAGTGTCTCAGATGCTGATTTTGACGATTTTTGGAAAGCGTGGAATCTAGTAAACGATAAACATCAAAAGGCGAAGAAGTCTCTTCTCAGGAAAAAATATGGGGAGCAATAAAAGGTATGGTTGAGTCTGTGGAGATCCGTATACTTATTTTTTCACACCAGAGAAGAAGCTGAAGATTTAGAAATAGACCTATCTGGTGAGTTTTCCGGAGTGGGAATGGAAGTGGGGGTCAGAGATGGTAATTTGTTGTTATAAGTCCTATTAAAGATTCTCCTGCAGAAAAATCAGGTATTTTAGCTGGAGATATTATTTTAAAATTGACGAAGAACTTGCAAAATGACAATAGACCAAGCTGTCGACCTTATAAGAGGGAGAGGGGAACTAGTTGTTGTGACTGTGCGAGAAGGAGAGAATTCTCCTGGAAATTTCTATAGTTAGAGATTTAATAAAAATACCGACCCTTGAAAACAGAATTACGAAAAGATAATGTTTTTGTAATTAAGCTTTTGATTTTTCTAGAAATTCAGAAATAGATTTTGAAAACGCTTTAAATAAATTCGTTAAGTCTGGGTCGAAAGATTTGGTTATTGATTTGCGTGGAAATCCAGGAGGATATCTTGGTTCAGCGATAAACATTACAAGTTGGTTTTTTAGAAGAAGGCGAAACTATTGTTATAGAAAAATCTAACAACATTGAAAACAACAACAATTACAGAAGTAACGGAAATACTTTAAAAGGAGATTTTTTGATATTGTTGTTTTGGTGGATGGTGGGTCCCTTCCGCTTCTGAGATTATGGCTGGTGCAATGCAAGAACACGAAGTCGCTAAACTTTAGGTACTCAAACTTTTGGAAAGGTTCCGTGCAAGAGCTGATAGATTTTAAAGATAAAACAGAACTAAAAATAACTGTCGCAGAATGGTTGACCCCAGACGGAACTTCTATTTCAAAAGAGGGTTTAACGCCAGATTTTGTAGTGGAGTTTGATAGTGAGCTTTATAAGAAAAACAAAACAGATAATCAGCTAGAAGAAGCTGCGAAAATTCTCTTAAAAATAAATCTGGTAAAAAAGTCTTAAATTGTGATAAAAAGTAAGAATGAAAGTTATATTTTTACAAAATGTAAAGAAAAAGGACTGAAAGGGGAGATTAAAGATATAAACGAGGGTTATGCTCGAAACTTTCCCATACCTGAAATTAGCCATCGAGGCCACTCCTGAAGCTATCAGAAAAATAGAGAGCTTGAACAAAGGCAAAGAAGATCATCAGAAAACAGAAGATGAGAGGGTAGAGAAGCTTATCTTAAAACTCATGGAGGAGGGAAGTATAAACATGAAAGTTAAGGCAAATGAAAAAGGTAATTTATTTAAAAAAATAACAAATAAAGACATTGCTAATTTTATTGAGAAAAAAACAGGTGTAAATATTCCAGAGAGCTATATTAAAACTTCAGAAATAAAAGAACTCGGAGAATATAAGATAATGATAGGTAACAGAGGAATAGAAGAGAATTTTAATCTAAAAGTAGAAAAAGAATAAACAAAAAATCCCTGTGATCAGGGATTTTTTGTTTATTCTTTATTTTGAAGCGTGAGGCATTACGTGAACTATTTTCTTTACAACAACTTTGTTGTCGAAGTTTGTTTTTCTTGTTTTTGCAAACTTAACAACTCCGTCGACCATTGCATGAAGAGTATGGTCTTTACCCATATCAACATTTTTACCTGGCATAACATCTGTTCCTCTTTGTCGAACTATAATAGCGCCTGCTTTAGCTTTTTCGCCATCAGCAAGTTTAACCCCAAGATATTGAGGGTTTGAGTCTCTTAAGTTTCTAGCTGTACCGCCGGCTTTTCTATGTGCCATACTATACTGATTTTACCTTTATTTTTCCCGTTTTTAGAGGGAACTTCCAGGTTTTATACTTAAATAATAACGAGGGTTAGTATACGATATATGCTTTAAAAATGCAAGCTTTTTAGGGTGAATTGTTCATTTCTCAAGCTTTTTAAAGAGTTCTAATTTTTACATAAATTGATATAATAAAAGTAATGAAAAAAGAGTATTTAATTATTATAATTATGGTCTTGATGTCTGTCGCATCTTTCGGACTTGGAAGAATGTCTGTTTTAGAAAGTAAAACAAAAGGGGAGGAAGAGGTGGAATTTGTAATTCCAGAATTATCAAAGATAGATATGGGATTCAGTGGATTTAATTATCTTGCATCAATAAACGGCACAAAATATTACCCAAGAGGTTGTAAGGCTGCAAATCGTATAAAGGTAGAGAATAGAATCTATTTTAAATCTGGCTCTGACGCACAAAAAACAGGCTATGGATATTCTAGCTCTTGTTGATTAAACCCTTTCTTTTTTTAGATAAATAAGTTAATCTTTATATCTAAATAGTACATTACAAAAAGATGGGAAGAGAAGAGAGTCGTCGAATTGGGGCGATATGGGCAAAAGTGATAGAGATCACTATCATGTTGATCTCCGTCGGATGCTCGGCGTATGCCTTGTATGGTCTAAGTCTTTTTTGGTGGCCAGAATCATCACTGTTGTCAATCTTGCTTATTGGCGTAGTGATCGCGATTCCACTAGCAATCACGATGGAGATCTATGCAACCTTACTAAAGCCAAAATCTCAGTTCTTGAGAATAAATGGCTTTCTATTCTTACAAAAGGAAAAGTCCAAAGACCTAGGGTTTGGACCTTGAGCTTGAAGGGGGAATACCTTTTCAAGCTTTTTCTTT
>JAWKSO010000006.1:0-10082 GCA_041389105.1 Minisyncoccota bacterium | reverse complement strand
TTTCGATACAGCTTCTCTTAGAATGAATTTACAGGGTGAGAATGTTTCTGGGGAATTTAAAAATTTACCGGCACAAACCGATAGCAATTTTGGACCTTTTACAGGAAAAGTCGGGCCGGTTGTACCAGAGATGATTGCGCGTATTGCAGATGTGTGGTGGGAATCTACTTCAGAAGGAACGACAACAAAAAGAGAACTTCGAATAATTTTCGGAGAAGGCATCGCAAATGTTGGTTTTGGTGAGCTTGAAGACAGAGGCGACGGATTTTATGTTTACAAAGACAAAGAAAATATAGAATTCTGGCAAGAATTAAAAGACGTGGATTGTGCGGATTTAGACGACAGAGAAATAGTTGCAAAATACATTCGAGAAAATATTTCTTTACTCGTGCCTGAAAAAGCGGTTTTGGGTGGAAGTTTTTATGCGCTTAAAATTAGACTGATTCCTAATCAAAAAACTGGAACATTCGGTTATGAAGACGGACACATAAGTGGCTCAGCTTCTTTCTCTTATGAAAGAGATGGTGAAAATGTTTATCTTACGAACATAGAGAAAATATGAAAAAAATAATCCTAATCTTAATAACAGCTTTAGCTATATACTCAGCGTTTTTTTGGTTAGTTTTAAAAGATAAAATAAAGTTCCCGGAAAATATACAAGAAGAAAATACTGAAATTGCAGAAGAGGAGGTTGTAAAAGAAGAAGTCCAAAGCAAGGTTTGTTTTAGTCGAAACCAAGAAGCGACAGAAGAAGCTCCTTATTCTGTTTCAGAATATATTGAATTAAACATAGATAAAAATATTGTTTCTGGAATTAAAACAGGAAATCAATCCGGACCAGATATGACAAACGGATACCAAGGTACGCTCGCGGGTGAGATTAAAGATCAGAAAATCGAAGTTATCTTTGACTACACAATAGAAGGCTCAGACCAAAAAGAAAGAGAAGAGTATTTATTGAAAGACGCAGGTTTGGTAAAAAACAGATATCAACTTATAGAAGAAAATGGTTTTCTTGTTCCTGATAAAAACACACCACCGACAGAAATAATTTATACAAAAACAGATTGTCTTTAGTTTAAATTTACGACCAAAATATTTTTATGATTAGAAAAGCATATTTAGCGGGAGGATGTTTTTGGGGGATGGAAGAGCTTTTTAGAAAAGTTTCTGGTGTTTTAGACACGCAAGCTGGATACACTGGCGGTGAAAATGAAAACCCAACTTATGAAAATCATCCAGGTCATGCTGAGGCTTTAGAAATCAATTATGATTCTGGAGAAACTTCGTATAAAAATATTTTAGACTTTTTCTTTTGTATTCATAATCCGACAACTTTAAATCAACAAGGAAACGACTTAGGAACATCGTATCGGTCAGCTATTTTTTATCAAAACGACGAAGAGAAAAAAGAAGCAGAAGATTTTATAAAAATAGTTGATAATTCTGGTAAGTGGGAAAATACTGTTGTTACAAGTTTAGAAAAATTCACTACGTTTTGGCCGGCAGAAGAATATCACCAAGATTATCTTCAGAAAAATCCTGGAGGATACACTTGCCATTTAAAGTATTTTGATACTTATTTATAATTTTTATGGTAATATTTTATTAAGACTTAAGTTTCTTAAGTAAAATAATTAAATTATTAGTAATAAAATAAAAATATATGAAAGGAGTAATTTGGGTTTTGGCTATCGCTTTGGTTATACTGGCTGTAATATTTTTTGGTAAAAAAGATGATTCAAAAATGACAAACACAGACACAAATGTAACTAATTCTGAAACAAGAGAAGAACCAGAAGATGTAGATAAGGTTTTTGTTAACAGTGCCGGAGAGGAATTAAAAATAGAAACCAGAGGAGATTTTGGAGAAGTAAAGTTTGCAAGTATTGGAAGTGTTAAACTTCAACGTTCACAAACAGCTTCTGGTGTTAAATATCATAACGAAGACGAAACTCTGGTTTTCTGGGATAGAGGTGTGACAGGAGAGCTTTCACAAAACGGTGTTGTTGTATTTGAAGGTACATTCAAATCATCTTCATCAAACTAATTAATATTTAAAAATCAAAAGAGCCACTTTTAAATACGAAAGAGGCTCTTTTGATTTTAAACACAAATACTTAATTATTTAGATATTTTCTGGTAGAATAGCGCCATATGCAAAGAACTTATATAAAAGACTTGGAAAACCATGTAGATCAGGAGGTTTTAATAAAAGGATGGATTTCTGTTCGTCGAGATCAAGGAAAAATGATTTTCTTTGATTTTCGTGATGCGAGCGGAATGGTCCAAGGGGTTGTTTTACCAGCTTCGGAGGCCATGGAAACAGCTAAAGAAACTCGCACAGAGTGGGTTGTAGCTGTAAAAGGTAAAATAAACAAACGCCCAGAAAGAAATATAAAAGAAGGTGTGGTAAACGGAAATATCGAAATAGAAGTTTTAGGAATGGAAGTTTTAAACAAAGCTGAAACTCCAGTTTTTGATATTGGTGAAGACACTCGAGAAATAAACGAAGAGGTTCGTCTTGAAAACAGATATCTAGATATTCGAAGCGAAAGGCTTCAGAAAAACCTCCGAATGCGACACAAAGTTCAAAATTTTGTTCGGTCAAAACTAGATGAACAAAATTTTGTCGAAGCTGAAACCCCTATTTTCACCAAATCTACACCGGAAGGTGCTCGCGACTCGGTGTCGTGCCGTCTCGTGTTTATCCGGGAAATTCCTACGCGCTCTCAATCTCTCAACAATACAAACAGCTTTTAATGGCTGGAGGAATAGAAAAATACTATCAATTTGCGCGATGTATGCGTGACGAAGACCTACGAGGGACAGACAACCAGAATTCACACAGCTCGATATGGAGACCTTTCATATAAGCGAAGAAGAGATTATGTCTGTGACAGAAAATCTTTTTGATTGACTGTTACAAAACTCTATCCAGAAAAGAAAATCCAGCAAATTCCTTTCCCGAAAATTCCTTACAAAGAAGCTATGGAAAAATACGGAAGTGATAGACCAGATATTCGTGAAAATAAAGAAGATGAAAACCTGTTGGCTTTTTGCTGGGTTGTGGATTTCCTTTCTTTGAGAAAACTTCCACCAGATAACCCACAAGCAGAAGGTGAATGGACTTTTACACACAACCCTTTCTCTCTTCAAAACCAGAACATGTAGAAAATCTTAAAGAAAAAGAAAATGCTGGTGAGATAATGGCTGCACAATACGACATTGTTTTGAACGGATTTGAAATCGGTGGTGGATCTGTCAGGGCTCATGATCCAGAAATCTTGAAAATATTTGGAATTTTAGGTCACAGCGAAGATAAAATCCAAAGTAACTTCTCACATGTTAAAAGCCTTGGGTTCTGGAACGCCGCCACACGGAGGAATTGCTTGGGGATTTGACCGACTTATGATGATACTTCAAAACGAGCCAAACATCCGTGAGGTTATCGCTTTCCCAAAGACTCGAGAGGGAAGAGACCCAATGATGGATTCACCAAGTGAAATATCTGGGGCGCAAATGGATGAATTAAGTATAAAAATAGTTAAGAAGGATAAATAAAATTTGTAAAAGTTAAATTGGAAAAGCCCCGCGTTCGCAGGGCTTTTTCGCTGTGCAGTATGCGGTGGACTACTTAACTTTCATCCAAGCTTTCAGCTTTTCTTTGTATTCCCTCAGCAGAATCAAAGGTGATATTCGTGTTGGATCCAATATGAATCGTTTCAGGGTCATAACTTAGCCCACAGGAATCACAAAATAATTTGAGAGAAATGGATCGGGTTCACAAATAGGTTTTGGTGGTTCGTTTGCTCATATACTCGTGCCTTCTTAAGACCGAGTTTTTGACCTCTAACCTTCGATCTTTTCTTCGAACATGTATCTCATAATCCTCTGGTGGGTATAAGATGATCGTCCGCCGCAAAGGCATTTTGAGATTGTATCGTTGTTGCTGAAACAAATTGTTCTTTAAGAACTGAGTTCGCTTTCATTGTACATGGGTTTTCTCCACAATAGCCCTAAAATAAAGCCAAGTCAAGAAATTTTCTATGCTAAAATAAACAAGTGACGGAAACTCTGTATAAAGTAAAACAAGGAGAATTTGAAGGGCCTTTGAGGTTCTTTTAAATCTTATTGAAAAGCGAAAGCTCTTTATAAATGAGATTTCTCTGGCGGAAAATTACCGATGATTATATTCGGTTTATTCAGTCAATAGAAAACAAGAAGATAGAATATTACGCTAACTTTATTTCAATTGCTGCAACTTTAATTTTGATAAAATCGCGTTCTCTTTTACCGAACATGACTCTGACAAAAGAAGAAGAAAGTCAGATAGACGACCTAGAGGCGAGACTTCGTTTGTATAAAATTATTCAAGACGTTGGGCAAGGATATACAAAACACGGAAAATGCACATTTTTCCAAAACTTACAAAAAAAGCGAGGTTAGGGTTTTCAGTCCGGACAAACAAATCACAAAAGAATTTATGCGTGAACTCGGTCTTTCCGTAATATCCGCAATCCCAGAACCGAGGAAAGAAAAGTTAAAAGAAGTGGAGGTCGTGCGAGTAAAAAGCTTAAAGAAATAATAGAAGATTTGATTTGACCGTATAAAAAAGTATTGAAAAGACAAACTTCAAAGATTTATGGAAAGGTCAAAATTTCTCAAGTAAAAAAGAAGAGAGGGTGACTGTTATCGTAAGTTTTTGGCTGTTAGAATTAGTTAGGTCTGGTATGGAAGCGTTTCAAGATGACGACGGCGAGATAAATATAGAAAAACAAGAAAAAGAGAGGAGGGTTTACCAAAAATGATTCTCAGAATATTTAAATATGGAAAATAAAGAACTTAGTCTCGATGCAAAAATAGAAGCACTTCTTTTTACAAAGGAGAGTCTATTTCTTTTTTAAACTCTAGCAAAAACTTTCGAATCGTTTGAAGAAAATGTCTGCGATTTTAAACTAAAAGAAAATCTTACAGAAAAGAGGTTTAACTTTGGTTTTAAATGACAGGGACGTAATGCTTGGTACGACACCAAAGCTACCGTCTTTTTGAAGAACTTCGCAAAGAAGAACTAAACAAAGAGCTTTCTCGAGCTTCGCTGAAACTTTGTCTATTGTTTTGTATAAAGAGAAAGTTTCAAGAGCAGATATCGACTATATTCGAGGTGTGAATTCTGGTTTTATCTTAAGAAATCTTCAAGTCAGAGGATTGATAGACAAAAACACAAATCCGAAAGATTCTCGAGTTTCTTTCTACAGCCCATCTCTAGAACTTCTTTCTCACTTGGGAGTTTCCAAGGTTTCAGAATTGCCTGATTATGAGACGGTGGTAAAAAATTTACAAGAAAAAGTAGATCAAATTTCAAATGAAAATAATACAGAGTAGCCACGACGACAACTTTTCTAAAAGTGAAAAACAAGGTCTTCTAATCCTTGGACTTCTTTTTGTTTTGGGTTCTTTTTATATTTTTGGAAGGGAAACAAAAGCTTCTTTTGTAGAACTTAGTTTTGAAGAAAACCAAACCTTAATCTCTCAAATGACAGACAGTCGGTTAGATTATTTTTTTGAAAACTTGGATTTGAAAGCGTCTTCTGTTTTGATTATAAATTCCGAAAACAAAAAAGAGATTTACGGAAAAGATATTGAAAAGGTTATGCCTCTCGCGTCTTTAGTAAAAATAATGACAGCCGTGGTAGCGATGGAAAATATAGAAGAATCTGAGATTATTCAAATACCCAAAGAAGCTTTAAAACTCACAGGCGACAACGGTCTTCTGGTGGACGAAAAGTGGGGAAGAGATGATCTTCTTCGATTTACATTAATAGCTTCTTCCAACGACGCCACCAGAGCTATCTCAATGCATGTGGGGAAAAAGCTTGGTGCAGAAAACGAAGAAGATTCTGTGAAAGCTTTTGTAGAGTTGATGAATAAAAAAGCAAAAGACTTAGGTTTAATCCACACTATTTTCTTAAACGAATCAGGTTTAGATCAAGGAAATGGACAAAACGGCGGTTACAGTAATTCTAGAGAAATAGTCGCGCTTTTTGATTATGCTATAAACAAATATCCAGATATTTTCTCTTCAACATCTTTTGGTTCGAAAGTTTTTACATCGGTTAGTAACGCTTCCCACAACGCTCTAAACACAAATCCTAACCCTGGACTGGTCGCTGGTATTTCTGCTTCAAAAACAGGCTTCACAAATATTTCCGGTGGAAATCTTATAGTTTCTTTCAGAACACCAAAAAACCAAACAATAATAGCAAACGTCTTAGGTTCAACTTTCTCCGATAGATTTACAGATATCGAAAAACTTTCCAACACTACATTAAAAATTATAAATGAGGTAGAATTGTAAAATATGGATTTAAGTCTTCTAAAACTTTTTTTACCAGTAATCCTAACCTTTATTTTGGGTATTTTGATAACACCTGGATTAACAAATATTTTCTATAAATACAAACTTTGGAAAAAAGTCGCGAGAAAAGAAAACAAAGCCGAAGACAAGGAAGCTTTAAATAAATTCGGCGTTCATCCGGGAGATATTTCTCCAGAATTCCAGAAGATAAACAACCACCACGAAGAACTCAAAACACCTCGAGTGGGCGGGATTGTTATTTGGCTTAGTATTGTTCTTTGTGCAGGGCTACTCTTTTTACTTGCGGAATTTTTCCCAAACATCTCAACTCAAAAAATAAACTTTGTAAGTAAAAACCAGACACTTTTACCTTTTATCGCGCTTTTGCTCGGAGCATTTTGGGGGCTGGCAGACGACCTCATGTGTTCTTTTGTTTTAAAAGGAAAATTTGCAAATGGATTTCCGAGAAAAATAATGTTTTCTTTTGTAGCTTTAGTCGGATTGGCTTTCGGGTATTGGTTTTTTGTAAAGCTTGGTGTCAGTCGTATAAATATTCCATTACTTCACACAAGTTTGGAATTAGGATGGATATTTGTACCATTTTTTGTCTTGGTTACGCTCGGTGTTTTTTCTAGCGGAGTTATCGACGGCATAGACGGACTCGCAGGCGGAGTGATGGCGACTGTTTTTGCCGCATATTCGACCATCGCATTTTTCCAAAATCAAATAGACATCGCGGCTTTTTCAGCTGTGGTCGCTGGAGCAATCTTGGCATTTCTTTGGTTCAATATTCCTCCTGCTAGATTTTATATGGGAGAAACTGGAATGCTCGCACTCACACTCACTCTGACAGTCATCGCTTTTTTAACAGGACAGGTTTTACTCCTTCCTCTCATAGGGTTTCCTTTTTTTCACATCTCTTTCATCTTTTATTCAAATAATTTCCAAAAAACTTTACGGACCAAGCGGAAGAGTCTTTCGGGTTGCGCCGGTCCATCATCACTTCGAAGCTATTGGTTGGTCGCGAGCGAAAATAACAATGCGATACTGGATTATCTCTGTGGTTTTTGCTGTTAGTGGAATCGTTATTGCGCTTCTTTAAAATTTGTAATGGAAAATAATAAAGGAAAAATAGACAATGTATTTTTAGGAATTGTTATCGCGCTTTTAGTGTTCGGTCTTTTTTCTTTTGTTTCAGCTTCTTTTGGAATCTTAGCTAAAAACGAAGCGAAGTTTGCCGGAGTTCTTTTTAGTCAGACTATTGGACTAATAACCGGTATAGGACTCATGTATCTTTGTTCTCGTATTCCTTATAAATTCTGGAGAAACTATGCTTTTTATTTTTTCTTAGCATCTTTAATAATAACTTTACTCGTTTTTATTCCTGGGCTCGGCCAAAAACACGGAGGCGCAACCAGATGGATAAGTATCGGCGGAATAAGTTTTCAACCGGTAGAATTTCTAAAAATTTCTTTTATATTTTATTTTGCTGGCTGGCTTTCTTGGGTTAAAAGTAAAGCAAAAGAACTTAAATACGGAATTTTGCCCTTGTTTATAATACTTACAATCATTGCTGCTATTTTACTGAAACAACCAGATCATAAAAGTATCATTTTGATCATCTTGGCCGCGGGAGGAATGCTTATCACTTCTGGTGTTCCTTGGAAATATATTTTAGGAACTGCTGGCGTGAGTATTTTGATATTCTCTGGAATGGTTTTAGCAAAACCATATTTGAAAGCTCGCGTTATGACCTTTCTTGATCCAAGTAACGACATAAAAGGAACATCTTATCAGCTCGACCAATCCTTAATCGCAATCGGCTCTGGTGAAGTTTTTGGAAGAGGTTTGGGTAAGAGCGTTCAAAAGTTTACATATCTTCCAGAACCACAAGGGGATTCGATATTCGCTGTTATTGGAGAAGAGTTTGGGTTTGTTGGTGCCACACTTCTTATAATCTTATATATATCTTTCGCACTAAGAGGAATGAAAATAGCATTTAGCGCCCCAGATTCTTTTTCTAGACTTATGGTGGTCGGTCTTGTTATACTGGTCGTATCCCAGTCTTTTATGAATATCGCTTCCAGTATCGGAGCTTTTCCACTAACTGGAGTACCGCTTGTTTTTATAAGTCACGGAGGAACTTCGCTTATGTTTTCATTGGCGTTGGTCGGAATAATACTAAATGTTTCAAGACAAAAACCTAAAATAAATATATGAAAATAGTTTTAACAGGAGGTGGAGGAGGGCACTTTATCCAATGATAGCTGTCGCTGGAGCTTTAAATGATTTGTTTTTAAAGGAAAAATTATAAGTTATGAACTTATCTATATTTCTGATTCTCCATATGACCAAAGCGCTCTCGACAATGCCAACATAAAGTTTTACGAACTTCCAACAGGTAAAAACCGTCTGTACTTTTCTATTCAAAATATTTTCGATGTTTTCAAAACTTTTTTTGCGACAATAAAAGCAATCTTCGCGCTCTACAATATTTTTCCAGATGTTGTCTTTAGTAAAGGAGGATATCCTGCGGTACCTGTGGTTATCGCTGCAAAATTCTTAGGTATACCTGTCGTGATTCACGAGTCAGATTCTTTTCCAGGAAGAGCAAATAAAATGGCTTCAAAATGGGCAAAGAAAATAGCTATTTCTTACAAAGAGGCTGCTGAATATTTACCGAAAGAAAAGACAGCTTTTGTCGGACACATCGTCAGAAAAGATGTCAGAGATCCTTTAGAAGTCGGGGCTTACGAATACTTGAAACTAAACACTGGTCTTAAGACAATAATGATTGTTGGAGGTTCTCAGGGTGCAAAGATTATAAACGATGTTGTGATAAATTCACTTCCAGATCTTTTAGGAAAATATCAGATTATTCACCAAGTCGGAACTAAAAATTTTGACGAAATAAAATCACTTTCTGATGTAATTTTGCAAGATAATCCAAACAAAGAGAGATACAACATTTACCCTTATCTAAACAAACTAGCTTTAAGAATGTCTGCTGGGGTCGCTGATATCATAATTTCAAGAGCTGGAGCTGGTTTTATTGCAGAGATAGCTTCTTGGGGAAAGCCTTCTATTATTGTTCCGATTTCTAAAACCAATGGAGATCATCAAAGAAAAAATGCTTACAACTATTCTGCGACAGGAGCGTGTCAGGTTATCGAAGAAAAAAATCTAACTCCACATATTTTTGTTTCTGAAATAAATAGAATCCTAGAAAGCGATGAAATAATTCAAAACATGAAAGAAGCGACAAAACAATTTGTGAACCCAGACGCGGAAGATAAAATAGCCGAAGAGATTATAAAGATAGCCTTAAATCACGAAAATTAATATGTCAGAGAGAAAAGTTGTAACAAGAATGGCACCAAGTCCAACCGGGAAATTCCACATCGGTTCTGCAAGAACTGCGCTTTTTTCGTATCTTTATGCAAAAGCAAACAACGGTAAATTTATTTTAAGAATAGAAGACACTGATAAAGAAAGATCAAAGAAAGAATTCGAGGAAAATATTTTTGATTCTTTTGATTGGCTTGGGCTAAAGTATGACGGACCATATCGTCAGTCAGAGCGGACAGAAATTTATAAAGAACAAATTCAAAAACTCTTAGATTCTGGAAATGCATATATCTCAAAAGAAGAAGCAAAGGAAGAAGGGCAGAGAGGTGAGGTTATTCGTTTTAAAAATCCAAACACTAAAATAAAATTTGAAGAT
>JAWKSO010000005.1:0-21938 GCA_041389105.1 Minisyncoccota bacterium | reverse complement strand
TTCGCCGAGGCAGAAGGGTATGCGAAGTAAGACGTAGAACCTGAAGAGTAGAATGTAAAACATAAACTAAAAATCCGATAAATAAAATAGGTCGATATATCGACCTATTTTATTTATTGGATTTTTGGCCCGGCGCCGACGGCGCCGTGCTTTATTTTTCCCCTTGCCATCCCTACCTCATCTGCTAAACTTTAAAAATAAATTATTAATTAAAAAATAAAAACATAATGAAAACAGCTCCACTGGTCATAATCTTAATAATAGGCCTAGGAATATTAGGATATATATTCGTAAACAAACAAAACGAAACAGATAATTTAAACACAAACGATGATTTTTCTTCTTTTGAAGAAGAAAATGATGCGCCAATAACACCAAACAACAATACTGGGGCACAAACAAATACAAACATACAAACACCACCAACAAATCCAACTCCTACTAATTCACCAGCAACAACAAAGCCGTCAACACCACCAAGCAATCCACCTGTAGCACAAGGTGGAACCCCTTGTGCACCAGGAGATATGCCGTGGATAAATATTATATCTCCGAACAATAGTGCCACTTTCTCGACTAATCAAAGTATAAATGTTCAATGGGAATCATGTAATATATCAAACGAACCTGTACATATAATTCTTGTACAAGGGCCAGTACAGGGTGAATATCAAGAGGGCCCAGGCGGATTTGTGGCATTATTAAAAGAGTCAACAGAAAATGACGGAAATGAATTAATTAGTCTTTCTAATGTTGAATTCAATGGAGAATCTGGACCAACTTCTGGAAGAAGTAATTTTAGAGTAGCAGTTATGCAAGGTCCATATTTTGGAGATCCAAGTTCAATATTTGGAATATCTGACAACTTCTTCACGATAAACTAAACCTAAAAAACCACCTCCGGGTGGTTTTTTGATTATTTTTTTATTGGAACACCAGGCACATAGGTCTTATCCAAAACAAAATATTTTTCCGTATAATCCTTCAGTCCATTTTTATCCACCACCACATTTACCAAACCTCCTTTCATTGTTTCTTCGCTAAAGTATTGATCAAAAATCGCATTTCCAAGAGAGTAAATAATCAATCCATTTTTATACTTCACAGTATCCTGCATTACGTGTGGATGATGTCCGACGACAATACTTGCCCCAGCGTCTATAGAACTTTCCGCCAAAAGTTTCTGTCTTTCGTTGAAAGGTTTGTATTCGTCGCCCCAGTGATACGACACAATCAAAACATCTGAAAGAACCTTTGCATTTTGAATATATTCAATTCTTTTCGGATCACTTGCTAAAAGTATTCCAGATTTTTCTTCTGTTGCCGCCATCCAGTTTGGACCAACATCAGTGAAAGCTAAAAAGCCTACGCGCACTCCATTTTTCTCTATAACTTTTACCTGACTTGCGTCAGAAATATTTTTTCCAGCGCCAGCGTAAAAAATTCCAATGTTTTCTAGGTTTTTCATTGTGTCGTTGAAAGCTGTAACATTCCAATCTCCAACGTGATTGTTTGCAAATGATACAATATCAAAAGAAGCATTTTTCAATGCTTCTAAACTTTTTTCTTCCATTCGAAAAGAATATTTGCTTCCGACATTGTTTCCAACGTCCGATACCGGACCTTCAAGGTTTCCAAAAGTTATATCATCTTCTTTTAGTTCACTTAAGTTTTGAAAAAGTTTGTTGTAGTCACCGCCGTGGTTTTTGTAAATAGAAGTTTTAACCCCACGGTCCATCATAATATCTCCGATAAAAGAAATGTTCACTTCTCGCGCCTCTTCTTTTTTATTAGACATATTTTTTTCTAAATTAGGTTCTAAAAATTCCTGCACGGTTATATTTGCAAGTTTAATATGATATGCGTTTGGGAGACCAACATATCTCCAGTGCCAAGGTTCAAAAATATATCCAGTATCTTTGTTTGGCGGATAACTCATAACGAAACCGTATTTGAAAGCATTTTTATCGAGCCAATCATATTCATCTGTTAAATGAAAACTTCTGTGTCCAGAATCGTATCCAACAGCTGGGGAAGTGAAGTCCACCGTTGTGCCAAGTTGATGCTCCGAGTATCCAGGTTTTGCGACAGCTTCTTCGCCTGGCGCAGCGAAATTGTTTTTGTGCCATTCATCATAAAGCCATTTTTGAGTTTCTTCACTTCTAAATCCAGAAATTGTAACCAAATCAACACCAGCTTCTCTTGAAGCTTTATACATTTCCTCTAAAGCATTTGCTGTATTTTTTGTAAGGCAGATTTCTTTGCCTTTTGTGTTCACACGTTTTTTTATTGGTGTTAGGTCGTTTGGAACATAGTTTTCTGTCACGCGATTTTCACTTGTTGCGTTGAACATTTCAAGATCGTCAAAAGTTTCTTCTGGTTTTAGACAAGGATCGATTAAAACAATATCTTTTGGATCAATCAAAGCAACTTCGTTTACAGAAGATGCGCCAGCCACACTTGCTTGGTTTGAAGTCTCGTCTATTTTGTTTACAGTATTTTCTGGAACTTCTTCAGAAGTTTTTTCTATTTGCGCGACAAGTTCTTCTGGATATCCGTAAATCACATTTTCTCTTATGTAATTTAAAATCGTGTAAATATCTTTTGTTCTGTCGTCTGTTCTAAGAAGAACTATTCCAATATGTCTGTCTTCATATCCAGGAAAAGAAACAGAGAAAATCCCAACACCTGTTCTTTTTGCCAAGCTGGTGTATCCGGTTTTTCCGCCAATAAAATTATCGTTGTTTGAAAATCTGTTTATATTTCTCCAAACTTTTCCAATGGCTGTGTATTCAAGAAGTGTCGTGATGTCAAAAACAACTCTGTGATTGTTTTCAAGATATGTGCTTAGTTTAAAAAGGTCTTTTGCTGTCGATGTGTTTTTTGAAGAAAGCCCACTTGGATCTTCAAAATTTGTATTATTCATTCCGATTTTTTTAGCAAAGTCGTTCATTGCTTTCATGAAAGTTGGTCGTCCGGCGTACTCAGCCAAAACCTCTGCGGCGTTGTTGCTCGAAACAAGCAAAAGAGGGTAGAGAAGATCAGAAACCAAAACAGTTTCTCCTGTGCGAAGGTCACCTCTTGAACTTTCAATATTTGCCGCTCGACTCGAGACTTTTGTTTTGTCGTTCTGGTCATTTGTTTCAAGAGATACAAGCGCTGTCATTAGTTTTGTCACAGAAGCTATTGGGAAAATCGCTTCAGAGTTTTTTTCTAAAATTATTTCACCAGTGTTTACATCGCCGATTACATAAGAAACGGCGCCAATTTTTAAATCTTTTGCACCGGGATAAACTTCGTAACTTGGTTGTGGTGGATAGGTAATATTGTCGAACTTGAAAACCGAAGCAATATTGTCTTCTATTTTGTTTTTTCTGATTGAAAAGTTTTTTACTTTTGTGATGAAGCTCGATTCGTTTTTTGTCAGAGATTCTTTACTACTTATTTTTTCTACAGTCGTCCAAATTAAAGAAGTGAAAACAACACCCAATCCAACAGGGATAATACTCCATAGTATGTTTTTCAAAACTTTTTTCGGCATTGTTTAAATTAGAACAAAAGCTCGTAGTCGATCACTCCTTCTTCAGGGTCGGCTTTTTTAACTTTAATTTTAAGTTTGTCTCCAATCCTTATTTTGTGATTTTTCTCTTTTCCAGAAACCAGCATGTTTTTTTCGTCGTATGTATAGTAATCACTTGTAAGGTCTCTTAATTTTATCATACCTTCAGCGCGGGACTTTTCCTCAGATGCATATATACCCCATTCTGTTATTCCAGTAACAATTCCAGTAAATTTTTGGCCAATTCGAGAAGACATGTATTCGACTTGTTTGTATTTTATACTCGTTCTTTCAGCTTCTTGTGCATCTCGCTCTCTTTCAGAAGAGTGAATTGCCATATCTTCATACATTTTTCTTTTTTCTTTTTTGATTGTCTCGCCGTTTATGTATTTTTCTAAAATCCGGTGAGCGATAATATCAGGGTATCTTCGGATTGGCGAAGTAAAGTGCGTATAATATTTGAAAGCCAGTCCGTAGTGTCCGGTTGTGTTTTTTGTTGAATATACGGCTTTTTGCATTGAACGAATAACCACACTTTGAACTGTTTCTTTTTCACTTTTTCCTTCAAGCTTGGCGAAAAGTTTGTTAAATTCTTTTGGATCAACATAGCCTTTGTTCATTGGAACATCGTAGCCAAGAAGTTTTAGATATGCGACTACATCTTTTATTTTGTCTTTGTCTGGATCTTCGTGAATTCTGTATATAAACAAACGTTCTTTTTTTGTAGCATCAAAAGATCCCCATTTTGCAACACGTCGGTTTGCCAAAAGCATGAACTCTTCGATCATTTTGTTTGTATCGCCTCGGGTTTTTGTATAAACATCTATCGGAACGCCGTTTTTATCAAGTTTGAACTTTACTTCATCTTGTTCCATTAAAAGTGCGCCATTCTTTACTCTTTCTTTTGTGAGTTCTTTTGCAATACTGTTTAATATTGAAAGTTCTTCAAAGAAAATTCCAACGCCCTGGTTTAAAACTTCTTGCGCTTCTTCATATGAAAATCTTTTGTCAGAATGGATAACAGTTTTTCCAAACCATTCTTTCAGAACTTTTCCTTTTCTGTCGATTTCAAATATCGCAGAAAACGCAAACTTGTCTTCGTTTGGATTTAGACTACAAAGGTCGTTTGAAAGAATTTCTGGGAGCATGGGGATTGTTCTGTCGACAAGATAAACAGAGGTTGCTCGCTCGAGAGCTTCTTTGTCGAGTTCTGTCCCTGGTCTGACGAAAAAAGAAACGTCGGCAATATGAACCCCAACTTCAAATCTGTCTTCGTTTATTTTTCTAAATGAAAGCGCGTCGTCAAAATCTTTTGCGTCGACTGGATCTATCGTGAAAGTTTTTGTTCCTCGCAAATCTCTTCTTTTAGATATTTCGTTTTCGTAATTTCTTTGTTTTATATTTTTTGCTTCTTCTTCTACTTTTTTGGGAAAAGAAGATTCAAATCCTTTTTCGAGAATTATTCCTTCCATTTCTGCGTTGTGTTCGCCGTGGCGACCTAAAACCTTCAAAACCTTGCCCATTGGTGGCTTTTTGCGTGAAGTCCATTTTGTGATTTCAACAAAAACTTTATCACCCTCTACGGCACCATTTTTTTCTTTTTCAGAAATTAAAATATTAAAAGGCATGCGAGGATCGCTTGCTTCCAAAAAATATTCTCCATTTTCTTTTATTATTTTTCCGGCAAAGCCTTTTTTGGCTCTTTTTATAATCTCTGCAACTTCACCAACTTCTGGTCCGTTTTTTCTTTTTGAGTTTATTAAAACTTTTACGGTGTCGCCGCTAAGCGCCAATCCGAGAAATCCGCTTGGCACTTCAATTCCTTCTTTTGATTTTCCCTTTAAAAATCCAACACCTTTTTGATTAATTTTTATAATTCCCGTGTATTCGTTTCTGAAATTTTTATCCTTTCTAGTTTTTTTTCTCATTGCAATATAAGTTTATCACAATTCACATTCTTTATATATAGTATTATAATAAAGTAAACTCACTTAACATCTGTTAGCACATATGGGAAAAAGAGGAATGAGTGGTGCCCCGCATCGCAGAGCTGGAGGTGGTTCTCGAGCACGTGGTCGCAAGTCGCAACCAGATAAGTGCTTTCAAAGAAAACCGTGTCCAATACATCGTTCATGGGGCAAGGCTGCTTAGTACTCACCTTGGGCGTCGCACACTAGTGTGCGACGCCTTCAAACTTGGCCATTTGACGTAACTTGTATAATCTGCTAATATGCAATTTATGTTAAAGATAAGACTACAAAGAACAGGAAGAAAAAACGAGCCGTATTTTCGGGTTGTTGTTGGTGAGCACACAAATGCTGCACAAAGTGGAAAGTTTATAGAAGTTCTTGGATCATACAATCCAAAAGATGGAACAGTCGCTCTTAAAGATGAAAGAATAAAATACTGGATTGGAAACGGCGCGCAAGTTTCAGGAACAGTTCACAATTTTCTTGTAGATAAAAAAGTTATCTCTGGAGAAAAGAAAAATGTTCTACCGAAAAAAACTTCTACAAAAAAACGAAAAGAATTAAAAAAATAAATTTATCAACAAAACATCGCAACACCTGTTGCGATGTTTTGTATAAAAAGCTAGAATACTTAAAGCAGTAATTCTTAGTCAGAAATCTGCAAATTAAAATTATATTTTAATCCTAATTATGGAAAGAGATACAGAATTTCTAAGTTACGTTGTGAAGTCACTTGTTGATAACGAAAACGAAGTGAAGATCGATCGTAAAGTAGATGAAATGGGTGTGCTTCTAACACTCTCAGTTGCTCGAGATGATATGGGGAAGATTATTGGTCGCCAAGGAAACACAGCAAAGGCAATCAGAACTCTTCTTCGAGTTATAGGAATGAAGAATAATTCAAGAGTAAATCTAAAAATCGACGAACCAGAAGGTTCTGAAAAATCTCCAATGAGATCGATGTCAGCAGATGTTGACGCTGCGATGAACGATCTAAAGGAATTTAATAGAAGAAAAACCAGCAATAGGTAAGTGAAAAAATGCCATGACACGGCTAAATCAAAACCCGCCCCCGGCGGGTTTTTGATTTGCACTTAACAAAATGTTAGAATTAAATTATGAAAGAATTAATATTGTCACTTTTGTTTAAAGAAGGTCAATACTTTTAGCAATGAAAAAAGTTGGACTTTGAGAGGGTAAAATGGAATGGTTATGTGGTAAAAAAGAAGAGGGCGAAAGTATCGAAGAAGCAGCGATTCGCGAGATACAAGAAGAGGGAAATGTTATTGTCCAAAAAGAAGATTCTAATTCGTTGGTAAAATAGATTTTTATTTTTCTGATAAACCAGAATTTAATCAATCGGTCTATCTGTTTAAAGTTACCAGATGGCAAGGTGAACCAGAGGAAACAGATGAAATGAAACCACAATGGTTTTCTTTGGATAAAATTCCATATGAGAGTATGTGGGTAGGAGATGATCAATGGATTGAAAGAGTTATAAAAGGTGAAAAAGTTTTTGGCGAGATTCATTTTGATGAAGAGGGTGAAAAGCTTGCGTTGGTTGATTTAAAATAAAAATGGAGTAGTATCAGCATTATGAATTTCCACGTTATTACAATTTTTCCAAAAATGTTTGAATCGTATCTTGGCGACTCTATTTTAGCGCGGGCAATAAAAGGGAAGAAGATTAAAGTTCGCTTCTATAACCCACGCGACTTTGTTCGTGGAAAATTGAAGAAAGTTTGGCCAGACGGAAATATTTCTTCAAAAATAGACGACAAGCCATATGGCGGAGGTCCAGGGATGGTTATGATTGCAGACCCTGTGATTCGCGCTTGGGAGTCTGCGGTTAAGAAATCAAAAGATGGAAAAGTTAAAACAATAATTTTCGCACCAGGTGGAAAAAAGCTCGATACAAATTTTGCAAAAAATTCTGCGAAAAAATACGCTGACATAATTATGATTTGTGGACGATACGAAGGAATCGATGCGCGTGTGAAAAAAATAACAAAAGCAGAAGAAGTTTCTATTGGCGACTACGTTTTAACTGGCGGGGAAATCCCGGCAATGGTTTTGATCGACACTGTTTCAAGACAAATAGAAGGTGTTTTGGGAAAAATAGAATCGCTTGAAGAATCGCGAATTGCCGAACAGAAATCTACACAAGACCAGAAGTCTATGAATATAAAAAAGATGGTAAAACCAAAAGTACAAAGTCCCAAAAGTTTCTCTCTGGACACTACGAAATTTATGATTATAAAAGTAAGGGAAATAGCCAGAATGAAAAAGCCTGCATGTGTGCGGGCTTCCCGTTCAGGGTTGGCCGGGACTTTGTGCTAGCCTTCTTTTACCTTCCACTGCTACCGCCGAGCCACCAAGGTCTGCGACCAAGGATGACCATAATCCCGGTCCAGCACAGGGCGGCAACAGCCGCCATCTGGAACAGTTGGGAAACCATCTGGCTAAACTCTCGAGGGTTCAGTAGAGCGTAAATGGCAACCACTACAACAACGGCTCCGGAGGAACCAGTTGGTGACGGGTGAGGATATGAGGAAGAACTTCACGCATGAGTGTGTCAGGGATTGGTTCTTTTATATACTACCATCATATTTAAATATTTTTGTCAATGTATAAAAATCTAGAATTAGAAGAAGTTTGAAATACTTTTTGAAAAATTAGGGATGATCTAGGGTATTGTAAAAATCACTTTTTAAATAAAAATAAATCTATATATTGACAAAATAATATAATTATTGATAGTTTATTAAACCAAACCGTACAATAGATGAAAAAGCAAATCCTTCCCCAGAGGGGGTTATCAATATCGATTTTGAACCGCATATCTGGAACGTCGAAAAAGGTGTTTTACCCCAAGTTAATATAGAAGGTATAGTGGACCTAAACACTGGAGGAAAAGCCAGAATTCATGTGAAGGTGGACACAATGCACCTTGTTAAGGAAGGTGATACTGATGAGTTTTCCCAAACTGTCTGTACCTCAAAATGTGCATGAAAATGACATTGGAGATGCTTTCCTTAGGTTTATGGTTATGATGAAATTCCAGTTAACGGAAACTGATCATTGGTACATGTTGGGTACTGTAAGTGCTGGTAATGGATCTTACCAAAGGTCAGTATTTATTATGTATTCGTGCCACATGAAGAAGGGCTTTATGCTCAAAAGGTTAACTGGCACAAAGAATGATGAAACAAGCAATATCAATCCACGATTGAACTAGCTCTCGTCACATTGCAAGCCCTCCACCGAAAGGTGGAGGGCTTTTCTTTCCTTGTAAACCGGTGTTTGAGGCAAATTGAGGGTATGGATGAATTAACCAAGAAAATTATAAAATTTGTGGATGATAGAGATTGGAGGCAATTTCACAATCCAAAAGATACGGCTATTTCTTTGGTTTTAGAGGCGACAGAATATCTCGAGCATTTTCAATGGAAAAACCCCGAAGAAATTAAAAAACACATACAAGACAAAAAAGAAGATATCGGTGAAGAACTTGCAGATGTTTTGTACTGGGTTATTTAAATGCACACTATCTCGAAATTGATTTACAAAGCTGTAGAAAAAAGCTTGAAAAAAATACTCAAAAATATCCGATAGAAAAAGCGAAAGGTCACATACTAAATACACAGAATTATAATATGTCCCAGATTAAGTCTTTTTAAGTTTGATAAAAATAATTTAGGTGAAATTAAGGCATATCATTTGGCAAAAATCTATTGTCGTGTATGTTTTAGAGAACGGTAAAGACGTTTATGTTGACAGGCAATAAGGCCCATAGAAGAATAAAACAGCATCACGAAAATGTTGAAAAACAAAAATTAAAATTAAAACCGTTCATATTTTAAGTGATGAGTGAGTTTAATGTTTCAGGTAGCCCTTGATATTGAATCTTGGCTTATTCAATATATGTCTGCCGATCAGGTTTTTACTTTACAATAAAAATGGTGGATTAAAACCATAACTATTACGATCGCGCTAAATATAAAGCAAAATTTGAAGATATCTGGAAGCAGTTTCTAGATATGGGGATTGCAAAAAGCACCCTTGAAGATTTAAAAAACACAGATTTATTTAAATATTCACCATACAAATCTCTCACGGAAGATCAGCTTTTTGTTGCTCGAAAAATTTTCAAAGATATTAAATTCGGAAACTCACACACATTTATCGTAAATGGAAAACCGGGAACAGGAAAAACAATTCTTGCTACGTATCTCTTTAAATTTTTAAAAGAGCAAGAAGAAACAAAAAATTTTAAAATGGCTCTTGTCGTACCAATGACTTCTTAGAACAACAATTAAAAGTTTTTAGTAAAATAAAAGGCCTTAGTAGTTCGATGGTTATTGGTCCAAACGATGTAGCTAAAAATAAATTTGACCTGATAATTGTAGATGAAGCTCACCGTTTTAAAAACGGAAGAAGAAACATTATGGGTATGGGGCGTATGACAACGTAAACCGACTCCTTAACCTTCCTGTAGAATCAACAAACCTTGACTGGATAATGAAATGTTCAAAAAACCAGATATTTTTCTATGATGAAAACCAAAGACAAAACCAGCAGACGTAAGAAAAGAAGATTTTAAAAAAAGCTAAATGCAAAACATTATACGCTTTCTACTCAAATGCGTGTTGAGGCGGGGGGGGGAAGTAGTTATATTGAATTTATCGAAGCACTATTCGATCTTAAAGTTCCAAAAAGAAAACAAATTTTGGAAATTATGATTTTAAAATCTACGACAATGTAAAAGAAATGGTTTTTGGATATAAAAGAGAAAGATAAAGCACGGACTTTCTCGTGGTTGCTGGATATGCTTGGCCTTGGCACAAAAAAGAAAACTAAAAATACGATATTGAAATTGGTGGATATAAAGGAATTCGGAATTGGACAGCGACAGACTGGGTTAATTCACTAAACGCGGTAAATGAAGTTGATGTATTCACACAGCATATGATGATTTAAATTATGTTGGTGTGATCATTGGTCCAGAGTTTGGTTATGACACAGAAAATAAAAAGTTTTTGTAGACAGAGAAAAAATACTTGATAGAAATGGCTGATAAATTCAAGATCCTGCTGAGCTGGATAATTACATAAAAAAAGTTATTTATAAAACTATTCTCACTCGCGTGATAAAAGAACCTTTGTTTAGCTTACGATGAAGGGGGGATTGCGAGAATATTTTGAAGATATCTTAAATAATAATTTATTAATGAAAAAGAAATTTACTTTAAAGAAAATAAGATTATATCCCTGTTACTTTAGAAATGATTAAAATTCCTTGGTTGGATCTGTTTTCTGTGGTGTCTATTACCGGGTGAGGAAAATATTGAAGACTATATAGAGATTGAAAATCAAAGATTAAGCCTGGGTTCAATTATTTTATATTATGAGCTGAAGGAGATTCTATGAATTTGGCTGGTAGGTTAAAGATGGGTGAGATTTTGGTCTGTGCAAATATGGAGTAAAGGGGGAAACTGGAGATCGGGGTGGTGGTTATTTAATCGAAGTGGAGAAAATGTAACAATCAAATATTACGATAAAAGGATGGGCGGAAGAATTCTTGTTACCAAAAAGTACAAATAAGCAACATCAACCAATTATTCCCGATGAAGGAGATGGCGTTCAAGGGGTAGTTCAAGAGATAATTAATAAGGATTATTGATCAAAATGCTGAAAACAATTTCTTTAAGCAAATATTTAGGTGTTAATAGAAAAATTCTCGAAAAGAAAGGCGTTTTCGATACGACCCTTGGGATTGATACTGAACTTTTTGTTGATCCAAAACTACTAATAAATTCAAAGATTAAAGAGTTTACAAAATCACGAGAAAAAATTCTTAGATATTTTGCCCAATTATTGAGAATACATAAGTATTCTCTTAAAGTGCCGCGCTTAAGAGATAAGGCTCGAGACATGCTAGCAGTTTCAGAACCAGAAGGCCTTTCAATTGGTTACGGAAGTAAAACAGACAATGGAACGGCTATTGCAAAAAATGTTGCGAATAGGATTCTATTGTCTGCAAGTGAAATAATAGCAGTAGGAATTGAAGATAGCGAAGTGGTTGAACTTTTAGGACTGTTTGTGAGTGGGTTTGGTCCAGATAGTATGAGTGATCTAATAATTCACATAATTTATGATGATTTTTGTGCGTATACTGCCAGAATTTCCAAAGAATTAGCTGTTAAAACAAAAGAATATAATATTGACGATAAGAAATATTTTTTGCCGACTCATCCATTCTCTGGCGAGCAGATTATATTCGTTCCGTACTCATTTTTACGTGTTCTACCCATTGCTACTTCTTATGAAGATATAGCTAGAGCGGCCGAACACAACGAAGAATTAAGAAAACAGTTTGATCAAATTGTTTTTCCAGCACTGGAAGAAGTAATGAGCAGTATATCTGGCAAGAATGAGAAAGAAATTAATACATTTAAAAAAGACCTCATCTTCTCTTCTAGATATCTACAGAAAGATTGAGGTTGATCCATATAGTCTTAAACGAGATGAACTTGGCTACTATGGAATTGATCCCTTTGTTGAGAAAGAAGCAAAAAATATTCAGGTGTGCAAAAGACCTAAAAATAGTAGAGAATTAATCGAGTCAGTAGAACAGCTAATCAATCAGTTCAAAAGATCTATTGAAGACAATGGAGGGAATAATCTTTATATAGAAGGACTGATACAAACAAAATTTTAAAAATAATCCTCATAATGAGGATGTCGCCCTAAAGAATATTTTATATGATTGCTGATCTTTACTGTCAACAGTCAAACATTTTATTATCCGGTGAATCCGATGCAGGAAGAGGTCCGGTAGATTTTTCTTTAGGGATTGGTTATAACGAGAAAGTCTTGGTGGAAATTAAAAAATCAACCAACAAAAGTCTGGAGAGTGGATATAAAGATCAGATAGAGGCTTATCAAAAAAGCGAAAAAGCAATCCAAAGTTTCTATGTTGTAATTATAGTCAAAGAGATTAAAAAATATAAAAGATCGTGTGACGCAGCTTGAGACGATAACAAAACTTTTTGAGGAAAATAAAAAGAGGGATATAAAGACGCCGGAATTAATTGTTATTGATGGATTAATTCATCCTTCCCCAAGTAAATTAAAAACTAAAAAATAAAATGGACATACTAGCACATACATTATGGACAAATGCGGGGGCGCGGGGTTGAATAAACTTCGAGCCAAAAAAGGAAAGCCAAAACTCATGCATGTGGGTTGGGCGGCTTTTGGGGTGTGTTTCCAGATTTCTTTGCGTTCACACCTTTCATTCTCGTAATTTTCAAAATAATTACAGGACAAATTTCTACTTCATCTTTTTGGCGAGCATCACATGAGCGTTTCTGGATTTGATTTGGCGGCATATTTGTATCAGTACAGTCATTCTCTCTTGGTGTGGGCGGCGGTTTTTCTCGTTGTTTGGATTATTTCACGAAGACTACGATGGGAACTTTGGGTTGGGCGCTCCATATTCTTATCGACATTCCTTCGCATGATATTGAATTTTATGCGACGCCTTTTTTGTTTCCTGTTTCAGCGTATCGATTTCCTTACGGAGTTGCTTGGTCAAATAAATGGTATATGATTATAAATTATTCTGCTTTGGTGTCTGTGTGGGGAACAATACTTTTAAAAATTTAGAAATAAAAGAAAGAATAAAATATGATTTTTGGCATTTTAAAAACTTATAAGGATGTAAAAGGGTGTCCAAAACCCGACGGGTTTTGGACAAGATATTTTGCTTGGGGTTTTGAAAGCACCGATCATTATTTTTACTGTTTCGGGGATTTTGGATTGGCGGTGTTTTTTGTTTTGGGTTGGACTGATTTTCTAAGCGGGCCTTTTGGATTTTTTAGAGTGATTTTTTGGATTTTGTTTATACCTTTCTTTTTCTTGGAAATACTTTTTTGGAAACTATACTCAAAAGCAAAATCTCTAATCCAAAAAGCCAAAACAGGGTGGATGAAGAAGTGAATGCTATAAAAGTCGAACCGAAGTAGGGTTTGGGCACCAGGCGCCAGGAATTAGGTTTTAGTAAAGACGCTTAAAATATATAAACAATAATTCTTTCGATATATCGAAAGAATTAAGAAAATTAAAACAAGAAAGCCGCCCAATGTAGGCGGCTTTCGATTGGTGTCTGTGCGATGATCAACCCTTCTTCTTCGTGAGCTTGATCATTGCAAGGTGCAATGTTCTGACGGGCAACATCATCATGATGCCCGACAACATCACAAATCCCAACTGCCGTTCGACCCCAAGGATCTTGTAGCCGAAGAGGGTTAGGGTTTCGTGGTCCAGGTGCACGAACGGCATATCCCATCCGAAGTGCACCTCCAGTGGCAGGCAAGCCAGAAGGAAGAGAGCGCCGACTGAGAGGATCAAGACTGTGATCCACAGCTTATTTTGATTGTTCATTCTGATGTGTTTTAAAAATTATAGCATATACATTAGTTTTGTCAAGTATAAATAAACCACCTCCGACCCTACACGAGAATACCGTTAAGAAACTAAGGTAATTTGTCTTAAAAACTAGTATGTTTGAGGCCAGCCTAGCAACGTATAGACATTGCTAGGCTGGGCGAGTTTACTAGTTTTTTGACTTAAATTATCTTAGTTTTAGGTGTGAAGTGTGGGTCTAGAGTTTTTGTTACTTTTTTATCATGAAAAAGTAAGGAGTATTTAAGGAAAAAGAAAAGAATAAATTTGACAAAATATTCAAATAATATATACTTACCTCACAAATTGCGTTGATTGAGTCACGACTAAAAGCAGTTGTATTATTAGCGACGTAAAGCGAGTAAATACAAAAGCTTTCTAAATTTTTGTATTTGCGAGCCGAGGAGCTAATATAAGGGTGCGTTAGCATCGCTTTTATTAGGAGTTTAATACAAGGTTTGCTTTGCTAAAAAAATATAATAAAAACTAAAGTCTTTAAAGAAGATGAGGTGTGGCCTCGTCGTCTTTTTTGTTTTTAATTATAGATTTACAGCAAGGTATAAAGACATATGCCAAAAACGAAAAACAAACCTTTAGAGAAAAAATATTTCTCTAAATACAAGGAGCCTTTGGTTCCAATGCCAGACCTTTTGGAGACTCAGATCGAGTCTTACAAGTGGCTGATGAAAGAAGGTGTGAAGGAGACTTTAAAAGAGTTTTCTCCAATAAAAGATTATTCAGAAAAGAAATTTGAACTTTCTTTTGAGTCTTTTACTTTGGGAGAACCAAAACACAGTCCTCTTTATGCAAAAGAAAACAAGCTTACATATGAAGCGGCTCTTAAAGTTCGCGTTAAGCTTTTGAATAGACTAAATGGTTCTGTAAAAGAACAAGAAGTTTTCTTCTCTGATTTTCCTTTGATGACAAAGCAGGGAACTTTTATCATCAATGGAGTGGAAAGAGTAATCGTTCCACAACTAACTCGTTCTTCTGGAGTTTTCTTCACAGAGCTTGATGTAAAAGGAAGAAAGAAATTTGGTGCAAAAATTATTCCAAACAGAGGAGTTTGGATTGAATTTGAAACAGATAAAGATAATCTTGTTTTTGCCAGAATCGACAAGAAAAGAAAATTCCCGGTAACAACTTTGATGAAAGTTTTGGGACTCGACACTGATGACAAAATCAGAAAAGCTTTCAAAGGAAACGAAGTTCACGAAAAATTCATCAATCAGATTTTGGACAAAGATAGTGCAAAATCTCCAGAAGAAGCTTACGTTGATATTTATAAGCGACTTCGAGATGGAGACATGGCAACAGCCGACAACGCAAAAGAATTTATCGACGCAATATTTACATCAGATAGATATGATTTTTCTGCTGTGGGACGACATCGATTTAACAGTCGGTTCGACAAATCAATGGAAAAGTCTGAACTTGGAAGATTGACTCTAAACGCAGACGATATTGTAACTATCACAAAAAATGTTTTTGATCTAAACACAACTCCTGGATCAAAGGCAGACGATATTGATCACTTGGGAAGAAGAAGAGTTCGATATGTTGGTGAACTTCTTCAACAAAAATTCCGAGTTGGAATGACTCAAATCAAAAGAAATATTCAAGACAGAATGTCTACTATCGATGGTGACACAGCCACACCTGTTACTATCATCAATCAAAGACCTCTTCAAGCGAGAATTAAAGAATTTTTCACAACGAACCAGCTTTCACAGTTCATGGATCAAGAAAACGTTCTTTCTGAGCTTGAACACCTTAGAACTCTTTCAGCTCTTGGGCCAGGAGGTCTAACAAGAGAGCGAGCAGGTCTTGAAGTTCGTGACGTTCACACTTCTCACTATGGTCGTGTTTGTCCAATCCACACTCCAGAAGGTCCAAACATTGGTCTTGTTCTTCACCTTTCTAGTTATGCAAAGATAAACGAATTTGGTGTAATCGAAACTCCTTATATCAAAGTAAAGAACGGAAAGATCACAGGCGAGATTGTTTATATGAACGCTCTTGATGAAGAGAAATACAATATTGCTCACGCTGGTGTTTTGCGAGACGACAAAGGTGCTCTAAAAAATGACATGGTTGAAGCTCGTTCAAAAACAGTTCCGAGCCTTGTTCCAAAAAACGAAATTGATTTTATCGACGTTGCCACAAACCAAGCTTTCTCTATTGGTACTTCGATGATTCCTTTCTTGGAACACAACGACGCGAACCGAGCGCTGATGGGTTCAAACATGCAAAAGCAAGCAGTGCCTTGTATTGTTCCTCACGCTGCTTATGTTGCAACTGGTATGGAAGATTTGATCGCTCGCGACTCAGGAAAACTTGTTTTAGCTGAAGAAGCTGGAACAGTTTCTTATGTTGATTCTAAAAAGGTTACTGTAAAAAATAGCGCAGGAAAAGAAAAGAGTTATGATCTAATTCAACAAATCAGAACAAACAAATTCTCTTTGATGCGACAACGACCAACTGTTTCTGTTGGTGATAAAGTTAAAAAAGACGATGTTTTGGCAGATGCTCCTTCGACTGTAAATGGTCAAGTTGCTTTGGGACAAAACGTGCGTGTTGCGTTCATGTCATGGAACGGACGAAACTACGAAGACGCGATTATTCTTTCACAAAGACTTGTAAAAAATAGTATTTTCTCAAGTATCTATGTTGAAGAATTTATTTGTGTTGTTCGAGATACAAAACTTGGTCCAGAACTAACAACACGAGATATTCCAAACGTTGGTGAAGCAAAACTTCAAAATCTTGACGAAGAAGGAATCATCCGAGTTGGTGCCGAAGTTCGAGAAAACGATATTTTGGTTGGTAAAATTACTCCAAAGGGTGAAACAGAACTTACTCAGAAGAAAGACTTTTGCGATCAATCTTTGCTGAAAAAGCGCGAGATGTGAAAGATACTTCAATGCGAGTTGGTCACGGAAACCAAGGAAGAGTTATTTCAGTGAAAGTATTTTCACGAGAAAAAGGTCATCAGCTTGAATCAGGAATTATTAAAAAGGTTGTTGTAGAAGTTGCACAACTTAGAAATATTTCAGTTGGAGACAAACTTGCTGGACGACACGGAAACAAAGGTGTTATCTCAACTATCTTACCTGAAGAAGAAATGCCATATACAAAAGATGGTCAACCTGTAGATGTTATTTTGACTCCGCTTGGTGTTCCGTCTCGTATGAACTTGGGACAAATTCTTGAACTTCACTTGGGACTTGCTGCAAACACTTTGGGCTATCAGGCTATTGTTCCGCTTTTTGGTGGAGCAACTCCAGATGAAATCAAAGCTGAACTTAACAAAGCTGGTCTTCCAGAAGATGGACAAGTTCAACTATACGACGGACAAACAGGTGAAGCTTTCGAACAAAAGACTGCGATGGGTTATATGTACATGATCAAACTTCACCACATGGTTGAAGACAAAGTTCACGCTCGTGCTATTGGTCCGTACTCTCTTATCACTCAACAGCCTTTGGGAGGTAAAGCTCAATCAGGAGGACAAAGATTCGGAGAAATGGAAGTGTGGGCGCTGGAAGGATACGGCGCAGCTCACGTACTTCGAGAAATGTTAACAATTAAATCTGATGATATTTTAGGTCGGTCATCAGCGTTTGACTCTATTATCAAGGGAGAGAAAATCCAAGAACCAAATATTCCTGCTTCATTTAAAGTGATGCTTAACTATTTGCGAGGTCTTGCTCTCGATATTGATCTTGGTAGCGAAAGAGATAATTAATCCTAATAATATTTAAAATTTATGAAAGTTTTAGATGAAAAAGATTTCGATAAGATTTTAATCAAACTTGCTTCTCCAGAGAGAATCAAGGATTGGTCTTATGGAGAGGTTACAAAACCAGAAACAATTAACTACCGAACTGGAAGATCAGAGCGAGGTGGACTTTTTGACGAAAAAATCTTTGGTCCAGAAAAAGATTTCGAATGTTATTGTAAAAAATACCGAGGAGTAAAATATAAAGGTATTGTTTGTGAAAAATGTGGAGTTGAGCTGACAAAGTCTATTGTTCGAAGAGACCGAATGGGTCACATTGAACTTGCTTCACCGGTTGCGCACATTTGGTTCCTTCGTGGTGTTCCATCAAGAATGAGTATTTTGCTAAACATTGCTTTAACTGATCTTGAAAAAGTTGTTTACTTTGCTGGATATATGATTCACAAAGTTAACGAAGATGAAAAAACAAGAATCTTAAAAGATCTTGAATCTGAATACAAACAAAAAGTAAAATCTTCAAGTGACGATGCGACAAAAGAAAAGTTGAAAGAGCTTTTTGCTAATACTAAAAAAGAATTGGCAGATCTTAATCTTGGAAGAGTTTTGAATGAGATTGAATATCATCACTATTCACTTAGATATTCTTCTGCTTTTGAAGCAAGTATTGGAGCTGAAGCAATTTACAATATTTTTGCAAATCTTGATTTGAACAAGTTGAAAGCTGAAACAGAAACAATGCTTGAAAAGGCTGCAACTTTGGACAAAGTAAAATTGAAAAAGCGACTTGGACTTATTCGTTCAATGATTCACTCAGACGTTCGACCTGAATGGATGTTTATAAAATCTCTTCCGGTTGTTCCTCCAGGACTTCGTCCAATGGTGGCTCTTGAAGGTGGACGACACGCTACATCAGATGTGAACGATTTGTACCGAAGAGTTATAAACAGAAACAACCGTCTTCGAAAGTTGATTGAAATCAACGCACCAGACGTGATTTTGCGAAACGAAAAAAGAATTCTTCAAGAAGCTGTTGATGCACTTCTTGATAACTCAATTGCAAAATCAGACGCAGCGATGAATCAATCTCAAAGAAGAGCTTTGAAATCTTTGTCAGACAACCTAAAAAGTAAGCAAGGTCTTTTCCGACAAAACTTGCTTGGTAAAAGAGTAGACTATTCTGGTCGTTCTGTGATCGTGGTTGGTCCTCAGCTTAAATTAAACCAATGTGGTCTTCCAAAGAAAATGGCACTTGAACTTTTCCGACCTTTTGTTATTTCAAAAATTTTGGAAAGAGAATTGGCATTTAACATAAGAGGTGCAAACAAACTTATCGAAGAAGGTGTTGCTGAAGTTTGGGCAATTCTTGAAGAAGTTATTCAAGGAAAATATGTGATGCTTAACCGTGCACCGACTCTTCACCGACTTGGTATTCAAGCTTTCAATCCAATATTGATTGAAGGTAAGGCTATTCAAGTTCACCCTCTTGTTTGTACAGCTTTCAACGCTGACTTCGATGGAGACCAAATGGCGGTTTATGTTCCACTTGGTGAACCAGCACAAGCAGAAGCTCGTGAACTTATGGCTTCAAACAAAAACCTTCTAAAACCTCAAGATGGAAACCCTATTGTTAACCCAAAGCAAGACATGGTGCTTGGATGTTACTGGATGACAAAAGAAGTTCCAGGAGATTTGGGAGAAGGAAGATATTTTGCTAGTCCAAACGAAGCAATGACTGCTTATGATTATGGACAAGTATCTTTCCGATCAAAGATCAAAGTTCTTCCAACAGATTCTCAAAGATATGCAAAGTTTGAAGGAAAAATATTTGAAACAACTGTTGGGCGACTTATGTTCAACTCTTCACTTCCAAAAGATTTCCCTTATGTAAACGACGCGATGACGCAAAAGAGATTGTCTGCTTTGGTTGATGAAGTTATCTACAAATATGGTGTGGACGAAACTCCATCAGTTCTAGACAAGATTAAAGAATTCGGATTCAAATATTCTACAAAATCAGGAATTACTTGGGGTATGGACAACGTTGTTGTTCCTGTTGAAAAAGCTGGTATTGTTGCGGCTGCTAGAGCAGAAGAAGCACAAGTTATCGAACAATACAGAGAAGGTCTTCTTTCTGAAGATGAAAAATATCTAAAAATTATTTCAATTTGGGAAGGTGCAAAGTTGAAAATTCAAGAAGCTATTCCAGCATCTATGGACAAAAACGGTCCAGCAGCTGACATGATTAACTCTCAAGCTAGAGGATCTATGGGTCAGCTTGTGCAGATGGCAGGTATGAAAGGACTTATGACAAACACAGTTGGTCGTATTATCGACTTCCCGATTGTGCCATCTTATAAAGAAGGTTTGTCACCACTTGAATACTTTATTACAACTCACGGTTCAAGAAAGGGTCTTGCCGATACTGCGCTTAAGACTGCATCTGCTGGTTATCTAACAAGAAGACTTGTGGATGTGTCTCAAGATGTTGTTGTTACTGAAGAAGATTGTGGAACAAAAAATGGAAAAGTTGTTCGAGAAGAAAATATTTCTGGTTTGATTATTCCACTTTCTAAAAATATTATGGGACGTACTTTGGCAGAAGACCTGAAAGGTCCTGATGGAAAAGTATTGTTCTCAAAAAATCACATTGTTACAAAAGAAGAATCAAAGTTTATTGAATCTTTGGGAGTTAAAGAAGTTTTCATTAAAACTCCTCTAACTTGTGAGACTGTTCACGGAGTATGTCAGTCATGTTACGGACTTGATCTTGGACGAAATCGACAAATACAACTTGGTGAAGCTGTTGGTATTATCGCGGCGCAAGCTATCGGTGAACCAGGAACACAGCTTACTCTTCGAACTTTCCACGCCGGAGGTGTGGCCGGAGGATCAGATATTACACAAGGTCTTCCAAGGGTTGAAGAAGTTTTTGAAAGAAGAAATCCAAAAAATCCAGCTGTTGTTAACATGGTTGACGGACAAGTTCTTGAGATTAAAGGTGAAGGAAAGGAAAGAATTATTACAGTTCTTTCAGATTCAAAAGGTGATGGAAAATCAAACACTGTTGAATATCCTGTATCGCTAAAAAGAACTCCAATTGTTAAAAAGGGTGATATTGTTACAAAAGGTCAGCTTCTAACAGACGGTTCTGCAAAGATTACAGAAGTCTTCAAATACGGAGGAAAAGACATGGCAGAAAACTACATCATCGATGAAATTAACAAAGTTTACGAACTTCAAGGTGCGCCGATTTCAAGAAAACACCTTGAGATTATCGTTCGACAAATGTTCTCACGAAGAAAAATTGTTGATGCTGGTGACACAACACTTTCACCAAACGATGTTGTAGAAAATATCGAATTGATTGAAGAAAATGAAAGAACAAAAGAAGAAGGAGGAAAAGAAGCAAAAGCAGAACTTGTTGTTGAAGGTATTTCTCAAGTTTCTCTTACAACAACTTCATGGCTATCTGCGGCGTCATTCCAAAACACAAACAGAGTTTTGATTAACAACGCTATCAGAGGTGGAGTTGATAATTTGCGAGGTTTGAAAGAAAACGTAATTATCGGAAGACTTATTCCAGCTGGAACAGGTTTTCGAGGTGACTACCAAGACACAAGTGAAGAAGTAGAAGAGGTTAATGAAGAATAATTCACCAGGATACTGGCAAAGAATTATACTAAAATAAACTGTATGTTTTCTCCGGTAGATCAAATTAAAGAGCGTCTAAATATTGTTGATGTTGTATCAGCATATGTGACGCTCGTGCCTGCCGGAAAAAACTATAAAGGGAAATCTCCTTTTAAACAAGAAAAAACACCTTCTTTCTACGTTTCTCCTGATAAAGGTTTATATCATTGTTTCTCGACGGGCAAAGGTGGCGATATGTTCACCTTTGTCCAGGAGATGGAGGGATTGGACTTTAAGGGTTCTTTAAAAGTGTTGGCAGACAAAGCAGGAGTTTCTTTGAAAAACTTTGATCCAAAAGTAAAAGAAGAAAAAGACAGACTTTACGAGATTATGGAAGAGGCGACAAAAGTCTTTGAAAATTTTCTGTCTAAAAAGACTGATGTTTTAGAGTATATAAAAAATAGAGGAATAGAAGAAAAGACAATTAAAGATTTTAGGATTGGTTATGTTCCAGAAGGTTGGAGAAATCTGTATGATCTTTTAAGAAATAAATTTTCGGATAAAGATTT
>JAWKSO010000004.1:0-107049 GCA_041389105.1 Minisyncoccota bacterium | reverse complement strand
TTTATCAATAAAAAGTATACCATCTAAATGATCTATTTCATGTTGAAAGATTCTTGCTAAAAGTCCACCAGCCCCTCTTGATATTTTCTCCCCCAGTTCATTTTTGGCTTCGATTGTTACATTTTTAGGTCTTTTCACTAATCCATAAACACCTCGTATAGACAAACAACCCTCTTCGAGTTCTTCCGTTTTGCTTGAAGCTTTTGTTATTTTAGGATTTATGAAATAGAGATGTTCGTATGTTTTTTTCTCAGGTTCGCCCGCCAGATAATCCTCGTCAAATATTTTTGTTGAAACAGCAAACACTCTTTTTGTAACTCCGATTTGTGGCGCAGAAATAGCCACACCGTCGTCTTGCGAACGAAGAGCCTCACTCATATCTGATAAAAGCTTTTTTGTTTCTGGAGAATTTATTTCTTCTTCCAGTATAGGATCACAGATTTTTCTTAATCTGTCGTCTCCAATTTGTATTATCTTAACCATTGTCTATAAATTATAGAGTTTTTAGGTATTTTGCAAGCTTGTCGATATCTACTGTGGTCTGAGATCTGCTAGACATATCACGAACTATTATAGAGTTTTCTAAAGCTTCTTTTTGTCCGAAAATAAGCGTGTAAGGTATTCCGCTTTTTTCTGCGATAGCGAGCTGAGATCCAAGACTGTCTTTTGAAAGTGATTGTCGTACTGGGATTTTGTTTTGTCTTAAGACTTCTATAACTTTAAGACTTTTCATTTTCGCTTCAGTGCCGAGTTGGATAAAGTAAACCTTTGCTTTCTTTTTCACGCGAGGTTTCGGAATATTCTTACTTGCTTCCACAACTCTATCAACACCAAAACCAAAACCAACCCCCGGAACTTCTTTTGTATCCCATAGCTTTAGAGAGATAGTCGTATCTTCCGCCACCCAAAAAGCCAATCTTTTTTTGTTAGTTGAACTTCACCGTCATTTTCATTTGCATCTTTATCATCGTTTGAAACATCTTCTTCTGTAGAAGAATTCAAAAACAGTGTGAGTGTAATAATCTAAACTTCCCCACAAGAGTGGTCTTAGTTCGTAGTCGACACCCATTTCGTTTAGGTGTTCCATAACTTCTTTGAAGTGCTTTTACTTATGTTGTTTAGGAAGCTCACAGATTGTGGAGCGTCTGCATTTATTTGTGTAAGGTTTGGGTCTTTTGAATCTAAAATTCTTAAAGGATTATCTTTCAATCTTTGGCGATCAGAAGCATTCATTTTACCTAAATGTTTTTTGTAATACGCTACAAGTTCTTTTAGATAATCTTTTCTGCTTTCTGCATCTCCGATAGAGCTTATTTTCAGAGGAAATATTTTCAATTCCAGCTTCTTTTAACATTAAAACTCCAAGATGAATAACCATCGCATCCATTATGCTTTTTGGACTTCCAATAACCTCTATGCCAAAAGTGTAGAATTCTCGATATCTTCCTTTTTGTGGTTTGTCGTCTGAAAAGTGGCTCGCTGTAATAAAGTTTTACTGGTTGAGGTTTGTTTTGCATTCCGTGCTCTATGTATGCACGCATAACAGCCGCTGTGCCTCTGGTCTCATTACGAGCTTGTCGCCACCTTTGTTTTTACAGAGTACATTTCTTTGTCGACAATATCTGTACCGTCGCCAACTCCTTTTGTGAAGATTTCCTCGTGTTCTAAAACAGGAGTTTGGATTGGCTTAAAACCATAGTATTCAGCTATTTCTTGAGCCTTTTCAAAAAATCCTTGATAGTTGTAATAATCGTCACCTATTATGTTCCTCATTCCTTTGGGTGCTTGGAATAAATCTTCTTTGCTTGATTTTTTCTGTGACATTTTTTTATTCAGTTTCAATTAAATTATAATCATAATGACCTGGGTTTAGCCCGAAAGATTCAAAAGGTAGAACTCTAATAAAAGCTTTTCCGATTATAAAATGTTCGTCTAGGTTCCCCCAATATCTAGAATCTGAACTTGCGGCTCGATTGTCTCCCATAACAAAGTATTCAGTCTCGCTTGTTGTTATTTTTAGATTGTTGCTACTTTCGTTTTTGACGTATGGTTCATCTAGATCTATTTTTCTCGCCATCTTTTGTTTCTATGGAAACTTTAGAGCCATCTATAGATATAGTTTCTCCTGGAAGTCCGATTATTCTTTTGATAAAGAATTTAGAAGTGTCGTTTGGATATTTGAAAACAACCACATCTCCTCTTTTTGGTTCTTCAAATCTGTATGATATTTGGTCGACTTACAAGATATTGTGAATTTTCAAAGTTGGAACCATTGAAGAGCCGCTTACGATGAAAGGTTGAGCGACAACGTTTCTCTGATCGGCCAGACGATTACAAAAGCAACTATTGCAAATTTTATCGTCTCCCAGATTCAGATGAATTTCTCGGCGCTTTTTGTTTAGGAGCTTTTGGTCTGTTTTTTTCTTTTGAAAATTCGTTTTGCATAAGAGAATTGTAATACAAATTAGAGCTTGACGCAAACGACTTTTGTATCTTTTTAGATAAAAATTTTTAAGGTAAAGGAAATATTTTTGTGTTAAAATGTTAAATATGTTTTTAATAGTCGGACTTGGGAACCCAGGAGAAAAATACAATAAAACACGCCACAATGTCGGGTTTATTTTGTTGGATTTTTTAAATTTATCTTTTCAAAAAGATAAATACGCAAATGCTTTTATTGCGAAAGAGGTTTTGGATAGGGAAGCAGTTGTTTTCTTAAAGCCAGAAACTTTCATGAACGACTCTGGACTTTCTGTTTCTTTTATTAAAGAGAAATACGAAATAGAAAACGAAAAGATAATGGTTATATATGACGACTTGGACTTACCTTTCGGTGATTTGCGAATTTCTTTCGATAGAGACGGTGGACACAACGGAATAAAATCTATCGTCAGCCAGATTGGTTCTTAAATCTTTTGTTCGTGTTCGTGTGGTATCGCGCCACGCTCTGAAGATGGTAAAGCGATAAAACCAAAAGGCGGACTCTTCACTTCTACATCTCGCGCTGTGTCTAATTTTGTTTTGAAAGATTTTTCTGCAAGCGATTTAGAAAAGATAAAAGATCTTTCAGAAAAGTAGAAAAAATAATAAAAATTTTCATAAAAGAGGAAGAGAAAGAGTGATGAATGAGTTTTCTAATTAGTTTAAAAAAGAAAGTGCTCGCGCCGAAGGCGCGGACTTTTCTTTTTTATATATTTGTGTATTATTTATTTAAACCACTAAAACCAGAACCAAGATGATAGACTTAAACTTTTACCATCCTGGGATCCAACCCGAAGAGCCAGCGGAATCAAGGTTAATTATTGCGGAAATGAAAGATCCAATACAAGAGTTAAAGGTCTTCCATGGGTATTGATTGGCCGTGATAATAATGCGCGAAAAGGGGAGTTCAAAGAACAGTGGCTTGGTCTTTGGCACATTAAATTCTACCGGAGGGAGTTGTTCCAAGTGCCACTGTGAAGTCGTGTTCTTTCGACAGGTCCAGCAATACAGATCGAGCTGCCGTTTGGAATAGAAGAGTCGTTTAAGTTGGCAGAAGTTGAAAGACCAGGCCCTCACCAGAGAACTGCAGAGGCTATCATTTTTAGCTTCAGTCAGGCGCCCAAAGCTTTACGCATTGATCTACTCTTTTTCGTTCTTCAGGGGGAAACTTCATGAATACGCTTGAGGTTGAATACCGGCGTAGGAAATTCTGAAACCATCTTGCACCATCAGAGAAAAAGCCCAGACCGTGTCTGGGCTTTGCTACTTTAAACAAAAAGGTCCTTGCGGACCTTTTTGTTTATTTCGCTTTATTTTCAATAAAAGCTAAAGTCATTTTTTGTTCTTTTGGATCAAAGATATTTATTTGGAAGTTGTGTTTTTCCAAGTTCTAGAGTCTCCTTTAGTTTTTCTTCAGAACCAAATGATGAGTTGTGAACAAGTCCAGCCACTCCTTCTTTGATTGAAACCAAAGCTCCGTGCTTGTTAAATTTGATAACAACTCCAGAAATAATATCTCCCCCCCCCCCCCCCCCCTTTGTTTTCTTAAGGATTTTCTTTGAAAACTTTCAATGAAAGAGAAATCTTTCCATCTCTTTAACTTCTATGATCTAGCTTTTACTTTTTCTCCAACTTCTTAAAGATTTTTCTTGGGTCTTCAATAAGTCCCCAGTCGATTTCTGGAATGTGAACAAGTCCTTCAAGAATCTTCTTCTATTTTCAAAAACACTCCAAAGTCTAATGATACCAGCGATTTCACATTCTAGATCGTCACCGACGTTGTATTTGTCGACAACCTCTTTTCGCTCTTCTTGGTTTGTAGATTTTTCTAGAGAAAACAAGTTTGTCTTCTTTTGATTTGCAGAGATGATGTTTGACAGCCATCTTTCTCCGACAAATTTCAAGTTCTTTTAAGATTTTATCTTTGTCTGAATCTTCAACTCGAGGATAGTTTTCTGTCTGCTGAGACGCTGGAAGGAATCTTGAATTCCTTTCCATTCGATGATAAGACCTCCTTTGTTTGCTTTTTTGATAGGAAGTTCAAGAACAGCTTTACTCTCGATTAATTTTCCGCTTCTTTCCAAACAAGAGCTGTCTTGCTTCTTTAAGTGAAAGTTCTGTATATCCATCTTCATTCTGAATCTCGATTATTTTCGCTTTGATTGTGTCTCCTTTTCTGATTTTTCGAATAATATCTCTGGCATTGATAAATTCTTTACCGTAGATAATACTCGTTCCGAAAACTCCAAGATCCACGAAAATGTAGAAGCTCTTTTTGTGTCTATTATTTGTTCTTCCACTATTTCACCAACTTTCAGAGTAAAAGATTTCTCTGTTAGTTTCAATAGCTCAGGATTTCTTGTATCTAATATTGTATCCATAAATATCCGCTACTAGGCGGATGAAACTTAGATTTTAGGTTTTATAGACTTTTATTGTGTCTATAAGGTCAGCCTTAAATCCGTCTAATAATCTCTTTGATACTAATATAAAAACAGAAAAAAGTAAAGAAGCCCGCGCCTTCATTTCGATGTTTTGTCGGCTGAAAGTCTGATAAAAGCCAAACATAAAAAATTCTCAAATGAAGGTGGGCCAATCTCCGATTTCCCACAATCCACTGATTTTTATTCAAGATTTACTATATAATAGAGTTATTAATAAATTAGTTCTTACTTTCTATGTCTAAAAATAGTCAATCAAGTTATTACTTGAAAGCAACCCAAAGTATCTTTCTCGTCGCCGAATTTCAATGGTCTTCCACATTCCCTTTATTTTTTGAAATATTTTAATTTCTCTGGAATGGCTCTTATGTTTATCATGGTGGCTTTGGCTGTGCTTGCTGGTTTTACAGGAAGCGGAAACAAAATGGTTTTAAAATTCAACGCACTTGTCGCTATTTTTCTTAGGATTTGTCTTGGCGGCGTATAGAGGAGTGCTTATCTTTTTCCGCGGAGTTGAAGAGCCGCTAGCAATATTTTCTTTTTGGACGCATCAGATTTTAGCTTTAGTTTTCTTCCTGGCTATTTACTTTGCTGTCAGAGCAATGCGTTCTTAATATTTTTTAAATGTATAATCCAAACCAGATTACATACTTCGGGGAGACAGATTTCCGAGGAAAAAAAGTACGTTTTGGTATAAAAGCGGAAGATCGTTCTCGCCACGTTTATATTATTGGTAAAACAGGTATGGGTAAATCAACCCTGCTTGAAAACATGGCCGCGCAAGATATAAAGAACGGCGAAGGTATGTGTTTTATCGATCCACACGGAAGCGCCATCGACACACTCTTGGATTATATTCCAGAAGAAAGACTAAACGACGTTGTTTATTTTGCGCCTTTTGATTCAGAAAATCCTATTTCTTTTAACATTCTAGAAACTGTCGCCGAAGACCAAAAACACTTAGTTGTCCAAGGTTTGATGTCTACTTTCGACAAGATTTGGCCAGACACTTTCTCTGAAAGAATGAGATATATTTTGAGTAACACACTTTTGGCTCTTTTAGAATATCCAGGCTCCACGCTTCTTGGTGTAAACAGAATGTACGCCGACAAAGGTTATCGAGAAGAAATAGTCAAAAACGTCACAGACCCGACAGTAAAAACTTTCTGGGAAGATGAGTTCGCCAAATGGGACGAGCGTTTTATGCGTGAAGCCACCGCAGCTATCCAAAACAAAATAGGTCAGTTTACCGCCAATCCTATTGTGCGAAACATTATCGGACAAAAAACTTCAAGTTTCGATTTCCGTGAGGTTATGGACAAAAAGAAAATCCTTCTTATAAACCTTTCGAAGGGAAGAATCGGAGAACAAAACGCTGGTCTTTTGGGTGGTATGCTTATTACAAAAATCTATCTTGCGGCTATGTCTCGTGCGGATTCGACGAAAGCAGACATGGCAGATCTTCCACCATTTTTCCTTTTTGTAGATGAGTTTCAAAACTTCGCAAACGAATCTTTCGCCGACATTTTGTCTGAAGCAAGAAAATATAAACTAAACCTAACAATGGCTCACCAATACGTCGAGCAGATGGAAGAAGAGGTGCGAGACGCTGTTTTTGGAAACGTGGGTACGACTGTTTCTTTCCGTGTTGGTCCACTCGACGCAGAACTTTTGGAAAAAGTTTTCGTGCCGACATTTACCCAAGAAGATATTGTAAACCTTGGTCGCTTCCAAATATATCTGACTCTAATGATAGACGGAGTCGGATCGAAACCTTTTTCTGCGACAACAATGGGTCCTCTTTCTAAAAACCCTATTTCTTTCAGAGAAGAAGTTATTCAAACCTCAAGAAACAATTTCTCACGACCTCGTCAAGAAGTTCAAAAGTATATCGATGAATGGTATAAAACAGAATTTCACACAGAAAAGCAAAAAAAAGAAATTGATAAAAAAGAAGAATATTTAAGAGAAAAGTTTGGTGGAGAATACAAACCTCGCGGACATAGAGATGACGAATACTCTGGAGCTTTTCCCGAAAAACCAGAACCTGCTAAAAAAACAGATTTCAAAAAAGACTTTAAAAAACCAGAAAAAAGATTCGACAAAAAACCTGCAAATTTTCCTAAGAAAGCAGAGAAGCCTCCAGTAAAAATCCAAATTCCAGAAGATTTAAAGAAGGCTATTTTAGAACCAAAGGCGAGTAAAGAAGTCTCTCTAAAAAATCTTTCAGAAAATGTTCAAAGACCAAACATCTCCAAGAAAGATCCTTCAGCGGGGAATAAATCACTTCTCAAAGACGCTTTGTCAAAAGCACTTTCTTCAAATCCTGCTTTGGCTAACAAAATTCAGATTAACGACAATTCTGTAAACATAAATTCAAACAACACTTCAAATAGGGAACCAGAACCTCCAGCACGAGCAGAAAAAAAGACTCCAGAAAATCCAAGCGAAAATATTCCATCAGAAAATCAAAATAAAGATTTTTCAGAAGATAAAAAACACACAGCACAAGAAGATTATCAGCCTCAAAAATCTCCAGAAAAATCAAGCACGAACGGGAAAATAAAAGAAGTTCCAGAAGATATTTTAAAAAGCATTTTAGAGTAATTTAAATTTAAAATGAAATATATTTTATTTTTAGTGTTATTTTTATTACCAAATTTGGTAAAAGCCGAGATTTTAGTCTCAGAAATTTCCTGGATGGGGAATAGTTCTTCTGCAAACGCTGAATGGATCGAGCTCCAAAACACCGGAGGTTCTAGCGTAAACCTTTCCGGATGGACGCTAAAATCAGAAGATGGTTCACCTTCTATAAATCTTTCTGGAAGTATTTCAGGAGGTTCATATGCTCTTTTAGAAAGAACTTCAGATGCTACTGTGTCGGGTGTGACAGCTTTGCTTACTTATTCTGGTGCGCTAGCCAACGACGGCGAACATCTTGTCTTACGAGATGGAAATGGAAACATAATCCAGAATTTAGATTTCTCTTCTGGTTGGCCGGCTGGTGATAATTCAACCAAGCAAACAATGCAGTGGAACGGTTCTATTTGGATTACGGCAGAGCCGACCCCGGGAGAACAAAACGCATCTTTTGATTCTGGAAATGCTGGCAACCAAGGCACAGACACAGGTTCAGATGAAGACGCAGAAAGCGAAGACGATGATGATTCCGAAGAATCAAACAGCTCTTCGAGTTCGTCTGCAAACAATTCTCCTTTATACACAAAAGAAATTGTTGAGATAAAAGTCGTGGATTCGAGTGTTCCTGTCGGTTCACCTGTAAAATTTTCTTTGCACACAAGAGATTTAAATGGCGCAAATATTTTGCGTGGTGATTTTATGTGGAACATGGGAGATGGAACAGAAAGATTTTATTCTAAAAATGAAAAGTTTGAACATACTTACGATTACGAAGGAACGTATGTTGTTTATTTGAAATATTATTCGACGTATTTTGAAGGTATGGAACCAGACGCGACAAGTAAGATAACAATAACAGTCAGTAGTCCAAATGTTTCGATAACCAAAATACATTCAGACGGAAGCGTGGAGATTAAAAACACATCTAGTCAAGAAATAGATTTATCTGGTTGGATACTCAAAGATTCAAACGGAGCCAAATTTGTAATACCAGAAGGAACTTATATTTTGGCAAATAAAAACCTGATCTTAAACTCAAAGAGTAAAAGATTAAATCCCTTGAGTGTAATGCTTCTAAGTCCGAGCGGAAGTTTTGCAAGTCATAAGAAAGTTTCCGACAGTCGCTGCGTCGTCTTCTGGAAGTAAAAGTTACTCCGGTTCTTCATCTTCTGTGTCATCCAAATCATCTAGCAATCAAAAAGTAGAGGAGGAAAAAGAATCAACAAACCTAAACGAAAGATTGTCGGCAGAAGCAATATCTTCTAGTCCTAAACAAAAACAACCATCTGTCTGGATGATTGTTTTTGTTGGTTTATTTGATTTCTTCTGGCATAGTGTTTTGGATTTATCGAAAACAAGAAGAGTTACGGAAAGACGAATTTGAGCTGATTGATTAAGGTTTATCTTTTAGAGAAGCGTTTGTTTCTCTAGAATTTTATTGCTTCAGCTTTTATATCAATAATAGAAACTTCGTTTTTGTTTTCTTGAATACTTTCAACTTTCTTCCACCTCATTTTCTTCTTCGTTTATTTCTTCGTTTGAATTTTCTGTTTCACTCTCTTTGTTTATGGTTGTGTTGTTTTACTTCGCTTTGGATTTTTACAGCGCTCTGTGATTCAACACTTTTAATTTTACTGTATTCTTCTATTTGCCCAATAATCTTTCTTGCTTGTTGAGAAAGCATCAAAGCTTCTTTGAAATTTCCCATTATTTTAGCTTTTTCTGCCTTTAGAAGTAAACCTCAGCTTCTTTAACCTTTAATTCAGCATCTGTTTCAGACTCGATAGCTATTACATTTTGCAATGTCGCTGGTTTTCTTTGGTTAAGTTTCTGCAGAAAGGAAGCGTTTGTGTTTTTCTTTGAAATATCTGATTCTGCTTTTAGAAGTTTCTAGTTTTGAAGAATCTTCTTTGTTTCTTTTGTGATTTCAAATCAATTTCTATATTTTCTTTTTTGATTTGTTCAATCTTTTCAGTTAGTTCTTTTGTTGTTTCTCTGTAACCTCTTCTGCTGTTTTTTGATCTTCGTTTACTTTGTTTCTAAAACATCCTTCTCCGCTTCTTCTAGAGTTTTGATAACGCGTCGACACCTTCTAGAAGAGAGTCAGATTCTTCCAACCTCTGCCTTCGCAAATGTTTTCAAAGAAACTGAATTACTATCTTCTTCTATCTTTTGCTCAGTAAGAACTTTCTTGTGGGCTTCAAGCACAGGTGATATTTTAGAAGTTGTGTCTAGAGCTTCTTCTATCTTTCCTTCGTCTTTTAGGTTTTTGATAGATTTAGCTACTTCGTTTACGTTTTTCTCAAGATTTGTTTTTATGATTTCTTTTTTCTCAGGAGAAAGATCTTTTTTGTCTGCTAATTTTTGAGCTTCTGTAAGTCTTCTTTCTACTTTTTGAGTTTGCACAGTAACCTTAGCTTCTGTTGTTAGAGCTAGTTTTTCTTCTATTTTTTCGTTTACGTTTATTTTAACGTTGTAGAGTTTGTCTCCTGGAAGAGCGTCTGTAGAAGCATACGACACACCACTTCCTCCGACAACAATAAGTTACAATCAAAACCAAAGCTATAGCTTTTCCAAGTGCTTTAAAAGTGAAGACAGAGAAGTAAAAAAGACTTTTAGGAACATGAACTTCGCCCCTGATAGGGTTGAAAGAAATAAATTGTTCTATTTTGTATCTCAAAACATCTTTCTCTTTTTGTGAGAGATTTATACTCTTGAGTATTTTTATAAATTTTCCATTTTTTTATTCATCTTTTTTAATATCTTTTTTAACTTCTCGACCCCTCTGTGAATCATTACTGATACATGGTTTGTGATTTTTCTAAAATATCTCCGAATTTCACTCCCAATACTAATTTCTTCCATTTTCTCATCATTGCTTCTATTTATATTTTTAAAATCTCTTTTTTCTAATACGTTTCAAACTTTCTATATCTTTTTTCTATAATTAGGCTTTTCTTTTCTTTAGACATTTCTTCTTCTGTAATTTAGCTCAACTTTCCGATTTCTAGATTGTTCTCAGAGCGAAGAAGATTTCTTTTCACTGGTAATCACAATGATTAAAGTTTTTTGGCATTCTATAAAAATGCTCCTGCCATTCTCCCTTTCTTCTCTTTGAAAGAACGTGCCGGATTTTATGAAGGTGTCTTGAGTGATATCTAGGGCCGTTTCTTTGTTTTGAAGTCTGAAAAAGCGTGTATCTAGGAATAGCATCGGAAAACTCTGCATAGCTTTCCATAAAAACCTTCTCAGTTTTATTGTTCTTTTCTCATAGATATAGACGTTTAGGCCTTTTTATTACAGGTATGATTTTCATAAAAACCCAAATCCTTATTTAAAGGGGGATAGGCAATTAAGTATTGTCTTACTTTTTCAATCTCAACCATTCCACCGGTAGTGCTCATCAGCCATGACATGGTCACGATAATGAAAGGTCCTGCGATAGCCGCTACAATTTCAGGTTCTGTATTTAGGAATTCCATGTTTTTCTGGTTTGGTTATTGTATTTTCGCTTCCAGGTATATGAGACGCTGGCAGAAGAGGATATTACAGATTAATATTTTGACTTTGTTGATTTTATATGATATAAAATAGCCAGAACATAAAACAATTCAATAGCAATGAAGAGGAAAAGGGAAGGCGTTCTGTTTGGGAGATGTATAATTCCTCCCGGCAGAAATTGGACGGGTTAGATACTGCACAAATCACCATTCTGGCTGATGGCAGGGCAGAAGATGAGGTACAAACAAGATCTTGGAGGGTGTGTCGTCGGATCAATGGTGGAAGAATTGGACGCAAACGGTAATTCCTATGAAAGGATTTACCGTAAAATATATTCATGCGAGTGATCCAATTAGCATAACTCCTCCTGCTGTTGTTGAACGCAACCTCGGTAAGTATCCGAAGGTGTGTTCAAGAGAAGCCAGACTTCTCATAGAACTGGTAGGGCTGGTGCGAAAGCGCTAGCCCTTTACTTTTATAAAAACTCTTCTAACTTCTTAAAATCTTTTTCTAGAGTCTTTTTCATCGAGCCATTGTATAAAGCGGCAGCCGGGTGATACAAAGCTAAGAACTTTTTACATTTTATTTCTTTGTTTCTATTTTCAAAACTTTTCCGTGAACTACTTATTTCGCATCAGGGAAAAACCGATTCATCGCATGTCGCCCGAGAGTCACGATTATTTTGGGTTTGTCAAGTTTAGCTCTTCTACAAGCCACGACAGACTCTCTTTTGCTTCTTCTGGTTTTGGATCCGCGAAGGTTGTTGGGTGGACGATATTTCACGACATTTGTTATGTAAACGTTTTCTCTTTTAATTTTATACTTTCCAACATTTCATCTAAAAATTTCCCTGATCTTCCTATGAAAGGTTTATGCTTGCAAGTCTTCATCTTTTTCATAGACTTCACCGATAAAAACTATTTTCGCTTTTGAATTTCCAGAACTAAAAACAGGCTTGCGTCACTTTGTCTTTTTAAGTTCGCACTTATTTTGTTTGTGCCATTTTTTGTTTATTTCGTCTAAATTCATCGTGTAGTAATTCTAGTATATTTTTGTTAGAATGGCATTATTAAAACTTTAAAGAATTAAATATGGGAATTAAAAAATTTTCGTTAAAAAGATGTTAAAAAGCCAGCTTAAAAAATCTGGCTTGCCTGACTCCAACGAAAAACTGATTGAGATGATGAAAAATCTATGTGTTTGAAAAAATAGCAAACGAAAGTAAAAGCACTGAAAAACAAGGTAAAAATCAAATGGTCGCTTCGATGGAAGTGATGAAGAAATACCAAAATGAATTAAGAGACGTGATGCAATAGAACAAAGCCCGCGACCAAAGGTCGCGGGCTTTATTCTTAAATTCTTTAAAATGCTATAATTAATTCATGGAAAACCCATTTAATGAATCAAAAACTCAATAAAAAAGAAAATAAAGAAGAAGGGAGCGAGAGATTTCCCGCAAAAGAAGAGTAGTTGCTATTGTTGAATCTGCAACAGGTCTAAAAAAATCCAAAAATAACAAAGAGAAGAATCAGATCAACATGGATTAACTATCCTAGATATTGAAACATAGGATGAACCAGGAAATAAAATCTTATGAGTATGTAAGAAAGTTTTCATACGATATAAAAAACGGCTACGGGGCTGTTGAATCTAGAATATGTATTACTTATTATGATGAAAATGGAATTCCTTTTACGGGACTTTATAGACTTGCTATGTATCATCCTGAAAAAGACGAATGGCAATTTTGAAGTAAAGAAAAAAAGAAGGTAATAATTCGTCTTTACCAAAAAATTCCAGGATTATATATTCTAAAATTAGAACTGGTTGAAACTCTTCATGTTGCACTTGGTGCAAATGTCGACGAGGACGCGATATGCCGATAAGCTGTGGAGGCGCAATATCTTACGATCTGGGTCTCGAATGGGAGTAACCCGTCCGGATTATCTCGAACAATCTTGCGACGGATTAGATACCGCTCATATAGCGAGAGGGCTACCCAGTGACCGAAGGGCGCTGGAGCGAAGAGATACTAGTTTAGGGTAACCGTAGATATGGGTGTATCTACTATGACACCCTGAAAGCGACTATTATCGGCCCGGGGGTGCTAAGGCTCCCGGGTTTTCTTTCCAAAAAAGAAAAAAAAAAAAAGAAAAACAAAAAGTTAAAAAATGGCCCAATATTAAATCAAAATTTCCCTTGGGAAATTTGGATTCAGAACTCTATATTTGAGTGTTTTAAATTTATGCACTATAAAAAGTCCGTTTTCTTTAATATAACTTGATCAAATTAAAATTTTTGGCCAAAAATTTTAATTTACCATTCTTGTAAAATCCTTGGTTACACGAGGCATAATTTTGTTTATGCAGACTACCTCGCAAAAAATAGCTGAAAAATTTAAAGACCCACAAACCAGTGCGGAAATAGGTTATAGAACTGAATTCGAAAATTTTCTAGAAACTATTTTCCCAAAGACCAAAAGTATCAAATTATTCCTTTGATGGTAGAGCTGTCGAAGGAAACAAGCCTGATTTCGTCGTACTCAAAACCAGGTTCCCGTTTTATATGAAAACAAGCGATCAGGTATGGATTTAGACAAAATAGAAAAAGGAAGCCAGATGGATAGATATTTTGGTTACGACAATCTCATCCTCACAGACCAAGAGTAAATTTCGTTTTTATAGAAAAGGTGAAAGATATGAAGAACCAATTAAAATAGCTACATATGACAAAACTTTCCGTACTATTTCTCCTCACAGAAAACTACTCGTCTAGAAAAACTTCTTCTAAGCTTTACACTTGAACATAAAGAACCGATAAAACGAGGAAGGCACTTAGCTCAAATAATGGGAGGAAAAGCTCAGAGAATTCGTGACAACGTGAAAGAAATGTTGTTATCAGATAATGAAAAATATACAGAGCTTTTAAGTATTAAAAAAGTTGTAACAGAAAACCTTGTTTCAGGTTTAAAAGATGAAGATTTGCCGATATGTATGCGCAGACGTTAGTCTACGGTCTTTTTGTTGCTCGTTATAATGATAAAACACCAAAAACTTTTTCTCGAGCAGAGGCTCGCGATTTAGTACCTAAAACAAATCCATTTTTACACCATAAATTTTTTGATCACATTGCGAGGCGTCCTTCTGAAAGATTGGCATTTATTGTTGAATGAACTTTGCGAGTTTTTCGCTCACGCAAACGTACACACCTTGATGCTGAGTACTTCAGTCAAACTGATTTATTTGGAAAAAATCTCACACAAAAGTCCCAGACCCTGTTATCCACTTCACAGTTTCCTAAGAATGTGACACGAAAAAAGAAAATGGAGATGGGGTTTTCTACACACCTCGACCTGTAGTTCAGTTTATAGTGCGAGCAGTGGAAGATGATTTTGAAAGTTCGGACTCGCAAAGAGGGCTCGCCGACACGTGAAAATAAAGTAAAAGAAAAGAAGATGTATGTCGCGCAAAGTTGAACAAAACAGAGTCTAAAAAAGACGGCACACTTGTAGATGTTAGAAAATACAAAGTGCAGGTTTTGGACGTGGCGACAGGTACAGGAACATTCCTAAACGAAGTTATAGAACACATTCACAAAAGTTTCGTAGGACAAGAGGGTCGTTGAAGCTATCAGTTAAAAGCGACTTACTTCCAAGACTTCACGGCTCGAATATGATGGCTTCGTACACGATAGCTCACTTAAAACTTGGCATGACACTCCAGGAAACAGGTGTTAAAAATCTAAACGAAAGACTCGGTGTTTATTTAACGAACACGCTAGAAGAACCAAAAGACTATTCAAACCAAAGGATCACTTTTTGGATTTAGCATGGATGCTATTGCTGATGAATCTAAAAATGCTTCAGAAATAAAATCAGAATACCCAATAATGTGCGTGATAGGGAATCCGCCTTATTCTGGGTATTTCTCAAAACAAAGAATATACGGAAACAGTGTGTATAAAGTTGAACCAGGCGGAAAAATAAAATTAAAGGAAAATTCAAAATGGATAAATGATGACTACGTGAAGTTTATTCGCTTTGCAGAAAGTTCGTTGGAGAAAATAATTGAAGTGTTGTCGGGATGATCACCGCTCATGGGTATGTCGACTGAAAATCCAACATTTCGTGGAATGCGTTGGCACACCTGCGAAAGACTTTTGACAAAATTTATATTGTAGATTTGCACGGAAATGAAGTAATAGAAAAGAAGCATCCGCCAGACGGTAAAAAAGACGAAAATGTTTTTGATATTAAAACAGGCGTTTCAATAATTTTAGGGGTAAAAATACAAAAGAAGTAAAAAAGGCGAGTTAGCTCAAGTTTTGAAAGCTGATTTATATGGAACAAGAGAAGATAAATTTGAGAAGCTCGACAAGGGAAGTGTAGAAGGCTTGAAATGGATAGAACTTACAAATCCCAAAGCGATATTTGGATTTTAGAAGGAAAGGGAAAATCAGATTACGAGAAAGGTTTTTCTGTAACTCAAATATTTCCATAAACTTGATTGTTGGTGTCACAACGGCTCATGATGAATTTGTTATAGATCAAAATCCAAAATAAACTTCTACAAAGATTCGAAGATTTTCAAAACACAGAAGAAAATAAATTTATTGCATCAAAAGTTTAACGTAAAAAACAAGATTGGAATATCTTGCTGGATATGACAATATAAAAAATGAAAATGATTTGAAAAAATATATTATTCCTATAAACTATAGAATTTTGAATAGTAAATATGTTTTCTATGAAGATAAATTAGTCTGGAGAACTGGAAGAAAAGTCTCAAGGTCATTTGACACTAATGGAAAATATCTGGTTTGATTTGCTAGGGCTAAAAAAATCCATCATGGGATGCATTATTTATAACTTCGTCTGTCATTGAAGCAAGATTTGGTGAAGCCAGCACTCAGTCAGCTGTTGCACCTCTTTATCTTATACACATCAAAACGAAAAAAATCCCAAACCTTAACAAAGAAATTTGGCAGAAGATAAATGAAGTGGTGGGTGATACCACACCAGAAAATATTTTGGATTATATTTATGCTGTCTTACATTCACCAGCTTATCGCGAAAAGTATAAAGAATTTTTGAAGATTGATTTTCCACGTGTTCCATACCCAGAAAACAAAGACAAGTTTTGGAGCTCGTAGATATTGGAGCAAAGCTTCGCGAACTTCACCTTATGACATCTCCTGAGGTAAATAAACTTAACTACCCATATTCCCACAAGCGGAAGTGATGAAGTAGAAAAGATATCTTACAAAGATGAAAAAGTTTATATAAACAAAGATCAGTATTTTGGACAAGTTCCAGAAGTGGCTTGGAATTTTTACATCGGTGGATATCAACCAGCCCAGAAATATCTAAAAGACAGAAAGGGAAGAAAATTATCAAATGAAGAAATCAAGAACACTACCAAAAATAATAAAAGTTCTTTCTGAACAGATAGGTTAATGAAAGAGATTGATTTAATCAAAATATGTTAAATAGTGAAATTGAAAATAAAGCAATGGCTTTTGCAAATAAGAATAAAAAAGTCATCGCTAGGAAATATACCAGCCTAGATATTTATCCAAAAGATGAAAAACCTGTTTCAATATTTATGGCTGGTTCTCCCGGGGCTGGTAAAACAGAATTTTCAAAAAGGTTTTTGGAAGATTATGATGGTAGAAATGTTATTAGAATAGATTCTGATGATTTGCGTAAAGAATTTAAGGATTATTCTAAGGAGATAATTCTCATTTGTTTCAAGGTGCAGTATCTACTCTTGCTAACTCTATTCACGATCTAGCTTTAAAACAAGATCAAAACTTTCTTTTTGATGGAACTTTCAGTAATTATGACCAAGCCAAGCTTAATATTGAAAGATCTTTAAAACGTGGTCATAAAGTTGAAGTTGTCTACATATATCAAATCCTATTTTAGCTTATGAGATTTGTTCAAGAAGAGAAAAGAAGGAGGGAAGAATAAGAAAAGAGGATTTCATCCGTCAATTTTTTTGATGCTCAATATGTGGTGAATAAAATTATAAAGAAAGAATTCAGAGCCAATATAACAAACTCTTTGGATTTACCAATAAAGACAATAAATAAAAATGAAAGAACTGAGCAAAATATAGATAATATTGATAATTTTATCCACAGAAGTATTCTAGAGACTCCTTAGATCAAATGATATAATTATTAAAAGGAACAGAAAATTTTATTTAAAAAATCAAAACTCCAAATTGCTAAATTAGTTTTTAAGGCTTCTTCTTTTTGTGAACGGAAAAAAAGCTTTTCTAAAAACCGCTCGAAAGGCAACCCAAGACCAAGAGAATTTAATGAAGGTATAAAATCTATATCTGCTATAGGATTTTTATTAAGAACTGGAAGAATAAATTCCCACATTAATCAAAAATAAAATAAATGGAGATGTGGAGAGCACAGGATGTAGAAATTAGATCTTTACCTTGTCCAAATTATTGGAAAAAATTATTATTTCTTCCTAAAAATTATCCACTGCGATATACAGTGCACTGGATCTTTTGTTCCACTTACTAAAGTTAAAACTAATGGGTCAAAACCAAAACCAATAATATTTGGTGCTGGTTGGGATATTATTGAAAAGGTTATGAGGTCTGGGTATATGGTCCCACTTACTTATTACAAACTTTAAATGGAAGAGAAGGCAATTGACCATAGAAATTAGATTTTATCCTTTTGTTCCAAAAGTTAATTTAAAAATACACAAGCTCTCGAAGCCGCTCGTCGTGCGATGCAAAATGTTTAATTATGGATAGACAAATCTTCCTTATTTTATTGTTTTCAGAAATAAATGTATGAAAACAATCCTAATGACGCTATAAATACATTCGTTATAAAGGTCAGGGGATTGATCACGAGATGTTCGGTCTTCTAGAAGTTTCTAATCGGAAAATTATTTTAATAACATATTTGACGAACAAATAAAAGAATTTAGTCTAGACAAAATGCCTTATGAAGTTTTTACTTTAAAACACAATCCGGATAAAATCGACCCGAAATATTATGAAAAAATGCTTTCGCATTTTGGTTTAAATGCTGAGGATGTAATTTATTTTGAACACAACGCCGACATATTAAGTATAGTCTGTGGGTATAAAAACTCATCACTTTGACAAGAGCAAAAGATTTAAAAGCTTTGAAAAATTTCTAATTTCTGAGTTATAGGGTAATTATTAAAAAAAGAAAGACCTCCCCTGAATGGGGAGGTCTTTCGCTGCGTCGCCTGTGGCGCTTAGCGTTTCTTCTCCGTGAGCTTGAGCAAGGAGAGATGTATGGTTCGTGATGGAATCATCAGCATGATACCGAAAAGCATCAGGAAGCCAAACTGTCGATCCATGCCGACGATCTTGTAACCAAAGACTGTGAGCGTCGTGTCGTCCAGGTTCACGAATGGCATATTCCATCCAAAGTAAACTTCGACGAGCGGCATGCACAGGGCACAGAACGCCACGATCGAGATTGTCAAGAATATTGCCCAGAAGGTCTTTTGTTGTTCATGTTCGTTCAAATTTTCTAAAATATTATCAGATTTTATCGTATTTGTCAAGTATATAAATATTCACAAATTTATATCTAATTTCTGAGTTATAATATATTCATTACAAAAATAAATAAAAATTTATGCCAGAGATAACACAAATGTATGTAGTATCTGTTTTGCAAATCGTTCTTGCCTTCGGTCTTATCAATGTTTGGATTGTGCGATTTAATAAGCCGACAAAATATCGTGGAAAAAGGAGCGAAGAGTATGGCGGAAGAGTTCCGTGGTATGGTCTGCAAAATGGTCTATGTATGTTGTGGGTGCTTTGAAACTTTTAATAGCGGGAATTTACTTTTTGGCTCTCTGGTATCCTTCTTATGTTTGTCCTGCGACGGGGATTTTGGTTTTGTTGTCTTGGCGCGATAACAATGCATATAAAAGTTTATGATCCGTTCATCCGCGCTCTGCCAGCTATCTTAATGCTCACCAATGGCTTTGACTATTTTTATTGGTGAGAGTTTTTTAAATTGCTAATACCTATAAATCCTGCTATATTTTGAATCTATGGGACTAGCTATCGGAATCGTTGGTTTTGCCAAATGTTGGTAAATCTACATTATTTGAAATGCATTAACAAAAGGGTGTCGGTAAGTCACGGCGACTACCTCCTTTTTGTACTATCGACCCTTCTGTGGGTGTTGTTTGTACCTGATGAACGACTTTGGCTTTTGTCTGATTTTTCGAAAACTAAAAAAACAGTTCCAGCGATAATAGAGTTTGTGGACATTGCCGGGCTTGTGGCGAGGTGCTCAAAGGTGAAGGGCTTGGGAATCAATTTCTTTCGCATATTCGAGAAGTGGACGCGATACTTCGGCCGGTCAAGAATATTCCGATACAATCCGCCGGAACAGAAATAATTCACGTCTATGGCGACATCGATCCTCTTCGAGATATTAAGGTTATAAGTATGGAACTTATCTTGGCAGATTTGGCGAGTGTAGAGAAAAGATTGGCGAACATTGGTCGCGATGTAAAAAGAGGTGACAAAGAAGCTGTGAAAGAAGCGGAAGTTTTGGAAAAAGTTCGAAAAGTTTTAGAAGAAGAAAAAATGGCGAACACCTTAGCGCTGACAGAAGACGAAGAGAAATTGATAAAAAAGTTTGAACTTGCTGACAAGTAGAAATGATTTTTGGATTGAATAAAAGAAGTGGAGTGAAAAATTTTGATGAGACAGATCCAGCGAAATTTAAAGAGCTGACTGATTTTATAGAAAGCTCTGGTTATGAATATGTGGTGATAGACGCGAAGACAGAAGATGAGCTGAAAGATTTGTCTACTGAAGAAAAAACAGAACTTCGAAGGGGATAAAGATGGAATAGATGAATTGATTAAAAAAAGTTATAGCTTTTTAGGTTTGATGACCTACTTTACGACAGGGTAGAGGAGACGCGTGCGTGGACAGTGGATGTGGGCGCGACCGGGCCTGAAGCCGGCGCAGCTATTCACTGGGCTTTTAAGACAAAATACATCAGGCGCAGGTTATAAATTGGAAAGAATTGCTTGATTCTGGAAGTTTTGCCGATGCTCGTGCGAAAGGATTACTCCGGACAGAAGGGAAGGAATACATTGTGAAAGATGGGGATGTGATTGAGTTTATGGTATAATAAATTATTACTTTTTTTATTTTTTTGTTATGGAAAGTTTAAATAACAAGATGGCCGGCAATCTAGAAGATTTGGATGATATTAAAAAAAGAATGGAAGAATAGAGAAGAATATCCTAAATTGTTTGGACCACGTATTCCTGGTATTGATGATGCTGATATGGGCTTGAAAGCATCAACATGATGGATAAATGATGAAATTGAAATTATTCAGAAGGGAGTGTTTAGTACTTAAGAATTTATCTCAAATAGAAGAAATTGATACTCTTGTGCAAGATTTTAAGTTTAAAGTTGCTGACTATTTTCTTTTGAATTATTAAAATTGCGTGAAAATGGCAATCTAACTCCCGGCAAAGGAAAGTTTGTTACTTTATTGGGAAATATAAAAGAATATAAGAATCAAATTGAAAATCTGGATCAAAAAAGAAAAACTTACAATATAATTGTTCAGTTAATCCGAAGGATATAATAATCCAGATAAAAATACGTGGTTATTGCATTCTATGCAGTTTTTAAAACCAGAAAATGTTTATGGTAAAAGAATGGTTATGAAGGATTTAATATCAGAGCTTAAAATCAATATTTTTATACTAGGCTAGATGAAAAAACAAAAACAATGCTGATTAATGAGTATTCTGAGTTGAAAGAAAGGTTAGTCGTATACATTTTGAACAAAATAATTCTTAAAATAAAAATTGAAAGGTCCGGCGCTTGGCCGGGCCTTTCCTCTGTTCGATCTGAACAGGAAGAGAATATCCCCCAAATTGCAATTATGGGAGCTGCAAAGAATCTCATGATTCTTCTTGCATTTCTTCTCACTGCACCCCAGTTTGTGCCATGATAGGTCGCAACGGGTTGGGAAATACTCGTTTGCTTCGGGACATCTGGGTTTGCTGGTTTGCATATATATTACACAATATTGAAATATTGTCAGTTTTAGTATTTATTTAAAGGAGTGCGGGCTTCTGTGCAACAGATACATCATAAAATCCCCAAAATTCGTTGTTAAAAAAGCGAGAATTTGATATAATATCTCCTATAGTAATTATATTTCGGAGAGAATTCTTCAAGATTCCAACAAGGAGACACAGTTGTCGCGATTAATCCTGTAGCAAAAGATTCGAAAGATTTCCAACAAGCGAAGTTTGGTTCAAACGTCGTTATTTCGACTACAAACCATCCAGATTTTAACGGAATAGAATCCGCTACTTTTGGCGATTCGACACCTTTTCTTATAAATGGACCGGAATTGTGAATACGAAGTTGGAAATGTTTTTATTAGAAAGGTTGCTATGTCTTCTGCGGAAATCGACAAAAAGAAATATTTAAATACTATTTATTTAATAAAAATCGAAGACATAAATATTTGTTTCTTGGGTCCTTTGGACAGCAAGGATTCTCTTTCGAAAGATCTCGGAGAAGAAATAGACGAGCCAGATATAATCTTCGTTCCAATAAACGGAAAAGACACAATAGACGCTACCACAGCTGTAAAAATAGCCAATTCTTTCAATGCTAAAATGGTCATCCCGATGGATTACGACAAGGAAAGTATCAAAACTTTTATCAAAGAAACTGGTTCTGAAGATGTAAAACCTACCGACAAACTGACTTTGAAAAAGAAAGATTTCACAGGAGGTAAAATCACAGTTGCTCTTTTAGATTTTTAAATATGTTAGGTTTTGTTCACAAGTTAAGACAAAAACCAGAAGATGTAAGAAATAAGTTTGCGATAATTTTCGCAATGTCGCTGACTTTACTTATCGTCGGTATCTGGATGTTGTTTTTAAGAAGTGGCAAAACAGAAAAAGACATTGTAGAAAAATCGACAGGCGAAGATTTGAAACCTTTAATGATGATATTTGGCGGAGCAAAAGATAAATTCAAAGAATTAAAAAAAGATATTAGCAATAAAAATCAAGAAAATTAATATTTATGGCAAAGAAAATCGATAAAACTCCAGAAATAAAACAAAGAGATAAAATAATTCAATCTCCAATTGTAAAAGAGATGAAAGATTCTTATCTTGCTTATGCCATGTCTGTTATTACTTCTCGTGCGCTTCCAGATATTCGCGATGGTCTAAAACCAGTACACAGAAGAATTCTTTTTTCTATGCACAAACTCGGTGTGACCGCGAGCTCAAAATTCGTAAAGTCTGCCAGAATCGTCGGAGACGTGATCGGTAAATATCACCCTCATGGAGACTCTTCTGTTTATGATGCGATGGTAAACACTGTTCAAGAATTCTCTTTTAGATATCCGCTTGTTATCGGGCAAGGAAATTTTGGTTCTATCGACGGAGATTCTGCAGCGGCGATGCGTTATACAGAAGCAAAAATGTCTAAAATCTCAGGAGAACTTTTGAAAGATATTGAAAAAGACACAGTCGACTTCCGTCCAAACTTCGATGACACTTTAAAAGAGCCGTCTGTTATGCCAGCTTCCGTCCCGAACCTTCTTCTAAATGGAACTCTTGGTATTGCTGTGGGTATGGCAACTAAAATCCCTCCACACAACCTAACGGAAGTTGTAGATGCAACTCTTCATCTTATAGATAATCCAAAAGCCGCAACAGAAGATTTGGTGGAGTTTGTTCAAGCACCTGATTTCCCGACAGGTGGAATAGTTTACAATAAAAAAGATATTTTAGCTGCTTATTCGACGGGTCGCGGAGGGGTTGTTTGTAGAGGAGAAGCGGAAATAGGTGAATCAAAAATGGGTCAAGCGCAAATCGTTATAACTTCAATCCCATATCAAGTAAACAAATCAAACCTAATAACTCAAATAGCTGATCTTTTTCGAGATAAAAAAATCCAAGGTCTAAAAGATCTACGAGACGAATCTACAACAGACATAAGAATTGTTATCGACCTAAAGAGCACAGCTCATCCACAAAAAGTTTTAAACACTCTATATAAAAACACTCAGCTCGAGCAAAATTTTAACTTTAACATGGTTGCTTTGGTAGATGGTGTGCCACAAACCCTATCTCTAAAAGATTTCTTGTCTGAGTTTATTTCGCATAGACAAGTCGTGGTGGTGCGAAGAACAAAATTCGACTTAGCTAAAGCAGAAGCACGCGCTCATATCTTAGAAGGTTTGAAAATCGCTCTTGATCATATTGATCAGGTTATAAAAACAATCCGTGCATCGAAAGATAAAGAAGAAGCAAAAGTAAACTTAATGAAGAAATTCAAATTCTCAGATCTTCAAGCTGCTGCTATTTTGGATATGCGACTTCAAAAGCTCGCAGGTCTAGAACGAAAAGAAATTGAAGATGAACTCAAAGAAAAACTATCCTTGATAAAATATCTAAAAGATTTACTTGCAAGCCCTAAGAAAATCTTAGCTGTAATCTCAGAAGAACTAAAAGAAATAAAAGAAAAATACGGAGACGAAAGAAGAACGCGCGTCGTGAAAGGCGGAGTTAAATCTATTTCTGATGAAGATCTTATTCCAGAAAAAGATTCTGTTTTGGTTTACACCCTAGGAGGATATGTGAAGAGAACAGATCCGACAGAATACAGAAGTCAGAAAAGAGGTGGAGTCGGAGTGGTGGATTTGGAAACTAAAGAAGAAGATGTGGTAAGCCAGCTTCTAAACACTTCTACACATTCTGATTTGCTATTTTTCACAAACCTTGGAAAAGCATATCAAATAAAAATGCACGAAATCCCAGAAGGTCGTCGAGCGACAAAAGGTAAGTCTATTATGAACTTCCTATCTTTGGGAGCAGAAGAAAAAGTCACTTCTATTGTCGCCATGGACAAAGATAAAAAGGCAAATAGTGAATTTTTACTTTTGGTTACAAGACAAGGAGTTACGAAAAAAGTTTCTGCGGAAAGCTTTAAGGAGGTTCGAAGAAGCGGACTTATCGCTATCAAACTTGGTGCGGGCGACGAACTTTACTCTGCAAATTTCTTAGGTAAAACAGACGAGGTTATTGTCGCAACAAAGAAAGGTCAATCTATCAGATTTAAGAGTTCAGATGTCAGAGAAATGGGCCGTAGTGCCGGAGGTGTGCGTGGAATGAAGCTTGGAAAAGATGATATGATTGTCGGTGTTGGAGTAATCACAAAAGACGTAAAAGACGCAACACTTTTAGTTATGACTGAAAATGGTTTTGGAAAAAGAACAAAACTCGAAGAATACAAAACTCAAAAAAGAGGCGGAAGCGGAATAAAAACAGCCAAAGTGACAGCAAAAACAGGTGAGTTGGTTGTCGCGAGTCTTATCACTCCAGAAGTTTCTGAAATAATCGCAATCTCAAAGAAGGGCCAGGTTATCAAAACAGACATCGAATCTATTTCTATTCTTGGAAGGCAGACTCAAGGTGTAAAAATTATGAAGCCAAGAGCAGGGGATTCACTAGCATCTCTTACTTGTTTGTAAAAATAATAAACTAAAAACAAAAACCACCGGAAAAACCCGGTGTTTTTTGTTACTTCTTCACAGCTTCGTCTATTTTCTTAATATCTTCTGTTATATAATGTATCTATGATTTTAAATTTCTCAAATCCAGAAAAAAATATCAAGCATTTAAAAGTTAGAGAAGGTTCTGTTGTAGCTGATTTTGGGTCAGGTTCTGGTCACTATATTTTTCCACTTTCAGATTTAGTCGGTGATTCGGGTAAGGTTTACGCTGTGGATATTCAAAAAAGCCTTTTGATGAAAATTCAAAAAGACGTAACTCAAAAAAGCATTAAAAACATCGAGACTGTCTGGGGTGATTTAGAAAAAGAAGGTGGTTCTAAACTTCGCGACTCATCTTTAGATTATTTGATAGCTTCCAACATACTTTTCCAAGTCCAGCATAAAGAGTCCTTAGTTAAAGAATGTTTTCGGGTTTTGAAATCGGGTGGAAAAGTTCTTCTTGTGGATTGGTCAGAGTCTTTCGGAGGAATCGGTCCTCAACCAGAAAATATTGTAGACGAAGAAACTTCCAAAAACATGTTTGAGAAAATAGGTTTTGTTTTCGAGGAAAGCGTGCCGGTCGGAAACCATCACTACGGCATTATTTTCAAAAAGGCGTAATACCCACTTTTGTTTCTTGTTTTTATGTTTTTGGCTTAAAATATAAGATAATGAAAACTTTTCAAATAGTACTACTAGTTATTTTCGGTATATTTGGTGCTCTTGCCGCAGCATTTTTTTCTGGAGCGATAAAACTTCCAACTAAAGCATCCGATAGTCCGACCGGCGGAGCTGTCGGTACGGTTACAATGTGGGGAACTGTATCAAAAAGTAAACTAAGAGATACGGTAGACTTTTTTAATAATCAATCTGGAGGACAGCTAACCTTAAACTATATCGAGAAAAATCCTTAACTTACGAAAAGACCTTCTAGATTCTTTTGCTTTTGGTGGTACGCCAGATATTTTCTTCCTTTCTAACGACTTAATAAACATTTACGCAGACAAAGTTATTGAAATACCTTATCAAGGTTTTACTCAGAGAATGTTTGCCGATACATATATTCAAGCCGCCGATGTTTTCAAAAGAGAAAACGGAATCCTTGGTTATCCTTTTTTATCTGATCCTTTGATTATGTTTTATAACAAAGATCATTTCGATTCAAAAGGAATAGTCGCCCCTCCAAAATACTGGAAAGATTTTGCAACTCTTGTTCCACAGCTCACAGAGAAAAACGAACTCTAGAAATAAGTAGAAGCGGAGTCGCTCTTGGAGAATCAAAAAATATTCAAAACTTCAAAGAAATAATATTAGCGATGAACATCCAGCTGGGCAACAGCGTGGTCGTGAGAGATTACGCAAAATCTGTTTACACTCCTGTTTTTTCAGGGAAATCTTTAGTTTCAGCAAAACCTGCAGAAGAAACTCTAAAATTCTTTCTTGAGTTTTCCAATCCTCTAAAATCTGTTTATTCTTGAACAAATCAAGACCAGATTCGCTCACGGCTTTTGTCGGAGGAGACCTTTCTATATATTTTGGATTCGCTAGCGAAATACCTTTGATAGAAAAAATCAATCCAAACTTAAACTTCGACATCGCAAATCTTCCTCAAGTCGAAGGTTCTCAAAACGTCTTAACATATTCCAATATTCATGCTTTAGCGATTCCTAAAACATCTAAAAATCCTCAAGGTGCTTTTTATGTCGCAGGTCAATTAGCCAACGGACAGCTCGCAGCACCATTTTCTTTTGTCTCAGGACTCACTCCAGCCAGAAGAGATTTACTTACTCCTTCATCTTCACTCACAAAATTCACAGACGTCTATTATAAATCAGCTATCGCTTCACGTTCTTGGGTTGATCCTAGTTATTCTGAGACAAACAAGATTTTCAGTGATATGGTGGAAAATGTTTTGTCAGGTTTGAAAGATTATTCATCTTCTGTTGCCGACACAAACAAAGAATTAAAAAACTTACTCTCTAGATAATGAAAAAATTCCTAAACAAAAAAATAATAACAATACTTTTGGCCGGATTATTTTTCCCTGTTTTTTCTTTTGCACAGACTTTTAGTGAACATATACAAGACGTTCAATGGAACCTCACTCCCGGTGTCTTCTCTGTGACAGGAAACGGCGTGATGACAACAGACGTCCAAAACCCATCTTTTAGATGGCAAGTTGAGGTTGGTTTTGCTGGAGATGTGACAACAAATCCAAACGGAAGCTTAAACGTCTCTGGAGATGTTTTTGGTTATGTTCCCGCTGATACTTCAAATCTTTTTACATCGACCCCACCAAATCTTACTCCAATAAGTAGTAATCAATTTTCTTTCAACATGCCAAACAATTTTCAAAACCTTCTTTGGCCTGCGACTAGATACTATTTTGATATTGTTGAATGGCATCAGCTTCAAGGAAATGCAAATCCAGTTCGGGATTATGTAATAGTAGAAACTCAAAAACTTCAAAATCTAAATTTAAACGTAGACCAACAATCAAATGGATCTGTCATCCTTACTCTAGATGTGCCATCAAGCGTAAACATGTACAACTCTTCTGGAGGCGTGGCCATCCAAGGTATGCCGGTCGCTCTTTATATTTTAACAGAAGATAGTCCTGGGCAGGGGATTGATGGAAATGAAGACTCGGTTGTTTGGGCGGGAAGTGCAGTATTTAACGCAGTAGGTTCTATTAGTGTTACAGTGCCACCTGGCGCAAACTTAAGCTTGGATCAATTCTATTGGGTAAAACTAATAAACGACCAACCAGGTGCAGGAGAGCTCTCGCTTGTGTTTGAAGATATACCTTTCATTTTGTCTGACACAGAAGATTCTTCATCTGGTGGCGGTTCAGGTCAAGTCGTTTTAACTTCTGGCGAAGATTTTGAAGGTGGACTTATAAATTGTGATGGTATACAAACAGAATGTAATTTTGAGAAACTTCTCTTATTGGTAAATAGAGTTATAAGATTTCTAATATTTATTATCGGTATTCCTATTATTACAATGATGTTTATCTATGCTGGATTCTTACTCTTAACAAGCGGAGGAAATCCAAGCAAGAAAGATCAAGCCAAAACAATAATCGGAAATGCTGTAATCGGACTTATCATACTTCTCGCAGCTTGGCTTATCGTCAGGACAGTCTTGATTGTTTTTGGATACACTGGACCATTATTAGGAATCCTAGGTATATAATATGAATATTAAATTCTTAAAATTTATTTTATCTTTCACATTTGTTTTAGGCGGGCTGTTTTTAATAAACACAGAAAACGCCGAGGCAGCTTGTGTGGTAAATAGCGCTCAATTCCGAACAGTAAACGCACAAGGCGCCACTACAGCAATACCACCAGATGGTTGGTATTTCGACACAAATCCACCTTATGTTTATATTGATTTTCAGACTACAGGATGTACCGGAGTAAACGACACTTTTGAGCTGAGTATTACAGAATATGATGTTGGAGAAGATATAACTGACGATGGTGGTTCAAATATGTTTGAAGGTTTGGGTGCACCTGGTTCTTCGGATGATGATGATATTACGGGCTTTGATAATAGAACAATAAATCCTAGTGTTCCAAACTTTACTCTCGTTTTCAGAGCTGGAGACGACGAATGTGAAAGCACCGGTGATCCAGACTGTAGATACTATATAAGAATAAACGACGATGTTTTAAATAATGTAAGTAGTTATTCTTTAACCTCGAATATTAACTACAACTGCAACAACGGTTGCGACAATAAAAATTGGTCTTATGTAGTAGAAATAGCCTTCGGTGATGTACACAGCGGAGATACTGAATTACAAAATGAAAATAATTCTAACAATAACTCCACAGGAACTTCCACTGGAATCGCCGGAGAAGATATCGAGATAAACATCCAAAATCCAATAGGTCCTAGCGACATGACTCTAATAGACTTCATACAGAAGGTCTTAAACTTCGCGCTAACTATCGGTATTCCTATTATTGCTATTGCTATTATTTATTCCGGACTTCTTTTTGTCACAGCTAGAGGAAATGATAAACAACTCGAAACAGCCAAAAATGCTTTCACATATGCGATTATAGGTGGCGCTGTGCTTCTTGGGTCATGGATCTTTGCGAAGTTAATACAAGACACCATAGAAAGTATTGTTATGATTAGTAGTTATTTTGGTTAGTATGAAATATTTGAGAAATACATTTTTAGTAATTTTGTTCTTGGTTTTGTTACCAAAAAGTTCTTTTTCTGCTGGCTCTGCGATGTTTACATAAACGTTCCTTCTATTTCTTTTCAAAATAATACAAACAGTATTCAAGTTACAGCTCAAGGTTCTATAACTCTCTAGAAGGTGCAACACAAGACGACTTTTTCCTTGGTGTAAAAATTTTCCAGAGCTCTACGCCACCGACTCAGCAACAGATAGATAGTCCGAATCTTTTGAACTTTATATCTACAAGTGCTTCTGGAACATCTTTTAATCCTTCTGCAAACTTAAGTCCAAATACTCCTTATTATTTTGTTTTTAAAATAGTTCCAAGTGGTGATATCACAGGTGATGTTGAAGTTGTTCCTGTAAACACTCCCAACAATGGTAACTCTTAGTGGTAGTCAGCCATTAGATCCGCCATGAAGGATGCTGTTGAAAATGATGTAATAACAGGAAGTTATGCAGGCTACACAGGAAGTTATAGAAAATCCTCTTCAAGTAAGTGAAATTTAAACAGCTTTGTCGTCGGCCTTCTAAATGCTCTTCTAAAAATAGGAATCCCAATTTTGGAATCTTCCTTGTGTATTCTGGTCTTCGTTTGGTTATGGCTCGAGGTAACGAAAAAGACCTGACGGATGCAAAGAAAAATCTTCTCTGGGTTATAATAGGAGGAGTGATTTTATTTGGAGCTTGGACGCTGGTAAAAGTTCTCAAAGGAACTTTCGATGAAATAGATTTAGTTTTTATTAATAATTTAATTAATTTTATAGTTTAGTATGAAAATATTTAGTTAGCTTTTACTTTAGCGATGATCGTTTTACCTCTAGTTTCTTTTGCTCAAACTGAATAAATGTTTCTTTAAGCAACACAAGTAATAATTCCAACAGCGCTTGTTCAGGAGATATAATGTATTTCTGTTTTGTTTGATAAGGTTGTGTGTATCTTAAAATATTCTCTTTGGCCACTTTTGATTTCGATTGCGGTCATTGTGTTTATCATCGGAGTTATTAAGTACATCGCTGGCGCAGATGAGGAAGCCAAAAGAACAGAAGGAAGAAACTTTATGATATACGGACTTATAGCACTTTTTGTAATGATATCTGTCTGGGGGCTTGTCGGTGTGATCCAAGGAACATTTGGTAATAAGGCCAGTACTTTTATTCCACAGTTGCAGGAGTAGGTTTATTCTACTTAGTGTTATAATTTAAACGAGTATAAATTCCGCACTCATGGCGCGAGTATGAAAAAATAGTCGCCCCTTGGTTCGGAATTTGTATAAATTATTATTAGTTATTAAAATATTTATTCTATGAGTAAATTAATCAAAGGTTTGGTGTTATGAGTCTTTTCGCTGTTCCTTTTATGGCGTTCGCTACAACACCTGCTGGTAATGGCGGTGGGCGGACCAACAGTTTTTAACTTGTTGGGAACTATCTCAGCCATATTAAATGTAGTTATACCTATATTGATCACTCTTGCTGTTCTTTACACTATCTGGGGTGTTATAAAATACGCTACAGCCAAAGAATCAGAAGATCAAGCAGAGGGTTGTGTTGTTATTATCACAGGTATTATCGGTCTTTTCGTTATCGTATCTATCTGGGGTCTTGTGGCTGTTCTTAACTCTACATTTGGTATCAACCAAGGAGGTCAAAACATTCAGTCTACTGATTGTGCGGAAGGTACGATTATTGGTTATACTGGTTCTGGTTCTCCAATATTCTGTCAATAATTATGTGGCCATTTGTTTTAACCGCATACGTTTCTGCTGATGAGACGATAAGAAAGATCAACAAAGCAATACTAAATCCTCTAATAGCACTTTTGTTTGCTATTGCCGCTATCTACTTTGCTTACGGTTTGGTTTTGAGTCAGGCAGCACCAGACAAGCCAGACGCAAGAGAAAAGGGTACAACATATTGGCAGTAGGCTTATAGGTATGGCCATTATGGCGTCTGTGTTTTTCATAATGCAGCTCATACTTGGCACATTAGATAGAACAACAAATAAATGTTCAAGACATAGAGGTGAACTTACCAGATTTGGAATAAATGAGAAAATAACAAAACCGCCGTGAGGCGGTTTTGTTATTTCTCATTTCTCCATAAAAAGTGAGCCCCACCTTGGTGGGGCTCTTTCGTCCAGTGTTACCTAGCTAAAGATTCAACGTCTTTTTGCTAGTCCGCTTAGTGGATCACATCTCTTCGAGTCTGTATCTACGACTGCGGTTATATTCATCTCTTTTATCTTGGACTTGGGTCCGAGGTAAAGGGCGTACATCTGTATCGCTGCGCATCTGGTCAACTTCTGACCAGTGTACAGCACGGGTTGGTGTCCGAGCGCGGCATTATCTCCCCGCGGTCGTTTTTCTCCAACACTACGACGTACAGATCTGCACGGCGAGGATTGAAAGAAAATGACAGGGGCTCTCCTTGGCCAGGAGTTTCGAAGCGTGGTAGCTTCGTCACATCCTCTCCTGGTGCGAGTCTCTTTACGAGGATTTGATTTCCGTCGTAAGTCATCATTCCTGGTCCAACGTTCGCATGTGTGAGCTTGTCTCCAAACTCTTTCCATGCCCATTGGCCAACGAAGATTGCAACACCTATAAAGAGGGCAAGCCTTACTTTGTTTTTCGGCTTAAACCTCTCTGCCATCCTGGTTCTCCAGGATGGTTTGGCGTCTTCCGCATCTCTACTTTCATCATGCTCGTCAGAGTCTGAATCGGTAGGTTTCTGTGTAGATTCTGGGGTTTGTGTGACGTATTCATCCTCGCAGCAATAAACCCTAAGGCCCACAACCCCAACATGATTAGAACTCCTGTTATCCAAGTCATGCCTTACCAGTGTTTGGTTCTTCCTTGTGACCTTTTTGTCCACCTAGAGGATGTTTTTTGTGACACCGTCTCCGATGACCAGTGTCACATGTTCCTTCACATCACCGTATGCCTTTGGCGAGCCACAGCTGAATTGTTTCCCGTTGCTTTAACGAAAAGCTCCTGTGCTTTAGCTGTAGCTTCGCCTTTGGTGCGAATGATTTCAACATCCGCTTCATTTTTTCGTAGCTTTTTCTTAGCTTTCCAGTCTGCTTCTCTGACTTGCTTCTCCAACCCTCCTCTGCTATCTCTTTCATTCGGATAGCTTTCGCAAATTCGTGCTCAGCTGGCTCTATAGCCTGGAAGTCAACGTCATGGAGGATTACCCCATATCCATATCCGCCGGAAAGTTCTGAGACCATGTTCTGGTTAGCCTTCTCTTTTGCCTTGGCTGCAATAGAGTTTCGATCTCTCCTGTCTTCTGCTTTGAGATTCAGGATCTCGTGCGTCTGCAGATTCTTTATGAGTGGACGAAGAGCCGACTCAAAAGATCCTTTTATAGGACTATCCGGGTTGGTGACAAGGCGGTGATCATAGTCTTTTGGATTAACCACCAATATCCGTGAAGGTATTACGAAATTCCAGGTGTTATTGCCTTTCGATGGTATTGCACCTAGAACAAAGCCAAAGTGCCTCATGAATGGTGGTGCGATATAGTAGGTTGCCGGAGTGTCTTCTACCCAGTACTTAAGAGTACCATCTGCATTTTGGCTAAACCTTACTTTTTCTTCACCTTAAGAACTCCCTGTACTCCACCCACCGGCAGGAAATCCTGTCCAAACCATACCTAAATACCGGAAAAGAAAATTCTTTCGGAGTTTTTCCAGGTAATATCCATTTGGATCAGGCAAAAATGTCATTCCATCATTTGCTAATCCCCAACCCTCTTGGTTGAGATAGTACTTTATGATGTTAAGGCCGCGTTTGACAGCTAGGTATCTTCCCGGACCCATCTGAGTAAAGGGTCCAAACGGTGTGAATGACAATCCATAGAAGAGACCAAGTAGGCCCGCAGCTACAAACGTCAACGTCATCACTACATTATTGTAGAATGATCCAATGATCATTACCACAACTATTAAGAACCAAAAGAGGTTCAGCAGGATTCTTTCTGCTTTGTTCATTAAGTTATCTGGTTTTTGTTTTCAAGGTTCAGAAGATGTTTCGCTTTCGCGAGTACTTCTAGTCTTCGGGTATATTATAGCACATAAATTACCATTTTGTCAAGCTAAAACACGCTGTAAATAAAGGGTTTTAACCATAGCCAAAGAAAACACCCTAAAAGGGTGTTTTTCTTTGTGCCCAGGAGAGGACTCGAACCCACGGGATTGCTCCATTGGTTCCAAGACCAACGCGGCTACCAATTACGCCACCTGGGCATGATTTCTTTTTTTAATTTAACTTTAATATTAAAACAAATGCTATCATAGCACATTTTTAATATTTGCCTTCGGTAGGGATCGAACCTACGACCGTCTCCTTAAGAGGGAGCTGCTCTACCAACTGAGCTACGAGAGAAAATGTGCCCGGAGTGGGGGTCGAACCCACATCCCTTGCGAGACACGATTTTAAGTCGTGCGCGTATACCAATTCCGCCATCCGGGCATTATATTTATTTTTTAAAGGTTTATAAATTTTTTATAAACCTTTTTTATTTAAAATATCTAAACATCCTTCAAACAAAAAGATACTAGCATATTTAAATATTTTTTAAAACATTAACTCCACCTTAACACAAACGTTGAGGCTGGGACGGAATTGAACCCGTGCATGGCGGTTTTGCAGACCGCAGCGTTACCACTTCGCCACCCAGCCGATCGAGAATTTAAAAACTCTCAAGCAAAATATATTTTACCCCAAACCTGTTCTGGGAAAAGTAGGTCGTGAATCTTTTGTCGATTTTTCTCGCCTTTGTCAATCTCAATATCCACGAAAGGTATAGTTCGCAAATTCATCTTTTTCTTTATCTCATTTTTAATATCACTTCTTTTTCTTTTTACAAAAATCCAAAGCAGCTTTTTCTTTTCCTTCAGGTAAAACACTGATTAATATTTTCGCATCTTCATATCAGGCGAAATATCCACAGACGTAACCGTAATAAGTGAAAGGTTGTTGCTTTCCTCTTCTAGGAAAGTCGCAACAACTTCTTTTATTTGATTGTTTAATTTTTCTTGTCGAAAAGACATATTATTTTAGTGTTACTTCAAAAGATTCGATAATGTCAGATGGTTGTAGATCTATTTTATATCGATCACACAACCAAACCCAAACCTTCTTTCACTTCTACCTCACTTCTGTTTTGTTGAAGACCTTCTATTTTACCACGTAGTAATTCTTCTTCATTTCGAATAACACGCACAGCGTCTCCGACTTTTATCGATCCTTCTAAAACCCTTCCACCTACAAGCTGTGTGTTTTTGGTTCTAGAGAAAAACTTCAAAACTTTTACTTTTCCTTTTATTTCATAAACATCTTTCTTAGGTTTTCTTGTTTCGAATTCTCTGTTTAACCATTCTGTTAGCTCGTATATTATGTTGAAAGTTTTAATAGTTGCTCCGATTTGTTCGTTGGCATCGAGAGCTGTTCTTTCTACTTTTACATTAAAACCGACAATAATAACTCCCTTATCTGCGTTGGCGAAGTTTAAATCTGATTCTGTAATATCTCCAACACCTTTTCTAACTATTTTAAAACAAGTATCATCACAAACTATTTTTTGTAATTCTTGTTCTATCGCTTCACCAGTTCCAGCAACGTCTGTTTTTAAGATTAAAGGAATCATGTTTTCTCGAACATGATTTAAATCTTCTGGCGCAGAATCTTTTAGGTTTTTTGTTTCTTCGATAAAATTTTCAGCTTCTTTTTTAGTTTCGAAAGAATAAAAAGTTTCTCCTATTCTTGGAACTTTAGTTAGTCCTAAGATTTTTAAAGAAGATGAAAACCCCGTGATTCTTATCGGGGAAGAGAACTGAGCTTCGTTTATACTTTTTCCTAAAGAATCTTCGAATATTCTTGTCGCAGCTATTGATTCTTCTGCGACAACATACATTCCTCTTTTTAGAACACCATCTTTGATTATTAAAGACGCAGAGATTCCTCTTTTTTCATCCATGTCTGATTCAATAATAAGACCCGTTGCTGGTTTGTTTAAATCTCCTTTCAAATCTTCTAGTTCGGCTGTCAGAAGGATTGTTTCTAAAAGCTCGTCTATACCTGTGCCGTTTTTAGCAGAGATTTCTACGAAAGAAATATTTCCACCGTAACCTTCGATGTATATTCCAGCTTCTACTAAACTGTTTTTAGTTTTTTGGACATCTGCTCCGTTTTTGTCTATTTTGTTTATTGCAACAAGGAAAGGTGTGTCAGATTCTTTTATACTTTCGTACGCTTCGAGAGTTTGTTTGTTTACTCCGTCGTCGGCTGCGACGATAAGGATAGCGATGTCGGCGGCTTTTGCACCTCGCTCTCTCATGTTTGAAAAAGCGGCGTGACCTGGCGTGTCTAAGAATGTGATTTTTTCATCACACCTTCGGCATTTTTGTGAGTTACTTCATAAGCAGATATGTGTTGGGTTATACCGCAGCTTCACCGGCTGTGACGTTTGTTTTTCTGATATAGTCTAAAAGCGTTGATTTTCCGTGATCAACGTGTCCCATAACTGCCACCACTGGTGGGCGTTCTATTAGGTTTTGGGAAGAGTCTTTTGACATAGTTTCCTTTGCTTTTATACAGTAAAAGTGGAAAAAAGCCACTAAACATAAAGGTACCCGCGTTTTCTTGGTTTTAAAACCAAGAAAACGCGGCCTCATCTAACTAACTTTTTAAGAGCCTCCGCTTCTTCTTTTGTTAATTCAAATTCAGATTTGAATTTTGAGATTGGTTTTGCGAAGATACTTGTCTTTTCTCTTCCGTATAGGTAGAGATGATAACTCCGTTGCCATGTTCGTTGGTAGAGCGATGGCAAGCTTTAGTTTTCCTCAGAGTTTGTAAAAGTTGAAACGCACAACACCCACACCAGTCAAACTTGTCTTCAATCTTTTGTTTATATCTTTTATTATTAATTCTGTATTTTCTTGAACAGAGTTCATTCGACGATTTCGTTTATAATATGAACTAGAGTATCTTCTAAGCTTTTTGCATCTTTTCCTTCAAGGAGTTTATTTATCCTTTTGTTCAGTTTAAAAATCATCGCCATAAGTCCAAAGACCACGATGATGAAAAATCCAACAATGGGTTTTGTTCCATATTGGGAAATTATATAATAAAGGCTACTTTGCAATATCTTTAAATTGTTTAAAACACAAAAAAAGAATATCTATCTGGATTATGCTGCGGCGACCAATCAGGGAAAGAGGTTTTAAAAGAAATTTCTTTGGCTTTTTCTGTGTTTGCAAATCCTGGATCTTTGCATAAAGATGGCTTGGAAGCGAAAAAGTTTTGGCGGACTGCCGGAAAAGAATAGCGCTCGCTTCGCTCGCGCGCCGACGAAATAGTCTTCACCTCCACAGGAACAGAAAGCGACAATCTAGCTATCCGCGGAACTGTCTTAGGGTTTCCAGAAATCATTCAAACAAAAAACCACACATTATAACTTCTCGTATCGAACACGCTGGAGTTTTGGAAGTTTGCAAAGCTCTCGAAAAAGAAGGTTTGGCAGAAGTTTCTTTTGTTGGTGTCGATGAAAAAGGTTTCGTGAATTTAAAAGAACTTAAAAGTCTTCTAAAAGAAGAGACTGTTTTGGTTTCTATAATTCACGCTCACAATGAAATTGGAACAATCCAAGATATAAAAGAAATTTCAAAAGCGATAAGACATTTTAAAAAGTTTGAAAAAGGTGATGCGAAATCCGTCTATCCGCTTTTGCATACAGACGCTTCACAATCTTTCACTTTCTCTGAAATTGCGATGAATACTTTCCCAGTAGATCTTATGACTTTTAACTCTTCAAAAATCTACGGACCAAAAGGCGTCGCCCTTCTTTATGTGCGAAAGGGTACGCCAATCTCACCGATTGTTTTCGGTGGCTCGCAAGAGTTCGGACTTCGCGCTGGGACAGAAGACTTAGTCTCTATTTCTGGATTTACAAAAGTTATCGAGCTGGCTGTGTCTGAGAGACAAAAAGAATCAGTAAGACTAAAAAACCTACAGATTATTTTTTCAAAAAGTCAGGCGAGATTTTTGGCGATAAATTGCGCATAAACGGGAGCAGGAAGAGCGAATTCCAAATAATATAAACATCACGATTAAAAACTTTGAAAGCGAACTTTGGTTATCGAACTCGACGCGAGGAAGATATCTGTTTCTTCAAAAAGCGCATGTGATGAATCTGCGGGCGACGAAAGTTCTGTAATGACGAGCTTTATCCTGGAGAAGACGCGAGAATTGGTGGACTTCGGATCTCACTTGGAAAATATACAAAAAAGTCTGACCTAGATTATCTAATAAAATCAACTAACAAATTCTAGAGAAATATAAAAATTTCCCAAAACAGACGGTGTGATATAATAAAACGTATGACAAGATTAGAACAATCACCAAATATAAGACAACCAGAGTCTTTTGAGTTATTAAAGTGAAAGGATGAAAGAAACTAGAGGAAAGAAGGATGTTTTACTAGATCCATATGAAAAGTTTTATTCAAAGGCTGCTTCCACACCTGAAGAAAAAGAAAAATAGAAAAGAGCAAGAAAAATACATGGAGAGTATTCCATGATGAATTTTATAAAAATTAAAAGATGAGATAGTTGAGGTTCGTAAGAAACTAACTTTTCTAAAGTGGAAAGACTTGTGTTTAGATTACAGAAAATCACATCACGTAGAGATGAGCTTTATAAAATATTAGAGGGCTTGCAGAAGGTGATTCACAAATTTCTAATATTGAAGATCAAATTAAAGAAATGGAAAATCAATTATCTCAAAATATAAAAGATTTAAATTCTGAGGTATTTTCTGAAGAAGAAGCAAGAACAAGAGACTTAGGAGATTTTATATAAATACAAAACTTCAAAGCAGACGGTTCAAAAATTAAAACAAGAAAGCCGCCCAATGTAGGCGGCTTTCGATTGGTGTCTGTGCGATGATCAACCCTTCTTCTTCGTGAGCTTGATCATTGCAAGGTGCAATGTTCTGACGGGCAACATCATCATGATGCCCGACAACATCACAAATCCCAACTGCCGTTCGACCCCAAGGATCTTGTAGCCGAAGAGGGTTAGGGTTTCGTGGTCCAGGTGCACGAACGGCATATCCCATCCGAAGTGCACCTCCAGTGGCAGGCAAGCCAGAAGGAAGAGAGCGCCGACTGAGAGGATCAAGACTGTGATCCACAGCTTATTTTGATTGTTCATTCTGATGTGTTTTTAAAAATTATAGCATATACATTAGTTTTGTCAAGTATAAATAAACCACCTCCGACCCTACACGAGAACACCGTTAAGAAACTAAGGTAATTTGTCTTAAAAACTAGTATGTTTGAGGCCAGCCTAGCAACGTATAGACATTGCTAGGCTGGGCGAGTTTACTAGTTTTTTGACTTAAATTATCTTAGTTTTAGGTGTGAAGTGTGGGTCTAGAGTTTTTGTTACTTTTTTATCATGAAAAAAGTAAGAGAATATTTTAAAGTAAAAGAAAAGAAAAGATATAATTTATATGTTAAAATAAAAGAAACACCTCCTGAAACCCACTAATTTGACCGCAACTATTTTCCGTGTTATTATACGTTCGTAATTAAAAAATATATGCAACAACAACCTCCATTTCACAATTTCACTACAAAAGCCAAAGAAGCTATTCGTCGAGCACACGAATTGGCTGTTGAACGCGGACAAAACCACGTAAACTCTTCACACCTTTTTGCGGCACTTTTACTTCAAGATGAGTCTATGGTTTTGTCTATTTTAGAAAAACTTGAAGTCGATACAATACTTCTTTCAAGTCACATAATCGAAAGTATCGATCCACCAGAATCTGCAAACACAGTTTCTGCATCATTTCAACTCTACCTAACTCCAGACTTAGCTGGTGTGATAGAAAATGCAAGTAAGGTGGCAAAAATCTTAAAAGACGATTTTGTTTCTACTGAACATCTTTTCATCGCGATACTCGATGTTCAAGGTGAAATGAAAGATATCTTAAACCAATTTAAAATAGAGAAAAAAGAAGTGATGAAAGCTCTAAACGAACTCCGCCAAGAAAACGGAAAAGTTTCTTCTGTAAAATCTCAGTTTAGACTTTTAGCAAAATACACTAGAAACCTAACTTCACTTGCAAAGGAAGATAAGTTGGACCCTGTAATCGGGCGCGACTCTGAGATTATGCGAATCATGCAAATTCTTTCTCGAAGAACCAAAAACAATCCGATACTTATCGGTGAGCCGGGCGTGGGTAAGACAGCCGCTGTGGAAGGTTTGGCGCAAAGAATAGCAAAGGGGGATGTGTCTGATTCTCTAAAAAACAAAGAACTCGTGTCTCTTGATATCGGTTCTCTTATCGCCGGGACAAAATACAGAGGAGAATTCGAAGAGCGTCTAAAGGGGATAATGAAAGAAATAGAAAGGTCAGAAGGAAAATTTATTCTCTTTATCGATGAAATCCACATGATAGTCGGAGCTGGGAGTTCCGATGGATCTTTGGATGCGGCTCAACTTTTAAAGCCAGCGCTTGCTCGTGGAGAGCTTCGCGCTATTGGTGCGACAACAATAAAAGAATATCAAAAACATATCGAAAAAGATGCGGCGCTAGCAAGACGTTTCCAACCTGTTTATGTTGAAGAGCCAAGTAAGGAAGACACGGTGGCGATACTTCGCGGACTGAAAGAAAAGTACGAGCTGTATCACGGAGTGCGAATCACAGACGACGCCATCCTAACGGCAGTGGATTTGAGTACAAGATATTTAACTAGTAGATTTCTACCAGACAAAGCGGTGGACTTAATAGACGAAGCTTCTTCGGCTCTTCGAATGGAACTCGAAAACAAACCAGAAGTCTTAGAAGACGCTCATAGAAAAATAATGCGACTCGAGATTGAAAAAGAAGCATTGTCAAAAGATTTGGAAAACAAAACTTCGTCTTCTGAAAACGCAAAAAACAGAATGCAAGAAATCTCAAAAGAAATCGGTGAACTAAAAGAAAAAACAAAAGAGCTAGAATTAAAGTGGAAAAACGAAAAGAAACTCTCGGAGAAATAAAAGAATGTAAAACCAAACTCGAAACCTTGCGTTTTGAGGCTGAGCGCTGAAACACAAGCAGACCTCGGACGTGCAGCAGAAATCCGATACGGAAAAATTCCTTTCATACAAAAAGAGCTAGATAAAAAAATGGCAAAACTCAAAAAACTCCAAAAATCTCGAAGAGTTCTTCGTGAAGAGATTAACGAAGAAGATATTGCACACGTCGTGTCACGATGGACTGGAATCCCTCTTTCGAGAATGCTTGAAGAAGAGCGAAGAAAACTAGCTCGTATGGAAGAAGAGCTGGCGAAAAGAGTCGTCGGACAAAAAGAAGCGATAATCAAAATCTCTGACACTATCCGCCGAAACAGAGCCGGTATTTCTGACCCGAACAAACCAATAGGTTCTTTTATTTTACTTGGACCGACTGGAGTTGGTAAAACAGAGCTTACGAAAACTTTGGCAGAATTTATGTTCAACGACGATAAAGCGCTGATCAGAGTTGATATGTCTGAATACATGGAACGACACAGCGTGTCTAAGCTTATCGGTTCGCCACCAGGATACGTCGGTCACGACGAATCAGGACAGCTTACAGAAGCTGTGCGACACCGACCATACTCTGTGATACTTTTCGACGAGATAGAAAAAGCTCATCCAGAAGTTTTCAATATACTGCTTCAAGTTCTAGACGAAGGCCGACTTACAGACGGAAAAGGTCGCGTTGTAAACTTCAAAAACACAGTTATTATTTTGACTTCAAATATCGGTTCGCAATACATCGACAAAATGGAGCGAATTGGTTTTTCTCTGACAATTCTGACAAAGACGAATACAACAATACAAAGAAAAAGTTATGGAAGCTTTGAAAAACCACTTCCGACCAGAATTTTTAAACAGACTCGACGAGATTATTGTTTTCGACGTGCTTTCTCCAGAAGTTATTTCAGAAATTGTAAAAATCCGAGTGGAAAAAGTTCGAGAAAGATTACTCGAAAAGGAATTCTTCTAAATATCACAGACAAAGGCTTTGGCGTATTTAGGAAAAGAAGGTTACGATCAAAAATACGGCGCACGACCTCTAAACAGACTTATCAAACTAAAATCCTAAATCCTGTCGCAGGAAAAATAATCAGCGAATCTCTTTTGGCGGGTGATAAAGTTATGGTGGATATGAAGGGTGAAGATTTGGATGTTGTTGTGGCGAAGAAATCTCGCGCACCAAGAAAACCAAAAGTTACTCAAAATAAAAAGACGTTGGCTTAATATGGCAAACCCAAAGACGAAAAAAATGTTTTCTTCGATATAAATAAGCTTCCGGCGGAGAAGGGGCTTTTGGTTGTGGGAGTTTCTATGAATAGAATGGATCACGGCGGTGAATCTTCAAAAGATTGTTTGGAATTTGCCAGAAATTTCATGCCAAAACTTTCTAAACCCCTCGTTGGCTTTAACTTACTTTATACAGACTTTTTGTATCTGTATAATGAAGATCGTCCGGCAAGTATGATGAAAAATTCTTTTATGAATATGGTTATTCGGCATAAAAATTCTTTTCAGGGATTTATAGAAAAAAACTATATGGAGTTTCAAATTCAAAATGCTTTTAACTACACTGTGTGGAATCAGCTTTATGTAGGTACAAATAATTTCTCTGATTTATTTTCTGATTTAAAAAAGATCTATCAAAAAGACGAAGTTTTCCAAGAGTATATAAAAGAAGATTGCAAAACTTTTAATGTTAGTTTTGACGAAAATCACATAAACTTTTTCCTAGAAGAATCCTTAATGACTTATTTTTTGACTCACAACAAAGCTAAAATAAATAATGAGTTTATAAATAATCACCAAAAGTGGCTTCTGATTTGTTATCCAGGAAAAACTCCAAAGTCTGTAATATATCTTTATCAATTAAATCCATTTAAATTTTCTTGGGATGAAAATCCATACTCAAGGGCGTGGTATGACCTGTCAGAGAAAAAAATAATAGAATTCGACAGAGTTGATTTAGAGACTTATAAGGTGAGAGAATAAAGAAAAAGCCCCTTGCAAATCAATAATGAATATACAAGGGGCTTAAATCTGTGTCGTTGTCTGAAGACTAGCTTGTTCGTGCAAAAGCGAACTTCCACTGCCCGTACCATTCATCACCATTGCCCCCACGCGTCCAGTTCTCCATCACCTTTACTTTTCCGTCGGTGTCAAGAAATGGAACACCAGTAAAACGAGCTTCCGAATTTCCAGATGCTTCGTTACCAAACGCGGCGATTGGAACAGTTGTGTTTCGAATTGTAAGGCGTAGGCTTTCGAACTCTGATTTATTTACTGATCGCAGTCCTTCATCTTTGATGATAGGATAAAGATCTGCGTCTTTCAGGATCGAACCCTTTTTCTCGCCTGTGAAGCTGAGAAGTACTAAGACAGTACCTTCTTTTGTTTGGACTTCTTCGAGTGTGTACTTCATGGTAGTTCCCATTTGATTAGTGATTTGGTTAATTCTTGCGACACAATAACTAAGAAAAATTATTTTCCAGGTTCTTGTGTCGCAAGAAAGCCAGTCTAAAACTATAAAAGAACTCCTTAATACTTTCAATTATATAATATTAAATTATATTTGTGCGCCGGGCAGGATTTGAACCTGCGTAGACATAAGTCGCTTGATTTACAGTCAAGTGCGATTGACCACTCCGCCACCGACGCGAACTTTCATACAATAGCACAATAAAAACCAGATTTCAATATAACCTTGCTAAAAAGCAAATTTTTCTGTATTGTGTCGTTATGTATAAAAAGAAATCAAGTTTCTATATCTACGGAAGAAAGCCTGTTGAAGAGGCTCTTTTGCACGACCCGAAAAACGTCGCTCAGGTTATTGTTCATGAATCTGTAAAAGACGAAGTTTTCGAAGAAGTTAAAAACTATGTTCGAAAGCACAAAATCCCTTTTATCAAGTCTCCTAAGAACAAAATAGAATCTCTGGTGGGCGATGTAAACGATCAAGGAGTCGTAGCGGAGCTAAAAGAGTTTAAGGGCGAAGATATTCACGAATGGATGGAAAATCTAGACCTTGAATCAAATCCCCTTGTTTTTGTTTTGGATGAACTCGAAGATCCGCACAATGTTGGAGCTGTGATCCGTGTTGCTGCGGCTTCTGGTGCTGCTGGAGTTATACTTTCAAAACACCGCCAAGCTCCAGTAAACGGAACAGTTTTCAAAACTTCTGCAGGAACTATAACAAAAGTTCCTATCGTTATCGTTTCAAATATAAATGACGCTATCAAAAAAATTAAAGAACATAAATTCTGGGTCGTGGGTCTTGATGTCGAAAAAGGAAAAAATGTTTGGGAAGAAGCTTACGACACACCGACAGCGGTCGTTATCGGAAACGAAGGCGAAGGTATGCGAGACTCTGTTAGAAAATCTTGCGATTATACAATCCAAATCCCGATGGAACGAGATGTAGAATCTCTAAACGCTTCTGTCTCTGCTGCTATTGTGGCTTATGAATGGAAAAGAAAAAACTTTTAAACTATGTGGAACACAGCTAAAAAATTCTACGACTACCTCATAACTTTTCCAGAAAGACTTTACCCTTTTAATGAAAAAACAAAAGAGGGCAAAGTTCTCTCAGGTGAAAGAGCTTATGCGTATATAAAAGAAAAAAATATTAAAGAGTTTGATGACGCATATTCTCTCAAAGCTCCGAAACTTCTTTTGTGGCGAGCTTTATTTCATTTTTCTGGGTCTGTGCTTATTGTCTTTATCGCCGATCAGATGATAAAACACATGAGTTTCTTTAATGGGTTTTCTCTTCTTGTTTTAACCATTATCTGTATTACTGCTCAAGAGTTCTATCTTCATCCTCATTACTATGACCAAAAGCCTCAGAAGGGGATTATCGATTTTATCACTTGGATGCTTCCGATTTTCCTTTATATTGTCTTTTAGTAAACCCCTTGCAAAGATTTCGATTTTGTATTAATATACCAACATCATTTAAGAAATAGATTTATGTCACAAGATACACTAATAAAATTAAAGAGCGACAAGTCAAAGCTTATAATCAGGACTGTTAAAAACAAGAAGCAAAACCCTGAAAAGCTTAAACTTCGAAAATACGACAAAACTTTGCGAAAGCACGTTACTTTCACTGAGGCAAAGAAATAAGTAAATCAAAAAATCCCTTGCGGGATTTTTTGATTTACTTATTTCTTATGCGGGCGATGGAAGAATCGAACTCCCGCCAGCGGTTTTGGAGACCGCTGTTCTACCACTAAACTAATCGCCCATGATCTCGTCATATAGACCTGCGTAGCAGTTCCAGAATGCGAGATCGTGGATAACAGACTTTCCGTTATCCTAAAAAATTCAAAGAACCAACTGTTAGATATTATATCATTTTGACTTAAAAATCTAGTTTTAAATATTTTGACAAAAACTTAGTAATTTGAAATAATACTTTTATGGACGTAAAAATTAAAAATTTATTTTCTTATTACTGGAACATCAACAACTTGTGGGTTGGTGCTTCTTCTCGTTAATTAAACCGAAATTAAACAAAAGGATTAGAAAAAGCACAGCTCGTATGGGGTTGGTGTTTTTTTTGTTCTTTAAACAAATCAAAACCAAATAAGATGGAAACCGTAGTCTCGAATCCGTGCCCGAAAGGAGGAGAACATTCTTTTGAGCTCATGCCTGGAGTGTGTTCTGGGATGTTCTGTGTGAAGTGTTGGCAACATGAGCAAATTCTCAAAACTACGCCAAACACGTTAGATTCCAAGAAAGACGAAGAACCAAAGGTTACAAGCTGATCTTTTGTTCAAGTTGAGAAAAGTAAAAGGGGTGTTGCAAATACAACACCCCCTTATCTTTTATTTTTAAACCCTCTTAAACCAAGTCCTTTGTCTTTTTAAAAATCTCTGTTAATATTAAAGTAAATCCGAAACGCAGATGAACACAAAAAAACTTCTCGACATACTGGGTGTCGTATTCATTCTCGGCACCTTATTGTTCTTGACCGAGATCAGCCCACTATTTCTCTTTCACGAGGGCGGGCTTCTGGTTAATCAAGTCCATGGTTTTCTGATAGACCACCGACTATTCTGGGTTGTTCTTCCGTGGATCATTATTGCGATGGGTTTTGCTGCTCGGTTCGAGGCTCGACTTGAAAAAGGGTAAAGCATTCCCGCCACATGATGTACGTTTTCACGAGTAAGCCGCCCTCCGGGGCGGCTCTCTTTTTAATTCTTAGGTAAAACCCTCTTAAACCAAGTCCTTTGTCTTTTTGCATATTGGCGGCTTTTTGTTTTTATTTCCTCTTTCATGGTCTCTTCATCCATTTGTCCTTGCAGAAAAAGTGCGATGTATTTGTATTCCAGTCCAAAGCTTTCTAGTCTTTCCCAAGACACACCATTTGCATGCAAGTTTTTAACCTCGTCTATCATTCCAGCTTCGAGCCTTTTCTCAAGTCTTAATGCTATTCTTTCTTTTAGCTCTTCGTCCGGTTTGTCTAGATAAATAAATTCAAAGTCGTATTTTTGCTCGCCTTTTTTCACGCACGCCAGAGTTCCCATAGATTCGCCAATCTCTATCGCGCGGATAAGTCGGCGTTTGTTTTCTGTGTCCACTTTCACACCTTCTTCTTTTGGGATTTTTTCTAGGATTTCTTTTAATTCTTCAATGGTTTTTTCTTCGAGCTCTGCGCGGAGAGCTTTGTTCGGCTTTATTTCTTGGAAGATGATGTTATCTGTGACGGATTGAATATAGTATCCTGTGCCTCCGCAAAGTATCGGAGTTTTGCCACGCGAAATAATATTTTCTATTTTTTCAAAAGCTAGACTCTGAAATTCTTCAACAGAAAAATCTTCATTCGGGTTTTTAATATCTAAAAGGTGGTGGGGTACGCCTTTCATTTCTTCTTTTGTTATTTTCCCAGTTCCCAAATCCATACCGATATAAACCTGACGAGAGTCGGCAGAAATAACCTCGCCGTTTGCTTTTAGTGCGAGCTTCACAGCGTAGTCTGATTTACCTGTGGATGTGGGACCACAAACGACATAGATTTTAGGTTTTGACATATTCACATAATACATTTTTGTAAGTAGTTGACAAATAATTCACCAGAAGTATACTGTAATCAGATGCTCTTTACTAACCGGAGTCAAGCGAAAGGTTCTACCCGCGTAGACGATAGTTGTCTATATAGACAGAAGTATCCAAGCAATTGGATGTACTAGTCTTAATACACAAGCCATTGTCAAATCCCTCTAATGGGAATATTGGGAACTACCCCCGTAACTTGGTTGCCGAAGAGCATATTGCTCGTTATCGCTTTCAAGAAGTCATCGCGAGATGATCAGGCGAGCAAGACGGACCATCCTCTGGGGGTGGTCCGTTTGCATTTGGAGCATATTTATCGTATTCTTTGTTTTGGATAAACCCTGTGTATGCACGGACCGTTTTTTACGGAGTCGGAGTAAAAACAAAGTCACGTGGGTGGGATGTATTTCCCTTAAAACAATCCAATCGTTCTTTGCCAGCAGGAAAACCTGCATGTTTTAGCGGTCTAGGACTGCCTAAAGGAAACAAGAGCCCGTCGGGAGAGCGACGGGCCTCTTCTTTTAATTTGCTATAATAAAAACATTAATCTTTTAAATAAATAAATTCTATGCAAGATTCACAAGATACTCTCATACCATTACAAATAGGCGACACCGTACCAGAAATATCTTTCAATGCCTATCACGAAGACAAAGAAAAAAAGATGAACACGAAAATTTGTTCGGAAAGTGGGCTATCTATTTTTTCTATCAGCTGATTTTACTTTTGTTTGTCCGACAGAGCTAGAAGAACTTGCAAACATGTATGAAGATTTTCAAAAAGAAGGCGCTGAAATAATCTCTGTTTCTACTGATGCTGTTTTTGCTCATAAAGCTTGGCGCGACAAATCTCCTGCAATAGGTAGATTAAATTCCCGATGGCTGCTGACCCGACAAGCGAGCTTTGTCATATTTTCGGAACGTATATTGAAGAAGAAGGACTTTCGCTTCGAGGAACCTTCTTGGTGGACCCAGATGGGATTTTGAAAGCGATTGAGATAAATCACAACGATATCGGCAAGAAGTGCGAAAAGAGCTTTGCGGAAGCTTAGAGCTGCTAAGTTTGTGAGAGAGAATGGTGGACAGGTGTGTCCTGCGAGTTGGGAACCGGGAAGTGATACCTTTAAAACCAGGGCTTGACTTGGTGGGAAGATATAAATGCAACAGACAATGAAGTGTTCCAGGGTCTGGAATTAGGAGAGAGAGCAGGCCTCCTTTTTGACCGGATCTTGGTACAAGTAAGACGAGCGTGTTCGCATGCTCAGAAGTGCCCGGCAGGTTTGGTTTACCTGCCGTGGTTTGGTGAAGACCCGCGACGCTCCAGGCGTCGCGGGGTTCATATTTCTAGACAATAAATCTCTTTTAAAGTAAATCAAATTTGTATTTGGAATGGCGGAATTGGTAGACGCGCACGACTCAAAATCGTGTATCGCAAGATGTGAGAGTTCGATTCTCTCTTCCGGCACATAAAATATTAAGCCAAAACGCATCAGCGTTTTGGCGGCTTTTTTATTTTTAGTTTCCGGAGAGGGAATCGAAAGACGGAGCCGGTATACAAGCGAGCAAGCGAGACTTGTCGGCAGTCCGGGTAGGAAGTTCTTAGGAGATTATGAGCCTGCGAAATAATCGACTTAGAAACTTGACGCCGATTCTCTCTTCCGGCACAAATCAACAAAATCCCCAATTTATGAGGATTTTGTTTTATGCTAAAATAGCATTATGCAATCAGAATTATACAGTGATTCAATATTTTTTATTGATGTAAATAAAATCAATCCAAACCCTTATCAACCAAGACGCGAGTTCGATGAAGCAAGACTTAAAGATTTAGCAGATTCTATTCGTCAGTATGGAGTTCTCCAGCCTCTTGTTGTGACTAGAGTCGAACACGAAAAGCCAGATGGTGGAATAGCTGTCGAGTATGAACTTATCGCAGGAGAACGACGTCTTCGTGCTTCTCGTTTGGCTGGGCTTTTACAAGTGCCTGCTGTGATAAGAAAAGACCAGGATCCGATGTTGAAACTCGAGCTGGCTATTATTGAAAACTTACAAAGAGAGGATTTAAATCCTGTAGACAGAGCGAGATCTTTTCTTAGACTTAGCTCAGAGTTCGATCTTTCTCATAAAGAAATAGGTAAAAAGGTAGGGAAGAGTCGAGAATATGTTTCCAACTCACTTCGTCTTCTTCAAATGCCTCAAGAGATTTTGGATGGTTTAGGACAAGGGAAAATAAGCGAAGGGCACACACGTCCACTTCTAATGCTTTCTTCAAGACCAGAAGAGCAGGCTGTTTTGTATAAAGAAATAGTTTACAAGAAAATCACAGTTCGTGAAGCAGAACGTATTGCTAGAGAAATAGCGACCGACAGAGTGAGAAGAAGAGACACCTTGCCAGATCCAGAAATAGAAGAGATTCAAAACAAACTCCAAGAATCTTTAGGAACAAGAGTTTTGATAAACAGAAAAGATAAAGGTGGAAAGATTACGATAGACTTTTTTTCTGAAGAAGATTTGCGTACTATTTTTCAGGCAATACAATCAAAAGAACCTTTAGGTAAAAATCATTTACTTAAAAATCACATGGAAAAACACGAACCACAAGAAGACTCTGGAGACGAATCAGAAAGCCAGGTCAAAGAAGTTTTAAACGAAATACGTGGAGATTCTGAAAATTTTCAAGAAGAAGTGAAAGAAAACACTGAATCAGATCAAGGAGTAGAAGAAGAAAAACCAGAAGAGGATTTTAGTAGAGAAGAAATTTCTTTACTAGATGATAGGTCAAAAGAAGAGATCAAAGAATCAGAAGATGATGAAGATTTGTACAATATTTCTAAGTTTTCTTTGTAAATAACAAATAGTCCGCCGGCTGTGCCGGCGGACTATTTGTTATTTAAACTTACTAATAAATTTATTTAAGAGACTGTTGTCATCTAAATATTTTTTGATATGTCTTCTTGCGAGAGTTGTCTTGGCTGTGTCGAGCCATTTGCTTGTCGGGTTTGATTTTTCATTTGTTTCTACTTCTACGATGTCTCCATTTTTTAGCTTGCTGTAAATACTAGAAAACTTTCCGTTTATCTTCGCGCCCGTGATGTGGTTGCCGATATCTGAGTGAACAGCGTAAGCTAGATCTATTGCGTTTGATTCGTCTGGTAAATCTATAACATCACCAGCTGGAGTAAAAACGAAAATTCTTTTTGAGAAGAAATCTATTTTTAAATTCTTTAAGAAATTGTCTGGATTCGAAACGTTTTTCTGAAGATCTTTAAATTGTTCTATCCAGCCAAGTTTGGTGTCGCCGTTGTCACCTTTTTTGTTGAACATATTTTCTTTATAAGCAAAGAAAGAGGCGACTCCGTATTCTGCTTGGTCATGCATTTCTGGTGTTCTGATTTGTATTTCTGCGATACCTCCGTTCCCTGTAAAAATAGTCGTGTGAATACTTTTATAACCATTTGGTTTTGGAAGAGCGATAAAATCTTTTATACGTCCAGGTATGGGTGTCCATGTGCCGTGGATTATTCCTAAAACACGATAACAGTCTTCTACAGTTGGCACGATAACTCGAAGCGCGACAAGGTCGTAAATCTTGTCTATGTCCATATCTTTGTTTTGAAGTTTTTTGTAAAGACTGTAAAGGCCTTTTACTCGGTAACTTATATTCAAAGCTTTGATTCCATTTTTGGTAAGTTCTTTTTGTAGTGATTTGTAAACCTGGTCCAAATATTTTTGGTCTGCCTTACTTTTGTGTTTTAAGATTTTCTCTAAATCATTTGATTCTTTTGGATAAGCAAAAGGGAATGCAAGGTCTTCAGCTCGCCTTTTTAGTTTCCACATACCAAGTCTGTTGGCGAGCGGTGCGTGAATCTCGATAGTCTCAAGCGCTATTCGTTTTGCTTTTTCTGGTTTTAAATATTTTAAAGTTGAGACATTGTGAAGTCTGTCTGCGAGTTTAATAATAATAACTCTGACATCTTCTGCCATCGCGACGAAAAACTTACGCAAAGATTCTACGTGTCTTTCGCGACCTCTGTATTTGAGAGTTCCAAGTTTGGTAACTCCGTTTACTAAAAACAAAACCTCTTTTCCGAATTCTTCTTCTATCTGCTCTTCTGTCACCGGTGTGTCTTCTATTGTGTCGTGCAAAATTCCCGCGATGACAGTTTTCGGATCCATTCCGAGTTTGGCTAGAGTTTTGCAACTTCGAAAACGTGATTAAAATATGGTTCACCGCTCGCACGTTTTTGTCCATCGTGAGCCTTCTGTGAAAAATCAAAACCTTTAATAATCCAAGTTCTATCACTTTCGGTGAGCTGCATTTTTTCGGAAATGCATCGAAAATATCTTGTACGTTTGGTGTTTGTGACATATGCCAAATTATGCCAGAAAATAGTGTTTTTGAAAGAATTGATTAGTTATTTTAAATTAGGTAAAATTAAACAAAGCCATACGAAATGAAATCACCTAAAAACCCTAATCCACTAAAAGTGATCAATCGGAGATCACTAGGTGTGGTGGTTGTACCTAGGGGTATGATCGAGTCTGGGTATGACGTCAAAGTATTGCCAGGTGAAAATCGTCTGGTGATAAATTGGCTGGACCCCAAGAGAAAGGTGCCACCCAAATAGGGTGGCTTTTCTTTTTACATTTCTCTGGTAATATCTGTAATATCTTATGAATCTAGAAAATATAAGAAATTTCTCAATTATCGCCCATATTGACCACGGAAAATCGACTCTTGCAGATCGAATGCTTGAAGTGACGAATACTATAGAAGCTCGTAAAATGCGCGCTCAGGTTTTGGATAAAATGGAACTCGAACAAGAACGCGGGATTACGATAAAAATGCAACCAGTTCGAATGAACTTTAAAGTTGAAGGGAAAGACTATATTTTAAATCTTATCGACACACCAGGACACATCGACTTCTCGTATGAGGTTTCTCGTGCGCTAAAAGCTGTGGAGGGTTCTATCCTTCTTGTGGACTCGACTCAAGGTGTGCAAGCTCAGACTTTCACGACTCTCGTTATGGCGCAAAAAGGAGGTCTTAAGATTATTCCTGTTCGGTCGAAAATCGACTCTCCTTTGGCTCGAGTAGACGAAGTGAAGACAGAAGTCGCAATGCTTCTAAATATCTCTGAAGAAGAGATAATGTGTGTGTCTGGTAAGACTGGCGAGGGCGTGCCAGAGCTCCTAGAACGAGTTGTAAAAGAAATACCACCACCAAAAGAGCTTCTGACAGGAACCGACGGTTTCCGAGCTCTGGTGTTCGATTTTGAATATTCAAACCACAAAGGCGTTATCGTTTATGTTCGTGTAATCGATGGTGAGATTACAAAAAACATGTCCTTGAAATTCCACGGCGCAAACGAAAAATTTATCTCGCTTGAGGTCGGGACTTTTTCTCCTGATCCTGTGGCAAAAGAAAAGATTTCTGCCGGTGAAATCGGCTACATCGTAACTGGAATCAAAAAACCAGGCATTGCTTCTGTTGGAGATACGATAACTTTAGATAAAAAAGTTCTTCCAGCTTTGCCTGGATATATGAATCCTTCGCCTGTGGTGTGGGCTTCTCTTTATCCTGAAAGCCAAGACGACTTTGAAGAATTAAAAGCGTCTCTAGGCAAACTTAAACTCTCTGATTCTTCGTTAACTTACGAAGAAGAATCTTCTGGCGCGCTTGGGCGAGGTTTTCGATGTGGATTTTTAGGAATGCTTCACCTTGAAATTGTTTCTGAAAGAATAAAAAGAGAGTTCGACTTATCGCTAGTTGTGACAACTCCATCTATCACTTACAAAGTAAAATACAAAAACGGAAAAGAAGAAATGATTTATTCTCCACACAATTTCCCAAACGACGGAGAAACAACAGAAGTTCTAGAACCTTGGGTTTTGGTAAAAATAATTTCACCGACAGAATATATTGGAGCTATTATGCAACTTCTTTTCGAGCACGAAGGTGAAGCAAAAGAAATAGAAAACTTCGGAGACCGATCTTCTTTGGTTGTAGAAATGCCACTTCGAGAATTGATGAGAAACTTTTTCGACAATCTAAAAAGCACATCTTCTGGCTACGCTTCTATTTCGTATGAAATCGCAGAAGATAGACCTGCTGATGTGACACGACTCGATATTTTGGTTGCAGATGAACCGATACTTGCATTTTGTAGAGTTATCGCCCGAAGACGCGCAGAAGAAGAAGCTGAAAAAGCAGTAGAAAAACTTCACAAGATCTTACCAAGACAAATGTTTGAAATGAAAATCCAAGGAAAAGCTCTGGGAAGAATTCTTTCTTCTGCGACAATAAAAGCGTTTCGAAAAGACGTGACTCAACACATGTACGGAGGAGATATTACTCGAAAGATGAAACTCCGCGAAAAGCAAAAGAAAGGTAAAAAGAAAATGGCCGGAATGGGTAAGGTAAATATTCCTCAAGATGTTTTCTTAAAGATGATGAAATCAGGAGATAACTAACCTCAAATTAAAAAATCGGTGCGTAAAGGAGTATAAAACTCAAAATCAAGAAAACCGCCAAAATAGACCAGATAATCTTTATTTTCTTTTTGTGTTTTGGATTGAAAATCATATTTTTAGATTATATACTATAATGTAAATTATGAGTAGACGTATCACAAAAGAAAGACTTATAAGTAAGGTGATCAGAAGTCCTTTGACTTATGTTGTTTTGATTGGTTTGGCTTTGATTTTTTCCTATAGCGCTATTTCAACTTACAAAAAAAGCAAAATCGCGAAACAAAAAACAAGACAAGTAGAAAGCGAACTTCAAAAATTAGAAGAGCAGGAAATCGGATTGAAATCTTCTTTAAACGATATGAACACGTCTTTCGGAGTTGAAAAATCTTTGCGTGAAAAATTCGGAATTATTAAAGAAGGCGAAAAAGCTATTATAATAATAGAAAAAGAAGAAGATGTAAAAAGGTCAGCTCCAGAAGAAAACCAAGGTTTCTTCGGTTTTTTAAAGAATATTTTTTAAACTAGAAGATTTGTGCTAAAATTGTGAGGTTATCAATGTTAGTTAGACGTTAGAGGTAAAATCTCGCCGTCTTTGAGCTTATGAAAAAAGTAGAAATTTACTCGACGCCAACATGCCATTTTTGTCACATGGCAAAAGATTTTTTTAAAGAAAATAATGTAGCTTTTACAGATTACGATGTTTCAGTAGACGAAGCTAAAAGATCTGAAGTTGTGGAAAGATCAGGACAAATGGGAGTTCCGGTTATCTTTATCGAAAATGAAATGGTAATAGGATACAATGAACAAAAAATAAAAGAACTTCTAGGACTTTAATATCGTTTGTAGCAAAGAAAAAATCCCTTGCGGGATTTTTTCTTTGCTAGTTTTTTATTTAAATAAAATGTAAAATGCACCTATCGCCCCCATAGTTCAATGGATAGAACAGTTCCGTCCTAAGGAATAGATCCCCGTTCGATTCGGAGTGGGGCACAAGAGCGTAGCAAGCAAGAGTTTAAATATTTTTATGCTAAAATATTATCATGGATCAAGATCAAGAAAAATGTTGAGAGAGACGCTTAGGCTTTCTAGGAAAACAACGAAATGCTTCACAGAATGCGCGGTGCTCAAAAGCGTGCAGCTTTCTGGAGGTTTTTAAAACTCGTAGTATCGATAGCTCTTTTTGTCCTGGCGTATCGGTTTATAATGCCTTATGTAAATGATTTAAGAGACTCTTATGAATCTGCAAGGTCTTCTCTAGACCAGATACAAGAAGCCCGAGACAGGCTACCTTTCTAGGGTTGATTATTTAGTAGTTTTCGTTTAAAATCTCTTTATCGCTGTTCTCGGACAGCTTTAAAGGACTAGATTACCAACGCTCAGATAGCTCAGTTGGTAGAGCATTCCCCTGAAGAGGAAGGGTCGCCAGTTCGAACCTGGCTCTGAGCACAACATAAAAAATAGCCTCTAACAAAGAGGTTATTTTTTATAAATACTATTGACTTTTTATTTATAATATGCTATTATTCAGGTCAACCAAAACAAGTACACTGCCATGATCCGAGTAAACGGAACCTCTCTTGAAACAGTAACCTTTCAAACGGCTCTACTCGAGCTTATTTTGGAACATCTGCAAGGTTATGTTGCTGTTAGCCTTGTGGATATTGATGGTCGTCACTTCAGTCTTCGTTCTGGGTATCATCTGAACAACATTTTCGAATGTCGTTGTTTCGACGAAGAAGTGCTTCAAATGGCTAATCTAACACGGATGGTTACTGGCGAGCTGTTGCCAATACCTCTAGGTTTGGCGCCTACTGAAGGCGAACTTGTACGTGTTCAGCGATATAGCGATAAGCTGAAGCGTTCCAAGATCGCTTTGGCTATAATGGCACAGAGTCGGAAGACTGACGAAGAAGTGTTGGCTTACAATCTTGGTGACTTGTGTACAGCATTCGCTTTCTATTCCGAAGCAGAACCCTTCAGAGAAGTCTCAAGAGTGTTTGACGATGCTCTTGAGGGGTGTATCAAGGTATATGAGTCTGAAGAGTCTGGTCCGTTTGTGGAACTTTGATCGCTTACCATCGCAAGGAAGAAGCCCTCCAAACCGAGGGCTTCTTTTCGTTTATATCGATTTAATCTTTAACTTTGTTTGTCTGTTTTTGTCTATCTTTGGGAGTTTTAGAACAAGAAGTCCGTGTTTTTCTGTCGCTTCGGCTTCGTCTGGATCAACTTCTTCTGGCAATGCGATAGTTCTTGAAAAAGATCCCCAATAAAGTTCTTGTGTAAAATATTCGTCGTCTTTTACTGTCTTGCTTTCTTTTCGGCTTCCTGAGATTGTTACTGTATCTCTTGTGATATCTACGTTTAAGTCTTCTGGGCGAACTCCAGCAACCATTGCTTGAACAACAATATCGCTATTTGTTTGATAAACATCGACAGAAAGTTCTCCAATTTGTTCTTCTTCCTCAATCCATTCTTTTTCGTTTGTTACAGAGATTTTTTTGGATTCTTTTTGAGGCTCAAAATCATCTTCTGATTCAAAATCATCTTCTTCGTCGAAAACATCTTCATCGTAGTCACGAAGCGAAAGTCCTCCTGTTAGTTTTTCAAAAAAAGATCTCTTTTTAAACATAGTTTAATAAAATAAAATTTATAAATTTCTCTACGACATTCTTCGAAGCTGTTCGAACATTAGTAAAACAATAATCGTAACCACCCAAAGTAAACTAAAGACATTCAGTAAACTTCCACTGTTGTTAATTATAAGAAAATTAAAAGTACTATGCAAGGCGATAGCTCCACCGAGACCTAATAAAAGATAAATTTTCTTTGAGAACCATCCGCGATAGAAAGAAAGCCCAAGCATTATACCGATTGTCGCAGAGGAAACAGCGTGTAAAAGCATTGCGCCCAAGAAACGAAGGTTCCCGGTGATAAGAGCAACTGTGGATTCGCCGAGATCTATCGGGTCTATTAAGAAAAGTGCGTTTTCAAGTGCGGCGAAACCGAGCGCGCCGATTATCATATACATTGCGAAGTCGATTGGTTCGTCGGCAGACTTACTACTAAGAGCAATAACCCAAACAGCTCCAAATTTTACTATTTCTTCGATCGAAGCCCAGATTATCGTTAAGATATTTTCGCTTATGTGAAATCCCACGAAGAGCTTTTGTATTGGAAGTACAACCAAAACAGAAATCATTCCTATCAGAAATGTCAGAAGAAGAAGGAGTTTTGGTTCTGGTTTTTTGCTATCTTCTCGAAGCCAAAACCACAGCCACAAAAGTGCTGGTAAAATACCTCCTATTAGTGCAAATAAAATAGTCTTAAAACCTATGCCGGCCATTCTTCAATTATAAGCAATTTTTCTGGTTTTCCATCGTGGATAAGTCCCCAGATTTCTTCTGTAACAAAAGGCATGAAAGGGTGAAGTGCTTTTAGCTGTTGTTTTAGTAGATAAATTAAGGTGTATTTTGCAGAATCGTTTAAATCTTTTTTACATTCTTCTATGATTATGTCAGCGAATTGGTGCCAGAAGAAATGGTAAAGTTTTTCTCCAACTAAATAAAGTTTATATTCTTCCATTTCTTTTGTGATTTCTTTTATGATATTTTGCCATTCGTTTATGTATTCTTGGTGAACTGGAAGTATTTCTGGTTTTTGTGTGTCGTCAAAACCAGCTGTGTTTTCAAGAACAAAGCGAGTTGCATTCCAGATTTTGTTGGCAAATTTTGAGTAGGCTTTTATTTTGTCTTCCGTTAGTGTGACAGCTTGTCCTGGTCCGACTCCCACAAGCATTGCCATACGAAGCGCGTCCGCACCAAATTTTTCGATAGTCGGAATCGGGTCAATAGCTGTTTCTGGGCGAGACTTGCTCATCTTTTTTCCGGTCTTGTCTAAAACCATTCCATGTAAGTAAACAGTTTTAAAAGGAATTTCTCCAACAAGATATGTGCTCATTAAAACCATTCTGGCTATCCAGAAAAATATTAAATCATGTCCAGTTTCTAAGACTGAAGTCGGGTGATATATTGCATCTCTTGAATTTTTAAGCCAAGTTTCTAAATCTTCGTTTTGTTTTTCAGGATCTAGTAGTGTAGAGAAAGTCCAAAGCCCAGAGGAGAACCAAGTATCGAGTGTGTCTGGGTCTTGCTCCCAGCCTTCGCCCTTTGGTGCGTCTACTCCAACATAAATTTCTTCGCCCTTATACCAAACCGGTATTCTATGTCCGAACCAAATCTGTCTTGAGATATTCCAGTCGCGTAGATTTTCAATCCAGTTAAAGTAAACTTTTTCGAATTGGTTTGGAAGGATTTCTATAGATTTACTTCGTACGGCATCGAGCATAAGTTCTTTTAAACTTTTTCCATCACGAGCTGTTTTGTTTACGTCTATAAACCACTGCATTTTAGGAAGTGGTTCGATAATTCCACCAGAGCGCTCGGCTGTACCGATATTTTGCTTCACGTCTTCTTCTTTTTCAAGTAAACCTTCTTCGCGTAGCCAAGCAACTATTATTTCTCGTGCTTCGATAGTTTTCTTACCGAGTAGTCGCTCATCGCCGACAGACATTTTTGCGTATTCGTTTATTACTGGCACAGATTTTAAATCGTGACGTTTTGCTATTTCCCAGTCTATTTGAGAGTGAGCTGGAGTTACACCAAGTGCTCCTGTTCCAAAATCTTTCTCTACAGATTCATCTGCAATGACTTTTATATCTATTTTTACGCCACAAAAATCAATATCTTTAAATTCTTGTCCGACGTATTTTGAGTAACGCTTGTCTTCTGGGTGAACGGCCACAGCCACGTCTCCGACTTTTGTTTCCGGACGAGTTGTAGAAATATAAATAGGGAAGTCTTTTGAATATTTGAAAGTATACATTTTACTCATTCGCTCTTCATGGTTTACTTCATCATCAGAAACGGTGGTTTGGCCTTTTGGATCCCAATTTACTATTTTGTAGTCACGATAAATAAGTCCGTTGTCGTACATTTTTTTAAAAGCCGTACGAACTGCTTTTTCCCTTGTTTCATCTAGCGTGTAAGCTTCTCGTGACCAGTCGATAGAAGCTCCCATTTTTTTAACTTGGGAAACTATTGTGTCGTGAGAGTTTTGTGCAAATTCGTTTACTCGTTTTAAGAATTCTTCTCGACCTAAATCGTGGCGAGTTATTTTTTCTTTTGAGAGAAGTTTTTCGACTACAGATTGAGTGGCGATAGCAGCGTGATCTGTTCCTGGGACCCAAAGAGTTCTCTTACCTCGCATTCTTTGGTATCTGACCATTGTGTCTTCTATGGCAAGCATTGAAGCGTGTCCTGTGTGAAGAGTCCCTGTCACGTTTGGTGGTGGAAGAACTATAGAAAAAGGCTCTGCATCTTTTTGAGTCGCGCCTTTTTCTACACAATTATCAGGATTAAAAAAACCAGAATCTTGCCAGATTTTGTAAATCTTATCTTCTGTTTCGCTTGCGTTGTATGGTTTTAGGAATTTATCGTTCATTGGATTCATTTGAAAAATATACCATAAAATATAACTTTTAAAATTGATTTGACTTATTTTTTTAAATATTGTAGTTTATACAAGAACAAACACGAAACACGCATGCACATTTCAAATTGGGTTGTAGGTAAGGTGGGTGGCCTAGTGCTTAACTCTAAGAAGCTATAAAGGTTGCCTTATGTATTGAGACAGACCAAGTAAATATTCTGGTCGTGTCTGCATTTTACGGACAAACACGCTTGCTTTTGAAAGTGTGTGACACCTTGGATTCGCGTTATTTCCTCGAAGATTTCATCGACTATCACAAAAAGATGGTGGAAGATCTGGGTTTTGGAATCATCTTTCAATTTCTTGTTTTTATCGCATTCGAAAATTCAATAGGCTGTATAACAAGATGATGTTGAAGGATGGAGGTATCGACGAAGAATCTTTCAGGGCGTCTGTCTTAAGCTTTTTCGGTGAAGACTTTTCGCAGACGATAGTGGCGGAGTATCTCCACAGAAATATCTGAATGTTGAAGAAGGTGATTCTTTGGCAGTGGTTGATGCAAGGAAAATTGTCGCTACAGAATCTGGAAAGTGTTGCGATGCTTCAGTCGACCAGTTCACTTCAAAGATTCGAATACAGGAGAATATTCGACCTGTGTCTGGAAGGCTTTTTTATCGTACAGGGTTTTATCGGAAGCTTGGCAACCGAGCCATCTCGTACGACAGTTTTGCCACTAGACGGAAGCGACGTGACAGCCGCATTGATTGCAGCTTGCCTTTCTACAATAGAAAAGCCAGTGAGCCTCGTTTACTTCAAGAGGGGCGATCCTGACTCTCTCTATGGTTTTTCTAACGCTAGGAAGTTGATGGTGTACATGAAAAAAGCGGCAAGACAATAGTGAGTCCTTCAATTTTCGACATTAAAGGTCTGCCGAGTAATTTTCTGATCCGGAATTATGATGATTTGGATCAAAGTCTTGTTTCCGCAGAGCCAGAGATGTTGAAGCGTATCGTGAAGGATACCGTATACAACCCTTCAGATCTTTAGGTGTACAAAGCCTAGAGTGACAAAGAACTCAGGCGGACATTGTCGTCCGGGCTTGTTTCTTTTCAGAAATAGCGCCGAAATATCCAGCCATACCTATCATTATGGCGTTGTCTGTGAACAAATCTTTTTTCTGGTAAAAATATTTCTATGTTTAATTCATTTTTAAATCTTTCTCGAAGATATTCGTTTGCTGCGACACCACCCGCGACTATTATTTGTGATACGCCGTATTTCTCTATAGCCTTTTTTATTTTATGTACGAAAACATCTCCGACTGCTGTTTGGAATTCTTTCGCAATGTCTTTTTTGTCTTGTTCTGAAAGCTCTCCTATATCTCGCACTAAATAAAGCACAGCTGTCTTCAGACCAGAAAAAGAAAAATCATAATCTTCTGTGCGGAGCTTGGGCGAGGAGTTTTATTTTTTATTTTCCTTACCTTCTTTTGCTAGACGTGAAATCTCTGGTCCGCCAGGATATGGAAGTCCGAGAATTCGCGCAACTTTGTCGAAAGCTTCACCTACAGCATCGTCCACGGTTTGTCCTATCTTTTGATATTCCATCCAATTCGAAACTAAAATAATTTCTGTATGTCCGCCGGAAATCAAAAGTGACAGAAGAGGGAATTTAATCTTAGAAGTGTCGATGCTTTCATTTTCTTTAGATTTTAAAAGCACAGAAAGTATGTGGCCTTCCATGTGGTTTACCGGAACCAAAGGCAAGTTCCAAGCTTTTGCTAAAGCTTTCGCAAAAGTGATACCGACCCAAAGCGCCGGCTCGAGTCCTGGTCCTGTGGTCACAGCGATAAAATCTATTTCAGGTTTTTTAATTTTAGATAAAATGTCGAAAAGATTTTCTGCCATTTCTTTTTCTCTCTCTAAGATACTTTCTATCCTATCTTTATCTATTGTATTTTTTTCTTCTATAAAAAAGTTCGCGTCTTTTAGAGTTTTCTCTAAGACTATCGGTAGGTTTTTAGCATGTTCTCTTTTTGCCAAGCTTGGGTAAACTCCGCCGAATTCTTGGTGGATGTTTATTTGTGAGATTAGATTGTTTGCTAAAACACGAAAAGAAGGTTTCGAAATTTCACCCGAAGCCTCGATAATAGATATTGCTGTTTCGTCACAGCTTGTTTCGATAGATAGTATTTTCATATTTGAAGATTAGCAGTTTCGACTGGTTTGGGCAATTATTTTATTATCAAAAAAATCAAAACCAAAACAGCTAAATGAGCAGGATAAAACCAATAAAACCACCAACGAGATATTTTCGGACCTTGTTTTCCGTTGTAAAAATATATTGGAACTAAGCTAAATATAGCGAAAAATTGTAAGAAAAAAATATTAGAAAGAAAAAGTCTGACGTTTTCTAAAAAGGGAAGTATGGAAAGGCCTATAAGTCCCGCTTTTTTGTTTTGAAGGAAAATATAACTTCCGATGATAGAAAGTATTCCGTAAATTCCGTATGAGAATTTTCCCAAATACGCGACAGCCAAGATTATTGCTATGTTAAATATTTTTATCGGCCAGTTTTTGATTCGCACACTGATCATTAAAGCTATCACACCCAAAGCCAAAGTGAATAAAATATTTAAATTAAGATCTGTTATTCCCGCTGATTTTTCAAAAAAGAAAAAGGGAATTTGCGAAATCACTGCGAAAATTGAAAGTCTTTTTAGATATGCATTTACGTTTTTGGTTTTTTGGAATCCTTCGGCGATAAGAAATGCAAAAAGAGGGAAGGAGATTCTGCCGATTATTCTGAAAATTACTTCTTCGGGAAAAAATAGAAATCCAACATGGTCTATCGCCATCGTCACGACAGCTATAATTTTTAAAATCAAAGATGACATAATTTTATTATAAACCAAGCCAAGCTAGATAAGAATCTTTTATTTTCTCACAAACACTTTCCACAGAATTTTCGCTCGTGTTTATAACTAAATCATATTGAGATAAATCTTGAGGGTTTACGTCATACATTTCTATGTATCTTTTTTTCTCACTTTCGAAACGTTGCAAAAGAGCTTCTTTCATTTGTTCGACAGAGTCAAAATCCTCGCTAGCTTTTCTTGAAGGGTTTTTTTCTAAATCATCAAACATTCTTTTTGCGCAAGTGTCTGTGTCTAAATCTAGATAAACTTTAAAAGAATCTGGTATCCAGTGAAATGCCAAACGCGACTCGACGATAATATTTTCTTTTTCTCCCATCTCGCGAACTTTTTGGTCTGTCAGTTCGTCTATACTTTTATCTTTTTCTGCGAGAGTCGAAAGGGTTGATAAGGTTCAGACCCTTATCTAGTCCGACTTGTCGGAAGAAATCTCCAGAAGAAAAATGAGCGTAGTTTAATTCACCCGAGAGTCTTTTAGCTGTTGTGCTTTTTCCGCTTCCTGGCTTTCCAGCTATGGTGATTATTTGCTTTTTCATGGTGCGCGATAAGGGATTCGAACCCCTGGCCTACTCAACGTCAATGAGTCGCTCTACCAACTGAGCTAACCGCGCATTTAGGAAAATATGCCGGCTCACTGCGTTCGCCGGCCCATATCTGTACATATAAGATACAACAAAATGAAGATAACTTCAATACAGCAAGGAGTTGATTGACTTTTTGATTATCTATGTTAATTTATATGTTGAAAGTTCACCAAAAAAACCAACTCAAACAAACCAAACCATGAACGAAAAGTTCTACATCTTTCTCGGAGTAAACCATGAAGACAAGGGTATACTGGAGCGCTTTGATTACCCAGGGAAAAGGTCAATAGTTTTCAGGGTTACAGGAACTAGTCAACTGGCTCTTCCTTCAGAGAAAGAGATGGATAAGATCTCAAGTGCGTATCCGTGTATTGTTTTTCCGGTCAACGTAAAGATGGGCCTCGGTGGTACCCAAAATACTGTCGACCTGAAAGAGTACATGTTGGGAAGGATGGCTAGCATCATTTACGTGGACCCCGATACCAAGCTTTACTGGGCCGCTAATGAGATCGACATGCGAAGCGAAAAGTTTGTCGAGATCTGTGTTAACGGCACAGAGCTGATCCATGTAAAGTATTTCGTACCTGACGTTGTCAGTGTCTGAACACTTCCGAGAGGAAGACGTTGATCCAAGACCTTATAAGGGCGTTTCCGAAAGGAGTCGCCCTTTTTCTTGCCAAAAAATAAAAAAATGATATACTTTTCTCGTTTCCCATTACACGTAAAGCTTTGTGGGATACGTTCAAATCAGATTTAAATATTGGCCAATTATCGTCTTTAACGACGATATGACCACATATTTCAAAATCTGCATTGAAAACACAATCAATACTAGTTAAAATTTCTTCATTGTAGCGAGGCTACAAATTCAGAAATTTTTCCGTCGTCTTGCTTGCGTTTTCTTCACAGCTTTAAGAAATATTTAGGCCCTATCGTCTATCGGTTAGGACATCACGTTTTCAATGTGAGAAGCGGGGTTCGACTCCCCGTAGGGTCACCATCAACAGCTAGCACTAGAAGGCTATAAATAAGGGTTTTCCAGAGCAGAAAAATCAACACCCTTCCGAGAATCGAACCTCATCGATTCTTAACTTTGATATAATCAGTAAATGATAAACGAATACATTTCTTTACGAAAAAAGTTTAAACCTAAAAAGGTAAAGTTTTGTTTTATCTTCGAATCTCCTCCAGCTCACGGAGGATACTTTTATGACCCAACAGGAAGAACTACTGAACTTCTTTTTCGATCTTTGATTAAGACATTGTTTAATAAAACCTTTAACACTAAAACAGAAGGGCTTGAGTATTTTCAAAAAGAGGGTTTCTATTTAGTTAACCCAATCTACACACCTGTAAATAAACTGTCTGATAAAACAGCAGATGAGATGATTTTGGAAAACTATGATGTTTTTAAGAAAGACATGATAGAAGAAGGTCTGCAAAAGACTCCTTTGATAATAGTTAAATCGAATGTTTGGAAATTACTAAAAGATAGATTAGTAGAAGATGGTTTTAATGTATTAAACAGGGAAGTAATGATACCTTTTCCGATGCACTATCATTTTGAATCGTTTAAAGATAAGGTTTGTAAATTATTAAAGACTGAAAGATAAATAGTTAAAAACAAAACAGCCCCGACTTTCGCCGGGGCTGTGCTTCGCGTGTTCAAGGATTGTTACCACAGAGGCTTGGTTTCAACGGCAAGACCGATGTCTTCTCGAGCATAGCCGCCGGAAGTACAGATCTCTATGCTGTTGATGCCTTTTACGCCTGGCACATTGTGAAGCATGATCTTAAGTGCGCCAGAATTCACACTAGAAGTTCTCACGTAGATGCCGTCAAATAGACGTTTGCGGTTCTTCCTCTGATAGGCAACCATGGTGTACGCCAAGAGAGTTGCGGTCGGGATAAGTTCATTTTCCCTCAACAGCTTTTGTTGGTCTGTCAGGCTTTCTCCCATCGAGCCAGATAGCGCTTCCTTTTGGACAAGGTGCCACCCCACTGAATGTCGCTTCTTGGTAAATTCATCCTTGTCATCTCTGCCTGGGCGGAATTGGCTATCGAAGTAACGAGCGCCATAGTGCTTATGCAACTCAGCAAAAGTTATTGGCGCCAGTGCAACGAGGACATGGCTGTCCTTAGAAGCGATGAGCTGGTCTTCAGGAAAAGGAATCCTTTCCAATAGTTGCATCTCTGCTTCAGTGAGCTCCCACATATCTCCATCGACCCAAATGGGGTCAAAGATGTTCTCGCTGCCCATGATCTCTCGAGCGCGATGTTGTGGAGTAAAAAGCTCTTTACCGTTGTCTACGAAAGCCTTTACTCGCCGCCAAAGTTGCGGATCTTTAGCGAGAGCTTTCCAGAACTTTCTGTCGGCGCCAACTGCTCGGCCAGCGACGACCGCTTCGTGGACAAGACTGAAGTCTTTCCCGAAGTCTGTTTGTGGCACTTCATGTTTAGACATGACACACCTGTATTTGATGTTCGAAAACGTTCGAACGGACGTCTGTCTCTTTTGAGACGAGCCGGTCGTTGCCGAAATTCAGCAAAAACAGGCTCGTCTCAAAATAATCCTTGAATTATTAAAGAGCTGAATTACCCAGTGATATTAAAATAAATATGTGATTGTGTCAACAATAGCTGTAATGGTTCTATAATCAGTAGGGTATTAAAACAGATTCGCTTATTTAGATTTTTTACTATAAAATATAGCTATTATTAACAACGTTTGGGTTATCAATAAAGTCCTTAAATACTTGGTTCCACTTTATAACCATATTTTCTATAGTGTTCCATTCCAGGTTTTGTAAGGTCACAAATCAAAAAATCTCTAGCTTTTGGTAGGGATTTTTTGATATACCTAAAAGTTTTTCAGAACTTTTTATAAAAACAAAACGACCCTGTCTTTCGACAGGGTCGTTCTCCGTGTGTTTATCCAACATTACTAGTTGGATTCAATGTACTTGATCAGCTCCTCCTTTGAAAGCTCTCTCGCTTTTTGAATCAGTGAGTCTTTCTCTGTGGTGAGGATACCTATTTCCTTCTTTCCTTCAGTTCCAAGCTTCTGAATTTCCTCTCGGAGGCTCAGGTGAAGAAATTGAGCCACGTCAGAAGGTATCTCTTTTGCGGCCTTGTCTGTAGTCATGAAGTTTCCAACGGAACCTCCGGCTACTATCAATAGGCAATCCTTTTTCGATGGTGTAAGAACATATCCGGCCCAAGTTACCAATGAAAGTGGTAGGGAGATGTAAAAGAGCTTTTTGGTAAAACTCTTTAATGATTCCCAGCCCTTTACTTTCGGGTTGTCATTTTCTTGGTTTACTTCAATTTCGTCATTCTCAATCACAATGTTCTTACCTATTGCCAAGATCACCATGATGATGAAAGAGACGACGGCGAAGAAAGGGAATATGTGCTTGCTTGTCAAAAACCTTGACCTTGTCAGCAACAGTGAGCCAGTAAAAGATTGAGTACCAGTTCATCTTGTCTAGGGTTTTGGTTTGTGAATGTTTTCGGGATTATAATATAAGATATATTTAATATTGTCAATAAGATGTGTTAATATATTTTATCTAATTTTAAACAAAAACCTTCAAGCTTTGAAAATTAGCAATATTTGTTTTAATTAAAGAGTGATTTGCTATGTTATGAAAAACTAAGTACTTGGTTCACCAAAGAGATTTTCTTTTATATAAAAATATCTAAAGTTAAATTACAAATAAACCCTTCCAACTCTTGTCCGACACCTTCATCCAAAAGTTCTTTTTCTATCATCCAGGCATCTGAAAATGCATGAGAGAGATAGCTTTCTCCGCTGTCGCCTATTATCAACACCATTGTTTTGTTTTTATCATCTTCGGGGCTTTTTGAATAAATTTCATCGCATAATAAAGCAACATACCACTCGAGTCTCCGAAGAGTAAACCTTTTTGTGAGAGAAAAATCTAATAGTGTTAAAAGCCTGACTGTCTGAAACGTAGTCATGTAAATCAAAAACGCTGTGATCTATGTTTTTCGGTAAAACAGCTCCGGCAGGATAACCCGGGCCTGAGATAAAATACCCGTGACCGTGAGGGGAGAAATGACTCGAACCTTGTGGTTCTAGAGCGATAACTTTAGTAGGCCCATTTTCTTTTAGATATTTTCCTGTTCCAGAAAGAGAACTTCCTGTGCCTATTGTTCCGATAAGATAATCAATTCCAGGAACTTGCCTCAATTCTTTTCCTTAAGCTGTTGTAAAAACCGAGTGGGTTTTCCGGGTTGTCGTATTGATCTAGATTGATGCCGCCATTTTCTTTAGCCAGCTGTCTTGCTGTAGTCCATGAACGTCCACCAAATGTCCACCTTTTTCGTCTTGCTGGTCGGTGCAAAATGAAGCTTCCCACCGTAAGCTAAAATAGAATTTAATTTGTCGGTGGGGCATGTTTGTCTACAACAGCCACGAATTGGTAACCCTTTGCCAGAGAGCATCGCCAGAGCTTTGGCTAGTTGCCGGAAGACGACTCATACAGACTCATACCTTTTTTCAGTTTGCCTGATTTTCTGCCGCCTCGATTAAGGCTTTGGCTGTGCGGTTTTGAAACTTCCTGCTGGGCTGAAATATTCAAGTTTAAGGTAAACCATCCAGTCGGGCCTCACAGTTTTAACCTCGAGCATTGGAGTGTTTCCAATAAGGTCAGATAGATTTTCCTTCACATTTTTCATAGATGTAAATTATACTAAATTTTAAGAAAATAAGTTATTAAGTAAAGTAAGGACATTCCTTACTTAACTGTATAAAAGATAACCCTGAGAGTTTTCTCTAGAACGCCTCACCAAAAACCTACCTACACAAATCTTTTATAGCTTCTTTGGTAAACGGTCCAACAATGCCGTCGATGGAAAGGTCAGTTTGTTGTTTTACAAAAAATATTTAAAAAACCTTGTAAGCGGTATACACCTTGGGAGTAAGCGGCCCAAAGATACCGTCAATTGGTCCAGATGCTTGCGGATATTTTAGAATAAGCAGTTTATTGATAAAAGTTTGAAGATAAGATATTTACAAGCTACTATGCCATTATTGTATAAACTGAAAATCCCGTCTTTGTCTCCTTGCTTCATGTTGTCATTGAAAAATCTCTCCACTGCAAAATGGAAAATCTGGATTTGTTTCTTTTGGTAAACATGTGCGGAAAATCTACGACAAGTTGGTAAGCTTCATCATGTTTTGCCCATATTTACTAGATTCGCAAATCGAGCCGCTAGTGTTGTACCTGTCCTGGTTGGTTGTCTGAAGTTTGTATTTTCTTCTTCAACTTCTTCTTCGGCGCCGATGAGCGAGAAATTTGCGGTGACGGAAATTGTTGTGACTATTGCAGTATCTGTTCGAGGGTTGGCGGTTGAATTGTCAGACCAGTCTACGAATTCGTAACCTTCGTCTGGCACAGCGGTAACAGGTGTAGCGTCTTGGTTAATACCAACGATTTGATCTACATCACCGTTAATAGAGCCACCTTCACCAGCCGCGTACGTGACCGAAAATATGGGTTCACAAACATAGAGAGTGTCAGTTTCAGTATCGATAACTGTCACCGTAGATGCGTCCAAACTGATAGCGTACAGCGTGTTTGTTTTATAAGCCAAATAAAACGGTGCGTCGTCAGTCGAGATTATATCGAGCGTCGATCCATCTGCGGGATCAATAATGAAAATACCGGTTTGGCCTTCGAGTGTTGTATAAAGTTTTCCATTGATAAGTATCGAGTACAACGGGTTGCCTCCGACGTAGTAATCAACATCATTCGTCTTTGTTGGAATATCGATAACATAAAAAGCTTCTGCGCCGTAATCGTTTACGTATAATTTATCTCCGACAATTGTTGCGGAATAAGGCTGGGAGCCAGTAAAAATTGTGTCGGTTACGGTGTTGGTAAGCGTGTCGATAACTGAAATCGAAATCGCACCCGAATTTGAAACAAATAACTCTGTTCCTCCCAAAACTAAGTGGTACGGAGAATTACCGACATTTATTGTGTCGGTTACGGTGTTGGTAAGCGTGTCTATTACTGCTACAGACGCGTTGTCGAGTTGAGTTACGTATAAATCTGTTCCAACAAGTGTTGAATAAAATGCACTTGAGACTTCAATTGTCTCACCGGTGAGTGTGTTGTCAGATGTATCAAAAATAAGAATTTCTCCGTCTTCATACGAACTCAGGTACAGTTTGTCACCAACCAAGGTTGATTGGTAAATAGCTGTGCCTACATCTATTGTCTCATCTACTTCACTCGTAACAAGGTTGACGACAGAAATGGTTTCAGATCCTGTGTCATTTGTATAGAGATAGTTGCCGACAATTGCTCCAGAAAAAGGATTTGTCCCAGTCAGTGGGATAACCCCGCAGTTTTTTGTTATATTTTCTACTGCTTCTTCCTCAAATGCGGCGGCTGGTTTTGTCCACGGGTCTCTAATGTTTCCCGTTTCAGGTACAGTATATGAAAGTTTTACGTCGTCACCATATACGACATCAGATTCAATTGTGAGAACCACGGTCTGACCTGAAATTACAATACCAGTAACATTAACACTTAAATCATTTACTGTGGCATCAAAATCGGTAACGTCCGGTATCGAATCTTCGTCTAGTTCTTTGTCATAGGTAAGAGTTATTGTATCAGTGTCGATTTCCAAGCTTTGAAGGGTTGGCCCACAAATACTTACTTTTGTATTTGTTTCAGGGTCAACAACATACACACCGACATTTTGCGATACAACGTACAAAAAATTATTATTTTCTGACATATCAAAAACTGGTGTACCAAGAGTGAATATTTCAACTAATGTATCCGTTTGTGTGTCGATCTCTACTATTCGTCCACCAGCATATTGACTTGATGCATACAAACTATCTCCTACCATAATCATGTATTGATAAACGTTGGCTACCTCGTTAGTTGCAGGAATAGAAGTTGCCGTATTTGTAAGAGTGTCTAATACTGCAATAAATTGATTTCCGCCAAAATAAATTTTATTTCCTAATACAATAGCAGGCGGGGATTGCAAATCTAACTCTATATCTATAGTTTCAATAAAAGTTTTAGTTGTTGTATCAACTATTGATAAGAGGCTTTGACCAGCGAAATAAGATGCAATATAGAGCTTATCTCCCGCTAAAGCAGCTGTATACGGTCCATCTAATACACCTACGATTGTGTCGGTTACTGTGTTGGTAAGTGTGCTTATGACTGAAATCGTATCGGAAGAAGAATTGAGTACGTATACATCACTTCCAACCAAGACCATGTTTGATGGTGCAGATCCGACTACGATTGTATCTGTAACGGTATTAGTAGCAACGTCGATAACGGTAACTGTCCCATCGACATAATTAGTTACATACACAAAAGTATCATTTGTGACAATAGCCGTAGGAGAGTTTCCTGTAGGAATAGTTGCAATTACATTTTTATCAATAGTATTTATAACAATTACATTACCGTTATAGTCTGCCCAATAGATATCATCACCAACTACAACAGCCTGATCAAGGGCTGTACCCTCAGTAGATATTGTTGTCTCTAATAATGTATTTGTTGAGACATCTATAACAGAAACTGTGTCTAAACTTGGAATATATAATTCATCTCCAACCAAAACAACGCTGTTATAAGTATTGTCGATTGAAAAAAGTCACATTCGGTCCAATCGCAACTTTTGAAGAATAGAAAAAGCCTGAAAAGGCAGTCGCAAATAATGCCACGATACTTAAGAGAATCAGAATTTTATTTTTCTTTTGATCATGTTAATCGATTATTATTATAGCAAAATATTGACTTAAGTTTTCCACTTATTTGTTAATTTAAACTTTAAAATAAATTAAAAGGCCCGCAGCGAAGCTGCGGGCCTTTTAATTTCTATCTCGTATGAAGATACATATAAATATCTTCGATAGCTGTCACCGCGTCTCCTGCGGCGATATTGTTTTGGTGATAGAGAATATTTGTGCAATCCCCAGCCGCCCAAATACCAGGAACTTCTGAAGATTTTCTCCATGGGTCGATGGTAACTCTTTTGTAATCATCTAATTTAAGAACATCACTTAAAAATTCAGTATTTGGAATTTGGCCGATTTCTACAAAGATTCCTTTTGCTTCTAATGTTTTTTCTTCGCCGTCGACTTTGTATTTTATTCCAGAAACAAATTTATCTCCTAAGATCTCTGTGACATCTGCATTCAAAACAGCGGTCATGTTTGGGTGACTTAGAACCTTGTCTACTGTTATTTGGTCTGCTTTGAATTCAGAACTTCTGTGGATTAGGGTAACGCTTTTTGTGTATGCTAGAAGTTGCGCCGCTGTTTCAAAACCGGCATTTCCTCCACCTAGAACCACGACATCCATTCCAGAAAATAGTGGGCCGTCGCAAGTCGCGCAGTAGGTGAGTCCTTTGTGTTCAAGTTCAGCAGCTTTTATAACCGAGTCAGGGAGTTTTCTGCGCGAGCTTCCTGATGCAACAAGAATTGTTTTTGTTTCAAAAGATTCTCCCTTGTTTGTTTTTACAGAAAATCCATCTTCTGTTTTTGTGACTTTTTCAACCAAACTTCCTTCTTTGATTTCTAAAAATTCTCCTTCGTAATATTTTACGTGCTCTTTAAAACTTTTTGCCAAATCAGCACCAGAGATTTCCGGAGTTCCTATCCAGTTGAAAATCTTATCTGAAACAACAGATTGTCCGCCAAATTCTCCTGCGATTAAAAGTGTTTTGAGTTGTTTTCTTGCTGCGTATACGGCCCCAGAAGCTGCTGCTGGACCACCACCGATTATTATTAAGTCAAACATATTTGGATTATCTAAATTTATAACTTTTGTATTATAGCATAAAGAAAAAGAACCCCGCTGGTGAGGTTCTTTTGCTTGTTTTTATTATCCTACTTCTTCCTTCGTAAGAATGCTGGAACAGCGCTCCAGTCATCTTTATCGTCATCATCATCTTCGTCTTCCTCATCATCTTCAAAAGCATCGCCATCGATAATCTCAATTGCTTCTCGTGAGTTATGTTTTGGCATTATATCTTCCAAATCAAACTCCTCGATAGTCTTCTTTTGTTTTGTTGCGACTTGGTCATCTTTCTTTTCTTCGCGAATAGAGCTTAGTTGTTTTTGAATACTAACTTCGTTTTGAGATTGTGAAATACTTTTCTTCGGGCTTCCAGTAGGGAATCCAGTCGCAATAACTGTGATTTGGATTTCTCCTTTCTTTAGTTTTTCGTCTTTTGTTGTTCCGAAAATAACTCTCGCGTCTTTGTCTATTGATTCTGTGATTATCTTTGCAGCTGATTGAACTTCTTGCAGTCCTAAATCTTCGCCACCTGCGACAGAGAATAGAACTCCTCTAGCTCCGTTTATAGAGATTTCAAGTAGTGGGGAATTAATAGCTTTAAGAGCTGCTTCTTCGGCCCTGTTGTCTCCAGCAGCACGCCCGATACCCATAAGAGCAGAACCAGCATCTGACATGATCGCTTTTATGTCGGCAAAGTCTACGTTGATTATTCCAGGAGTTGTGATTAGGTCTGAAATTCCTTCTACAGCTTGTCGTAGTATGTCGTCAGACATTGCGAAAGCGTCTTTAAGAGTTGTTTCTTTTTCTGTTATGGCAGACAGACGGTCGTTTGGGATTATGACAATAGCATCAACTTCTTTTTCAAGTTCTTTGATACCTTGTTCTGCGAGTCTTTGTCGGTGTTGTCCTTCAAAGAAAAATGGTTTGGTAACGACAGCAACAGTTAAGATACCTTGTTCTTTCGCTGCACGGGCAACGATAGGTGCTGCACCTGTTCCTGTTCCACCTCCCATACCACAAGCAATGAAAACCATGTCTGTTCCCTTCAAAATATCTTGGATTTCAGATTTTGTTTCTTCTGCAGCTTTTTTACCAATCTCTGGATTCATTCCTGCACCGAGACCTTTTGTTAAGTTTTTTCCTAAGTGTATTTTTCTGTCTGCTAAAGATTTGTGTAAGTCTTGAGTATCTGTGTTCATTACGATAAAGCCAACCTCTTTTACTTTAGAAGCTATCATGTGATTTACCGCATTTCCTCCAGAACCGCCAACTCCAACGACTTTGATTCTCGCAAACGTTTCGACGTCAGTTGTTATTTTTGCCATATTTGAATTCGAATTTCTAGTAATAATCGTGTCCCTCACATAATACCAGAAAAGGAAAATAGGGAAAAGGGTTGACATTATGTGTTTTTTGTTCTAAATTTTATTAAACGAACATAATAAAAACCATGAACACTCTAAAAAAAACTGATCTATGTTTCCGTGATTCTCAGCTTGTTGCTGGTTGTGAGTTGTGGACTATACTTTTACATTGAGGCTTTACCTCAATGGTTCGTGGTCCTACCCTGTACCTTCTTTTCAGCACTTTTGGTGGTATTACAATTTTTGCCAAAACGTCAACAGTACTCAGGTATGACTGTGGTCAAAGCCTAAGGCTTGAGAACAAAAAGCGCTCCGTCATGCGGGGCGCTTTGTTTTTGTATGTTTTTAATGGAAAAAGGGCGCGCCCTTTTCTTATTTAATTAATTTAAACCCTTACGGCATTAGTTGCTTCGCAACATTTTTGAAAAAATCTCCCAGTGATTTAAAAACTTTTGTGACTGGGTTTGAGTAGTTGTTGTGGCCTTGATTGTATCTTCCAGACATACAAAGTCCGTAAACCACATACCAAGCTGGATCTTTTAAAACTCCAGAACCAAGAGATCCAGACATTGTGATCGGTAAGTTTAAAATATTTTTAGCGATTCTTTCTGTGGTGTCGTTGTTGGTCGCACCGCCGACTATTATCGCTCCTCCAGCAAGTCTTCCGTCTTTGTTTATTTTCTTTAGAAACTTTTGGATTATTTCGAAAAATTCTGTAACACGAGCTTCTACTATTTCGCTTACGTCTTTTGGATCGAAGTTGCCAGTTATTTCACCTTTTTTAATTTTCTCGGCTTCGTCTAAAGTTATTTTAAGTCCCAAAGCCAAATCTCGGGTTATGTCTATTCCTCCAATAGGTAAAACTTTTATAGAAATTATATCTCCATCTTCGAAGACAGAAAGAGAAATGGTCTCTGCACCGATATCTACTAAAATACATCCAGCTGTTTTTTGTTGGTTTGAAAGCACGGCCACACTAGAAGCCAGCGGTGCGGCGATAACATCGACGACATCGACTCCTGCGTTGTTTACAGAGTTAACAAGAGCTTCGAGGTGCCGGTTTATACAAGTTACAAAAAGACTTGTGACTTCGAGCTTTACCCCGCGAAGTCCTTCTGGTCTTGCGTATAAATCTTTTCCGTCTAGTTTGTATGCATAGGGAATAGAATCTATGACGTGTCTGTTTAGGAGTTTTAAACCTTGCTCACTTTCTCTGACAGCGTTTTGGACATCGAGAGATGAAACTTCGTTGTCTGCACGAGAGATGATAGATGTACCTTTTGCTAGCTTGGATTCAAGACTAACACCACCGACAGCAAGTGTGGCTTGTCGGATTTTTATTCCAGAACGATGCTCTGCTTCTCTGACAGATTTCACTATACTTCTTATGACTTCTTCTGGTTCATTTATGTATCCGTTTTTAATCCCTCTGGCTTCGGCTTTTCCTGTGCCGATTATTCGAGAAGTTTTTTTGTCTCGTTCTTTTAAATGTTCAATAACCATCACTTTTACAAGATGGCTACCGAGGTCTATTCCAACTGTTATATTTTTAGACATTATGGTTTTGAAAAGAAAAAATTAAAGATGAAACATCTTTACGAATTTTTTTTCCTCAACTTCCATTTTACTACTATGTACGAATCCCTTCAAATGCAAGATTCCGTGGATAACTAAAAAACCCAAATATTCGATATATTTTTTATCAAAGTTTTTTGCCTCCAATCTTATGGTTTGTAAATTTAAAATTATCTCTCCAGAATTTTTTGTGAGAGGGAAGCTTAAAATATTTTTATGACTTTTGTCTCCTTTGAATCGTTTACTTAAACCCTCGATTGTTTTTTTGTCGACAAAAGTTATGCTTAAATCGTAGTCTTTTCCGATTATTTCATTTTTTATGCGAACAAAAGGCAAGCTAGGAAGCTTGCCTTTTGTCATTCTTTTTACTGTTAGATTTTTTGATTCAATACTTTGCATTATATGCAGTTTATTTTATCGTTCTTTTATTTTACCCATTTTTTGAAGATGTTCTCGAGTTGCTGCATTTGCTATTCTTTTCAATGCGTTTTTCTTTAGAACGAAATCAGATAATTTTCTTTCTGCGTATCTTAGAGATCTAACTTTTCTAATAAGTCCTGAATCTTTTGATTTACGAGGAAAATCGGCGCATTAAACTTGCGCTGTTTTCTCCACTCTTTTTTGGTTACTTGTATTAAAGCTTTTGCCATATGTTGGACTAGATTAACATAGTATTTTTAGGAATGCAAGAGCCTGTATTTAATTAATGGATAATCTTTTTTTAAAAAACCGCTTGTTTTCATTCATGAAAACAAGCGGTTACGTCCGTGTTTAAGTGTCTATATCTACAATAAGTTCTGTATTATATCTACACTGAGTCGGATCGGCTTTTGTTCGTAAAGTATTTTCTCCAATTTCTCAACCCTATCACCCTTCAATGACTTCCATACTTTTTTGTAACTAAGAAATTCCCATGCTCCAGTTTTCTTATGTTTCCTGATTACCTCACCTTCTAACGTATCTATAAATGTGTATTCTTTATTCCATAACTTTCCACGAGGAATAAAGGTTACTGCGTGGTAGATAAACTTGTTTTTACGTAGTTGGCGCATTCGCAAGAATACGGCAAATAATAAAAAACAAGACCAACAATTGAAAAAGAACGTCGCGTGTGGAAATGTTTGGCAAAAGCCTCCATGGTGTTTGTTTTTATCATTCTACATACTTTTAATGTATGCACAAGATTACAAAAGTTGTCCGGATTTATTTGAATAGACCAATAAGAGGGAAGTGTTTTTAGTTTTTCGAGAAGCTCTTTATCTTTGGAGAACTTTCTATAAGTAGTGCGACGTTCGACCATTTTTACGTTCTATTTTTATAATCATCACTATTTTAAATTTATTTGATCCAGTTCTGATTTGATTTATCACTGGACTATAGTCTTGTAAGTATTCTTTAAATATTCGATAACCTCATCTTTCTTTTAAAGAACTTTCGTAAGTCACTTTTATTACATTGAAAAAAGGAGGATATTTGTATTGTTTTCGGTTTTGGATGTCGTCTTTATAAAACTGTATTAAGTTTCTGTTTTGGATATGTTTGAGTATGTTTTTCTTCTGGTTGGCGCGTCTGAACTAAAAGACTTCTTTTTGTGAAGGAATTTAGAATAACAATTAAGTCGATTATTTTTCGTAAACATTGTAATGTGGAATGTTAAAAAGACTGTCGAAAGAAACAACAGCCACGCTTTCTATTTCTTTTGTAAGATAGAAAAGAGCCATTTCTGTTCCGACAAGAATAGATCCGGGAGTATTTTCAAAATTAGCAATTATTTTCTTTGCGGTTTTTTCGTTTTTTTTGCTTCGTTTTTATCCAAAAGAAAAACATTTTCTTTTTGCTAATCTCAAAACTTCTTCATAAACTTTTTTTCTGTGCCGATACCAAGTGGTACAAGATTCCAGCTTTTGCAATTTGTACATGTTCTTTCTGGCGTTCAAGATTTTCTTACTTTTTATTGTTTTGAAATATCTAATATTTTTTTCTCTATCTTCAAAAAGTATCAAAGGTTCGCCATCTTCGGTGGCTATTGTTCCGCAGTCGTTGCAGATTGTGGTGGTGGCATATCCTTTTCGCAAGGTAAACAAAAACATATGTCCTCCAAGGTCTATCGTTCTTTTATTTTTAGAAAAACTTTTTGAGATTATTTTTGAAATCTTGGCTTTTTTGATTTCTCCATATCTATGATCTCCTCCCTCTTCTTTTTTCTGAAGTCTAAAGTTCAGCGGACGAAATTTGAAAGCTCTCTGCGTTTTTTACTCGCCAAATAGTTTCTGTGCGAAGTATAAAATCTGCGAAATTATTTTATATTTTTGTTTTATAAGAAAGAACTTCTGCAAAAATCCGCCCATCTAAATAAGGTTTTTGCATTGAACATAAGATCCGAACTCTCGCGTTCTATTATTATTGTTCCGAAATCCTTTCTGGGTAAAAAGAAAAAGCTAGGAGTGCTAAACACGACGATAGGATGTTCTTCTTTTACTAGGGAGTTGTATTTTTTTATGAAATCTTTTTTTTAGGTAAACCAGCGTGCAAAGATAAAAAGAATAATCTTCTACACCTTTTGATAGATTTTCGTAGAAATTTTTGCTTCGCTTATCGTCGGGAAACAAATATAGACAGATTCTTTTTGCGAAAGATTCTCTGATGTGTATGTTTTGTATATAACCAACCGGTCTTCTGTTGGTGCTTGGAATGCATATTTTTCTCTGGCGAGCTCACCGCGTTTGTGATCTTCTATTTTGTCTTTCACTATTTCGTCATAGTTTGCAAAAAGTATTGCTGGAATAAGTGTGTTTAAAATTTGTCCTGTGCTAGCGACAAAATAATCTTTAATATATTCACAAGAATCTAAAAAAGATTTAAAAAAAATAGAAGAACCTTTTACGCTTTTGCTTTATTTTTAAAATTAAAATCCGCTCTTTGATATCACCCTTTTGAAGACTTGCATCTTCGACATTAATAACTATTCCGTCAACATCTTTTTTTCTTATCGGAGCCGAGACTATATCCCCAATACAAACATCTTTTCCAGAGAAATAAGTTAGAGTTTCTAACTGCAAAGTCTTTAAAAATGGGATTATCGTGACGATTTTCATATATCCATCTTAGCACTAAAGAGTGTGTTTTAAATAGATTGACAGTATGTTAAAATTTACTCGATGACGGGCCATTTTAGATATGGAAAAAAAGACCGGGGGCCGATTCAGGAAAAGACAAACACATGGTTCGGACGAAGAATACAATGAATTTGGGAAGCGTTCTACGAAACTTTAAGAACGCATTTTAATTTTTCTGCACCAGTTTCGATTTTACTAAAAAATAAATCCATATTTTGGAAACTTTGGTTTTCGATTTCACCCAGTTAAACTAAAAGATTATTTTCATCTTGGGCTTGACGTGAGCGATAAATCAAAAACTCCAATCAAACCTATTTTAGATGGGGTGTTAGAATATTCTGGTTTTTGGTCACGTAAACGGACACTATGTTTTTCTTTCATCCAGAGATTATCACAGAAGATGGTTTTAAAATGTATTCCTATATATGCATCTAAAGCAACCTTTAGTGAAATTCAATTCCTATCAAAAAATGCTTCGTCAGATAAGTTTTAATCATTATCCAAGTATTCCTATTAAAAGAAAAGGAAATCGGTCTGATGGGGAGCACGGGTATTTCAGAGGGAATTCATGTTCATCTTCATTTGCAGATTGAGTTTAGAAATGAAAAAGGTCAGATTATCGTGGTGGATCCAGCGCGTGTTTTGGGCTGTGACAACTGTGTAAAATTTAAAGTGCTAAAATAAAAAATATAGAAGAATTCGAAAAATTCAAAACAGAAAACGGACCAGATATTAAAAAAGCATAATTTTAAGAAATAAAAAATAAACACCCCGACTAATCGGGGTGCTTAACATGTTCGAAAAGTTGAACCTTCCTCGATGATCTGAACAAAACCGGATAGCAATGTTCTTATGGAGATGAAAAATGATACAAAACGAGCCACTTTGCAACCCTGATATCAACAAAAAGAATAATCTCTAGGGGCTCTTTGGTAATACCAAGCTTATCTGACTCCTCAAAAGTAAGAATCACAGGCTTACCATCTGTTTTGTTCATCAGTCTCCCGATACTCTTCTTTTTTGTCGGTGTTTACCCTTTCAAAATTGAGTAGAGAGTCTGTGGTGAAGAATTCGTAAAGTGCTTTGGTTGAGAGTTGTTCGTCTGCCGTGAGTTCTTTCATGGTGTACTTTTGGTTTCTGAGTAAAATGTTAATCTTGTTTAATGTCAATGTGTTCGTATTTTTTTAAAATGCTATAATCCCTCTACTTATGGGATTTTTCAATAAAAAACTTGGGATAGACCTTGGGACGGCAAATACGCTTGTTTTGTTCCTGGAAAGGAATAGTCCTAAACGAGCCAGCAGTGACCTTTCGAACAAGACAACAGAATTTTAGCTATCGGAATTGAAGCAAAACAAATGATCGGAAGAACACCAGAAAATATTATCGCTTATCGTCCGATGAAAGATGGAGTTATCGCAGACTATCGTGTGACAGAAGCTATGCTTCGATATTTTATGAACAAAGCTTTAGGAAATTTTAGTTTAATCAAACCAGAAGTTATGATTTCTGTGCCAGCTGGAGTGACTTCGACAGAGCGCCGAGCGGTGGTTGAAGCTGCGATAAAAGCTGGAGCAAAAAATGCTTACGTGGTGAAAGAACCTATCTTGGCTGCTATCGGCGCAGGTATTCCCATTCATGAATCAAAAGGTCATATGGTGGTAGACATTGGTGGTGGTACGACAGACGTCGCAGTGATTTCTCTTGGAGGTATCGTGGCTGCCAACCTGTAAAATTGACAGGAAACAAAATAGATCACGCTATTGCGGATTATATTAAAAAAACTTTTAACCTCGCTATTGGTGACCAGGACAGCAGAACAGGTGAAATAAAAAATCGGTTCAGCTATTTTAATGGAAGATCCTTTGGTGGCGACAATAAAGGTCGTGACTTTGTTCAAGGTTTACCACGGACAGCACGCATCACAACAAACGAAATAGTCACAGCTATCGACAAAGAGTTGAAGCTTATAATAAAAAGCGATAAAAGATGTTCTTCAAGAAACTCCGCAGAACTAGCAAGTGATATTATCGACCAAAGGTATAAACAGGAGGATCTTCGATGCTCCGAAATCTACCAGAACTCGTTTATCGAAGAACAGGAGAAGGCTCGTCTATGAAGACCCGCTTTTTCTGTGTTGTGAAAGGGACAGGTATTGCCTTGAGCACTTAGACACATACAAACGTTCGATTATAACTAAACGTTAAAAATGTTTAAATTAGAAAAAGAAAAATCTTCATCACAAATACTTTTCGTCTGATACAGTATCTTGCCAAACTTTCTAAAATATTTAGAAGAGCTTGGATTTGTCGCGTCTGGCAATCCAGATTTTTTATAAAGACTGCAGAGACTTTTACGATAGACGACGCTGAAGAAATAAAAAGTTTTCAGTCGAGCGCGCTGTCAAAGGTGACAAAAAAATAATACTCATCGTCACAGATATTTGTCGCATCAGTCACAGCACGCGCTTTAAAAAGTTTTTGAAGAGCCAGCGAAGGATGTTCATTTTTTCTTGATTACTCCTGTTGTTTCTGTTTTGCTTCCGACCTTAAAATCTAGACTTTTATTTTAAACAGGGAAGAGAATGAAGAAAATCTGGATTTGCAAAAAAGAGCAGAGCAATTTTTAAAAGCTGACAAAGAAGAAAGACTTGCGATGGTTTCTAAAATTCTGAAAGAGTTTGATAAGGAGGAAACAAGTACTCCGCTTAAGGTTTACGTTGTTTCTTTTTTAAACGAAATAGAATTTAAAATTTCAAAATTAGAAGATAAAAGTAAGTTTGATTTAGAAACTCTTTGGAAAGTGAAAGATTATATTCACGACCAAGGCGCTTCGGTAAAAAATCTTTTGGAGACGCTGGCGTTGACTTTTAGGTGTAAATAGAACAGCCCCGCCCTTCGGGCGGGGCTGTTCTTGTATTTAGGACATAGCCCGGCTCGCTGTGCTCGCCGGGCTTACTTGACAAAACACATTAAATATGCTAAATTACACCAGAATCAAATCGTTCCATCGTTGGGTTTTCCTGACACAACACAACCAACCATGAGCCTCGAAAATTCGTCAAAAGCCCTTACCGGGCGCTAGCGATGGTGGTGATCACCTCGGTCCTTGTATTTTTCGGATGCAGTCTTATCACATCGGCGACAACTTGCCGAGAAAGAAAGAAACGTTGCAATGAGTATGTATGGCTCATTCCCGCGCTTATCTTGGCATACGTCTGGTGTGCGGCGGCCGTAGCATCGTGATGATCTTCGCCAAAAGACCACTGAAATCTATGAGGATAATGGTCTCATGGGGGCCTCACTACAGGTCTCATGTATCATCTTTGGTCTCATCTTGGATCTCATCTTGGGTCTCACCGGGGGCCTCACTAGGTCTCATCACGTGTCTCATCGTGGGTCTCATTGATGGTCTCTCTGATGAATTCAAAGCCGTCAAAAAAGAACCCGAAGCACAAAGCCAACCCGCTTCCTAGCGAAGCGTGTACAACCCACTCGAAAGCCATCCGGCGTTCAGGTGGCTTTTCGTTTAGGGTTATGTGTGGAGTTTAATCCCGGCGAGCGTAGCGAGCCGGGCTATTCTTTTAAAATCTTCTTTTCTGATAGAATGTTTACATATGGCATACAACACAACACAACTAAAAGAGGCTTTGGTAAAAGTCTCTGAATGGCTTAAAAGAGAATATTCTTCTTTACACACAGGTCAAGCAAACCCTTCTGTTTTAGATGGTATTACTGTCAGTTCTTATGGAACACGTCAGCCTATTAAAATATTGCATCTATTTCTATTGAAGATCCTAAAACTCTTCGAGTCGTTCCTTGGGACAAAAGCCAGCTTAAAGAAGTCGAAAACTCTATTATCACATCTGACATCGGTCTTTCTGTGGCGACAGACGACGCAGGACTTCGAGTTATTTTCCCTCAACTCACAGGAGAAACACGAGAAAAAAAACTAGTAAAAGTCTTAAAAGGTAAACTAGAAGACGCTAGAGTTTCCGTGCGAAAAAAAGAGAATCAGCAATGAAAGATATCGACGCAAAGAAGGCGAAGGTGGAATGTCAAGAAGATGACATCAAATTTGCAAAAGCAGAAGTCAAAAGAATAGTCGACGAATCCAACAAAGACTTAGGAAGAAATATTTAGCAAAAAAGAAGCTATCGTTTTGGATAAATGTTCTGTCATAATTTTTATTTTAATATTGGCAGTTTTGATAATTTCACGAATACGGGCATTTTATTATTGTTGCTAAAATGGGGAATCAGGTTGATGAATTTGGTCTTGGTTATCCTCTCACGCGCAAAGTTCTTTTAAGAGAAAAGGAACTCTTTTTTACTTTAAACTGGGTTCCTTTGAGTTTGCAAAATTTTTCGAGAAGATCCAAACACGAATCTTTAAACGGCGAAAACAGAGCTGTCGCTCTTACAAGTAAATCAAGATTTGCTCAAGCCACTGTGATGTTTGCTGGTCCGCTTTTTAACTTCCTTTTCGCTTGGATTATTGTTTTAGCGACTTTGTTTATCGGACTTCCTTCTGCTGTCGACACAAACAACGAAAATATATTTCTGAATAAAGGTTTGGTCACAGAAGTTTTGAATGATTCACCAGCGGGAAATCTCAAAGGTAATGGTGGGAGACTCTATAAAGAAAGTAGAATTTGAAGGAGTTGAATACGGATCAATTCAAGATATTGATTACTCTTTATCTAATTCAAACAATAAAAGCTTTAAATATCGTTCTAGAAAGAAGATGGAGAAACTCTGAAAAAGAAATTTTGATTGGTGACTTTATGGTAAACGAAAAACCAGCGATAGGTGTTGGTATTCAATCTGTCGGGATTTACAAACCACCTTTTTTCAAAGCAATATTAGAGAGTTTTAAAAGTTACTGGAGAGATGATTTACCAAATCACTTTCGGACTCGGAAATCTTTATTGTTGATGCGTTTCGTGGACAAGCAGATGTCTCAAACCTTACAGGTCCAGTAGGGATAGTTTCTCTTGTTGGGGATGCGAGTAGTCTTGGGATTGTATATCTTCTGATGTTCATCGCTCTTATTTCTGTGAACCTTGGAGTTATAAACTTAATACCATTTCCAGCTCTCGACGGGGGAAGAATCCTCTTCTTGATTATCGAGAAAATAAAAGGCGGACCTATTTCTCCAAAGGTTGCGAACACCTTAAACTCAATCGGTTTTCTTATCTTGATAGTTCTCATGATTTTCATAACTTTCCGAGATATTGTGAAGCTTTTTTAGATTTCCCAAAAACATTTGACATAAAATTGTATTGATGATAGAATAATTTAACTTTATAGTAAAAGTTAATTAGTTATGGCAATTATTTCATTTAGACCAAAGCACGTAAGCAAAAAGCTTCTATCTGTCTTGAAAGACCGATCGCTTGATATTATTTCAAATCGATACGGCCTAGGAGATGATACAAAGAGAAAAACTCTTGAAGCTATTGGACAAAAGTACGGAATAACACGAGAGAGAGTAAGGCAAATAGAAAATGCCGCTCTTTCGTCTATTCGAAAATCAGATGTTATGAAGTCAGAAGAACAGGTTTTTGAGGAACTTAAAGAATTAATGCATTCTCTTGGTTCTGTTGTTCATGAAGATGAATTTCTTTCTCATATTTCTGACGATGAATCTATTCAAAACCACATAAACTTTTATTTGGTTTTGGGTGATGCATTTACTCAACACAAAGAAGATGACCAATTCAAAACTCGATGGGTTGTCGAACATCAAGTCGTAGACAAGATTCACGACGCCCTTAGAAGTCTTTACAAATCTCTAAGCACAGACGAACTTGTTGTCGAAGGCGAAATGATAAACAGATTTTTGAAAAACATAAAAGATTTATCTGAAGAACACCGAGACGAAGAGATTTTGCGAAGATGGCTTAGACTTTCAAAGAAAGTTGCTAAGAATCCTCTAAACGAATGGGGAAGAGCAGAATCTAAAAACGTAAAAACAAGAGGTGTAAAGGATTATACTTTTTTGGTTTTGAGAAAACACGGAGAACCTATGCACTTCAAAGAAGTAGCAGAAGCCATAACTAAAACTTTCGGAAGAAAAACTTTAGCTGCTACAACTCACAACGAACTTATAAAAGATCCAAGATTTGTGTTGGTTGGTCGTGGGAAATATGCTCTTCGAGAATGGGGATATAAACCAGGAATCGTAAGAGACGTAATCAAAGAGATCTTACTTGCAAACGGACCAATGAAAAAAGACGAAATTGTAGACGCTGTTCTAAAAGAAAGATTCTTAAAGAGAAATACTATTTTAGTAAACCTACAAAACTCAAAATACTTTAAAAAATTAGCAGACGGAAAATACACAGTTGCTAAATAACTAAAACAAAAATTCCCCACAGCTTTGTGGGGAATTTTGTTGTATAATAAAAGGGTGAAAAAAACACTAATAACCATCGAGCTTTTCCTTACACTTTTGGTGGTTATTTTGTTTGGATTTTTGCTTTTTATTTTTACAAATTCAAAGATAGATGAAAAGAGTTCTGTGCCAGTTGTCTCCGTCGACACAAACGAACTTTATTGTGGTATTTCTGTCACGAGTCCAGCTATCGGTTCAGAGGTTTCTTATCCATTAAATATTTCAGGATATGTTAGTGGTTGCGGTTGGGATCCTTATTTAAATTATGTTGCTGTTTTAAAAATTTTGACAATGAAAAGAAACTCATTGGCCGACCTTATCTGGTGAATAAAAGCCCTAAATAATTCTCCTGTTTCTCACAATTTAATCCTGACAATAAACGATTTACCGATAAAAAGAAGGTGAAGTTGAATTTGTTTTTGAAAATTTTGAGTTATCGAAAAAACGCTTCGTGTTCCTGAAGATTACACTTCCGGAAAGTTGATGAAATACAAACCAAGTTTAGTATTATATAATAAATGGAAACACAAATCTTTCTTACAACATTTCAAAACATTCAGTATTATTGCAAAGACAGCTGGTTTTTGGCTTCCTTTGGTTTTGGTTATTTTGGGTTGGAGACTTTGGGTAAATTATGTCAGAGAAGATTGGCTTTCTAGTGTGAAATGGGTTTTACTCGAATCCGTGTTCCAAAAGAGTTTTCCAAATTCCTGCCGCTATGGAGCTGGCTCTTTCAAACGCGCTTTCTCAAGGTGGTGGAGGAAATAATTATCAAAATATTGGCAAGGAAGAGTTCTTAATTGGTTCTCTTTGAAATAGTTTCTTTGGGTGGTGAAATACATTTTCTTATTAGAACTCCTGTGAATTTCCGTCGGGTTATTGAATCACAGATCTACGCTCAATATCCGAAGCGAAATTTTTGAAGTTGAGGATTACGAGAAGCTATTAAAGACATCATAAGCAAGAATGGGCTCTTTGGGGCACAGAATTTAAACTAACAAAAGAAGATGCGTATCCTATTAAAACCTACACAGATTATGGATTAGACAAAGCTGTCGGCTCTACTGAAGAAAACGAAAGAATAGACCCAATAACACCGATGATAGAATGGATGGAGATAGGTCCTAAAGAGCAAATCTGTTCCAGATAATTGTAAGGGTTTCAAAAATGGACTTATAGAAAAGGTGGGTTAATGGGTGGTTATGATGATTATCGTGCAAAATCAAAAAGTATTAGAAGAAATGAGGAAGAAATTCGAACCAAGCGAAGGCGACCAGTTTAAAAGACTGGCGATGACAGAAGAAGATAAAAAGACGATGGCTGCAATAGCTAGGACTTTAGATAAGCAAGGTTTCGATTGTGGAATGAGGGCTATTTATTTAGCACCAAAAGATAATTTTGACGGAATAAATATTGCCGGACTTACAGGAATGATGAAGCAATACAATTCTTTTTCTTTAAATGGTTTTGCGCCGACAAACGTTACAGATTTCGAATATCCTTGGCAAGACAGAAGTGGTGTCAAAAGAGTTCAAAAAAAGCGAGAAATGCTAGATGCTTATGCTGAAAGATCTTGGTTTTATCCACCTTATGTCAGACCTCACTTTGTGCTAACATCTGAAGAGTTGGCGACAGTCTTTCACTTTCCTGGTCGGGTTTCCGAAACTCCAAGTCTTGGTAGAATAGAATCTAACAAATCAGAACCTCCGACAAATCTACCAATTTAATTATGAACAACTTTACTTATAAAAAACCAGAAAATAAAATATCTTCCAGACAAAAGATTTTTGTTGTAGTGGTTTTTTTGTTTTTGGTTGTCGTTTTGGCTTTCGGAGTTTTTTTTGCGCCGCCAGCTAATTTCCCTAAAAACGAAGTTATCGAAATAGAAAAAGGAAGTAGTTTAATAAAAGTATCTCAAACATTGAAAGAAAAAGGAGTTATTAAATTCCCAAGGACTTTAGACGCTTTTGTGATAATTTTTGGCGGAGACAAAAGTATTGTCGCTGGAGAATATTCTTTCGAAAGACCTTTGACCGTGTTTGAAGTCGCTCATAGGATTATAAACGGCATACACGGAATAGATCTTGTTCGTGTTACGATTCCTGAAGGGTCTACAAGAGAAGAAATATCTAAAATCTTTAGCGCTAAATTTGAAAACTTCAACGAAAGAGATTTTCTTACTTTAACAAAAGATTTAGAAGGTTATCTTTTTCCAGACACATATATATTTTTTGAAACTGTAAAGACGGCGGATGTTGTAGATAAAATGTTAACCAACTTCGATATAAAAGTCGCCACTTTTATCTGATATATAGAAAAATCTGGCCAAAACATTGTCAGAAATTGTAAACATGGCTTCTATTATTCAAAAGAGGCTTACAATATTTACAGTGAACAACAAACCATTTCTGGGATTTTATGGAAAAGAATAAATATAAAAATGAGACTTCAAGTCGATGTAACATTAAAATACACTAACAGGAAAACCATCTTCTAAATTAACAAAATCCAGATCTTTCAATGGAGCATGATTATAATACTTATAAAAATTATGGCTTACCACCAGGACCAATCGGTTCTCCAAGTATAAAAGCCATACGAGCCGCGCTCTATCCTGTTTCTTCGCCTTATCTTTTTTATCTTCACAGTAATTCAGGTCAAGGTGTATTAGCCGACAGATCACGACGGACATATTCAAAATAAAAATAATTACTTAAGATAAAATGAAAAAACATAATTTAGCATTTGTAGACATAGAAACAACAGGTTTTGATCCAGACAAACACGAGATGATAGAAATAGGTATCGTGATTGTAAAACAACTTGGCACAGAAGGTAAAAAAGTTTGAAATTCTAGAAGAAATAGAACTAAAAATAAAACCAGAAAGAATAGAAGACGCAGACCCTCAAGCTTTAAAAAGTAAATGGCTATGATCCAAGTCAGTGGATTTTCGCTAATACTTTAAAAGAAGCAATGACTATTTTCTCTAATAAAACAGGGTGCTATTTTTGCTGCATAATCTGACCTTTGACTATTCTTTTATCGATCACGCTTTCAAAAAAACAGGAATAGAAAATAAAATGTTTTATCCCAAAATAGATACAATCTCGGTCGCGCGTACTGACTCCACGCCAATCCTCAAGTAGAAAAATTCCGACTTCAAAAGCTTTGTGAATATTTTGGAATTAAAAATGAAAGAGCCCACACTGCGCTCGCGAATGCCAAAAACCACTTTTTTTGGTTTATGAGAAGTTAATGCAGATTTAGATTGACGTATAATATTTTTACTGGTATGGTTGATAAAACTGTTCAAATGAAAAACTCGAAAACTTCGAACGTGTGTTCAGTCATCTGAGCTCTATTTCATTTGAAGAGGGCCCAGATATTATAAACAATGCAACGTTGATTTCGATGAACCAATTGCTGGTATAGAGAAATTCGTATTTTACTTTTACAAGGTCAAATAAAAATAAATGGCACATTCCAGAGTTGCGAGAAGAATCCTTGGACCAATCAAACCGTACGGTTGTTTTTAGGGTTAGTATTTCAAGACACGAACGAGATTTCCGCAAGGCTTGCGAAAGGTTCGTTGTTCGGCATGTTGGATCTCAGGTAAAGGGAAATAGTACAGAGAACAAGGCGTTCGAACTACTATCTGCTGTTGCTGCCATCGATCCGTACGTAGAAACCCTCGAATATCAAAAAGACCTAAAGAGATACGACTTTTTTGTTAATGTTAGGTCTACCAGAAGTCATGGCGGGCAGACGATACCTGTCCCGGTGCAGATAAAATCTGGGTTTGAAAGCCAGGCAGAACACATCAGAAGAAATCCAAAAATTCCTTCTATTTTAATAAGAGAGGGAGTTGACTGGAGGGACATGGTTCAGCCAACGAGAAATCTTTTACATTCGTACGTCAACGAAGGAAAGATTCTCCACATATGAGATCACCACGAGAAGCAGTGCCGCGCGCCGAAAGGTGCGCGGTTTCTTCTGGCATTTTTCCTAAAAATGATTAAACTAAATTCATGAACAAAAAAGAAACAATATTTGTCGGGGTTTCTGGCGGAGTTGATAGCTCCGTTTCTTTGGCGATTCTAAAAGAGCAAGGTTTTAATATTGTTGGTTGTTTTATAAAAACTTGGCAACCTGATTTTATAGAATGTACATGGAAAGAAGAACGTCGCGATGCGATGCGAATCTGTGCAACGCTCGATGTTCCATTTTTAACCATCGACGCAGAAGAAGAATATAAAAACGCCGTTGGTATGTATATGGTTAACGAGTACCGTGCCGGACGAACTCCAAATGGAGATGTGATGTGCAACAAAGAAGTAAAGTTCGGTGTGTTTTTGAAAAAGGCTTTAGAGCTCGGTGCGGACTTTGTCGCGACGGGTCACTATGCGAGAGAAAAAGACGGCAAACTTTTAAAAGGAGTTGATGATTCAAAAGACCAAAGCTATTTCTTGTGGACTCTTACAGAAAATCAGCTTTCAAAAATAAAATTCCCAATAGGTCATTTGCAAAAAAGTGAAGTTCGAAAAATTGCAGAAAAATATGATTTATTAACCGCAGAGAAAAAAGATTCTCAGGGTGTTTGTTTTTTGGGTCCTATAGATATGAAAGATTTTCTTGGTCACTATATCGATGTAAAAATCGGTGATGTTTTAAATACAAAAGGTGAAAAAATCGGCAAACACGATGGAGCACTTTTCTATACTTTGGGTGAAAGGCACGGCTTTACAATCACAGAAAAAGGAACAGAAGACAAAAGACTTTATGTTGTCGAAAGAGACTTAGAAAAAAACACGATTACTGTTTCAGAAAATATTAATCAAACAAAAGAAGAAAAGAAAAAAATTAAACTCGAAAGTATAAATTGGATTACGAAGCCAGAGGAAGAAAAAATTTATGAAGCTCGAATCCGATATCAGCAAAAATTAGAGAAATGTAAAATCGAAGGTGAGTTTATTATTTTTGAAAATGAGCAGAGTTTGGCGACTGCGGGTCAGTCTGTTGTTGTATACGATGGGGAAGAGTGTATCGGCGGCGGGATAATAGTATAGTTGACATGCTTTTATAAAATGTTATAATACACATGAATCTAATTGTTCACCAACCAAACCACTCATTATCAAATGCCACGGAAGAAGAAAAACCTCATCTTGACTCAACCCATAAAGGAGGGCCTCAAGGCTATCAAGGTCCGCCTTGATCACCGCACAGTGATCACTCTGACAAGTAAAAAGGCGCTCGAGTTCTGGAAGAAGCGATATCCAGAAGCTGAGATTATCGATTAACGCCATTGGCATCCACGAAGCCCGTTCTACGAAAGTAGGACGGGCTTTTCATTTATCCTTCTTTAATTTATACTTGGCAAATATGACAAGCAACCAAATCCGCGAAAAATTCTTAAAATTCTTTGAATCAAAAGGTTACAAAGAAGTAAAATCTTCATCACTTGTTCCAGAGGGCGATAGTTCTGTTTTATTTACAACTGCTGGAATGCAGCAGTTCAAACCTTTCTATACTGGCACACCATCACCTTATGGCGATAAAGTTGTTTCTATACAAAAGTGTCTCAGAACAAACGATATCGAAGAGGTTGGTGACGACACTCATTTAACATTTTTTGAAATGTTAGGAAACTTTTCTTTTAATAATGCTGTTTCAAAAAAAGAAGCGATATTATCTGCATATGAATTTATAACAAAAGAAATTAATCTGAATATAGATTATGTGACTATTTTCGGCGGAGATGAAATAACTCCAAAAGATGAAGAAGCGGAAAAAATCTGGAAAGAAATCGATCCAAATTTAAAAATAAAAGAAGAAGGAAGAGAGGATGTTTTTTGGGGTCCAACCGGTGACGAGGGTCCGTGTGGTCCGACAACGGAAATTTATATAAACGGTGTTGAGATTTGGAATATTGTTTTTAATGAATACTACAAAGATAAAGATGGAAACTTTAAAAAGTTAGATAATTTTGAATTGATACTGAATGGGTCTTGAAAGACTTTTAAGTTCAGGTTCAAAAAAAGAACAATGTTTATTATACGGATTTGTTTGATTATATTTTTGCAGAAATTCCAGACGGAGAAGAAAAGTCTAAAAGAATTATCACAGATCATGTGCGAGCTTCTTGTTTTTTGATTTCTGATGGTGTTGTTCCAGGTAACACAGACAGAGCATATATTTTAAGAAGACTACTTCGCGCGGCTATCAGACATGCTAAAAAATCAGGACTAGAAACAGTGGCCAATCTAGTAGATTTTATTTGTGAAAAGTATAAAGGAATTTACGAATTAAACTCTGAAAATATAAAGTCTGTAATTTCTGGAGAAGAAAATAAGTTTTTAAATACGTTAGAAAAAGGTTTGAAAGAATTTGAAAAAGGTGAAAGAGATGCATTCTTACTTTTTACTTCATATGGTTTTCCTGTAGAGATGACATTAGAGCTTGCTCGTGAAAAAGGTGAATCTATTGATATTGATTTATTCAATCAAAAAATGAAAGAACACCAAGACAAATCTCAGGCTGGCGCTGAGCAAAAATTCAAAGGCGGTTTGGCTGGAACAAGTGAAAAATTGTAAAACTTCACACAGCTCACCACTTGCTTTTGGCTGCGCTTCAAAAGTTTTGGGGTCTTCGGTCAAACAACGCGGTTCAAATATTACCGAAGAGCGACTTCGAATAGATTTTCTTTTGACAGAAAAATGACAGATGAAGAAAAGTCGGAAGTAGAGAAAATTGTAAATGAAAATATAGAAAAAGATTTGAAAATTATAAAAAGAGAAATGCCAAAAGAAGACGCGGAAAAGATCGGTGCAGAAATGGAATTCGGTGCGAAATACGAAGATGTTGTTTCTGTGTATTTTATCGAAGATGAAAATGGAGATTCTGTCTCTAAAGAATTCTGCGGTGGTCCACACGTAGAACACACAGGTGTGCTAGGAAAATTCAAAATCAAAAAAGAAGAAGCAAGTTCTGCAGGAGTTCGAAGAATAAAAGCTGTTTTGGAATAAATTTATCGAAGAAAAGTTTTAAATTAAATAGTCGGCGAGCTTCGCACGCCGACTATTTATTTCTAATCCCCTAAAAACACTTCATCGTTTCGTTCGCTTACTCTATAATAAAGTTATGAATTTTTCTCTACAAAAAATAAAGAAGAGACTATTGCTGTTTTTGATATAAGCTCGGGTTCTGTCGGTGGCGCTATTTTAATTTCAAATCAGAAGCAAAAACCAATCATAATATCTTCCTTCCGAAAGAATTTTAAACTCAAAGATTCAATATCTGGAGAATTTTTACTAAAAGAAATGTTGGATTCTTTAAAAGAAGTCGCTTCTTATCTTCAAAAAGATATTCACAAAGTTCCCGATAAGGTTTTCGCCGTCATGGCTTCTCCTTGGGCAAGTGCATCTCTTCGAAGTATAAAAAGAAAAAGACCAGAGAGTTTTATTTTTACAGAAAAATTCGCCAAAGATTTGATAAAAGAAGAAATTGTAAAATTCAAAAAAGAAAACAGAGATTTTGACGAGATCATAGATAAAAGAGTTGTAAATGTTCTTTTGAATGGTTACGAATCCCCCAAACCTTACGGAAAAAGAGTTGTAGAATCAGAAATACAAATCCTTTTAAGTCTTTCTTCTAAAGATGTTGTGGATAAAATCGAGGACGTGATAATGAAAACATATCACAAAGAAATAAAATTCACTTCACAAATGTTCTCAGATTTTATTGTTGTTCGCGATGTGTTCGACAGACTAAACGATTTTATTATTTTAAACATAAATGAAGAAATCACAGAGGTTTCTATTATGAGAAACGATTTTCTTGTCGGCACAGCTTCTTTTCCATACGGCAAAAACACTTTCATCAGACAGATTTCGAAAAACTTAGGAAAAGATATTTCTCACACAGCATCTTTGATTTCAATGCATAAAGATGGCCACTTAAAGGAAAATCATTCAAAAGAAATTGAAATGGTTATAAAAGATGAAAGTAAAGCTTGGATAAATTCTCTCAAAATGGTTTTCAGAAGTTTGTTTGTGGATTTGTTTATTCCGCACGATATTTTTCTTACAACAGATAAAAATTCACAGAAGTTTTTCTTAAATTTATTAGACAAATCAAATTTCTCGGAATTCACAACCACAGAAGATTCTTTTAATGTTATACTATCTGATAGTAAGATTTTGCATGATTTTTACGATATTTCGATGAATACAAAAAAAGAAGATCCAAACCTGATCATGCAATCGATTTTTATTGCAAACATAGCGCGAGGAAAATAAGTCGTTTTTATTAATAAAATTAATTTTTAATAGTTTTTATGCCAAGAAATTCTATACACGATATTAAACCTTCGGTTAAACTTCGAAAAAGTAAGGGTTACGAATCAAGAAGACTTGAACGTGACGCAGATTACGACGAAGAAGATGAAGAATACGAAGAAGTTCTTCCGAAAAGAAAAAGAAGAGATGTTTACGACAATCCATACGAAAACCATAGAAAATCTGGTGGCGGAAAAGCTATTTGGTACGTGGCCGTATTTTGTATTTTGTTCTTGGTTTTTTCTCTTTCGTTTTTCTTCTCAAGCGCTAAAGTTATCGTGACTCCACGTTCTGGAAATATCGAAATAAACAAATTAATAGTCGCAAGTAAAAATCCTCTCGATAGCAAATCTCTTTCTTTCGATGTAGTCACTCTTTCTGGTGAAGAATCTGTCACTGTTTCAAATACAGAGAAAAAATACGTAGAAAGAAAAGCTACAGGTTCAGTCAGACTTTTCAACAACAACAGCACATCAGAACAAAAACTTCTAATAGACACAAGACTCGAAGCTTCGGATGGAAAAATCTACAAAACAGTAAAGGCTGTTTCTATACCGGGACAAAAAGTGGTAAGCGGGAAAACAGTCCCAGGATCTGTGGATGTAGATATATATGCTGACGTGGCTGGAGAAGAATACAATAAACCTAAAACAGACTTCAAAATACTTGGATTTAAAGGTAATCCAAAATACGAAACCATCTACGCAGAATCTCTGGGAGAAATCACAGGAGGATTTAAAGGAGAAACTTTTGCTATTTCAGCAGAAGAAGAAAAGAAACAAAATGAAGAATTAGAATCAAAGTTAAAATCAAGCTTACTTGCTGAGGCGAGAGCCGAGCTTCCAGAAGGATTTCTTATATATGAAAATTCTTCTATTTTAGATAAAGAATTACCAGAAGTTGTTTCCGAAGAAGGATCTTCAAAATTAGTCTTAAAAGGTAAACTCCACGCATTTATATTCAAGAAAGAAAACCTTACTAGAGAATTGGTGAAAGAAGCGGTTTCAGATTTTGACAACAATAAAGTAACCATTAAAGACCTAGAAGATGTAAACATATCTCTTATGTCTGCGAGCGAAATAAATCCAAACGAAGTTGAGACTATAAGTATGTCTGTAAAAGGCAATACTGAAATAATCTGGGAGATAGATCAAGAAGCTATAAAAGACGTACTTGTCGGAATAAAAGAAAGAAGTTTCCAGTCAGTTATCGGTGAATTTAAAAGTATCGAAAAAGCAGAGCTTATAATCAAGCCTATCTGGAAGACAAACGTCCCAGAAGATATAGAAAAAATAGAAATAATTAACACTATTTCTAAAGAATAATTTGACCGACTTGGGTTTTTCTGTTAAGATTAACCAACTCTAAAAATGAATCAAAAACAAGAACTAAAATTAATAGGCACTATCACAGAATCTTTGCCAAATGCTATGTTTCGAGTACAGCTCGATGGTGAAGAAAATACCATGATAGCCTATTTGTCGGGCAAGATGAGGAAGTTCAAGATTAAAGTTCTTATTGGAGACAAAGTAGAGGTTGTTATCGATCCATATGGTGGAAAGGGTCGTATATCCAGAAGAATGTAGACGAAAAATATAGGTGTTTAAGCAAATACTTGCTTTTTTAGGTTATAAGTTAATATACCGAATTGTTACTAACGGTTTAATCCTTTAGTTTTGAGTTCAAAAACAGATTAAAATTTTCATGAAAATTAAGACCTCTATCAAGAAAAAAAGATCTCGCTCAAGGAGATCAAATCGTCAAAAGAAAAGGACGATTGTACAGAATTAACAAAAAGAATCCTCGCCGAAAAGCTCGACAAGGTTAATTTTATTTTATAAAAAATATGCGAATTTCAGGTATAACAATCCCAGACAACAAAAGAATCGAAATGGCACTTACAGCCATCTACGGTATTGGACGTGCTCGAGCTCACAAAATCCTAGATGAAGCTAAAGTAGAACACGGAAAGTTGCCAAAGGATTTAACAACTGACGAAGAAAACACTATAAGAAAGATTATCGAAGATAACTTCACAATAGAAGGAAACCTGAAAAGAACAGTATCAGCCAACATAAAACGTCTTAAAGATATTGGTTCATACAAAGGAGCAAGACATTCAAGAAGTCTTCCAGCTAGAGGACAAAGAACAAAAACAAATTCTAGAACTGTAAGAGGAAATGTTAGAAAGACTATGGGTTCAGGTAAGATTATCGCTACAAAGAAATAATATTATATGGGAAAGAAAAGAATTATAAAATCTAAAGGAGCGGGGATGAATAAGGAGCTTAAAAGTAGAGCTCTGGCTAAAACCTCAAAAAAGAAAGCTGGCAGACGGCGTTCTTTTTGTCGAGGCAACTTTCAACAACACTAAAGTTTCTTTCTCTGATAAAAAAGGAAATGTTGTTTTCTGGTCATCTTCAGGTGCGCTAGGATTCCGAGGAGCTAAAAGGGAACTCCATTCGCTGCTGCGAAAGTTGGAGACCTTATCGGTGAAAAGGCAGAAGCTATCGGTGTGAAAGAAGCAAATGTCGTAGTAAAAGGTGTTGGTACAGGAAGAGAATCAGCTATAAGAGCGTTTATGTCTAGAGGTATAGAGTTAAACTCTATAAAAGATACGACGCCGATTCCTTTCAACGGACCAAAACCTAAGAAACCAAGAAGAGTTTAATATTTATATAAGACCCCGTTATGATAATAGGCCCAAAATATAAAATTTGTAGAAGACTAGGAAGTGGAGTGTTTGACCAATGTCAATCACAGAAATTTATGCTGTCTGAAGCTAAGAAGCTAAAAACAGCGAAAAAAGGAAGAAAAAAACAAGTTTCTGAATACGGTCAACAACTAAACGAAAAGCAAAAAATTCGTTTCTCTTATGGTATTTCTGAAAAACAACTCGCAAACTACGTAGAAGAAGCTACAAGCTCAAAAGGCTCAGTCGCTTCTGAAAAACTTTTCGAAGTTCTTGAAACAAGATTAGACAACACAATCTACAGACTAGGACTTGCATCTACTCGACGCCTAGCAAGACAAATGGCATCTCACGGACACTTTACTGTAAACGGAAAAAAGACAAACGTACCTTCTTACAAGCTAAAGGTTGGAGACAAGGTTGCTGTTAGAGAAGGAAGTAAGTCTTCAGTTCTTTTCACAGACGTGGATAAGAAATTAGAAAAATTCCAAGTCCCAGCATGGTTATCATTTAACGCAGGCAAGCTAGAAGCAGAAGTAAAAGGAAAGCCAAAGAAAGAAGACGCATTTCTTGATTTCAACACAGTTCTAGAATTCTATAGTCGTTAATTACATTTTGTTAACTTATTATTATTAGTCAAGTTATTTATGATTGATACAAACATCATCTTACCGTCAAAGCCTCGTCTTGTTAAAGAAGAGGGAAACAAAGGAATATATGAGATCGACAATCTATATCCAGGTTACGGTCACACTCTTGGTAATTCACTTCGAAGAATTATTCTTTCTTCATTGCCTGGAGCTTCTATAACTTCTATCAAAATTTTGGGTGCAGACCACGAATTTGCCACTATGGACGGTGTTAAAGAAGATGTTATCAACATAATCCTTAACTTGAAAAAAGTTCGATTCAAGCTTTTAACAGACGAATCACAAGTTATAACTCTTAAAGTAAAAGGACCAAAAGAGGTTTTTGCTTCTGATATCAAAACTTCAGGACAAGTCGAGGTTTTAACTGGCGACCAATACATTTGTGAAGTCACAGGGAAAATCGATCTAGAGATAGAGATGACAATCCAAAAAGGTTTGGGTTATGTTTCAAAAGACGAAATCCAAAAAGAAAAAATGGAAATTGGACACATTGCACTAGACGCAATCTTTACACCTATCAGACGAGTTGCATACGATGTGGAAAACATGCGAGTTGGTGACTCTACAAACTACAACAGACTTATCATCACAGTAGAAACAGACGGAACATATTCTCCAAGAGAAGCAGTTGAAAAGTCTATTGAAACAATGATTGTCCAACTTCAAGCAATCCATGACTTCAAAGGTTTAGATGAAAAGCCAGAAGCTATCATCGAAGCTGTTCAAAAAGAAGTTGAAGACGTTCAAGAAGAATCAAAAGAATCTGGCGAAGATGAAGAGAAAGAAATAATGAAAACTCGTATTGAAGACTTAAACTTCTCTACAAGAACATTAAATTCTCTTATCAACGGTAAGATAAGAACGGTCGGAGGTATCGCTCGAAAGAGTGAGACAGATTTACTTGAATTAGAAGGTATGGGAGAAAAGGGAATTCAAGAAATCAAGAGGGCCTTGAGTAATTTTGGAATTCTGTTAAAGTAGTCAAATAATTTAAATAAACATATGAGACACGGTAATCACAATAGAAAATTCGGAAGAAAGACAAACGTAAGAGGTGCGCTTCTTAAGTCTTTAGTGTTGTCTCTTATTACGCACGGTAGAATTAAGACTACAGAAGCTAAAGCAAAGGAAATCCGACCAATGGTAGAAAAGCTTGTCACTAGAGCTCTAAAAGGCGATGTAAACGCTAAAAGAGTTATAATGTCTCGACTTATCAACCGAGCTCCAGAAACTAAAAAGCTTATGGAAGAAATAGCTCCAAAATTCAAAGAAGTATCGGGTGGATACACTAGAATAATGAAGCTTCCTCCAAGAGCGGGAGATGCTGCACCGATGGCATTGATTGAATTTGTTAAATAAGTATACTAATTAGACTTTTATGGAATATAAAATTGACGCAGAAAATAAAAAAATCGGAAGAATGTCTAGTGAGATAGCAACTATCTTAATGGGTAAAAACACACCTGATTTTGAAAAACACAAAGTGGCCGGAAATACGGTTGTTGTTATGAATGCGTCAAAGCTTGCTATAGACGATAAAAAGCTTGAAGAAAAAGAATACGAAAGATATTCAGGTTATCCAGGAGGTTTGAAAATAGACAGCCTAGCGAGATTGATAGAAAAGAAAGGTCACGGAGAAGTTATCAGAAACGCAGTGTACGGAATGCTTCCAGCAAACAAACTACGACCGAGATTAATGAAGAATTTAATTATAAACGACTAATATGGTAACAGCTAAAACAAAAGAAAAATATTTTGAAGCAGTGGGACGAAAGACAGCGACAGCACGTGTTCGGATTACTCCTGCGGCTAAAACATCTTTTGTTGTAAACGACAAAGGTTTAAACGAATATTTTCCTCTGGACACTTTGCGAAAAGTTGTTACTGATCCTTTTGATAAACAAGAAGTGGCTAAAAGTTTCGCTGTGTCTGTGATGGTTGTCGGTGGAGGAATCAACGGACAAGCAGATGCTATAAGACACGGTATCACAAGAGCACTTGTGAAATTCGATGAATCACTTAGATCTCCAATGAAAAAACTTGGCTTCCTAAAAAGAGACCCAAGATCAAAAGAAAGAAGAAAAGCTGGTTTGGCTCAAGCTGCGAGAAAGAGAAAGCAGTGGTCAAAACGATAAAAAACTATTTTTCAAAAAAACCTCGAAAGAGGTTTTTTGTTGTTTTTCTTTCCTACTTTTTCATTACCAAAAGTAGGCAAAGTCTAGACCCACACTTCACACACATAAGAGCCTCGCTTTGCTCGCTCATATATTTCCATCACTCGGACATTGTAAAAGTCTTACTTTTACATGCTCCTCACTTGAAAATATAAAACTAAGATAATTTAAGTCAAAAAACTAGTAAACTCGCTCAGTCCAACAATGTATAGACATTGTTGGATTGGGTTCAAACATACTAGTTTTTAAGACAAATTACCTTAGTTTCTTTACGGTGTTCTCGTGTAGGGTCGGAAGTGGTTGCTTGGCTTATATTGACAAAGTATTTGTGTATGATATAATGAATATAGAAATTCCTACCGTATGGTAGGTCGTTCCGAAAGGAATCAGGTGGTGTGCCTTGTACCTCTTTAAACAAGGTGTTCTAAAACATTTTTCCGTATGGGTTTCCCAGTTTCCCTCAACATCATGGATGGTCCGCCCATGAAATCACTACTCGCTTCGTTAGAAGAAGTAGTTAGTGTAGCTCCTAGTGATCGGAAGGTATTCTTGACCATTGAGGTCTTGGTTCCAGATCGGTATCGAGAGAAGTTGCGTCTAGTCCACCATTTTCCCGATGGATACGGTGACATAAAGACTCGACTTCAAGTGTCAGTAACTGGCATTAAGGGTTGTGGACCTGCTTTCATTGTCCAACTTGAAGGTGGAGCTTTGCATGTCAGTATTAAGGAAAAGTTGTTCTATCATGGCTTCATTGCTGACTACAATGCAAAGACAAGGACTGGCACCTTGAAATTGATTGTGTAGAAAAAGTGAAGAAGGATAGGCGCCGACCCAAGAGGGTCGGCGTTCTTGTTTTATATGTTAAAATTAAAAACATGACTCAATCAGATGCTCTAAAAATCCTAAAAACTGGAGCCAATGTTTTCTTAACTGGTGCGCCTGGTGCCGGGAAAACTTACGTTTTAAATCAATACACAGAGTATCTAAAAGAACACGATATCGACGTTGCTATTACCGCTTCGACGGGTATCGCCTCGACTCATATCGGCGGAGTGACCATACACTCTTGGTCAGGCATCGGCATAAAACAGAAAATAACAGACTTTGAAGTCGACGAACTCGAAGGTAAAAAATATCTTTGGAAAAGATACGAGAAAACAAAAGTTTTAATCATCGACGAAATCTCGATGCTCTCCGCCGACGCTCTCGATTCTGTAAACAAAGTCTGCAAATCTTTCCGAAGAAACAATCTTCCTTTTGGTGGAATGCAGGTTGTTCTCGTCGGAGACTTTTTTCAGCTTCCGCCGATCTCTAAAAAAGGCGAAGATGTGAAGTTCGCTTTTGAGTCTTCGGCTTGGAAAGAGCTAAACCCGATAGTCACATATATCACCGAACAACACCGTCAGGAAGACGACGCTCTTTTGGGTATTTTGGATAGGATTCGCAGGGGTGATGTAGAAGAAGATTTTGAAGAGCTTCGCGACAGAATGGACGTCGAGTTTGAAGATACAATAAAATCCACAAAACTCTACACACACAATGCCGATGTCGACAACATAAACAAAAAAGAACTTGAGAAAATAGACAGCGACGAAGAGTATTACGAAATGATTTCTAAAGGCAAGGCAAACCACGTTCAGCGTTTGAAAGAAAGTTGTCTTTCGCCTGAGAATTTGTGTTTGAAAATCGGCGCTGTTGTGATGTGTACGAAAAACAATTTCGAAGTCGGGTACGTGAACGGAACTCTCGGCGAAGTTATAGATTTCGAAAAAGAAACAGGTCACCCGATAATAATCACAAACTACGGAAAGGAAATCATCATCGAGCCGGTTTCGTGGGGAATAGAAGACGGCGACAAAGTCATTGCTTCTATTGCTCAGATTCCTCTTCGGCTGGCTTGGGCTATCACAGTCCACAAAAGCCAAGGAATGTCGCTAGACGCCGCTGAGATAGATTTAGGGCGAGCTTTCGAGTATGGACAAGGATACGTGGCTCTTTCTCGTGTGCGGACGCTTGCCGGGCTTAAGCTTCTTGGTTTCAATGCGAACGCGCTGATGGTTCATCCGAAGATTATCGAAGCTGATAAAAAGTTCCGAAGTAAGTCAGAACAGATAGAGCAATATTTGAATAAAAAGTCGGACAAAGAAATGCAAAAATCCATGGAGGATTTTATATTGCGCGCTGAAGGTTCGGTAGAAGTTGTAGATGTCAAAGCTCGCGAAGCTGAAAACGATAAAACAAATACTTTTGAAAAAACAAAAGCTCTTTTGCTTGAAGGAAAAACCATCGACGAAATAGCTATCGATCGCGGACTGACAAAAGAAACAGTTTTAAATCATATTGAAAAACTAGTAATGGAAAGCAAGATAGAGGTAGACAAGCTTGGGCATATAAAACCAAAAGGGAAGAAATTTAAAGATATCGTCGCGACTTTCCAAAAAGAATACGACAAAACCGGCGAACTAAATCTTTCTCCCGTAAAGTAATGTGATAAAAACACGTCGTATTTTGATGTGCAGTTGGCGAGAGTGTTTTTGGAGAGGTAAGTAATATTGACAATTATCTATATTTATTATATAAGGTAAAAAAACCGGAACCCATGAACATTCAAGGCAACCCAGCTTTCTTTGCTCTTCATTGAGTCGCCAATGCCTCCCAGTCACCGATCATAGATATCTATACGCGTAAGATGGCCGCCGCATTCGCAGCGAAGTCTGGCGTGTCTGGATACAGTCGCGAAGTAGCATCTTTCTGTGAATCCCCGGGTTTTACAAGGGAATCCATCTTTGCGAATGCGACCATGCCTCCAGCTCGAACGCGGATTATCTGATCTGCTTTGATGGCGGTGAGGTCATCAACCTCTACTCCGATTCACATAATTTTTTCCAAGGAGTGGAAGATGAATCGGATATCGTTCGCGGAGTGATCACAAACTCGCTTTGCATTCACTACATTGCGTGCCATCGTGACGAGGTGCCACAAGAACAGCTCGATGTTTTACTCCGTCTTCCTTTTGGGGAAGTTGAGCCCAAGATGGATGAACTCAAAGTTCGCACACCAGGTGGATATGTTTGGACCGATGGAGGTGATCGTGAATATGAGTACTAAGTACTCTTGCATCCCGCTGAAACGGAATCCCGTTTCGGCGGGTTTCTTTTACTCAAAACCCACTCTTTAATAGATTGACAAATACAAAGATATCGTGGTACAATATTCAAGGAAAACAAGAACCAAAACACCTTGAAAATGAAAAACCTACTGACTTTGCTCGTGGCTTTCGCCATGCTTCCTCTGTATTCGCAGAGCGTGTTGATGGAGTATGTTTACACACAGCCAGCGAATTGTTCCGACCCTGGACGGATTTTCCTTACCATCACCGACAATTTCGGTGTTGTGGTGGGAGATAGTGTTTGGTTGGAGACCGTACAGCATGGAATAGCCAACACTGTTTTCCATACTTATCCGTTGGCGTGGACACCAGACGAGAACAACTCAATGACTGTTCCTGTGTCTCTTGCAGGACTGAACGTTAACCCAGGTGACACTTTGAGTCATTTGTTGAATCTTTACTATTGGCACTATGATATGGGGAACTTGGTATATACACCAACAACCATACTCGTGGAACATCTTCCGATGCAATGCGACATCTCTACATTTCTGTACCGACAATCTTCTTACCACGACCGGTGGTGAAGCTAATTGGTACGATGGAGATGGGAATTTCCTGGGGCGTGATGATACTCTGGTCTCACCACCAGCTGGTATCATTATCGCAAACCGTTGCGCTTGAAACCACAACGTATAATGGGTTTGAGTATGCTGCCCACACCGCCTTTCCTACGCCGTGGGCTAGTGCTACTTCGACTCCGACATGTGGACAGCAAAATATCGGTACCGTAACAGCGAATATCGATATCACGGGTGCTGACTGGTATCACTACATATGGAGTACCGGCGATACCACTTCGACGATCACTGATTTGACGCGGGTGCTTACAGCGTAGAGATCAGCGATTCAGATGGATGCTTGCAGAAATCCACGGTGCTAGTCTTAGACACTTGTGGAATTGTCACCAGTGTTTCGTCTAATGAGTTTGATCAGATGGAATCTGGGTTTTTCCAAACCCATCGACCGACCAAGTATTCATCGAAGCAAAAGGCTACGAAGAATTAGTATTCTGGATGCCGTCGGTCACAAGGTTTCAAGTGGTAGGTTAACCTCTCCGCAGATGTCACACGATGTGTCGAATCTGCCCGTAGGTTTGTACATTATTGAGCTTTCCTCGAATTCACGACCAACGCACATTCTGCGTCTCGTGATAAGTAGGTGAGAGCTTCATTAACTTTGATTTGAAAGAGCGCCCCGTAAGGCGCTCTTTTTATATTAATACGATATATTATTGACAAAACATATATAATATGCTATATTACCAAACGACAAACTAGTACAAACCGCCGACGAAAGTCGGCTTAAAATGGAACTACATGAACAAGGTTTTGAAAATAAGTAGCTCAGGTCGTGATGGCGGACTCGGTTGTTCCTACGTTGAAGAGGCTCTTCCTGTTGTTGCAAAATCCCTACGAAATGTTCATGGTGAAACGGATATTAACATGCAGGTTACCCTCGGTAGGCAATACGAATGGAATGTATGGAAACATTTTCCAGAAGATGGTCGGACTCGAACACTCCGAATGATCAGAATATCTTCATCCAAGTGTACCTTACCTCTAAATCCAATGAGAATTGGGAAAAGAAGGTGTGGTTGAGAATTAGTACTTGGAACAATCGCTTCATAATGGTTCACTAAGAATCAAGAAAGTAGGGAATACGAGGGTGTTGATATTCAGCCTGCACTCGACTGGTTCTTGAGAAAGTTTCCGGTCTGTAAATGATCAGTAAAGAGCGCCCCCGTAAGGCGCTCTTCCTCTTTTATATTTATTTTTTACCCCTTAAAAACTTCCAACAATTTCTCTTCAGAAATTGGGTCGATGTATTGCGTAACAAAAATTATCATCTCGTCGCCAAGGCTCATATCTTTTTTAATATTCATAAACAAATGTTCAAGCGGATACGGAGAAAACAAACAGAATTTTTAAACAAACAAACCCTGCCTTTTTCAAAATATAGCGAAGTGAGTTTCTTCACTTTTCCTATCTTCAGGAAGGTCCAAAATCACAATTCGCCAAAATCCATCCCAATTTGTCGAGACTAAACTCGTCGGGGAAGAGAGCTTTATATTTCGAAGCTTGTTTCGGCCTTCTGGGGTTATCTTGTAAAAAGAGGATCTTTCTGTTTCTATTTCCTCTACCAAACCACCTTCTGTAAGGCCTTTTAACGTTCTAGAAACGGCATATTTCCCATTTTCGATACTTTCCACACCCTCAAAAAGAGCACCTTTTTCAGAGGCTTTTTTGCCGTTTAAAAACTGGAGGATTTTTTCTTGGATTTTGTTTACTTTTGCCATTGACAATATTTTATCAGGACTTATAATATTTTACAAGTATTTTGCGAGCGTAAAAAACTTGTCACAAAAAATACATTAAGTTTATATAATGTAATTATAAATTTAATAATCTTTAAAAAATATGAAAAAAATCAAAATAACAATCAAGACGAAGAGATTTTCTTCGAACCAGACGATGATTCTGAAGATGTCGAATTTGAACAAGCAGAAGAAATGAGCAAAGACAAAATCAAAAAGCTCCGGGAAGACTTGAAAGAATCTCAGAAAAAGGCAACAGAAAATATGGATGGTTGGCAACGTGCTCTGGCTGACTACGCAAACCTTCAAAAGACTTCGGCCGAACAAGTGAAAGATTTGAAAGATATATTTTAGAAGGTTTTGTGGAAGAACTTGTTTGCCGACACTGATGCATTTGAGATGGCTATGAAGAACAAAGAGACGTGGGAAAGTGTAAATGAAAATTGGCGTAAAGGAATGGAATATATTTTCGAACAGTTAAAAGGTGTTCTGAGAAATAACGGAGTGGAAGATGTGGGCGCGGTGGGAGAAAAGTTTAATCCAGACACGCATCACGCGATAGAAGAAATCGAAACAGATGACGAAAGTAAAGACGGAACTGTTTCGGATGTGGTGCAAAAAGGATACAAAGGATCGAAAGGTGTAATTCGACCGGCGAAAGTTAAGATTTATAGGTTTATTAAATAGAATATGGAGCTAAAAGATTTTATTAAAACAACCGTGAAGGACATTGTCGAAGCACGTGTTGAGCTTAATGAAGAATTTAAACATGGAATTCAATTTTCAGGAAGTTCAGAAAAACAATCTATTGAATTTGATATTGCTGTTTCTGCAGGAGGTGAAAATTCTTCGGACGGGGAGCTAAAGTTACCGTATTAAACGTTCTCTCTATTGGCGGTAAAAAGATTGATTCAGAAAGATATTCTTCTGCAAGTAGAATACAGTTTGGTTTAAATATAGATCCATTGTCAAGAAAAGAGTATGAAGAAAATAATAGACAATTTTATGGGGATGACTTTAGAGATAGTAACAAATAATTATCAACTTAATCTAAAAATAATATGTCAAAAATAATTGGAATCGATTTAGGAACAACAAACAGTGCTGTTGCCATCATCGAAGGTGGTCAGCCAAAAATTATTGAAAACGCAGAGGGAATGCGAACCACTCCGTCTATTGTCGCGCTTGCGAAAAACGGAGACACGATGGTTGGTGTGACAGCAAAGCGTCAATCAATCACAAACCCGAAAAATACAATTTACCAAATCAAAAGATTTATTGGCCACAACTTCGACGAACCAGAAGTGCAAAAAGATATTGCGGCTGTGCCGTTTGAAACTCGAAAAGCTGCAAATGGCGGTATTGAAGTAAAATTCGGCGAGGAATGGAAGCGTCCAGAAGAAATTTCTGCGATGATTTTGCAAAAGATAAAAGCAGATGTCGAAGCGAAAATCGGCGCGAAAGTTACCGAAGCGGTGATCACAGTGCCAGCATATTTCAACGATGCACAAAGACAAGCAACAAAAGACGCGGGTAAAATCGCAGGTCTTGAGGTAAAAAGAATTATAAACGAACCGACAGCTGCGGCACTCGCATATGGATTTAATAAGAAAAAAGACGAGAAAGTTGTGGTTTTTGACTTCGGAGGTGGAACATACGACGTTTCAATTTTGGAAGTTTCTGAAGACACAATCGAAGTGAAATCAACAGACGGAGACGCGCACCTTGGAGGAAAAGATATTGATCAAAAAATAATGGAATGGCTTGCAGAAGGTTTCCAAAAAGAAAATGGTATTGATTTGCGAAAAGATCCTTTGGCAAAACAACGTCTCGACGACGCAGCAGAAAAAGCAAAAATCGAACTTTCAACTGCAGTGCAAACAGAAATAAATATTCCGTTTATCACAAGCGGAGAAGCCGGACCACTTCACTTGGTGGTGACAATGAAGCGTGCAGAGCTTGAAGAGCTGACTCGTGAATTTATCGACCGTGCAATGGAGATCACAAAACGCGCAATGGAGGCTTCACCGTTTAGTGTTTCTGAAATAAACGAAGTGATTTTGGTTGGTGGACAAACTCGTATGCCAGCTATCCAAGAAGCGGTAGAAAAATTCTTTAATAAGAAAGCAAACTTGTCTGTAAACCCAGACGAAGTGGTGGCTTTGGGTGCTGCGATCCAAGGAGGAGTTTTGCAAGGAGACGTGAAAGATGTTTTGCTTCTAGATGTGATCCCGCTATCTCTTGGTATCGAGACTTTGGGAGGTGTGGCGACAAAACTTATCGAAAAGAACACAACAATCCCAGCTTCAAAATCACAAACATTTTCTACCGCGGCCGACAATCAAACTTCAACAGAGATTCACATCGTTCAGGGTGAACGACCAATGGCAGGAGACAACAAGTCGCTCGGACGATTCGTGCTCGAAGGCATTCCACCGGCTCCGCGCGGTGTGCCACAAATAGAAGTTACGTTTGACATAGACGCAAACGGAATCTTGAATGTAAAAGCAAAAGACAAAACTTCTGGCAAAGAACAATCTATTCGCATCGAAGCTTCAAGTGGTCTTACTGACGAAGAGATTAAGAAAATGCAAAAAGATGCAGAATTAACTGCTGAAGCTGACAAACAAAAGAAAGATTTGGCTGATATTAAAAACACAGCAGAAATGACTCTTTTCACTGCAGAAAAAGCAATGAAAGATTCTGAAGGAAAAGTTCCGGAAGATGTAAAGAAATCTGTTGAAGAAAAAGTTTCAAAGCTAAAGTCTGTAAAAGAACTTCCAGAGCACACCGACGGTGGCGCGGCTATAAAATCTGCGACAGAAGAACTTGCGACTGAAATGCAAAAGATTCATGAAGCTATGGCGAAGGCAAACGCTGAAAATACAGAAGCGCCAAAAGAAGGCGAAGCGACTGAAGCAAAAGATGATAATATTAAGGACGCTGAAGTGTCAGACGACAAGAAAGAAGAATAAAAAGAGAGCCCTCACGGAGGGCTCTCGGGGTCACTTTCAGACAAGGGTCTTTTCCCCCAAAAATATAGCGCAATAATTGCGAGTATATAGCCAGGGAAAAAAGTAATGATCATGAACACGATGTTCAAACCCTGTATTGATGTTCCTAATAAAATCAATAGGACACCAACTGAGGCAAATTTGTACCCACGCTTACTGAGTTTAATTCTTCGGACGCGATCAGTCATTTTCATCAACCTGAAAACAACAATGTAAGATTGGGTTAACATGGTAATACCAAAGAGAAGAGCGAGTGATGATATCATGGTTAATGTTTTTATAAACAATATCCCAAATTAAATTAAATGTCAAAATACCATAGAAATAAAATTTTAGAGCTGGTTTCTGGTCTGGATGTTAAACATTCAGTTCATGAGCCTGTCGGAAAGAGCAAAGAAGTATCTGAGCTTCGAGGTGTGCCACTTTCCTCTGGAGCAAAAGCTATTTTGGTGCAAGGAAAGAAAACTTATAAGCAATATTTGTTTGTTGTTCCTGCTCACAAAAGATTGCATTCAAAAAATGTTCAGAATCAAATTGGAGAAAAGTTTTCTTTTGTTTCTGATGTTGAAAAAGACTTTGATTGTGTTCCGGGTTCGGTCCCTCCGTTTGGTAGAGTGCTGGGTCTTCAAACTTATGCCGACGAAGATTTAGAAGATGTGTTAAACTTTAACATCGGTCTTCTAACGGAATCATTACAAATGAAAAAAGAAGATTATTTAAAATTAGAAAATCCGATTATAGGGAATTTTACGGAATAATAATGTCAAAAGACTATTACAAAACTTTAAACGTAGAAAAATCGGCTTCGAAAGACGAGATTAAAAAGGCGTTTAGAAAACTCGCGCATGAATACCATCCTGACAAAAAAACTGGCGACGAAGCGAAGTTCAAAGAAGTAAACGAAGCCTATCAGGTTCTCTCTGACGACCAAAAGCGCGCTCAGTACGACAGATTTGGCTCGGCTGGTCCGCAGTTTGGTGGACAAGGAGACCAAGGCTTTGGCGGATTTGATTTTTCTGGATTCTCTGGCTTTGGTGGTCAAGGTGGCGATTTTGAATTTGATTTGAACGACATCTTCTCGGCTTTTTCTGGTGGTGGCGGGTTCAATCCTTTTGGTCAAAGAGTGCGAAAGGGAAGAAACATCACAATAACAACGAATGTCACTTTCAAAGAATCTATTTTAGGATTTTCTCATAAATTTAAATTGCCGAGCGAGAGTGCGATGTATAGTCAGAAGAAAGAAATAGAAGTGAACTTTCCGCCAGGGATTGAAAACGGGCAGATGTTGAAAGTCCAAGGTTATGGAGAGTCGATAGAAGGCGGACAAGCTGGAGATTTGTTGATACAGGTTTCTGTCGAGCGACATCCGACACTTCGAAAAGAAGGTAACAATTTGATAACTGATTTGAAAATAAAAATAACAGACTCGCTTTTGGGCGCGACGTATGACGTGACGACCGTCGATGGAAAAGTCAGCGTGAAAATTCCAAAGGGAATCAAGAACGGACAAATGCTACGCGTGCGAGGTAAAGGCGTGTCAGCTGGAACTTTCCATAACGGAGATTTGATAATAGTTATTGATTTAGATATCCCAGAAAAACTTTCTAAAGATCAGAAAAAACTGGTGGAAGAAATGAAGAAGAGTGGGTTGTAGAGTGGGTGAAATTCTTTCGATGTATTGAAAGAATTAGAAAATTAAATTTAGGAAATAAAAAAGGAAGAGCGCCGGACCCTTGGTCCGGCGCTCTGTGTGTTACGTGGTTTCAACCTCTCATGACTCCACCTCCAGCTAACTCTAGTTCTTCTTCCTTCTTTTCTTTTCGCCTAGCTCTTGTCTTATCAATCCAGAACGCAATGAACCAGACTAAGGAAAGCAAAAGTAAGAAAAAACCGATGAGTATTTCGCCACCTCCCATGGTTCTCAATGCAAAAGCAGATGGTATTCCCAGAAAAAAGAAA
>JAWKSO010000003.1:0-128457 GCA_041389105.1 Minisyncoccota bacterium | reverse complement strand
AGTCTTACCCACACCAGCTCCTCCGAAAAGTCCAACCTTTCCTCCTTTTAGGAATGGACAAATAAGGTCAACAACCTTGATTCCAGTTTCTAGGATTTCTGTACTTTGAGATTGATCTTTGAATTCTGGCGCAGCTCGGTGAATAGGATATCTTTTTGCATTTTTTGGAGCTTCTTTTTCGTCTATTGGTTGACCTACAACGTCAAACATTCTTCCTAAAACTTCTGGTCCGACAGGCACAGATATCGGCGCGCCTGTGTTTGAAACTTTCTGACCTCTTTGAAGTCCGTCTGTGGATGTCATTGAGATTGCACGGATTTCATTTGTTCCTAAATGAGCTGAAACTTCAAGAACAACTTTATCTCCAGAAGTTTGCACTTCAAGAGCGTTATAAATTTCTGGCAGATTTCCATCAGAAAAACGAACGTCTACGACTGGTCCCATTATTTGTGTTATCTCACCTTCGTTTGTTTTATTTTTTTCCATAAATATTTGTTCTTAATTATTTTTAACTCATTGCTGCAGCGCCCCCGACTATTTCCGCAATCTCTTGCGTGATGGCACCTTGTCTTACTCTGTTGTAATAAAGCGTTAGCTCAGAAACCATTGTGTTTGCACTATCGTTTGCGTTTTTCATTGCGAACATTCTAGAGCTGTGTTCGGAAGCGAGTGATTCTAAGAATGTGTGGAATATCGCTTGTTCTAGGAGTTGCTTGATCACGGTGTCTAAGATTTCTGCTTCGCTCGGTTCAAATGTGTATAGACTTAGTTTCTTCTTTTCATCATGTTTGGTATTTTCGTCTGAGTCTGGCAAAAGTAAATCTCTGTATATTTCTTCTTTGACTGGGAGAATTTGCATTAAGAAAGGTTTGTAGCTGGTTGAAGATTTAAACTCTGTGTAAAGTATTTTTATAGATTCATACTTTCCACTTTTAAACTCTGAGATAATAATATCTCTGATAGCTAAAAATTCTTCTGATGTACTTTTTTCCGAAAATTCAATAAAGCTTGCTACTATTTCCAATCCATTTCTTCTCGCTGATTTTTCTGATTGTTTACCAATCGTAATGCAGTCTATTGTGTTTTTAGTAGATGCTTTGTACTTCGCGAGTGATTTTGAAATATTAACATTGTACGCCCCAGCCAAACCTTTGTTTGAAGATATTACGATAACTAGAGTTTTTTCTGTTTTGTTTTTTTCTAAAAATGGATGAGAAATATGTTTCTCGCCGGCAATATGATGCAGAAGTTCTAGAGCGTACCTTGAATACGCTCTACCTCGAGTTACTCGGTCTGTAGTTTTTTTCATTTTAGAAACAGAAACCATTTCCATAGTTTTTGTTATCTTTTTGATATTATTTACAGATTTGATTTTCTGTTTTATTGCTTTTGTGGCAAGTCCCATATTATTTATTACAAACTCATCTTAAACTCCTTTAGCGAAGTTTCTACTTCAGCTTTTATTTCATCTGACCAATCTTTTTCTATTTTAGTCAAAAGAGATTTTTTACCAGAAGATAAAAACTTATGTAAATCTTTCTCAAGAGTTCGGACTTCTTCTGGTTTTATATCATCGAAAAATCCTGCGTTCATCGCGAAAATAGAAACAACTTGAAGAGCTACAGGCATCGGAGAAAACTGATCTTGTTTTAGAAGTTCTGTTACTCTTTTTCCTCTTTCGATTATTTTCTTTGTTTCTGGGTCTAGGTCTGAATCAAATTGAGAGAAAGATTCAAGCTCTCGGTATTGGGCCATCGCCAGCTTTAGAGTTCCAGCGTTTTTCTTCATAGCTTTTATTTGAGCAGAACCCCAACGAGACACTGAAAGACCAGCGTTTATAGCAGGACGAATTCCCTGTAGAACAAATCAGTTTCAAGAAAGATTTGTCCGTCTGTGATAGAAATAACGTTTGTTGGAATATATCCGGAAACATCTCCTGCTTGAGTTTCGATTATTGGCAAAGCTGTGATAGATCCACCTCCGTGGTTTGCATTTTGCGGCAAGCTCGTTCTAGAAGTCTTGAGTGAGATAGAAAACATCCCCGGATAAGCTTCACGACCTGGCGGTCTTCGAAGAAGCAATGAGATTCTCGGTAAGCCACAGCGTGCTGAAAGATCATCGTAAACTATCAAAACATCTTCGCCTTTTGCCATAAAATATTCTGCAATAGAAACACCTGTATAAGGTGAAAGATAAAGCATCGCTGGGTTGTCAGATGCTCCCGCCGCAACCACGGTCGTGTATTCCATCGCTCCAGCTTCTTCGAGCTTTGAAACGATTCGAGCTATTTTTGATTGCTTTTGACCGATAGCCACGTAAACACATTTCATGTTTTGACCTTTTTGGTTGATTATCGTATCGATAGCGATAGCTGTCTTCCCCTGTTTGTCGGTCACCAATAATAAGCTCACGTTGCCCTCGTCCAACCGGAATCATGGCGTCGATAGATTTGATTCCTGTTTGAACCGGCTGGTTTACTGGTTCACGAGTCATCACCCCAGGAGCGATTTTCTCAACCAAAACTTCTTCTGTTTTTCCGATGTCGCCTTTTCCGTCGATTGGTCTTGCAAGAGGATCAACAACTCGGCCGATAATTCCATCGCCAACTTCAACAGAAAGAATTTTTTCTGTTCTTGTGACAACATCTCCTTCTTTAATATTTTTGAAATCACCTAAAATAATAGCTCCAATAAAATCCTCTTCGAGGTTTAAAGCCAAGCCAAGAGCTCCATTTGAAAACGATAAAATTTCAGACGCTTTTGCATTTGGAAGTCCGGATATTTTCGCAATACCATCAAAAACACTCACCACCTGACCTGTCTCACTTTCAAGAACCTCAGGCTTCCAGTTTGATATTTTGTTTTTTAAACTTTTTATAAATTCTTCTGTCTTGGCCATAAATTATTTTATTAGTGATTCTCTTAAAAATTGAATGTTCCTTCGAAGGCTTGCATCGAGTATTCTGTTTTTACCCTTGATGACAAATCCTGCTATAAGTTTATCGTCGACTACTGTTTTAAACTTATCTCCTTTCTCTTTCTTTATATAACCTTTTATCTTTTCTAAAATATCTGAATCAAATTCATGGGAAGTCAGGACTTCTATTGTATTTGCCTTCTCTTCTTTCTCTTTTTCCTTTTCAAGTTTGTTTAAAATGTTTGGCAAAAGAAAAAGTAAATGGTTTTCTTTTAGATAAAGCAACAAATCATCTGCAAAAGAATCATTATCTTTTCCAGACTTTATGTTTTCTTGTATTGCTTTAACTATAAGATTTGAAGATATCATGATTATTTTAGTAGACTCTCTGCGAAAGCTTGTGATTTGTTTTTGTCTATTTGGTTTATTGAAACTTTCTCAACACCGTCCAAAACCATATTTACAAAGTCTTTTTGGATTTTCTTTTCAGTGTCTTCTTTTATTTTTTCAATATCTTTTAGTGCGCTTTCTTTTATCTTTTCTGCTTCTTCAGCACCTTCTTTTTTAGAATCAGAAATAGCTTTCTTCGCTTTTTTATCTGCTTCTTCGATTATTGATTTAGATTCGTTGTAAGCTTTTTTCAAAACTTCTTCTTTTTCTGACGCAGCCAAAACAAGTGCAGACTCTGCGCGCTTCGCATCTTCCAAACCTTTGTCTATGACTTCTTTTCTTTCTTTTATGGTGTTTTTAATAGTTTTGAAAAAGAACTTCTTGATAAGCCAAAAGACAATCAAAAAGTTTATCAGGTTTGCTAGTGCAACCTGCCAATCAAAACCAACTTTTCCTAAAATTTCCATAATAAAAGAATAAATTTAAAATTAAAGTAAGAAGAATGCAACCAAAGCGTAGATAGCTGTTGATTCTGCTAGCGCCACACCAATGATCATCTTTGAAAAGATTGATCCTGTTTGGTCTGGGTTTCTTCCGATAGCTTCAAGACCTTTACCGATTAAATATCCTTCTCCTAGCGCTGAACCGAACATTGAAAGTGTTGCGATACCTTTTGCTAAAACTCTTGCTGATTCAAAATCCATATTTCCATCCATATATTTTATTTATCGCCGTAGCGAATTACTTAATAATTAATAAACTTTTTAACCGACTTTCTCTTCTTCTGGTTTAATCGAAAGCATGTAGTAAGCGGTCACGAGTGATCCGAAAACCAAAGCTTGAATAAGTCCAGATAAAATATTCATCGATAACCATAAAGAAGGAATAAGATATGCGAATCCTCCCATAATGATTATCATCAACACTTCCCCCGCATACATGTTTCCAAACAGACGAAGAGAAAGAGAGAATATTTTAGCAAATTCACCGACTATATCCAACAGTCCGATAGCGAAGTCGATAAGTGACATCACGCCACTCTTTAGACCACCTTTGAATCCTTTGTAGACATCTTTAAACTTTACGAACTTGTTTATGTGATCGAGTAGTCCCCATTCGACAATACTAACAAACTGAAGAACTAAAACCGAACCGAAAGCCAAGACAAAAGTCGTGTTGAAGTCTGCTGTCGGAGTTCTAAACAAAGACATGCTACCTATTTTAATAGTTGTGAGTCCTGGTATAAGACCGATAAGGTTTGAAATACCAACAAAGATAAAGATGGTCGCTATTATCGGGAAAATTTTATTTGTTCTTTCTCTGCTGTCTGTAATCTGATCCAAGAAACTAGCAATACCTTCATAAATCATTTCCACTACGGTTTGTGTAGAGCTTGGTCTTATTTTGAATTTTCTAACAACAAGCCGATAAAAAACAACAAGTAAAACTATTATCAATAAAATAAAAGTTGTGGAGTTCGCAATTCTAAAAATTCCCAATCATTGCGACTGTCTCTGGTCCTATAGATGAAATTTCTCGTGAAAGTCCTAACATAAAATTATTTTTTATCCTTATCTTTTTCTATCTCTTTTCTCAAAGAAACTATCTGATCTTCAAAAAATTTTACGTTTTTTGAAATCTTTTTATACTGAAAATAAATAATCACCCAAGAAAAAATAAAAAGCCAAGACAAGGAAAATCCCAGTAAAAGTAAATCCTGTTTCTTTAAGAGTGTCTAATTTTTTACCGAAAAATGCAGCGACAAAAGCAGGAATACCTATAATAAAAGCGATTTTAAGCATTAAGACAAAAAGATTTGTTGTTATTTTTGTCTCTTTTTTTATTAAATTTTTTGAGTTCAGTTTCTTTATCCATAAACATAAAAAGACCCTGTAGAGTCAGCGATATTATAGCTTAAAATAAAATAAAAAGCTAAGTTTTTATACCCTTGACTTTTTGTCTGTGATATGTTAATGTGCGGTGGAAGTTTAGTTATTGTAACTAAACGCTCTTTTACACGAACAACTAACCAGACCGCACGAAGATGGCAGACCAAACCAAAAAGCAGGACAACAAAAAGGTGAGGTTGGTAAATCCGAGCCTGAAAAAGGTCGGATATACAAGATCGCCCAAGACCAGGGATGGCAAAGTCACCTTGAACATAACGGGCCTCGCACCGGAAGACAAGGTAGAAATTGAACTGAGCGAAAACGCAGGAGGCGAAGAAGATCCCCAAAGATGGTTTCCGCGGAGGAAGCGAAGATATCGCTGGTCCTGACGGGAAAGTACGACCCAGCCCACCAGCAAATCAAGCTGGTGTTGAAACCTACAAGCAAGGCATAGAGCAGGCCAACAAGATCGCAAAGGAATGGCACGACATTGGTGTGGAATGTGGAAAGAGGAGATGCTGCGACGATGAAGAAGCGCCACCTCAGCGCCCTGCCCAGCAAGCTTACATACCTCCCCCACCCCAAGAACCCAATGAAAAGGCTCGCTGGTGGATTCCGGTTCTCATCGGAGCGGGGATTCTGGCGTTAGCAGGATTTCTGTGGTGTATTTGCCACAATTCCACTGAAGTGGCTGTCGAAACCATGTTGCACCTATGAGTACATACGCGGGCAAAAAGATGCAATCGACATGGCAAAGGAACTCAAAGGAGTTCTGAACGGTGATAGCTCTTCTGAGCTCATCGAAGACCACGACGAAAGTGGAGAGGACCGCGGTGAAGGCGAAGATGCCTACGAAGACCGCAATGCCTCCACTGGTGGCCAGTTCGGAGAATTCCGCTCTGCGGATCCGGAACTGACTCTTCAGATTCTCGCTTACCTACAAGTAGCGAAGATCAGAACTTTCGTTATCTCCCAGGTGACAGCACCGACGGAGAAAATAAGTTCCTGCTTTCAGCAGCCCAAATTGCTACGCTAATGCAGAGCAACAAGGGTGTCAGATGGCGAGAAAACAGACCTCCAAAAGGTTGGGATGTTTATCGAACATCGTACAATGCTATAAATCAATTTAGCGAAGCCGGAAGAATGGCTTCTCTGATTGGCAAAAAAGGCAAAGTACCGTACAGCCTACGAAAACGAGGAATCGTTTTGAGTGGTGGGTCAACAGTGCCGTGCAGGAAGTTCCATCGTCTTCCAAAACCGACTTTTCAGAAGCGGTAAAAGAGACGATTGATCGATTGATGGAAAAAGTTCAGGATGAACAACTCCCATCAATGAACGGCAAAGTAATCTTCGCCGTTAACCACACCTCCAATGCGGGTGGTGCAAAGAAAAGCACCACCTGCAAGAAGAGCTCCGTCTGAAAAGTAGAACTCGGAAGAAGAAATCGGGATTGTCGCCACTCAATATGGAGACAGCCTCGTATGGATCGTTGAACTACATACGGCCAATTCCCGCCGGATACAGACAAGTTTCAGGTGGAAAATTTGGAGTATGGAGGTCAAAGAAGGGTCGCTACCACTATGGTGAGGATCTTGCACCTCTTGTAAGGGGCCGAAAGGATTCGCCGTAAATCCAGCTCCTAGAGTAGGAGTTGTGATTTCGGCCAAGACGGAAGGTGGTTTGGGTAAGTGTGTCCGACTAGATATCGGAGACGCGGAGATAATCTTCGCTCATCTTGATTCTTTTGGACCAGGTATCAAAGCCGGAAAGCGAGTCAGACAAGGTGAAGCCATCGGCAACATCGGCCAAACTGGCGGTGAATACGGTGTACACTTGCACATTGAGTTCGTACCCAAGGTATCGAATTTCATTGTGCCAATCTTTATCGAAGAAGAACAGGCCGGGGCCTACAGCTCCGGTCTTTCTCGTTTTTAAATTATAATATATAAAAAACAAAACCACCCGAAAAGAGTGGTATTTGTTTTTATTACAAGTTTTTATGTGCGCGTGCCAGGGGTCGAACCTGGGACCTACCGAGTATCAGTCGATTGCTCTACCAGCTGAGCTACACGCGCATATCTTTTATTAAAGACAAGAGATAATATACCAGAGATTAACTATAATTTCAACATAACTTTAAAGAGCAGCCCTTTATACGGCTGCTCTTCCCGGGTGCTTCCTGTAGGATAAGGTCATCTCCTTTTGACTGTGTAAACAATCGAAGGACTAGAGAGATTTTGGCGTCCAAAGACCTGATGAATGATCCATACCTGTAAATTATTATACACTAAATTTTACTTATCTGTTTTCCCTCAAAGGCTGAAATAATAGAATCTATATTTCCGAGCATTATAGAAGGTAGATTACTCCAAGATTCTTTTATTCTGTGATCTGTGAGTCTATCTTGAGGAAAGTTATAAGTCCGGATTTTTTCTGACCTGTCTGCGGTACCGATCTGAGAAGCTCTGTCATCAGAATATTTTTTTGCTTCTTCTTCATCTTTTGCTTGCTGAATACGGGAACGAAGAAGGTCTAAAGCTTTTTCTTTATTTTTAAGCTGACTTCTCTCTGAAGTACATCGCACATCAAAACCTGTCGGCTTGTGTATAACACGCACGGCTGTTTCAACTTTATTTACGTTTTGTCCTCCTGCCCCACCCGAACGAGAAGTTTCGAATTCTAAATCTGCATCATTTAAAACCACGTTTGTTTTTTTATATAAAGGAAGGACGGCAACAGATGCTGTCGAAGTGTGTATTCTTCCTTGCTTTTCTGTCGAAGGGATTCTTTGAACGCTGTGAACTCCTGTTTCAAAACGAAGTTTTTTATAAACATCCTTTCCTTTTATCTCAAAAGAAGCTTCTTTATATCCACCCAAATCGTTTACTGATTCATAATCTTTCTTAAAACTCCAACCTTGCTTTTCTGCAAAACGTGAATACATTTCTGCAAGCTGATACGCAAAAAGTGAAGCTTCATCTCCTCCAGCTCCCGCACGAACTTCAAGCATTATTTCATTTGGGAATTTTTCTTCTTCCCTTTCTGATTTAACAATAGATTCTAATTGAGCTTTTGTACCCTCGATTTGCATATCTAAATTTTTTAATTCTTCTTCAATCATATCTTTCATCGAAGAATCTTCTTCTAGCATTTTTTTTGTGTTTTCTTTCTCGCTCAAAAGACGCTCGTATTCAGATGCGAGAAAACTTGTCTTATGATTTGATTTTAATTCTTCTAGATTTAATTCCATATTTTTTAATTATAATACAAAAAAAGACCAAAAGGCCTTTTCTTGAAAATATTTTATTTACGCTTCTTTTTCTTCTGTTTTTTCTTTCTTAGCTTTTACTGCTTTTGGAGCAGCTTTAGAAACCTTAGAAGCTCGTTGCTTGAATTTATCAACTCTTCCTGCTGTGTCTAAGACTGTTTCTTTTCCTGTGTAGAAAGGGTGTGAAGCACTTGAGATTTCAACTTTTACCAAGTCGTATTCTTTTCCTTCAAACTTCCCTTTTTCTTCTGTTTTAACAGTTGATCCAATCAAAAACATCTCGCCTGATGTGACGTCTTGAAAGATAACTTGTCTGTAATTTTCTGGGTGGATTTCTTTTTTCATACAAAGGAGATATTAACATAAGGCTATTTATAAGGCAAGTATTTATTATTATTTTAGAGCTTAAGTACGTTATTTATATTAATATTGACAAAAAATATGTATATGATATAATATAAGAAATAAGTTAGTTCCACGAAAAACCAATGAAAATGTCACACGAACCAGAACTCCTTTTCGTATGTAAAGACCCCAGTGGTCGTGGCTGCGGACATGTTGGACCTCGTCGTACTTGGACAAATGCATTCGGAGATGGAGATTTCCAGATGTGCCCCATGTGCAATGAAGACCATGCATTTCCAGTTGATCTGGAAAATGTTCATCGTCTGGAAGAATGGGGTATGGATCCTGAACCAGTTCGCAAGCTTCTCAAGATAGAGGAAGCGAAGGAGATCGAACAAATGCACAACGTCCTCGATCAAGGACTGGGACATTGAATGATCTCAGACCAGGAAACAAAGGGTAAGGATTCAGACTTCTTCTCAGACAAACGAGATACTCACGGTGTACCTTACAAGTAAACCGCAAGAAGTCGAAAAAGCCCCGCGCGCACACGTGCCGGGGCTTTTAACTTTTAAATTATATAAATTTCTCTGATCGATACTTATTATTTTTTTGTATCTTAATGACACATCTAAAAACTCTCCAAAACATCGATATCTTTTTGAATATTAGCTGCGTGATTCATAACAGCATTACCGTAGAAGGCATTTAAAACTTTTGGATCAGAACATCCTCGTCCTGAATAATACTTACAAGCCGCTTCTCTTTCAGCGGTATAAGTCTGTGCGTTTGCTCCCAAATCTCGAACATAAAGCGCTGTGGCTGTCACTGCGTGAGCTGGATTCCAAGGGTTTGCCACACTCGCTCCGACTGCTGCAGCAACCCTGTTTTCATAGCTCTCCCATGTTACAGGAATGAATTGTGAAGGGCCCATCGCTCCTCCCCACCCCCCAGAAGCCAGAGGACAAGACAGCGGCTGACCATCTGGACTTATACCGAGTTTTTTAGTTATCCGTAAAAATGCAGATTGATCATCTCTCCAAGAGCCACTATCTGGTCCCGGCATAATGTCTCTCCAGGTTCGAGCATCTCCTGGTCTGTTGCAAGTTCCGACGTTTGAACCCAAGTTTGATTCTTGTTTTAGAATTGCCAAAATATATGCAGGTCTAACTCCTGTGGCTTTACTAGCAACTTTTGCATATTCATAAGCTTCCCCGAAAGGAATAGCTCCTTGCCCTCGAAGTTCGAAGAGTTTTGCTCTAATACTCGCCGCTTTTGCCTGTCTGTCTGCTAAAACTTTCGCATATTCAGCTTCTTGGTTTTTACTAATATTTAAAAGTTGTTTTTGGTCTTTTTCAGAAACTTCTACTTTTGCTTTTTCTTGCTCGATAGCTTTTTTTGCATCTATCTCTTGAACTTGTTTTGTTTCGAGCTCTTTCTTCACAACTTCTGTTTTGACTTTCACACCTTTAATTTTGTTTACAGAATTTTGGACAGATTTCTTCAAAGAAGAATAAGTGTTGATATCTCCGTAGAAATCTGAAATAGATTCACTCGCCAAAACAGCATGAGCAAAAGTCATGTAGTCCATTTCGTTTGTCTTTTTAATAAGCTGAGATAATGAATTCTTGCCTGATTCTATGTCTTTGTTTAATGAAGATATAGTTTCGTTTTTGTTTTTAATTTCGCTTCCAATCTTTTTTATCTCCAAATCTTTCTTTTGAATGTTTGTTTTTGCTGCATTTATTTTCGCTTGAAGAAGAGCAATGTCTCTTTGAAGAGACGCGGATTTGTTTTTCTGACCAGCTAAAATAGCTTCTTGAGCTTTGATTTCTTTTTCCAAATCTGCGAGTTCAGATTCTAACTTGGCTCTTTCTTCTGGGCTGAGCTGAGCATTTACAACCTGCGTTGGCACGATAGAAATAAATATAAAAAGCACCACAAGCAAAGATGTGATGCTTTTTATAAAAAAGTTATTTTGTTTTGAAATATTTAGTGTGAACATAATTAAATGTGCACAACAAGTTTACTTTTTAATTTGAAGCAGGCTCTCCTTCTTCTTCTTTCTTACCTTTCTTTTCAACCTCAATAGAATCAAGATTAATTTCTGTAGGAGTTTCCGCTTCTTCTTGTTGTGCTGTTACTGATGCAACAACTACAGACATGTCTTCTTCAGTGAATTTTACACCTGTAGGAAGATTTAAATCTCCTAGGGTTATTATATCATCGATAGCTGAAAGTTTAGATAGGTCGACATCGATGTGTTGTGGAATATTACCTGGAAGAGATGTTACAGAAACTTCGTGCAAAACCTTCACAAGAACACCTCCATCTTTTACACCTTGAGATTCGCCTTTGAATTCTAGAGGAACTTCCACTTCGATAGCCTTGTTCATATCCACAGAAAGAAAATCCACGTGAGTGACTTCCCCTTTTATTGGATCAACTTGTACATCGTGTATCATAGCGTTAAATTCGCCTTTTGGAGTCTTCAGGGTTATTGTAGAAGTTTCTCCAGCTGATTTTAAAACACTTAAAAACCTTTTCTATCAACAGATAGTGAAGTTGTTTCGTTTTTAAACCATAGAAAACTACTGGGATTTTACCAGATTCTCTAAGTGACTTGTTTTCAGTTTTGTTTATTAATTCTCTTAAGTTTGCGTTTAAAGTTGTCATATCCGAGTATTATAAACAAAATACTAAAAAAGTCTACTATTTTTAAAAATAGTTATTTTATAGAGACTTCAAAACGAGAACTTCGCTTGTGTCTTCTGTATTTTCTACAGTTTTATGGTCGGAAGAAAAGCTCCCCAAAAAAGAGAAAGCTATCATCAGAAAACAAACCATAAGTACAAACGACATTAGGTTTTGGTCTCTTCAATTCTAAATTTTCTTTATATCTTTCCATAAAATTACAACTAACTGTTGTACTTATATTGACGCAAGATTAAAAGAAAAATTACAGAACAGGATAAATTAATCAACAGAAGCCATGTTACGTTCTTATGAATTCGTATGTTAAAATTAGTTCGTGATATCTTCATTTTTTCAAAAAACAATATCTTTTTTACCCTCCTATTTTTCATATTAAGCACGCAGTTATTTTTGCCATAGAACGTGTAAGTGTAGATAATATTGGGACAGAGGGTAACAATTCTTCTGCTCGACCATCGATTTCGCTGATGGAAGATACGTTGCATTTCAATCAAACGCTACAAATCTTGTAGTTGGTGATACAAACGGATTTTCAGATATATTTGTCTATGATAGGGATTCTAACACTATTGAAAGAGTGAGTGTGGATGATGGTGGAGTACAAGGTAACAATTCTTCTGCTCGACCATCGATTTCTGCTGATGGAAGATACTGCATTTCAATCAAACGCTACAAATCTTGTAGCTGGTGATACAAACGGATTTTCAGATATATTTGCTCATGATAGGGATTCTAACACTATTGAAAGAGTGAGTGTGGATACACTTGGTGGAGATATTAATGCTAATGCATTCCAAGGAATAATATCGGCTGATGGTATATGTAAGCTATTCTTCATCTGCATCAGATATTGTTGTCGGTGATACTAATGCCTTTGATGATGTTTTCGTTCACGATCGCGATATGAACGCTTCAGAGCGCGTGAGTGTGGATAATGTGGGAAACGAAGTTTTTGGATCATTTAATAGTATTTCGATTTCGCTGATGGTCGTTATGTTGCATATGCAACGGATGCTAATAGTTTAGTTGCCAGTGACACAAACGCCGCAGGAGATATATTTGTTTATGACCGAGATACTAACACAATAGAAAGAGTGAGCGTAGATAATTTAGGAGGAGAAGCAGATTCAGATTCTTCAGAGTCATATATTTCTGGTGATGGTCGTTATGTCACCTTCTCATCCGAAGCTACAAATCTTGTCGCCGGTGATACTAATGGAACTTCAGATATATTTGTCTACGATAGAGATTCTGACACTATTGAAAGAGTGAGCATTAATGACGCAGGAAATGAGGGTGTTGGATCCTCTACTTATCCCACTATTTCTGATGATGGTAGATTTGTTACTTTTGATTCTGATTCAGGTGATTTAGTAAGTAATGACTCAAACTTCACACGAGATGTATTTATTTATGATCGTACTTCTAACACAATAAAGATCCTAAGTGTCAGCGAAAATTTAGAAGAAGCAGATGATTATTCTAGTTCGGCAAGAATGTCTGCTAATGGAACTTACGTTGTTTTTGAGTCTAATGCAACCAACCTTGTAGCTGGTGATACAAACGGTCAGGTTGATATTTTTTTCAGAGAAATAAACGATACTCCGACAAATATTTTACTTTCCCAAAATTCTATAGATGAAAACAAAGCGGTTGGAGCAATCATCGGGACACTTAGTTCTGAGGATTTAGATGCGGGAGATACTCATACTTATTCCATTTCATGCGTTACACCTGGTGACGATGATGCCTCTTTTACCATCACTGGTGACAACTTAAAATCCTCAATATCTTTTAATTACGAACAGAAAAATTCATATGAAGTTTGCATTAGATCAAACGATAGTGGTGGTGGTATTTTTGATAAAAACTTTACAATCAATATCAATGATGTTGAAGAAAATAATGGCAGTAGCAGTAGCAGCAGTACAAGTATACGCACTAACACCAATCCACAACCTATTTTAGGTTGCACGGACAATAACGCGAAAAACTATAATGAATCGGCTACAGAAAATGATAATTCATGTGAATACTACAAATACGGTTGTACTGACAGTGCAGCACTAAATTATGATTCTTTAGCGGAACAAGAAAATAATTCATGTATTTATTATACTGAACCCACAATACCCGATCAAAAAGAACCAGATATTGTCTATGGTTGCACTGAAAAATCTGCAAAAAATTATAACGAACTTGCAGAAGTAGAAGATGGATCTTGTTTATATCCGGCTATTGTAGAAGATATTCCTTTAGTTCCTAATTCTTCGAAAACAGAAGAATCAAAATTCAATCCACCTTCAAAACTTATTTCTACTATAGCTATAGGTGGAGCTGTCCTGTCAGCAGCTCTTGTTATGTTTCTTCAACCAGGACTTTGGCTTGGTTTTATTTCTGTTATTACTAGATTGTGGACTATTATTCCAGCTCTTATGGGTTATCAAAGGAAAAAACGACCGTGGGGTACCGTATACGATTCCATAACTAAACAACCACTCGATCCTGCATACGTTATTCTTTCGTCATCAGCAGGTCAAGAAATAGCAACGTCGATAACGGATCTTGACGGTCGATATGGTTTTTTAGTTGAAGGAGGAAATTACCAAATCAAAGCAAACAAAGCCAACTATGAATTTCCATCAAAAAAACTTTCTGGAAAGACAAGTGACGATCTTTACGAAAATTTATATTTCGGTGAACAAATAGAACTTAATGAAAAAGAAGCAGTGATTTATAAAAATATTCCGATGGATGCTGTAAACTTTAATTGGAACGAGTTTGAAAAATCTCAAAATAAAAAACTAATGAAGTTTTATTCAAGAAGAGATATTTTTTTAGCGCACATTTCACAAATTGCATTTGTTGCAGGTTTTATATCATCTGTCATATTATTTTTTATTAGTTTTTCTGTATTAAATATAATTATTCTAAGTCTATATGCTCTCGTACTTATTCTAAGAATATTTGGAATCAAACCAAAACAATCTAGCTATGTTTTTGATTCAAAAGGCTATCCCCTATCTTTTGGTTTAATAAAATTATTTTCCAGCACTATGCAAAAAGAAGTCGCACATACTGTTATCGGAAAAACAGGAAAATACTATCTACTAGTACCTAACGGTAATTATCAAATGAAGATTAGCAAAAAAACTGGAGAAGATTCTTACCAAGAAGTCTTTACAAAACCTGTTGTAGTAAAAGGAGGCTATCTCAAAGAGAAAGTTACTCTTTAGATATTGACAAAATATAAATATCGTGTATAGTATATTTACATGAAAATGACAAAATTTACAACACTATTGTTCTTATTTATAAGCCTATTTTTATCTTCTAAACTTGCTTTAGCGGAGAATTTTACTATTGAGCGCGTGAGCTTAGGAAACACACAATTAGAGCCAAATGCGTCTTCTCAAACCTCTTCAATATCTTCTGATGGTCGTTATGTCGCTTTTAGTTCTTATGCTGAAAATCTTGTGTCAAACGACACTAATGGAATTGATGACGTGTTCGTTTATGATAGAACGACTGATACTGTGGAGATCATTAATGTAGCAACACAGGCGAACAATCGAACGGATCATCTTTATATACAGAACCTATTATCTCTTCAAATGGTCGCTACGTTGCATTTAGTTCAGACGCTAGTAACTTAGTTCCAAACGACACCAACGGTGTTCGTGATGTTTTTGTTTATGATAGAAATACTCATATTATAGAAAGAGTTAGTTTGAATAATTCTGGTGTTGAGGGAAATAATCAATCATACCCTTCTTCAATATCTTCTGATGGAAGATTTGTTGGTATTACTTCTTATGCGACAAATTTAATCGATTTTGATTCTAACGGTCCTATTGGAGATGCTTTTGTGTATGATCGTCAAACAGATACAATACAATTAATAAGCAGTAACGGAGGAATTCAAGGAAATCAATTTTCTGGACAACCAATCCTCTCTTCAAATGGTCGCTACGTCGCATTTAGTTCAGACGCTAGTAACTTAGTTCCGAACGACACCAACGGTGTTCGTGATGTTTTTGTTTATGATCGTCAAACAAACACGATAGAGCGAATTAGTCTTGGGGGGTTTGGTGTAGAATCAAATGGAGATTCTTTTTCCGCTAATTTATCTTACAGTGGCAACTACGTAACTTTCGTTTCAGACGCTAGTAACTTAGTTCCAAACGACACCAACGGTGTTCGTGATGTTTTTGTTTATGATAGAAATACTCATATTATAGAAAGAGTTAGTTTGAATAATTCTGGTGTTGAGGGAAATAATGATTCTGTAAAACCTTCTATCTCTTCAAATGGTCGCTACGTTGCATTTAGTTCAGACGCTAGTAACTTAGTTCCAAACGACACCAACGGTGTTCGTGATGTTTTTGTTTATGATAGAACAACAAATTTGATTCAAAAAATAAGCACAAATCAATCTGGCCTATTTGGTAACGCCGAATCTAGTGGAGCAATGATTTCATCTAATGGACAGCATGTTGTTTTTGAATCTATTGCCACCAATCTCGTTCCAAATGACACGAACGAAGTTAGTGACATTTCGTTACCACATTAAAGAAAATTATTCCTAGAAAACCTGACGAGCTTGGCCCAGTTAAACCAGTTTTACCGCCACAGCCAAAAGAACCTAAGAAAGAAATTATTCAAACTATCAAACCACCAAAAGAAGAAGATGCTTTAGGTAATCAAAAAATTAACTCAAAAGATTCTAAAAAATCTACTGCTAATTTTACGGAAATAAAATCAAAACGCTAAAAGAAAACACACAAAATTAAATTTGTAATATTTTATATTTTAAACTTTTTTAGGTTTGATTATATATTTTTCAATATCTTCAATAGTTCCTCCGACTTTTTTGCCAGGGTTAAATATGTTTTTAGGATCGAAAATTTCTTTAATTTCAGCAAATATTTCACACACTTTTTCTCCAAACATTATCGGCAAGAAAGGAGTTCGGATTATTCCGTCGTTGTGTTCGGCTGTTATTGTTCCGTTGTGTTTTTTTACAAGTGCATAAACTTCTGGAGAAATACGCAAAATAATCTCTTCTGTTTTTGGATCTTCGAAATTCATAAGCGGGATTATGTGAAGATTTCCATTTCCTAGGTGTCCAGCGATAGTATATAGAAGCTTTTCTCTGTCTAATATTTTCGTGAGTTCTGGTAAATACAGCGGAAGATTTTCTGGAGGAATAGAAATATCATCGATAAATGGTGCTGTTTTGGTGCCTTTTGAGTGATCTGACAAAAGCTTAAAGCTGTCTCGTCTTATGTCGAAATATTTATTTCTTTCTTCGTCTGTTTTTATAACTCGAGTTCTCAAACCTAAATGAGAAATATTTCTTTGAGCTGATTTAGCTTCTTCTTCGATTTCAAATTTATCGTTTGAGACAAATTCAGCCAAAACTATAAGCTTCGGCATTCCTCCACGCAAAACCATCAAAAATTCTGGGAAGAAATTTACCATATAACGAAAAACACCTTTTATGCCCTTGTCTTTTATAAAACTCCAGAAAAACTTAACAGCAAATTTAATGGTATGGTCATCGTAAACTTCCAAACTTTCTAAATCAAATTTTAGAAGTTCTTTTGTAAGTTCTGGGATTTGATTTAAATCTTTCAAAAAAACAACCAAAAGCTTAGAGCGATCTTCCACTGAAACTAGCTTGTATGTTATCTCGGTTATTATCCCTGTACGTCCTTGAGCTCCGACAAAGAGTTTGGTTAAATCAAATATATTTTTATCTTCATCCCAAACATCCCAAATCAAATATCCTGAAGAGTTTTTAGAAGTTTTAGGTCTGGCTTTTCGGATTTCGTCTTCATTTCTTTTCAAAATATTCCATATTCTTCGACAAATCCTCCCTAGAGAATTTTCTTCTAGAGATTTTGCTTCTAATTGCTCTTTTGTTATTTGTGATATTTCGTATTCTTCCCCGTCGTCAAGAACAACCTTCAAGCTCTTCACGAAATCTTTGTTTTGTCCGTATTTTAGAGATTTTTCTCCGGCGCCGTTGTTTGCGACCATTCCTCCGACAGCACAAAGATTTTTAGATGCAGGATAACAAGGCATAATAAGCCCTTCTTTTAAAGTTTCTTTTTCAAAATCTCTGTAGAAAGTCCCTGGCAAAACTCGCGCTTCCCCGGAAATCTTGTAAGACCTTCCGCCGATCAAAGGCTTTTGTGAAATATCGTTTATCTTTTTTACTTCTAAAGTGCCCTTCATGTAGCGAGTCATGTCCATGATTATCGAAGTGTTTAAAGATCCACCAGACATACATGTCCCTGCTCCACGTGGAGTCAAAGAAACATAAAAATATCCTTCGCTTCTTTTTTTGTTTACAAATCTAACCAAAGCTTTAACATCTTCTACATCTTTCGGAAAAACAATAACCTCCGGAATAACTTCAAAAACACTATAGTCGTGACTATACTTTTCCAAAACATTTTTTGTGTTTTCAACATCACCTTTTATTAAGCTTTTTATTTCTTCTTTGAACATATTATTTTATTCATCTTCACTCTCTTCTTCTGCTTGTGTTCTTAAAACAAACTCGACTAATGCATCCCAGAAATGTTTTTTTATTTCTGGCCTGGTTTCTTTTTTATAAATATTAAAAAGTCTAACTTTTTCTTTTTGTCTCATTGGATTATAGAATTCTATTTTTTCCATAAACTCAGGAGTTATTTCCCGTGTTCCTGAAAAATCTAAATCTTCTTTTTTATTTATTTTTGACTCTAGGTCTTTAAAATGAACTATCTTCATTTTTGGTTTTTCTGGATTTTCTATACTCATATTTTTATTATAGCAAAAAAAGAACCATCCCCACATGGGGATGGTTCGAAAGCTCTCATCTTGGAAACGTCACACGGACACATTTTCAGCCGTCGAGGCTGAATTGATATTCTTCAGCTCTGTCTTCAAGAGCGCAAGCCTTTCTTTGGCATCCTTGATGACCTTACCGCTACCATTCGCGATCAACTTATTCAGGTCAATCCCAGGTATATCCCTGTTGGACGTCTTACTTGATGCAGCGATAAGCTGCTGGCGCCTCTTGATCTCACCTTCTAGTTCAGAGATCTCTCGCTCCACATCTTCAACTGTACGAACTTTGAGGTGATTGTCACCATCCTCGATCGGTTGTAAAGAAAATGTAACACTTGGAACGGTTTGTTCGGAAATCACGGTCATGACTTTCTTAGTTTTGGTGAATTGGTAAAAATGAACTTCAGACAAAATCCTAACATTTTTTAATATAAAGTCAATACCTGTGGATATTTTCCCAGTCTTTACTGTTACAATAAGATATATGAAAAAAGTAAAATTCTTAGCTATAGGAGATATCGTTATCGATGCTTTCATTGAACTCGAAGATGCGCGAGTCACTTGTGATATAAACGACGACAACTGCACAATCTCGATGCGCTTCGGTGACAAAATCCCCTATAAAAATGTTGAGGTTGTGAAGTCTGTCGGGAACAGTCCAAATGCTTCGACGAGCGCGACCAGACTCGGTCTTGAGACAGCTCTCATAACTCATGTCGGAAACGACGAAAACGGCCAAGAGTGCATCGATACTCTTAAAAAAGAAGGTGTTTTGACAGACTTAATACAAGTTCAAGATGGATTTAAAACAAACTATCACTATGTTTTGAGCTTTGACGCAGAAAGAACTATTTTGATAAAGCACGCAAACTTTAATTATTCTATCGATGTGCTAAAAAATTCGCAGGCACCAGAATGGATTTATCTTTCTTCTCTTGCAGAAAACTCTCTTCCCTATCAACACGATATTGCAAAATATGTAAAAGAAAATGGAGTTAAACTCGCTTTCCAACCTGGAACTTTCCAGATTTCTCTTGGGGTAGAAAACTTAAAAGACATTTACGAAGCCTCTCACGTATTTTTCTGCAACGTCGAAGAGTCTCAAAGAATTCTAAAAACAGAAGAAAAAGATGTGAAAATTCTTTATCTAAAATGAGAGATTTGGGTCCGAAAATTGTCGTTATAACAGACGGTCCACAAGGCGCTTACACATACGATGGAAAAGATATGCTCTACATCCCGATTTACCCAGATCCAGCTCCTCCAGTCGAACGCACGGGCGCAGGAGACGCTTTTTCGAGCACTTTTACCACGGCTTTGGCTCTCGGCTTACCTGTTGAGCAAGCCTTAATGTGGGGTCCGATCAACTCCATGAACGTGGTACAATATATAGGAGCACAAAAAGGACTTTTGACGAGAAAAAAGTTAGAAGAATTTCTGGCAAAAGCACCAGAGCATTACAAACCTAAGAAGATTAATTAGTATGGAAAAAGGATTTGAAAATAAACCAAGAGAGACGAAAACTGGTCCCACTGATACAGAAATGATAAAAGTCTTAAGAAAGGAATTTCTCAAATAGAAGAAGAATTAAAAAAAGATAACAACACCACCGATGATATTTTAAATCTTGAAACAACGTTAACTGATTTAAAAACAAAGCTAGCTAAGGCTGGGGGTATAAAACCAGAAGATAGTTTGGAAGATTATTCTTCAACACTTGAAGAAGTCGCTTACAGCAGAGAGCTAGATAGATTAAATCAAGAAATAAGAGATATTTTAGATCAAATAAAAAAGATAAAGGTAGAACGCGGAGTTTTGGATTATTTTAATAAAGAAATTGATATTTCTTTATTGGAAAAAGATATTTCTTTATTGGAAAATAAAATTAAACAAGGAATGCGCCTGACTCTAAGATACCATCTAGTATGCTTAATAAAATGGCTTCAACCATCAAACTATATAAAGAAAGTTTAGACCAACAAAAAAGGATGTTTCAAATAGATTTAACACTGACATAAATGTGCCAGAACTTTAGAAGACATAGAAAAAGCTAGGAAAAAACAGACGATATTCTTATTAAAATCAAAGAATTAGAAGAGCTTCATGAAAGATATGAAGCAGGAGAAAATAATAAAGATGATAAGAAATTCAGTCTAAACTAAACCTTCAAAAATCTCGGACCTTGATATTCATCTCGATCCACAAAATCACAAAATTCAGAAAGAGGCCGGACGAAATATTCCGCGCCTTTTTCTTTTAGATATTCACTTTCATAAAGCGGTTTATAAATAACCAATATCTTCCCTGTTTCCGTGTCATCACCAAGACCGATTATCTCGTAAAGATGACTATTCTCACCTAAAGTTGCGTCGTGTTTATAGTGAAAATATTTTTCGCCAGCTTTTTGGTGCGTCTATGCTATTTATATTTCCTATCTCCATAATTATTTTCCGCCGTGTTTTCTTTTTAAAACTTTTTTAATAGCTAGTTTAATATGAGACACATCAAGTCCGTATTCAGCGTAAAGCTCTTTTGTGTTTCCTGATTGTCCAAATCTGTCATGAACACCGATAAATTCGTGTGGTACAGGGAAAAATTTCGCCATTTCTTCTGCGACAGCGCTTCCCATCCCGCCAGATACTTGATGCTCTTCAGCAGTCACCACCGCGCCCACATCTTTTAAAAACGGCAAAATACTTTTATCAAGAGCTTCACAGTCGCGAGGTTTATCACCGCAGTGCCAAGGCCTTCTTTTCTAAATCATGTGCCGCGAGAAGTACGTTGTGAACCAGAGCTCCACACGCCACAATAGCAACTTGTGGATTTTTTGATTTATACAAAATTTGTGCTTTTCCAATTTCAAAAGGAGTTTCTTTCGTGGTGAAGACCGGAGATTTGTCTCGCCCAAGACGAAGATAAACAGGATGAGGATATTTCGCCGCAGCGAGAGTCGCCTTCTGGCTTCTTCACTATCGGCTGGCACGATGACCTTCATGTTTGGTTGAACTCGCATAAGAGCGATATCTTCCAAAGCTTGATGAGTCGCGCCATCTGGGCCGACAGACACGCCCGCATGACACCCTACGACCTTCACAGGGACGTTGTTTAGAGAAATAGTTGTTCTGATCTGTTCGTTGTTTCTACCTGGAGAAAAAGCCGCGTAGGACATTATAAAAGGGATTTTCCCGTAGTTCGCCATACCAGAAGCGACTGTCGCCAAGTTTTGCTCAGCCACACCAAGCTCCACGTATCTCTCTGGGAACTTTTCTTTAAACCAATGCGTGCGAGTAGATTCTGCCAAGTCTGCACAAAGAGCCACAACTTTTGGATCTGCTTCTCCAGCTTCCACCAAACCACGACCAAAACCATCTCGAGTTGGAGCTTGTTCTAATTTCTCGATATCAAATGTATGATTATTCAATTTTGAATTTTCGTTTAGCATTTTATCTATTTTTATTAGACCAAGCACCTTTCCACCAGTCTGACGGAGTCGTTTCGATTATTTTTCTTCCAACTAATTTTGCTGATTCTGTTTTCAGCATTAATAATTGCTTATTTTCTTTATCTTCGTGATCTTTCCCATGAAGCCAAATGTCGGCTTCTTTGTTCCCTTGATGAGAATATTCCTTCAAAAGCAATATTTGATCTAAAAGATCTGCGTCTTTTGCAACTATTGCTTCTGCAGTTTTCCTTTCTCTGTATTCCAAAATAATATTATATTGATCATCAAAAGGAAGACTTTTTAATTGATCTTCAATAATTTCATCTTCAAAGACCTTTACATAAGTTTTATGAAGCCAATTACTATCTCACTTCTTATTTCTGGAACATCGTGAATCAAACACATTTTTAAAACCTTGTTTGAATCAACACCTTCCATAAGAGCAAGCTGCCAACCAATCATCGCAACACGAAAAGAGTGACTAGGAAATATTATCTGCAGTATCATTAACCATCAAAGTTTGCCTGTGGGATCTTGGAATTCTTCTTAAAGAACCAACTTCATATAAAAAGTTAACTATTTTTTCTTCTTGAGACTGTGTATTATTTTCATTCATATATTTATTTTTCTCCTGTTAAAATTATACCATCATTGAACGCACCACGTTCTTTTACTTTTTCTTCTCTGACTTTTTCAACATCAGAAAATTCTGGAAGATTTTGAAGTGCTTTTATTACTTCCAAAACATCGGCCAACTCTTCAACATTTCTTGCTTCTTTAAATTTAGAAATCTCCTCTTCCAATTTTAACATAAGCCAATTTTTCAACTCTTCACCGGAAGCGATTTCTTTTATACAAAATAACCTTCTCATCAAGAATTTCTGGAATCTTATCTCTCACAAGTTTTTTATATTTTTCCATACTATCTATTTTATGAAGATTTATAACAAAGGTAAAATATTAACCACAATAACTGGTAACAATTTAATTAATATTATTTTCATATCCAACTTTCTAATGTTGGGATTCTTATTTTTTACTTCAGTATAAATATCCCAAATAAAAGCACAGAAACCAAAAAAATACATTGTTAACCTTGTGTCTAAATCCAGAAACTGATAATAGCCTAATATGGCAGCACAATACATCAGACCCAAGCCAAATATTCCTATTATATTTGCATGTTTTCTCATAACTATTTATTCAAAGAAGCGTTTTGTTCTATTATTTGAAAAAACCAATCTCTTTCCCAATTTGTTTGACGAATGACGAGAAAAATTAAAACAATAACTCCTATTAAAATTAAAGTTAGAAAAAAGTTTGTTAAATTTCTTGATTTCATAAGATAAAAATTATTTATAATTTATTCACTATGCCCCGCTTCAATCTGTCCGCGAAGCGTGCGCAATTCTTTTAAAAACTTTGTTTCTTCTTCTTTGTTCGGTGGTTTGCCATGCCATTCATAGTCGAACTCAATTTCTTTAATTCCCTTTCCTGGGATCGTGTGCGCAATAATAATTGTCGGTTTTTCAAAAATAGCATGCGCTTCAGAAACCGCATCGACAATAGCTTCCATGTTGTGTCCGTCAACTTCTAAAACATGCCAACCAAAAGCTCGCCATTTGTCCGCCAAAGGTTCGAGGGGCATCACATTTTCTGTCATACCATTTATCTGAATATTGTTTCTGTCGATTACACCGATAAGGTTTGAAAGCTTGTTCGCACCGGCAAACATCGCGCCTTCCCAAATATTTCCTGCGTCCATTTCGCCGTCTGACATAAAGCAATATACTTTGAATTTTTTGCCGTCCATTCGAGCAGCAAGAGCCATCCCAGCAGCCTGAGAAAGACCAGAGCCAAGTGGGCCAGAAGTTGTCTCAAGACCTGGAAGCTTTTCTCGTTCTGGGTGCCCTTGGAGACGCGACCCGAACTTCCGAAGGGTTGCAAGCTCTTTTACAGGGAAATACCCCGCATGGGCCATTGTAGCGTATCTGACGGGCACAATATGACCGTTTGAAAGGATAAGTCTGTCCCGATCTGACCATTCTGGGTGCTTTGGATCGTGGTTTAAAATATGGAAATAAAAAGCGGTGAAGATGTCTGTCATCCCTAAAGGTCCGGCTGTATGCCCAGACCCAGCGTCTTCGAGCATATCAACAATACTTTGGCGGATATCATTAGCCTTTAGCATTAGCTCTTTCTTTTTGTGGGTTAGGTTTTGCATAAATTAAATGAATAATTGAGAGACACTATATACTATAAACAGTAACAACATAAGTTACAATGATACTTGCTCCTAGGAAAACTGGACTAATTACAACTATTAAAGCTTTTTTAATTTTACTTATATGTCTTATCTTATTCAAAAATAAGTTATGTAATAAAATATTGCGCTATAAAAGAAAACAATTTCAGAAAACCAAAAATATTTATTAAAATTCCCATCGTATCCCCAACAAATAATTCATTTAAGGTAATAGTAACTGATGACAGAACTACGAAAAATACTGTAAGATTTTTTGCTGAATACCTTGTTTGGGTAACAGAAAGAATAATAGTGAAATAAATAGATAAATAAAATATTTTTAAAACAAATAGCTTGTTTAATGATATGATATTAAAAAAATATAAAGAAAGTGAAAAATGTTAAAACAAATAGACAAGTAATTATTAAATTTTTCTTTTCTTATCCATTTCTCAAAATATTTATTACTTCTTCTTTATCCTCTGAATTAAAAATAGTTGAACCCGAGCTCAGAATCTGTCTACTCCGGCATCTTTTAATCTTTTTGCATTTTCTAGATTTACTCCTCCGTCTATACTGATTATAACACTCAGATGCTGCGCGTAGATTTTCAATCTGTGTAAAAATATAGTAAAAGCTTCGCCTTGTTTACCGATCTCTTCAATTCCCATTATCTGAACAAAGTTGAAATTTTTATAAGAAGATCTGCGTAGTCTAAATTTTCTGTCGCGCTTATCGCGACACCGTATTCAACTTCGTTTTCAAAACCGTTTAAAAGTGTTTAAAAATTCTTCATGGTTTTCTATCGAACGCGCATGAAAAATAATCCGACTTGGTCGCATTGCAAAATATTTTTAAATCTCGCTCTGGCATTGCCATGAGGTCTAGCTCATAAGAAACAAGAGTCCGCAAAAGGCAAAACTTGCCGTTCATAATCCCATCCATCTTCAACATTTTTTAGAAAAAAAGGCCAAGTCTTCCCTTCCACATATTCGCCATCCATCAAATCAGCGAGCTGATTGTTTTCACAAAATGAAAAACTGCCACGGCTTTCGCCTCCAAATCTTCTAAATTTTTTGGCAAGGAATTATTTCTGTCATAATTTTATTTTAACATATTAATTTAATGATTTAACACTATGATATAAACTCAATATCTATATATTACTTGACAAAATATATAACAATGTTACTATATAAGATAGATAGAACTTTACTTAACAGCTAGGATGGTCACAATGTCAACACCCGCGCAATGAGAACCAAGATGAGCAAATGGATTGACTCTCAGAAAAATGACCTGATTGAACGATTTCTGAGGTCACGTCTGATCTTTCGATCAATGACGCAAACCTCGTCGAGCTTGCACTCTGTCAAAACAATGATGCAAAAACCTGGAAGAGCTTGCAGACCTGGCTGGCCTCAATAGTGAAATGACAATTAAAAGGCATCTGGATAAGTCTGTTCGACGATTCAAATACTCATTCGAGCGAAAAGAGAGGAATCTCAAAGAACAGCTTGAAGAGTGCCAGAAAAAGCTGAAGGTGCAAGATTACATCATTAGCCAACACAGAGATGGTCGCCGGAAACCACGTCTGTGTGGGATCTAGAATACTCTACAAGAACTCAGAGTTGGCTTAAGGCTAACGACATTGAGAACGTACGAACTGGCGCAATGGTCTAAAAAAGACATTCTGAGGTGTAGGAACGTTGGTCGTATGACAGCGGTCGAAATACAAGACGCCTTGGAAAACAAGACCTTAAGCTACGCCAAGAGTAACCAGAACGATTACAGAAGAGAAGCCCGAACGCAACGCGTTCGAACTGTATTTCACATATCGTTATAAATATTTTAAAGTAACCCCTGATCCGCTTTAGAATTAGACTCGATCTTTCCAAAAAGCTTCGCGTGCCAGATCAATATTTGAAATTTTTTCCAGCCCAAGTCGCAAGGCGTCATTTTGAATAGCTCGTGAAAATGAGAAAGCAATGGCCAAGGTAAAGGTTCAAGATCAGCAATTGCATCCAAAATTTACAGAAGCTTCGTCACTTGTTTGTCCGCCAGACAAAAATACAACACCGCCGACATTTTCAGGAACGCATTCTTTCGAAACTTCAACTGTCGCTTCCCCGACAGATTTCGCGTCAACTCTCACTTCTGCGTCTTTCCCTGAAAGAACCATACTCGTTTTCAAAATAAGACCTTCTAAATTCACATGATGTTTTGCCAAAGCTTCGAAAAGTCCTTTCAAAACTTTTGTTGTGACCTCTTTTGCTTTTTCGATACTGTGATTTCCATCGAGTAAAACTTCTGGTTCAACCATCGGCACGATATCGTGCTCTTGGCAGATCACAGCATAGCGAGCCAAAATTTCTGAATTTTCGCGGATTGCGTCTTCACTTGGGTTCGATCAGAGATACCGTAGGTAGCTCGCCATTTTTGCAAAAGTCGCGCCGAGTGATTTGTATTCTTGCATTCGAGCCGGGAACCGTTTAGACCATGAGTCAAAGTCTCTCCTGGGTGGTCGATGAATTCTTGCAAACCTTCGTCGACTTTTATACCGATTAAAACATTTTCTCTCTCAAAACATCTGTAAACTTTTTCCCTTCGCCGTCTGACTGGCGAATAGTTTCGTCATATAAAATAACTCCATTCACATATTTTTCCATTTCTGGAGCACAAATCAAAATCTCTCTCCAGCGTCGTCGCTCTTCTTCTGTTTCTGAATACCTAAAGCCTTAAAACGAGAATTACATGTGCCGTTGCTTTCATCGGCGGCGAGAATTCCCCTTTTTGTCTTGCATCATTTTTGACACTGTGTTTTTTAGTTTTTCTATTTCGATATGATCCATAATTAATTATCCAACTTAACAATTCTTCTAATATGCTCTCTGCACCCGAGTGTTTCTAAGAAAACCTTCACAGCTTCTTTCGCTTGTTCTAAATCTATAAACCTTGCGCCAAGAGAGAGAATGTTTGCGTCATTGTGCTCTCTTGCAAGTTTAACTATTTCTATTGGTCCGCCATAGTAAACAGCAGTGCGAATACCTAGAAGCCTGTTTGCTTCTATCCCCGCTTCGCCTGTGCCTGCTACCAAGCGCAATACCTCGCACTTCTTCTGCACTTCTGGAGCTGTATCCACCACACCCTCAGCCACGAAATAAGTCTGGATAATCGTCGTCTGGGTTTAATTCAAAAGCACCTTGATCAAAAACATCATGACCCTAAATCACCCAAGTGAGTCTTGAGTTCTTCTTTCATTTCAAATCCGGCGTGATCTGTTCCGATGTATATTTTCATCGATTTTAAATTATTTAATAATTAAGCGGCTTTTTCTAGATCATTATCATCTTCTTCGAAGTCGTCTACACTATCCTCATTATGTTTTCTTGCGTCTTCTAAAATATCCATAGAGGTTTCCCATTTAGATTTTTTGGTCTTCGACCAAATTCTCTTCTCCCAAACCTGAGTTTTTATCACCAAGCTTTGGATGAGTTCTTTCGTTTGAAACTTTTGTACTCAATTCTTTCCAATTAGAAGACTTCTTAATTTCCTTCTCCATTAGTCTTGAAGATTTTTCTGATAACTCATTTTGGTCAAATTTAGCTTGTTCACCTTCGTATCTATCATCAAAAAGATCTTCTTCTTTTTTTGTTCCATCAAAATGAGCAACTCCTTCCACCCAGAATTTTTATCCAGTTAATACCTTCTACCTTCTTGCCACCAAACCTTTTTTTCCAAACATAAAAATATAAAAACTAACTTTTAATCTTTTAATCCTTTTTTCTTTTCTCGACGCTTCTTCGCAGCTTCGACCAACTCATCTTCCGTCATGTCACCATGATGATTTATATATCCCCTCTCGTCATTTTCATTTTTAAAGTTGCGCCTTTTATCATAAGAATTATTTTCTTCTTGGTCTTAAAATTAACCTATCTAAAACAAGCGTTGCTAAAATCCACCACCAAGAAAATCAATGTATCCTAGAAGCTTTAAAATTACAAATAAAACTGTGAACATATTACAAAATATTATTTCCCTAATTTAATAACGTGACTCACTAAAGTGTTTGTGTATCCCATCTCATTATCATACCAAGCGAGAACTTTTACAAGGTTGCCATCTACGACTCGCGTCATTGACAAGTCTGCGATAGATGCAAAATTAGCACCAATAATATCTGAAGAAACTATTTTTTCGCTTGTCGCGGTGAAAACACCTTCCCATCTTGGATCTTCTGCGCCTTTTTCTAAAATCTGATTTATTTCTTCGACTGTTGTCGGTCTTTTAGAAATGAAAGTTATGTCCGCGACAGACCCAGCGACCACCGGCACACGCATTGCGATCCCGTCAAACTTCCTGCCAAACTCGGCAAAGCTTTTGTCACAGCGATAGCTGCTCCGGTAGAAGTTGGGATTATATTTTGTCTTTGCTGACTCGGCCTTGTCCTTAATCTTTTACTTGGACCATCGACTATGGATTGAGAAGCTGTGTAAGCGTGTACTGTGTTTAAAATAGCCTTTTCTATACCGATAGATTCGTTTAGGATTGAGATTATCGGACTTGAAGCGTTGGTAGTACAGGAAGCGTTTGATGTCATCTGACAAACAGAAAGCTTATCTTTCGTTTACACCCATTAGGACAGTCGCGGATTCTATCTACCTTCGACAGCCTCGCCTTTCGCTGGAGCTGAGATCACGACTCTTTTCGCTCCGCCATCTAAGTGCGCTTTGCCTTGTCAAAACTAGTAAAAATCCTGTCGATTCTACGACGACATCTATATCCAAATCTTTCCAAGGAAGCTCTTCTGGTTTGGGACTTGAGAGATATTTTTATTTCTTTTCCATCGACGAAAATGTTGCCATTTTTCTGTGTGGACGTCTGCTTGAGAGATACCGTAAGCTGTGTCGTATTTGAAAAGATAGGCTAGGTTTTCTATGTCGCAGAGTCGTTTATCGCTACGACGTTTAATTCTTCACGATCTAATACAACGCCCAGAAAAGCCCGACCAATCCTCCCAAAACCATTTATTGCAACATTTATTTTTTTCATATTTAATATTTAAAAAAAAAATTAATTAAACAAAGTTCTTAAGTCTATTTTCCCGTCTCCCATAAGTCCGACAAGAATGGCTCCTAGAAGTATTATAATTATTTTTTCCCCACCACTTTTCATACCAAAATCTGATTTTCGTTGCGGTTATTATTTCTTTTTTAATTCTCCTTCTATTTTTTGATTGTCTTTGTTTTCTTTGTCTATCATTTCTTTAACTCTTGCTCATCTTCTTCCTCTTCTGAGTTTTCCTCTTCGATATCTTTTATATCTTTTTGTTTAGAATACCTAGCTTGAAGAATTGATTTCTCTTCTGAAACCAAGAATTTTATTCTTTCTTTTATTTCTTCGTGTTCTTTTTCTGAGATTTTTTCATAGATTCGCTTTTCAATCTCAACAATCTCTGCTTGGATTTCAAGAAGTCTCTGGTTTGCGTTTAGGTCTCTATACTGAGCTGATTTCTCTTCTGAACTCATAGGTATATTTTAGCAGAAAAGCCCCGTCTTTGTTTGTGGAATACTTGTGCTTTCTTTTCCCTTGAAGGAAAAGCACCCCAGAGAATTTCGGGGTGCTAGTAATGGGGTTAGAGCCCTACGGCAAACTGCTGAAGTGCCATGATGAGGTACGTATTGGTGATTTTCATTTCATGTATTATCACGTGGAGAAGTTTCTGAATATAAGCTCTTAAGGCCTCTTTCAGTTTCTCACCCATCGCATTTCCTTATCGTAGACAAACGGACTAGCAACATCGTAAATGATGAGTGTACGAGAAATTCCAATGTCTAAAACATGAACATTGAAGTAGATAAGGGTTATTTTATCACGTATCCTTGATCTCAAGTTGTGATACTCTTTTGTGAGACTCTTCAAAGCGACCATATAAGGAAACATTGACATTCTCGCTTAGATGAAGGTTGATCAGTCTTTCTATGGAACGAAGAGTATCCATAGCTATCTTATATTCCCACTCTGTAATTTTCATGGTTTTACGAATTTTGATTGTACATGCTTGGAGTATCTTATATCATTTTATAACCATATTGTCAAGAACAACCAAGTCACTTCCCAAACCCTGCACGAGAGCACCGTTAATAAAATAGTAGGGTTTGTCTTAAAAACAAGAATGTTTGAGTCAGAAAAATAATGTATAGACATTATTATTTTCTGACGAAATTTTCTTGTTTTTTGACTTAAACCCTACTATTTTTAGGTGAAGTGTGAGTCTAGCCTTTTGCCTACTTTTGGTAATGAAAAAGTAGGGAGAAAATTTTATTTTAACAACTCTTTCAAAACCTCTGTCGCGACTTGTGGGTTCGCACTTCCTTTTGATTCTTTCATTACCTGTCCCATTAGAAATTTTAGAATTTTCATTTCCAGCTTTATAGTCGGCAACAACTTTTTCATTGGCGTTTATCACGCTTTGAACTATTTCTTTTATCGCTTCAGTGTTTGATTCTTTGAAGAAGACCTTTTTCTTTTGCAATTTCTTCTGGGTTTTCCTGCCTGCGCAGACAGTAGCCATCACAAAATTGCCAAAATATCTTTTCGCCCCGCGCGAGTTTATTTTGTTTTCAGAAACCATTTTTATCAAACCAACAAATTCAGAAATTTCTGGAATTTTTTGAAATTATCTTTTGTCGCGCGAAGTCCAGCCATATCTGTTGTTATATAGTTAACAGCTTTTTTATCATTTCTTTGTCAGAAATTTCTTTTGTAACTTCTTCAAAAACCTTCCGATTTCAAAATCAGACAAGAAAACTTCCACGTCTTCTGACTTCAAACCAAAAAGACGCATATCTTTCTCTTTTTCCACGGAAGCTCTGGAAGATTTTCACTGTATTTATCCAAATCAAAAATATCGTGCAAATACACTTTTGGCAAATCAGGTTCAGGGAAATATCTGTAGTCTTCTGAATTTTCTTTTGATCTTTGAGAGAAAGTGACTTCTTTGTTTTCATCAGCCACGAGTTTCTTGAACTATCTCGTCCCTTCCCTCTTCGAGAAGTTTTTATGTGTCTTTCTATTTCAAATTTTCATGACTTTTTCTACTGCGCGGAAAGAGTTTATGTTTTCACTTCAACTTTTGTCCCGAAAACATCTGTATCAGAACATAGACAAGTTCAGCTCTTCTCTCATTTCACCCTTCTCCATGTTTGCATCTGACACGCTAAGAGTTCGCAAAAGCAACTGAAGTTCTCGCCCAAAATTCCCTGCGTCTTCAGCGCTGTGTATTACCGGCTCTGTAACAAGTTCCATCAAGGCACTCCGGCTCTGTTGAAGTCTATTAAAGAAGCTTCTGCTGTGTGTTTGTTGTTGGCTGTATCTTCTTCTAAATGGATTCTTGTGATGTCCACGCCAGCGAGTTTTCCGCCAGAAACTATAGGATATTTGTATTGAGAAATCAGTATCCTTTTGGGAATATCTGGATAGAAATAGTTTTTCCGATCCCACTCTGTGAAGTTGGCGATATTTCCACCAATAGCCAAAGCCGACTTTTATCACGTTTTCTACTGCCTTTTTATTCAAGACAGGCAAAGTCCCAGGATGCGCCATACACCGGACAAATGTTTGTGTTTGGATTTCTTCGTCTGGGTTGTTTACACAATCACAAAACATCTTTGAAACTGTCTTCAATTCTGCGTGAACTTCGAGACCGATTGTTACTTTATACTTAGATTCGCTCATGAAGGGTATTTTAGCAGAAAATTCGGTTTTTATTAAGAGTTAACAGAAATTTTTGTTTTTTTAGGTTTTCTTTTTAAAATATTAAAAACGAGCTCAAAAATGGAGACCCATAGAACCATGGTCGAGAGACCTAAAGGAAACAAAGTAATCATCATCGGGTTCCACGTGTTCAGGGCGGAACACGAAGATCGCCAAGGAAACATCCAAAGGGTTGATAGAAAGAAGCATGAGGCTTGGCATACGCTCTTTCCGGGATACATGACCGCTCATCAAATAGTAGAGTTGAACAGGTATTGGATAGACCCAAGATACAGGGTAACTATCGAACCCACAGAGAGGAGTACTTACAAGAACTTGGGGAGCCTAAAGATCACGAGCCACGCTCGTGATCTCTCTTTTTAAGTTTTGACAAAAATTTTAAATGAGAGTATTGTGATAAAAACACAAGTGTAACCTAAGCACCTTCCCTTGAGCACAGAAGAATTTCTGGATAGCTATTTACCCGAATAAGCATATTTTCAGTTTATTACTGGTACACCAATTGCATTCATACTTATGGGTTATCTTACATCTTAGTATTTTTACAAACAAACTATTAGGTTTACCAGATGATTTTTTTGGAAGCTTTCTGGTAATTTCCATCCTAATAACATCATTGGCTTGGTCAAAGGTCAGAAATTTTGTTTACATTGAAAGGAGTTTCGTACAGGGCGCTTTTTTTATGGAGTATTGAAGTCAGCACTGATCATCACCCTTTCAATCTTTGTATTTATAGCAAATGAAATTGGAATTATAACCATATACTAACCCCAAGTATCCAAGGGCTCCGCAGGGCCGCTCTCTTTTCCCCTTTTTTACCTTTACTTCTTCCCTCTCAAAATCTTCACCACTTCATCAGCAACCTTTTTCACAACAGACTCGTCGTCAAAAGCAGACATTATGAAAACTGGTTTACCCAATTTTTCAAATTTCTTTAATTCAGCTTTTGCGAATTTCTCATCTACTGTGTCACTTTTTGTTAGCAAGATTATCTCGTCTTTTTGCGCTAAATCTTCATCATAGCTTTCAAGCTCGTGACGAATATTTTTATAAGTTTGCATCATACCTTCTTCGTCTTCTGGTCCATGACCTTCAAAAGAAATAAGATGTAAAATAACTTTCGTTCTTTTTATATGTTTTAAAAATTTAACCCCAAGACCTTTTCCTTCTGAAGCACCTTCTATAATTCCCGGAATATCAGCCACAAACTCCTGCAAGACACCAAGGTGTGGGTCTAGAAGTCGTAAAAGGATACGCGCCGATTTTCGAGTGAGCGTTTGTGACAGAGTTTAAGAAAGTTGATTTTTCCTGCGTTTGGACCACCGACGAGTCCTAAATCAGCGAAAAGAGGCGAAGTTCAATAAAAATAATTTCCGTCTTCGCCTTCGTTTTCCTGGAGTTGATTCGTAAGGAGTTGTGTTTGTAGAAGATTTTAAATGTTCATTCCAAGTCCACCTCGTCACTCCCTTTAAAGCCAAAGACTTCTTTGTCTTCGGGAATCCATATCGTATTGCTCGCCCGTGTCTAGGTTCGTGATCAAGGAACCCAAAGGAACTTTGACATACAAATCTTCTCCGTTTGAACCTTCTCGACTGTTTTCGCACCGGCTCGCATTCTCTGCCGAAACTTCGGCTCATGCATATAGTCTGCCAAAATAGAAGAATCGCGCGTACTGCTTTAAAGTACACGTCGCCACCCTTTCCGCCGTTCCCCCCTGCGGGACCGGACAAGTTTTGATTTTTCACAAGAAATAACTTTTGAGCACCATCATGCCGTTTTCCGACTTTCATATATTTTTTAGTTCATCTATTAATGCCATTTTATTTTTGATTATTTAAACTGATTTTTCTACTTCAGATTCTTCTTCTATTTTCTTTTTAAAACCAGCTCCCAGAATGAGCTTCATTGAACTTAACAGAAAATTTTCCTCTGTCTTCTGCTACAAAAGAAATATCTCCATATTTAGCGTTTATCTCGTCTACATTTGATTTTGCTTCTTCTAAAGTATCAAAATTTATGGTTTCGTCACCTTTTTCAATAAAAATAGATTCTTCTGTAGAAGAAAATTCTCTTTTTTCATCAAATCTCATATTTGGATTTCTTTCCATATACTACTTTTACCCTTTTAAAGCCAAATTAGCTCTATTGCATCTTGCTTATTTTCGACAACACAAAGAAACCTTCCATTGTGACAACTTGCGCCCGACAAAAGTCCAGATTTTTCTGTAAATCTTCGTCTGAAAGACCTGCCCATTCGGAAAAGGTTTTTGCTTTCCATGCTTTCTATTCCTTTTCTTGTGGCGACAATATTCCCATTCGTCATACCCTCTTTTACTTGGATAAACGACATACAAAAGCTCTGGTAAGTTTTAGCGCCCATTGTAAGAGAAAATCTACCGTGTATTTTTCAACAGCAATAAATCTTTTATCATCTGATTTATCGTAAAGATTTTTCATGTACGAATTTATCTCAAACTGTTTTTGGTTTTTCTTTATAGTTTTGTAAAATTCTTTCGCTAATAAACAAGATCAGTAAAAGCTCTGTAGTATTCTATTTCCGAAGCGTCTTCATATGGATAATAAAATTCAGCAATATCCTGAAAAGTTATTGGAGAAACATTTTCTATTTTTTTGATGAATACACATCTAAGCCGTTGTCGTTTGCGTCGACTGGTTGTGCGAGCTTTCTGTCTATTTCTTCTGATATTTCTTTATTCTCGCAAATCTTTCCCCGAACTTTCCAAACCAAACCGTCGGCGTAAGGAATAGAATTTTCTCGTGTACCTGCTCCGCCTTTTTTGGTGATGGTCGAATCTGTTTAAAGAAGAATCATAGACACCACCCACATCAAAAACAAAGTCCGCGTCTTTTATTTCTTTTTCGTCGCGAGTTCGTATAACCTCATAATCTTCACCTATTTTTTCTAGATAAATCTGAAGCGTCGCACAAGCAAAAATATCGTCAGATGAAATCCTCCGTTGTGAGTTACTAGCTTTTTTTCTTATGCCATTAATCTTGTCCTATTACTTTATCTGCAAGCCAGTTTAGAAGAGAGACTATTACTGATCCCCATATAAGCGTCGACAAAAACATCTACAGAAAATCCGGAAACCACCGTCGAGACAAACCAGAAAGAAAAGAGCGTTTAAAACTAAAGCAAATATACCGAGTGTAGGATGTTTATCGGAAGTGTTAAAATCTTTATTATTGGTTTTATTATTGTATGAATAAAAAATATAAGCACAGCACCGGCGATAACCGCGCTGGTAAAATTCCCACGACTGTTATTCCTTCTACAAAATAAGCTGAGGCAATAACTGCAAGTATTAACATCAACCATCTAAAGAATATATTCATGTTTGTAATTTAATTAAAATCAATCATAAAATTTTTTAAAACATCTCGTCGACAACTTTTAACATCCTCGTCTGCTTTTCTTTCAAGTCTTTCGCAAGCGCACCCACGACTGACCTTTCTGAGTCGCATCTGTGATATTCATTTCCGCCTTTTTAGCTTCAGCTATTTTTCTTATTTCTTCCACAGACATAAGCTCCGGCAAAAATTCTTCCAAAACAGCGAGTTCTTTCTTTTCATTTTCAGCCAAGTCTGCTCTTCCTCCAGCTTCAAACTGAGCAATAGAATCTTTTCTTTGCTTTGAAAGACGAGTTATTACCACCAGAGCTTCTTCGTCTGGGAGTTTGTCTTGAGGTGTTCTTTTTGTCGCGACAAGTTCATTTGTAAAAGCAGACAAAATCCCTTTTAAAACAAGGATTCTTGTTTCGTCTTTAGCTCGCATCGCATTTTTTATTTCTTCTCTAATTTTTTCTTGCAACATAATAAACATATTTTAACATATTTGTTATACTTTGTGCATATGCAAAAACTTATATTTTTAGACACAGAGACCACGGGAAATATGCCAGAAGACAAGCTTATTCAGCTTTGTTATAAAATCGAAGACAAAATAGTAGACGAACTTTACAAACCAGACCTCCCTATTTCCATAGAATCAATGGCTGTGCACCATATCACAGAGAAAATGGTCGCCGAAAAGCCAGCTTTTAAAGGAAGTCCTGAATTCACAGAACTTCAAAATCTTTTTGATAAAGGTCACATAATGGTCGCCCACAATGCAAAGTTTGATATAGCGATGATAGAAAAAGAAGGAATAAAAGTCGGTAAAAGCATCGACACATTTCGTGTTGCAAGACACTTAGACCCAGAAGGAAAAATCTCTTCATATCGTTTGCAATATTTGCGATACTTGCTCGGTATAGAAGTCGAAGCGACAGCCCACGATGCAAAGGGTGATGTTTTAGTTCTAGAAAAACTTTTTGAAAGACTTTTGAAAAAGGTTATGGAAACAGAAAACTTGTCTCGCGAGACAGCCATCGATCAAATGATTGATATTTCTTCTAAACCAGTTTTGTTTAAATATATAAACTTTGGAAAACACAAAAACAAAAGCTTGGAAGAAATAGCTAAGTCTGACAGAAGCTATCTTGAATGGCTTTTAAAGCAAAAGAAAGAAAATCCTGAAGAAGAGGAGGACTGGATTTACACCATTGAACATTTCCTCAGTTTATAGTATTTTAAAAGCAAAGCCCTTTCACATGAAAAGATGTCATTTTTTTCAAGAGGGTTAAAAAGCCCGAAGGTACTCTGTGTATTTAGTGGGACTCCAACCATTCTGGCGCCAAGAAGCATAGACAGAATAGATCATATGTAAACGAAATGGTAAGGCGTCACACAGGTAGAAAGTCAGCTGATGTGTTCAACGCAGAACTTCTTTGATATTATAAAAGTTCTGACACACGTTGATGACTTTGAGAAAACCCACAAAAGACTAAGAAAAACTTGTAGACGACATCAGAAAACCAACAATATGCTGTTAGGAATATAGCAGCATAAAACCAAAAGTAAACAAACCATAAACCCAACAATCATGGCAAAGAAAATCCACAACCTAAGGGAGCTCCTAAAGGAAAAAGAACGCAACGGAGAACTTACTGTTTACGAATCAGAGAAGAAAGACTAAGGGACCCGGAAGCATTTCAAGCCAAAATGAAGGCTGTTCGCGAAGATGTAAGGCGAAGACTGGCGAGAAGTGAAGTTGAGTGCAGGAATAAGTTCTTGGATTAATCAAAACCCAAACCCATGAAAAGACGCTACCCAAGATGGACATTTACCGAATTGGTCAAGAGCTTTATGCTCTTCATCAAGAGCTTGTTCCAACCAAAGGAAAGCATGCGCTACCATCATCACCTCTAGAGGTGATAGAAGAACGACGAGCACCGGCCTACAGCTGGTGCTCTTCTTTTTTATGTTAAAATACTCGTATGACTATCGTATATATACTTTTGGGGCTAATTATCGGATACATAATTTTCACCCTTTTAAATAAAAATAAGAGGAATGATGACGGAAAAGAAGAAAAAGCTTTTCGGTTTTTAGCAGATGAAATGAAAGATATCAGAAGAACTTTAGACGAACGTCTTCGGGATTCTGGAAAAGAAATGATGGAATCTCTAAAATATCAAACGAGCGAATCTCAGAAACTAATCCGAGAAATAACTCGCGAGATAACAGAAGTTAAAGAAACTGGAAAACAAGTAATGAACTTCACAGACCAACTCCAGCAACTTCAAAATATGTTAAAGAACCCAAAGTCTCGTGGAATACTCGGAGAATATTATCTAGAAACTCTTTTAAAAAACACTCTTCCGCCTGGTTCGTATCAAATGCAATACGCCTTCCCTAGCGGAGATATCGTCGATGCTGTTGTTTTCGTGAAAGATAAAATAATCCCGATCGATTCTAAATTCTCTCTGGAAAACTATAACAAAGTTTCTGAAGCAGAAAACACTGGCGACAAAGACAGACTCGAAAAACTTTTCTTGAACGACTTAAAAAACAGAATTGTCGAAACCTCTAAATACATCCAACCGATGGAAAACACGATGGATTTCGCTTTTATGTTTATCCCGCACGAAGCTATTTATTACGATTTACTTGTAAACAAAATAGGTTCAAGCGCAGACGAAAACGACAACTTGATCCAACGCGCTGCTTCTAAATATAAAGTCGTCATCGTTTCTCCCACATCCTTTCTCGCATATTTACAGACAGTTCTCCAAGGTTTAAAAGCAATGCAAATAGAAGAGTCGGCGAAAAGAAATCCAGAAACAAGTCGGTGAACTCGGAAGACATTTGAAATCTTACGAAGAATATCACGACAAGCTCGGTAAAAACTTAGGAACAGTGGTGAACCAATACAACCTTTCAAACAAAGAATTTAAAAAGATAGATAAAGACGTTATGAAGATTTCCGGTGAAGCTATAAAACTTGGAGTTGATGGAAATAGATAAGCCCAAGGAAGATTAAAAAGAAAGAGCTCGCGCCTTCGGCGCGGGCTCTTTTCTCTAAAAATAAGATTGACAATCAATATTTTTTAATGTATAAATATTAAAAGACCGGTTCTAACAACAAAAAACAGATAGACCATGAAGCACACGATATTAGTCCTTTTCTGCTCCCTTTTCACCTTTGGTGTCTTAGCGCAGAAAAACGCCCAACACTTTCACACCAGTGAAAAGCAGGATTCGCTTGTATCCCTAACCTTCGATGAAAAGTATTGGAGGTTGAGAACATCGAGCCGACGGATGGTTCTTTGCACCAGCAAAGGGCCGACCGAGGTCGTCTTGATCAAAGATGGAAAGCAACCAGCTTCGGGCCGATCACGTTGGTAACGCGTGTAGATGACACGCTTTCGATCTACACGGCTGACACTATAGGTTTTCCTTTAGCAAACGCAGACTATCAGATGCGAAGCAAAGGCGAACTGTATAACGTGCATCTTGGTAGGTTGAAGGCTATTGCCATACAATCTGCGGAAGATGAGTCTTGGATTGTTTTCGGCAAGAATGCAATATCCAAGAACAACGACACTCCTCTTATAGGGTCTTCTCCACCGACAACATCATCTGAAAAACCAAGGAGCTTCAAATCTTCCTGGAATACCCGCGATGGCTGTCGACACAGTGGACAACGACAAGAATGCCAAGGCACAATGTCTGTCGTTGGTCCGTGGCCATGGAAAAGGCACTATGGATCTTTCGAGCTAAGTCGTGCTGAAAGAGAAGACGAGGTGAACAAAACCATAGTCTACGAACCCAACCCTGAGGTCGGAATGCTTTTCCAACTCACGAAGGATGGTGGACACCTTTACAAAGGCAAGAAGTTCAAGAAACTAGCCATCAGTAAAGAGACGAAAGGTTTTGTTACTGGAACCATCACGATCAAACACAAGAAAAAGGCAAAGCCTTGATCTTGCGCCAAACGCACTCCACAAGAGGCGGGCCCATCAGCCCGCCTCTTCTTTATTAAAATTAAAAACAGCTCGCGCCTGGCGCCGGGCTTTGTTTTGAATTATTTTACAATCTCAGTAACATCTATCTTATACCAATCTTTGAAAACCTGTTTCTTCTTCTCCAATCTTTTTCATTCATTACCACAACAACGTCTTTGATTCTTGTAACACAGCGAATTCTCGAGTTACTTTTCCATCAGAACACTTTGCATATGCAAGAGGAATTCCATCTACATTTGTAGTGTTAAAAATTCGAAGATTCACAAGCCCCTGGATGAAAACCAAGTTTGTATGGTCTTCCAAAAAGTAATAGCATTTCCATTTCGTGTAAAATCAGCCAAACATCATTTTCAAATATGTTTGACCTGTTCCTACAACCAAAGATCTTCTGTGTCAAAAATCCATTCAACTCCAGAAAAAGCATATTCATAATCTCCAGCGACAACAGGTTCAGCAGCTGAAAGCGCGGTTTGCTCTTCCATGTTTGAAGTTTCATCTTCTTCTTTAGAAACTTTTTCCTTACCATCTCCCTTCTTTCCGACAGTTAAAACCAATACTAAAATTATTATAACGACAAGAATCCCCCACATAAAGCTCTTGTTAGACTTTAATTCTTCCAGTTTTTCTTTCATTTTCATATCGAATTAAATATACCACAAAAGCTTTTATCAATTCAAACCTTGTTTTAAGCTCTTTTTTGTGTTGTTTTTAGGCTTTATTTACAACAAATTCAAACTTTTTTCTCTATTTTTTCTTCAAATACGCAATCCAAAAATTTCTTTTATAAGATTTCCCGCCAAAAGAAGTGTAGTTGGAATTTTTATCCATTTTCAATATTTCAAAATCCGGCTCGTAGAGTTTTATAAAATCAGCTTTAGAAAAAACACGTTCGACAAGTCCGATGTCTTTCATCACATATGTGTCGTGTTCTTTTCCAGGATTTAATTTCAAAAGATTGAGCGCGTTTTTGTCGCCATCTTTACACAACGCTCGCACATACATATATCCGCCCGGCTTTAAAACCCGAGCAACTTCTTTTATATAGACTTCCCTTTCTTTATCATTTAGAGAGTTTGAAGAAATGCTATCGACAACCAAATCAAAAGTATTTTCATCAAAAGGAAATTCCTCACCGAAACTTCTGTTTAAAAATTCTACTTGCACTCCGACTTCGCTCGCTCTTTCTTTAGCCATCTTCACAGCTTCAGCAGAAATCTCAAGACCCACAGCGAAGCTTCCCCGCTCGGCTAGGTAAATAGAGTTTTTACCTGTTCCAGAACCAAGGTCCAAAGATCGTATTTCCGCCAAATCAATTCCCTCTTTTCTTCGAAGCCATTTTACGAAATCTTTAAAAGCCACCTGTGGCTCGTTTGAGTTAGTGATAAGTTTGGATTTTTATATTTTTTTCCAGGCTTGTTTTTGTGGCATGTTGGTATTTTATCATAAAGATTTTTTATTTTATCTTTACTTGACATATTTTATAAAATATACATAATAGAGTTAAAAAACCGACCGCACAATGACACGACCACACAAAGAGTACATAAAAGAAGTGGTTGACCACTTTGTAGATATGTACAAACTAACTCTTGACCCATACTATAGAGCTTATGAAATATGGTTCGAAAAGAAATTGGTTTCGGAGATAGTTGTGGACTTTCTTCGGAAAGTTAACATTCCGGCCAACATTCGAATCCAGAAGGTCTCACTTCTTCTTGCAACCCTGTGCATTTGTTCATAAATAAATTTAATACTTTCTTTTATCCATGCGCCTGAATCGTGATTTGGCCTAACTTTATGAGTTAATTTTATCTTTTTCCCATTATCTTTTTTGGATCACTAAAACTTAACTAAATACCAATTATTTGCATCTATCTTATCAGTTATATGTATTCTACCATGAGCAAGCAAATCTCTTATATATAAAACTTTGCTCATCAATTTTTTGAAAATCATGAGGAACATAGAATTATACTTTTCAATTAATTTTTCTAGACTTTAAAATTAGTAAAAATGACATCCTCAACCCATCACCAATTTCTATATCATAAATATCAGGTATTGGTTCATTTAGTCTTATAGAAATAAAGTATCTAATAACGGTCTCAAGAGACCATAGATTTGAAATTAATTTTCCTAAAAGTTCCGTATACATATATACTTTTTGAGCGCCTCGAACCATACTCTAATTGGTGACTCTACGGAGAATCGAACTCCGATTTGATCCTTGAGAAGGACCCGTCCTAACCGTTAGACGATAGAGCCAATAAGACGCCTTTTCCGCTGTGGCGAAATAGAGCCTTTTAAACTCTGTCATTCTACTATTTTAAAGGGTTTAAGTAAAGAAAAATGAAATCACCCGCCAGGTCCTGACGGGTGATCATTTTATGTGTTTTTGTCATTATCTCCATCGGGTATGAACCTTCCGGAAAAATGATGCTTTCGATCTCTTGGAGATAAACCACGGAAACAATGTGCGGAAAAAACACTTACAACCTTGTAGCGCTCATCCAAACAAAGATCTGCCACGAGTCGCATACCAAGTGAGCGGTTAGTTTCCGAACGCCTCGCCCTCCTTTCTTCTTCTTGAAAAGAAGAGGAACGGCTCTTGACCAAGAATTCGACACATCCATTGTCCAGCTGCCGAAGGAAAAGATAACCCTTATCGGAATGGTCGATAATATTCTTAACCAATTCAATAAGTACTGTAAGATGTTCTCCAGTAAGATCAAACTTACCGATTAGTACCTTTTTAAAATCATTCAAAGCTTTGTCACCCTCTCCAGCCTTAAGTTTACTCAACTCTAGGCTCAAAAAGAATTTTCTTGAATCAATCTTGTAAGCCATGTGGTGCATTTTGGTTCTTGGATAATATAGCAATTTTGGGTTATTTTACCAGAGGAAAGCCCCGCGTCGCAAGACACGGGGCTTTTGTGTTTAATTTTAAAGTCTGATTTCCTTTTCAAAAGGTGGATATATGTCTTTATCTATTGTTCGCTCAAAACAAGTTCTTCCGGCTTCGTGATCCCAAGAGTCACTAGTCTGACCTCCTGGATATGGATAAGAAGATGAAGTCATAACATCTCTTTCTCCGTACATCATCGGCACAACTCCTCCTCCGTTTGTGTATTCTTGCCAACCTTTTGGCATCGGCATTGCGAAAGTCGCACACAAGTCAAAAGTTAATCCGCCTTTGTTTATGTATTCGTAAGTTAATCCTTTCTGGAATTCTGGTTCCACAGGAATCCGGAAACCTGAAATAGGATTTGATAAATCTGTAAGAGTGTTTGGCAAAGCTGATTTTTGTTGATAGTAATTTATAATTTGCCATTGGATTGATTGAAGGTCTTGCACTCGGCGTTCATCTAGACGTAAATTTCTTTGGTCTTTCGGCGAACCGATAACAGAAAAACTCCAGATTATCCCGAAAACAACAAGAGCAGGCGCTAAAACCATCGATACATTTTCTGTTATTTTTTTGAATTTCTTTAAGTAACCTATTTCTGTAAGATAGAAAACTCCGACCATCTTAGCCACAACAAGAGTCGCGACAACCTTCAAAATAAATCGAAGCGTAATCTCTCCAGAAACAAAATATTTCACCAAACCACAAGGTCGACAATAGCCACGATTCCCGCGATAAACAAAATCAAATACACCATCCACTTTTTCTGATTATTTCATCGATGTGTCCAAGATTTACTTTTGTGCTTTTCGCCAGAAATATGAAAGTACCAGGAAAACTGGAAATACGATAATAAGCGTAGCAATAGCAGAACGAATTCCTTCATAATTCCAAGAAGAATATCCGTAATCGTAAGTTGCGTTTAAAACGTCTGGGAATTTCTTTTCGAGAGTTTGGAAGATAAGGTTTAAGAAAGCTACAACACTTGTGATAAGTGTGACCAAAAACCCCTAAAGATAAAAAGAAGAATTTTTGGCGAAAGTTTGTTTTTTAAATTATCTGTGTTATTTTCCATATTTTTTAGCTAAATTTTTAATACCTTAATTATACTCTTATTAAGAAAGTCTTTCCATTGCCAGAATAAAAGCTCCTCGACGAAGATCGGTGTTATTTTCTCTTGAATAATCTAGAACTTTCACAGCTTCTTTTTTCCATTTTTATCTTTAGCTTTTTCCAAAACCTCTTCTTTTGTCCATTTTTCTTTTTGGTTTTGTTCCCATTCGAAAGTAGACACAGTCACGCCGCCAGAGTTTGCTAAAAATATCTGGAACAACATAAATACTTTTGCGAAAAGTATGTCGTCGGCTTCTGGGGTTGTCGGACCGTTGGCAAGCTCTAGGACAAGCTTTGCTTTTATATCTTTTGCGTTTTCGATTTATTGATTTTCAAGAGCTGAAGGAATCAAGATGTCGCAATCTAAAGTCAGAAGTTCGTTTTGAGAAATCTCTTTCGATCCTGGAAAACCAACAACACTTCCATTTTGTTTTTGAATTCCATTACGGCTTTCGTCCAAACCATCAGGATTTATGATAGCTCTCTTGAATCAGAAAGAGAGATTATTTTATGTCCATCTGCTTCAAATAAAAGCGCTGCATTTCCACCCACGTTTCCAAGACCTTGCACGACAACATTTAAAGAACCTTCGAGGTTTAAACTTTCTTTTAAAGCATTGAAAACATTTAATCCGCCCATTGAAGTCGCTTCTTCTCTTCCCTCACTTCCTCTGTTTGAAATAGGCTTTCCTGTGAAAGTCGCACCAGACATTTCACCTGTGACTTTTTCATATTCATCGAGCATCCAAGACATTATCTCGCCATTTTGTGTTTACGTCTGGAGCTGGAACGTCTTTTTCTGGACCCAAAAGTGGAGCCATGAGTCTCGCCCATCCACGAGAAAGTTTTTTCTAATTCTGAGGTAGAAAGAGTTTTGGGATCAACTGTTACTCCACCTTTTCCTCCTCCCATCGGAATATTTGCAACCGCACATTTTAAACTCATCCACAAAGCGAGCGCGTTTACTTCATTCATATCTGCGTCTTGGTGAAAACAATTCCCTCCTTTGTACGGACCTCTTTTGTTGTTGTGCTCCACGCATATCCTTCAAAATCTTTTTGACTTCCGTCGTCCATTTTCACCGGAATAGATATTCGCACTTGTCTGTCTGGGTGCATTAATTTATCTATCAGCTCTTTTGGAAATTCTTTATCATTTGCTCTCTTGATTTGATTTAAAGCATTTTCGAATGGATTTTGCATGGATTTTTTAATTAAAATTAACAGAGAATATTATAGCAATTTTGTACAAAACAAAATAATGGACAATTAATTTAATCTAATGTATTAGGGTAAAAACAGCTCCCATGAAAAACCACATACAAGAAGCCTAGAATCTTCAAGACCAGGCACACGAAAATGTATTCAAATGGTTTAGTAAAAGAAAGCCGAAAACCATAACTGAGAAAATACTCTGCGACCTGATCAGTATCCAAGCAAGAAAAAGCTATCTTAAGAATACAGGTGACAAATATCATCGCTACTTTTTGAGGGATTTCTTCGTTTTAAGGATTTTGGTTTTTGGAGAAGCGATCTGAACTTTTTCATGAAAGTGGAAGGATTTCCCTCACATGTCGAAGTGATGGAAGATATTCTGGAATGACACATGATATTATATATCATCACGAAAATCGCAAATACTATATGGAGCAAATAGAGTATCAGAAGCTACAACGAAAGTATTACATACTTTTCAAGCTAAAGTGACCAAATGATCTAACAGAGCGCACCGTAAGGTGCGCTCTCTCTATTTTTATCTATCCGGCGCTACCTCATAATAATTTATCAAAAAGCTTGTGATGTTCATGAAAGGCTCTGTCAGTGTCTCAGACGCGAATCTGGCACCACAGGGGCTGTGTTTGATATAAAGACTAAGAATTTTGGATCATAAGCCGGGAAATAACCAAAAAATGAGTGCAGATTTTTACCTTTCAATATATCCACCTCCTTTTGGGTTTGGTATTTGAGCTGTTCCTGTTTTGGCGGCGATAGAGTGTCGGGCATTTTATATTTTCCGCCACCAAGTGTGTTGTCTACTATAGAGACAAGCATTCTAGAAATCTTTTCTGAAGTTCCATCTTTTAAAACTCTTTTTCCGTCTGTTTTGTTGAAAGTTATTTCTTTTGATTTTCCGTCTGTGTATTCAAATTTTTTTTGACAATGTGAGGCTGAACAATATATCCACCGTTTGCAAAGAAGAAAGTGCTTTTACAAAACTATCGGACTAAAAGAAATACCTTGTCCGAAAGAAGCTGTCGCGTATTCAAGTTCACGAGGAGATTCAAGGTTGGAAAACCAAACCTTTCGCTTCATTAGGCAGATCAACTCCAGACTTCTCACCTATTCCATATGAAAGCATATAATCTCTAAAACGTGATTTTCCAAGTTGGCGCATAGAATAAACCATTCCCGTGTTTAAAGACTGAGACAAAACCTCTTGCATTTTATTTGTCCAGACCTTTTTTATCGAAGTTTTCGATTTTTTATCTTCAACCTGCACAAATCCAGGATCATAGAAAGGCGTGTCTGCAGAAATAACACCAGCGTCAAGAGCGGCAGCGATAACCAAGGCTTTACCACAGAACCAAATTCAAAGACATTTTCTACAAGAGGATTTGAATAACTCGATACATTTTCCACACTACCAAAATTATTTAAATCAAAAGAAGGTAAATGCGCCATTGCGATAATTTCTCCGTTTTGAGGATTTATAATTATTCCGTTTGCTGCTTCTGAACCAAATTTTTTCATTGTTCTTGTGAGCTCTTGTTCCATGAAATTTTGTACGACTGGTTCTATTGTTAGGACCAAGTCTGCCTTCTTTTCAGAATCTTCGTAAGAGTTTGACTCAGAGAAATTTGAAAAAAGTTCTGCGAAAATATTTATTTGAACATCTTCTTTTCCACGAGAAAGCGCTTCGTTATAAAATCTTTCGACTCCATAACGACCTGTTATTACATCACCTTGATAAGCCATAAAACCAAGAGCATGAGCAGCTAAAGATTCTCCCGGATAAAAACGCCATTTATGTCTTGGCATTTCTACTCCGACTAAATCAAGATCCATTATTTTATCTCTTATATCTTGGCTTATTTTTTTATCAATCTCTTCATAAGGATCGTTCTCTTTAGAAGCCCGAGCCATAAAATCCTCCTTATCAATAGGATGAATTTCATTTATTTTTTGATAAGTCATTTCTTTATCCACAATATCTCTTGGTCTTATCGCCAGAATATAGCTAGTCATGACAGTCGCAGCAGAGATACGAGAACTATCTTTCTTTTCAAAATAGATAACTCCACGGTCAAACGAATCAGCGGATTGAACATAGGCGTCGTCACCTTTTCCAGCATAATAATCTTTGTTTAAATACTGAATATTGAAAAGTCGTATAACCAAAAACACCCCCACAAGAATAATAAGTGCGGACAAAACTCTAACTCGTATTAAAAAACCTTTTCTAACTTTATTCATTATCTAAGTAACGCTGTTTGCTTTCTACTTACAAATTTTGGATCTGAGTTGTTTATAAATCCAAGATCGTAAGCTTTTTCTAGGGTTACTTGATTATTATAATCCAAAACTAAAAGTTCTAATTCTGAAATTCTTGAAGAAGCTAGCCTTATTTCACTTTCTACATTTTTTCTGTCTACCAAATCAAAGATCGTTCTTCCCAAGAAAAACATATAGAGACTAAAAGAAACAAAAACGAGTAAAACTAAACTAAAGAAAAAAACTCTTTGATGATTTAAACGTCCTTTTGGTTTTGCGTATTCGTTTTTCATAAATTTATATTTTTTTTAAAGTTCTAAGTTTTGCGCTTCTCGACCTTGGGTTTTCTCTCAATTCTTCTTCTGTGGGTATTACTGGTTTTTTCGTTATTATCGTGGCTTTTCCTTCGTCTTTTTTATTTCTGAAAAAATTTTTAACTATTCTGTCTTCTAAGCTATGAAATGAAATCACTGACATTCGGCCTTCGGGTTTTAAGTGTTCAAAACCCTTTTCTAAAAATTCTTCCAGGGCACCTAGTTCATCGTTTACCGCTATTCTAAGAGCTTGGAAACTTTTTGTCGCTGGGTTTATTTTTCCTTTTTTGTAGAAAAACGGCACAGCACGTTCGATAATTGTGACTAAATCTATGGTTGTTTTGATTGGCATTTTTTCTCTTGAAGAAACTATCTCTCTGGCAATTCTTCTTGAGAATCTTTCGTTTCCGTAGCCGTATAAAATATTTGCAATACTTTCTTCAGACCAATTGTTCACTATCATCTCTGCTGTTATGTCTGTGTCGGTGACATCTCTTTTTAAAGTCATTGCAAGTGGTTCGTCTCTCTTGAAAGAAAATCCTCTTCCAGAATCTTCTATCTGATAAGAACTAAAACCAAGATCAAGTAAAAATCCATCAACTTCTTTTATATTTAAACTTTCCAAAACATTTTCGAAATTCCTAAAATTTGAAAGATGGAAACTTGTATCACAATCCATATCTTCTAATCTTTTTTCTGAGCGATTCAATGCATCTTGATCTAAATCAAGTCCTATAACTTTGACTTTCGATCCAAATCTTTTACAAACTTCTTCTGTGTGACCGCCAGCACCCAAAGTACAGTCAACGAGAATTTCACCCGACTTAAGGTCTAGAGCGTCTATTGATTCGAGTAAAAGCACTGTCTTATGCATAAAATTAAAGCATTCCTGCGCCTCCTAACTTTTCTGCTAATGAATCCGCTTGTTTTTCGACCAACTTTTTGTACTGATTCCACTTTGTATCGTTCCAGATTTCAACTCTGTTTTGAACACCAACCAAAGCAACTTTTTCTGTTAGACCTGCGCGTGTAAAAAATCAGGAAGTAAGAATCTTCCAATGTTGTCGACATCTACTTCTGTCGCACCACCAAACATAAATCGGTTAAAACTTCTGTTGTCTGCTGCAAGCATTGAAAACTCAGAAAGTTTTTCAGAAATCTTAACCCATTCCTTTTTGGTAAATATAAAAAGACAATTATCCAAACCTGGAGTAACAACAAGGCTCTTCCCATTTCCTTTCGGAACTTTGCAGGAAGAGAAACTCTGTTTTGTTATCAATTGTGTGAATGTATTCGCCTATTAACATATATTTTTTAATTTACCACTTTATCCCACCTAGTCACAATTATACACCACTTTATCCCACACTCCAAAACCATCTCCCACTCAATATGTGGAAAACATTTGATTTTGTGACTTATTTTAGGTTTATTGTAGAATAAAGAAAATTGTAAAGATCATGAGCCGCAAAGGAACTCGCACAATAGTGAATCAAAATACGGGTGAGACACAAGACTTCATCGTTGATATGTCCAAACCTAAAGAATCACGCCAGAAAAAGAATGAGAGGGTGTCAAAGAGATGACAGAAGCTCTCGGCAAAATTGTAGAAAAAGATAGGGAGAGGTTGCACCCTAAGAATGTTCCCTATAATCCTTTGAATGCTTACAGTGACTATCCCAAGAACTAGTTCCTAAAGAAAACAAGGACAAATAGTCCACCACTTGGCAAACAGCCAAGAAAAGGGCCGCCAGCAAAGCTGGCGGCCTTTTCATTTACAAAGTTGTTATTTTATTCCTTCCCTCTAGGTCTCATTATCAGGAAAAATATTGTATCTCTTAAGTTTTTCTGTTCTGTTAGGATAGCCACTAGTCTGTCTATCCCCATTCCAAACCTGTCATTGGAGGCATTCCATGCTCCATAGCAGTGATAAACTCTTCGTTTAAACCATCGCTTCTTCATCTCCTGCGTCTTTTGCTTTGGATTGGTTTTCCAAAAGACTTCTTTGAGCTATTGGATCTACTAATTCTTGGTATTGGTTTGTTATTTCAGCTCCAGCGATAATAAGCTGACACATGTTTGCAGTTCCATCTCCGTTTTGAGCAGCCAGAGGCTTTAAGTCTGTCGGATAATTCATCACGAAAGTTGGGTGAATTATATTATTTCTTGAAGATTTTTTGTAAATAAAATCTAGTAGGTTTGCCTTCCCTATTTTGGAAACTTCTTTTTCTTCCATTCCAAACTCTTTTGCCTTTTTCTGTATTTCAGGAAGTTCTGCTGTAAACATATCTAAAGATGCGTTTTCTTTTAGAAGATCTGCAAAATTTACTCTTTCCCATTTTTTAGAGAAATCCACTTCGACAGGATTGTCTGATTTATCAAAAACAGTAAAAGTACTTTTACCTAAAACATCTTCAGCCAAACCTCGCAAGAGTTTTTCTGTCCAGTTCATATTTTCTTCAAGAGAAACATACGCCGCATACCATTCGATCATGGTAAATTCTTGAATGTGCGTCGGATCTGAACCTTCGTTTCGGAAATTTTTCCCTATCTCATAAACCCCATTAAAACCTCCGACCATTAGCATCTTATGCTCTATTTCAAGAGAGATTCGCATAACCATATCCATGTCGTAATCGTTATGGTGAGTGTTGAAAGTTTTTGCCATTGCTCCGCCGGCTTGTGTTTGAAGTATTGGAGTTTCTATTTCTAAAAATCCTTTTTCGTCAAAAAATTTTCTTACGTATTTTATTATTTCACCTCTCTTTTTAAATCTTTGGAAAGTTTCTGGGTCAGACAAAATATCTAAATATCTTTTTCTATATTTTTCTTCTGTGTCTTGAAGACCTGCCCATTTCTCTGGAAGAGGCGCCAGAGACTTTGTCAAAATTTTCCAATCACTCACCAAAATACTATTTGCTCCGCGTTGAGTCACAAAGGTGTCTCCTGTGATTTGTATGAAATCACCCATATCGATATTATCAACAAACAAAGAAATTTTTTCTTCACCTAAAATATCTTTTTTGAAAACTGTTTGGAGTTCAGAAGTTCCGTCATTTAAAACAACAAAAAGTATTGCTCCTTGCCCTCGCACAGCCATTACTCTTCCTACAACAGAAAAGCTCTTTTTATAGAATTAAAATTTGATATTACTTCCTCTAACGTATAATCTCTTGTTACATTGAAATCATACGGGTTCATTCCCGCGTTCTTGAGATTTTCAAGTTTTAGTAAACGAGTTTCTTTAATTTCATTTAAACTAGCCATTAGTTTATTTTATATCAATTATCTTATATTCGATAGGGCCAGCCGGACTTTTGAAAGTAACAGACTCACCTTTCTTCGCTCCAAACAAAGCTTCTCCTAAAGGAGATTGGTATGAGATCTTACCTGCGGCCATATTTGCTTCACCTTCGCCAACTAAAATAAGTGTTTTGATTTTGTTTCTCCTTTCTTCTTTACTTCAACTTCACAACCAATCCCTGCTGAGTCTGTCTTTTCTTTGATACTATTTCTGCATCTTTTAAAATTCTGTTAATTTCTTGGATTCTTTCTTCAAGCATTGCCTGTGCTTCTCTAGCTTGCTGGTATTCTGCATTTTCCGAAAGATCACCAAGTGATTTTGCGTATTCCAATGATTCAATAATCTCTTTTCTTTTCACACTTGAAATCTCTAAGCTCAGCTTTTAGCTCTTCTGCTCGTTCTTTTGTTATATATTCTCTTGTCATATTGGCGTAATTTTAGCTATTTTAGACCTCTAAGTCAATGTTAACAATTATTCTAAATATTCAGGCGTATTATCTCTTATAAAGTCAAAAACCTGCCTCATAACGAAAGATGAACTCAAATCATTTTGGAGGGACCTTTTTCCATCATCACTGCAAAAGCGTAGCGTGGATTTTCATAAGGGAAAAATCCAACAGACCAAGAGTTTACGAATTTGTTGCCGACTCCAGTCTGAGCTGTACCTGTTTTGGCAGCAACATCAACATAAGATACATTTAAAAGTTGTCCGGTTCCAGCTTCCACCACTTCTCTCATTCCCTTTTTTATTAATTCATAATTTTCTGAAGAAATATCTTTTGAGATTTTTCTTGGCTCACTAATACTTTCCAAAGAGAAACTCGGAGTAACCATAACGCCCTCGTTGGCAATAATAGCTATCGATCTAACCATCTGCACTGGCGTAACTTGAAATCCATACTGACCGATAGAAGTGTTATAAGTATCTCCAAGTCTCCACGCATCACCTTTAAAAACTCTTTTTTTCCAATCAGGATTTGGTATTAATCCAGAAACTTCTCCGCCCAAGTCCACGCCTGTTTTTTCACCAACTCCAAAAACTTTCATATATTCTTCTATTTTTGTTATACCAAGACCTGTTTGACCTTTGAATCCTCCGCCTATTGCGTAGAAAAATGTATTTACAGAATCACCAATAGCTCTAACAACATCCACATATCCATGACCTTCCTTTCTCCAATCTCGGAAAATAGTAGAAAGCTCTGGGTTGTACGGATTTGGAATCTCAATAGAACCAGTACTTAAAATCCGAGTGTCTTTTGTTATTATGTTTTCGTTTAAAGCGCCGATAGCCACGAAAGGTTTGACGATTGAACCCGGAGAATATAGCCCGGAAATCGGTCTGTTTAGAAAAGGCTTTTTTGGACTAGATAAATACTCTCTTATAAGATCTTGATTTTCTCCGTCTGACATAACCTGTGAATCGTATTCTGGATAACTAGTAGAGACCAAAATCTCTCCTGTGTAAACATCCATTATCATACCCGCTCCGCCTTCATAACCAATCCTAGAAGAAAGATCAACAATGGAATTATACATAACACTCTGGAGACGCGAATCAATAGAAGTGTTTAAGTTTAGTCCGTGCTCTGGTTCGTTTACTATGTTTTCTATTTCTATTTGTCCGAGTGCGTTTTTTTCTATAAGTTTGCTTCCATTTTCACCATTTAAAAAATCATCGTATTGTTTTTCAAGACCATCTTTTCCAATAAACTTTTCTTGCCACCAAAAACCAAATTTATCTTTTTTAGGAACATCAACATATCCAAGAAGCACACCAAAACCACCACTTTCTATATAAGCTCTTTTGCCAAAAGTACCTTCTTCTTCTTTCTCTTCATTCCAAGCAAGCTCTACTCCGTTTCTGTCGTAGATTATTCCTCGGTCGGCAAATATAATTTCGCCGTTTAGAGAGTTTCTTTCACTTATTTTATAGTAGGCTTCACCTTTTTTGATTTGAAGAGAATTTAATTTAAAAGTGAAAATAAAAAATATTAAAACGAAAAATCCTCCTAAAAAAATCAGAGACTTTTTTGATATAGATGTTTCTATTCGTCCTTCGAATTGCTGAGTATCGAAAGCCGGCATATTATGGCTATCCATAAATATTTCGTCTGGCTCTATATCTTTATTGAATTTTCTCTTTTTAAAAAATTTCATCTTATTTATTTATATTAACAAATTTTTTCACAATTAAAGATATGGCGAAAATTAAAACCGAACCAAAAAACAAAATTCCGGGAATGTTTAAAAAAGATATTGTTTCAAATCCATAAAGCAAATCGACGAAAAACATCACAATCAAAGCAAAATAGAAATTTTCAAAATAAAAAACAGAAAAAATGAACACCAAAGAAGTGATCCAGAAAGGTAAAAATATCACCAGAAAATACAAGGAAAATTTTAATCGGTGTTTTTAGCTTCATATATAGATTATATGTATTTATTAAGATTTAACAAAATATTGACTAAAAACGTAAAAATAGTCTTTAAAATACTTTTTACCATATAAAAAATCGCAACTTCTGGTTGCGATTTGTTTTATTCTTCGTATTTTCTTCTAAATATTCTGCGAATTGTTCTCCATAAAAGCCTCAACAAAAGATAGATAATAACAACAGAGACAATATAGAAAAGCACAGAAACAGAAAAAATAAATTTAACAACAACTAAAGTATAAAAATGCAAGAAATACAGAAACTTTTGACTACTTTTCAAATCTTTCTCTTCCCTTCTTTGGCCTATTTTGTCTTTTGAAGAATCAATCTTTTTTAAAGTTTCTTCACGGAATTCTTCACTTTTTGCAAAGTTTAGTTTAAACCAATTGTCGGCTTTTTCCATAAAATCTCCTTCCCCTTCAAAAACCCCAAGAAACTTAGAGGTAAGAGCATTTTTTATAACGCTTCCTGGCACTTCTTTAGTTACAGAAAATTTCACTGAGTCTGTTTTGATTCTTTCTAAGATAAAATTTTCGCCTTCTACTTTTGCACTTGAGATAATAGCAAATATTTCATGCGAACCTGAGGAAACTTTCCAATCAGTAAAGACTGTTTTAGTTTCGTTTGGGTTCACTATTATTTCTTTACTATTTAAGACAGTGGTGTCGTCTACAAAATCCACCTTTAAAACCATACGAGAACTCTCACCGTTAAAAACAGCACTATAGATCTTTACGGTTTGATCGAGTTTTAGTGATTCTTCTGAAAACCAAACCGGACCTTCCACAAAACCAGTCCAAGAAGAAGCACCTTCTGCAAATAAAGCAAAAGGTACTATCAGAAAAGATAAAAATATGGCTCCAAATCTCATGTTTTTATTTTTAATGGATCTTCGTTTGAAATATAATTGTCGACGTCCATTTTGAAAACTTTTGTTACTCCATTTACATTTACAATATATTCTCCAGCTGAAATTCCAACAACATTTTCAAGAGGAATGTTTTTCTCAAAAGGAACTAAAGCTTCTGTGCACATAACTTCAGAATCTTTAAGCTTTTTTGTTTCTAGATTTATGTTGAAAGTATTTCCAACGAGCTGTTGTTTTGCGTCTCCAAGTTCTGTACATCCGTCTGGTAAATTACCTTTTACCATCACGTCGACTTGGACTGGGAAAGATTCTTTCAAAGTAACATCTACGCTATCAACCATAGCTTGACCGATTTCATATTGGTTTTCCATTGAATCTTTTTTGTTCTTTCTTATTAAAACAAAAACTACCAACACCACCACGAGTGCCAATATTATGTAAAAAAACTTTTTAACTTGTGCTGTATTATTATCCATAATTTTTTAGACTAAAACTAATACGTCTATTATAACATTTTATCAAATATAGTATAATAATTCCTGTGCAAGAAATGAACATAATCACAGAGTCCATCGGTGGACTAACTTATGGAGGAGTCTTCATCTTAGCCCTCCTTTCAAATCTTTTTATACCAGTCCCGGAAGAAATTGTTTTATTAGCAATGGGATATTTAACAGGTATTGGGATTTTTGCCTATCCTATAGTAATGGCGGTTTTTATTGTTGGAATGCTCATAAGTGACTATCTTTTATATAGTCTCTCAAAAAAAGGAAGTAGATTAACGATAAAATTACAAAAAAGACTTGAAAAAAGAGGAATTCTAAAGAATAAAAACTTTGTAGGAAAAAATATCAACAAGATAATATTCTTTTCTAGGTTTTTAATCTATCTTCGATTTATTGGACCTGTTCTTTCCGGTGCTGTGGGAGTCGAAAGAAAAAGATTTTTAAAATTAGATTTTCTAGCTTTGGTTATTTATGTAAACTTATTTTTGGGACTTGGAAATTATTTCCATAAACAATTAATTATTATAACTGACGGTGTGGCGAAGTTTAAAAACTATCTACTATTTTTCTTAGCTATTGTGGTTTCAATATTTATCCTCCGATATATACAGAAGAATTTTATGAAATGGATAAAAGCAATCGGCGTCTATATCCCGACAATAATCCCAGGTCTTGAGAAAAAAGAAGATGAGATTTTAGATGAGGATAAATAATTAAAAAAATTAATTACGAAAAAAGTTGTAATCTAACCTATAACAACCCATTTATCCCCTCATAATTCAAAAAACCAAAAACCTTATACATAAATCTATTTATCAAAAAAAAGTTATCGAAAAATAAAAAAACTCCGATTAAAATAAGAATAAGCCCAGCTAAAACAGAAAACAATTTTGAAGATTTAAGGTTTAACCTCTTCCCTCTTTTTACCAAATAAGCCACAACCATAAATGGCAAAACAAATCCGAGTGAGAAAAAGGAAAAGCCAAAGAGCTTTCAAGAGACTGAAGGTGAAAGTTGCATAGAAAAATACCCCAGCAAGAACTGGGCCGACACAAGGACTCCAACCAAGTGCAATAGAAACCCCCGAAGAAAAACGGAGATGTTTTAGATTTAAAAACTTTTCGCAAAGTTTCTCCGAAAATTTGTCCGTGGAAAAAAAAGGAAGATTAAAAAGCCCGATCATATAAAGTCCTAAAATAACAACAAAACCGCCCCTATTTTCTGAACGATTATTTTGTAAGGTAAAGAAGTCCACCTAAAAGTCCGGCGAGTAATCCAAAGAGAGCGAAAGTTAAAATAAACCCAAGACAAAAAAGAAAAGCGTTTTTAACAACTCTTTCTTTTTCTCCATAAGAAATAAAAGAAACAAATCCAGGCACAAGAGGAAGCGTACACGGCGCCAAAAACATAACAAGCCCCCGCAATAAATGATGTAATAATGGTTACGTGTTCCATGAATAAATTATAACATTAAAAAATACAGCCCCGTCCATTGGACAGGGCTGTACTTCAAGTTGTTTGAGGATCACTGCTTCGCAGCAGCGGACAGTCCGATGGGGCCGTGGCGGCCGTGGTCCCAGTAGTAGTCGACGACCAGACCCTCGGCAGCGAAGAAGCCCACGAAAACGCGGAGCCCGACCAAGCCGAGACTCGACGTGCGAACGTAGACGCTCGACAGCAGATAGGTGTTGCGGACAGGCCTAGCAGGTCGTCATACCCACCACCTCGGCGGCGTTCGGGGTCACCTCATCTTCGGACAGCAGAGCCTGCTGCTCGTTCCAGTTCTTCGAGGTCGATTGCGGGGCTGGCTCCTTGCGAAGCATGATCCAGCGAGTCTCAACCTTGTCGATCTCCGCGAACTTCTGCTTGGCAGCCCCAGCCGCCTTCCTTCGAGTAGAAGTAGTCCGATCTGAGGCTGCGAACTTCGAGGAGGGACATGGGGCAGTTAGGTCCGGCGATCAGCATGTAGCCGTTGTCGCGGCACCACTCGAGCACCTCTTTACTAGGCAGCGTGTCGCCGAACTGCGTGAGCTGCTCGTCCATGTAGACGACGCCCTTGCGGTGCTTCTGTATTTCCTCGGGGAAATGAAATCCTTGCCGAGGATGGTACGGACCAGGTCGTAATCCGGTGCCTTTGTGGAGAAGCGCTTGATTCCGGCAAGCAGGTAGGCGGCGAAGCCGGATGCTCGTTGAGGATTTGCGCGCTGTCTTCGTCGAGTCCCGCCTTGTTGTATTGGGCGCGGAAAGTTTCGGTGGCTCTCTGTCCTTTCGGACTGTCTGCGGTCACCGTGGCAGACGTGTTCAATGACTGTTTCATCGACATCATCCTTTTTGGTTTGTTACCGAAATCGCTCGGCTACGACTGCATCTTCTTAAGACGAGCCGGTTAGTGCTGAAATTCAGCAAAAACAGGCTCGTCTCAAAATAATCCTTGAATTTGAAGGAGCAATTTACGACATAAATTTAACAACTTTTTTAAAAAAGTCAATATTTATTCAACCTCTCTTCCCTCGTTATTTTTCCATCTTCTAGGAAAACTATTCTGTTGCAATGAAGCGTGTATTCTTTTCGTGAGTTACCATTACGATAGTTTGACCTTTTTTATTCAAATCCATGAGCACGTCTACGATGTTTGAACTAGAAGCAGAGTCTAGGTTTGCTGTCGGTTCGTCCGCAAACAAAATAATAGGATCTTGCGCCACAGCACGAGCAATAGAAACTCTTTGTTGTTCACCACCAGAAAGCTGACTTGGCATATTAGCATCTTTGTTTATAAGTCCGACACTCTCTAGCGCCTTGTGAGCTCGCTCTTTTGCTTTTTCTGTACTAAGACCTCGCATCAAAAGAGGAATCATAATATTTTCTAAAGAAGTGAGCTCAGGGACCAAAGCATAGTCTTGAAAAACATAACCCAAACGATTCAATCGAAATTCTGTTTTTTCTTTTATATTTAAAGAAAGTATATCCACTCCATCAATCAAAATACTTCCTGACGTCGGTTCGTCTAAAATACTCATCTGATACATCAAGGTGGATTTACCTGCGCCAGACTTCCCCATTATCGCTAAGAACTCTCCTGTCTTGACTTCCAAATCAATCCCTTTTAAAACATGGGTTTCGATTTTTCCGTTTGTGTATTTTTTTGTTAGGTTTTTAACTTGTATCATATATTTTCAGGTAAATTATCTTCCTAGAATAGAGTCTAGAGTATTTTTTCTGATAATCATCCAAGCTGGTATAAATCCGGCTATCATTGTGACAATCATTAATATAATAACCTTTGTCATAACATCTGAAACTGGCGCAACCAAAATCCCGTCAGAAAATGGGAAGTCTATTGGGTTTTTGGCGACAAGAGGAACAAGGATTCCATAAAGTATCGAAACACCGACAACAGACCCAGAAAAAGCATAGAAAATAGATTGTAAAACATATGCAAACTGAATCGATCTGGCTTTGATACCTATTGCTTTTAGGATTCCGATATATTTTCTGCGTGTAATAGCGTTTATGAAAATAATAATGAAAATAGTAATAGACGCGACAACGATTCCGATTCCTCCGATTATATTTCCGAGAATTCCAAAAGCAATTTTTATATCATTTAAAAATTGAGGGATTGATTCTTCAGCTGTTTGTATTTTAGCTGAACCTTGCACAGAAAGACTTCTGTTTATAATATTTTTCAAGACATCTTCGGAAAGCCCTTCTCTTCCGTCGACTGCAACTTCGTTTACGTTTAGGTTGTATCGGTCAAAAAATCTAACAAATTCACTTTCCACCATAAACATTCTCAAAGAAGTTTCGTTGACCTTACTGTCCACTATTCCTTTTACTGTGTATTCTTTTGTTTTGTCGCCGTATGTTAGTCGGATTTTAACTCCTGGAGAAACATCATCGAGAGTAGAAAAACCTTCACCGAAATCCGCAGCGTATTGTCTTAGCAAGTTTGAACCGACCAAAATACTGTCTGTGTCTTGGTTGGTTAAATATTCACCTTCTACAACGTATTTTGAAAGATTTGTAACAGAATCTTCTCTGTCCATATCGATACCAGCGACTTGAGCACCCACTGTATCTTTGACTTCATTTTGATCTCTTCTTGTTTTATAATTAGCTTCTGCTGATGCATTTCCTATATATCGATACGAAAAATTATCAACCTCTTTTATGTTTCCTAGAGTTTGAAGTATTGAGTTTGTGTCTTTTATGTATGGATCACCAGATGGTGTCGAGATAAAAACATTCCCTGTGTATTGGTTTCTGTTTGCTTCGACAGAACCTTCGATAAGACCAACCAAAATACCAGACACTCCCACTAAGTTTAAGAAAGTGAGTGTCATGATAAAAATTATCAAAAGAGTCGTCCAAATAGAAGCTCTTTGGATTTGTCTTATGCCGAGAAGTGCGCCGACACGCAAGGAAGTCCACATATTACTCAAACTTACCGATTATAATGTCGTTTTCTAAAAGACCACTTACAACCTCCACAAAACCATCTCCGCCCACAAATCCTGTTTGTATATAAGTCTTTACCTGCTCTCCCTCCATGTATACAAAAACATATTCTCCCATTTCATCTTTTTCTATGAATTGTTTTTGGATTCTTAGTACGTTTTCTTTTTTGTCACTAAAGATGTTTACATTTGCAGTCATTCCAGATTTAATCTTAGGATTTTGTTCATCGAAATAAACAGACGCTTCGTAAACAGAAACACCATCAATGATCGTTTCGGCTGGATCAATAGACACGACATATCCCGTGAAATTCTCTCCTGGATAAGCGTCTAATTCTATTTTTGAGATTTGATTTATTTTTATTTTAGATAGATCAACTTCTGGGATTTGGATTTTTATTTCATAGTTTTCTTCAGAAATCAAAGAAATCGCTGTTTCTGTGGACACGGCTATTTCTCCCTTACTTGGTCCGATAAAAGAAACAGTACCGTTAAAAGGTGCTCGTAATATTCTCTCGTTTATGTCAGCTTGAATTCTCGCGACTTCAGCTTCTGCTTGTTTTATTTTTGCATTTGAGATTTCTACTGAAACGTTTGAGTTTTCACTTGCGTCTCTTTTTGCCAGCGCTTCATTATAATTATTCAAAGCAGATGCGTATGTAGTACTTCTGTTGTTTGGTATCGGAATAACCCACTCTGTGCTTCCATAATTACTCTCAGAATCAAATTGAAGATAAAGACCGAGTTCTCCTAATTTTGAAACAGAATATTCATTTATGGTTCCTGTATCTTGTGGTTCTAATCCTGAATATCTAAAAGAATATCCTGATTGAGAATTTGAAGCATAAACATCTAGATTGTAGACACCTTCTTTTTTCCCTTTATAAAAACCAGAAACAACCGGCGGTGTGGCACTATAGTCTTGTTGTGAGTTTTTAGGATATGCTTGAAGGTCGTTATTTAAAAGTGCAATATACGCACTTTCCACAGCGCTGTCGACTTCTGCATTTGAAACTTTCGACTGTGCTTTTTGAAGATCAAGGTTTGCTTGCGCTTTTAGTAAATCCGCAGACAAAGATCTATTGTCTAGACTCATTAGTCTATCGCCCTCTTTAACCTTCTGACCTTCTGTTACGTAAATATTTTGTATTGTGCCAGAAGTATTAAAACGCAAAGAAACGTCGTTTGAAGATTCCACCTTTCCAGACAAACTTATAATAGAGCTCACTTCTCCTCGAGTCACACTTCCTCGTATTAAACTTGAATCATCTTTTTTACCTCCACTTATTATAAGGATAAGCAAGATAAGAAAAACACCTCCGCCTATTAAGTACTTTTTATTTTTAAAATTTATTTTTTTAAACATTGTTTTTAACATAATCGAAATTATAGCATTATTAAACCACCATAAACAAAAATTCGATTATTTGTTTATTCTTTTGTTTGGACATATATATCTGCAGAAGTTTCAAGACTTGTGTCGTTGTTTTCTCCTGCCATCGCTCTTTCGCCTGCAGCGCCTCCTGTCATTTCTGGGGTTGGTGCCACGACTTCTCTTTTTGTTTTAGAAAAAGCTAAATAAATCACTATACCTAAAACTATTACCCAAAGCACAACCTTTAAAATATTTTTCATATTTAAAATATTTAATTTATAACCTTTTTTAGCATTGTAGCAAAAATAGCACTAAAAATCTAGAAAAAGCGCGACTGTGGGCCGCGCAAGTTCATCGGAGCAAGTTGAGTTGTCATCTTAGAAAGAAGCCAACAAACGACCCACCGAGTATACGTAAGAACTTACCGATGGTTAGTTCTCCTTCTGTGCTTGAGTCCTTGATGATGAACCAAAATACGGTGAACACCGCAAGGAACAAGAAGAGTACCCAGACAAGAATTCCGATTATCTGAGCTAAGTTTTCTGAAAGAGCGGGCATGATGTGTGGATTGTTTACTTTATTTTTATCTGTTTAAAACAATTTTGTCAAAGTGTGGATATGTTTTATACTTTTAATCAAAGCACCTTAAAACAACTCCAGATGAAAACTCTAATCACACTTCTTTTCCTTTTCACATTAACCCTCAACACCGAAGCACAGAAGCTTTTCAATATAAACAACATAGACTGCGAAGAAATAATCAAAAAGCGAGAATACAGAAACACGAACGGCAAAGGAACCTTGTTGCATATTTCTTGCAAAGACCGCTCACACTTTTTCTTTTTGATACAAAACAAGACAGATACTGCTGGCATATTCTTAAACGAAAACTAAGAAATTACAGGCAAAAACCTCAAAGTTACAAGCTCTGGGCCTAGTTTTTTCGTCGTAAAAAGAAAATACGCATCAGAGAAGTATCAGTATAATTTTTCTACTAATTCTTGGAACTTTGACAAGATAACACCACCAAGCTGGAGCACTGGAGATAGAGAAGAAGGCCTGTGACGGGCTTCTCTTTTTTTATTTAAATAAAACTTTAAATTCTATTGCGTCATCAAACTCTGCTTCGCCGGAAGGATTATCTTTCTTTAAGATCAAGAATCCATAATTTCCGTATTCTGTATTTGTAAATTCTAAAGTTCCTTCAAATGGAACGTATTCCGTTGTCATCCAATCACCTTTGGCTGTTATGTAAGATTCTCCGATTATCAAACCATCCCAATTTGTGAGTACCACAGGAGCGCTCGCCTCAAAAAACCAATTTCCAGGAGCCATACCTTTTATCATTAATGGACTCTGGACAACTTCATTCTCTAGAGGATTATCTAAGAAAATTTCAACACCCTTAGAACTAACCACAGAGAAAACTTCTGGTGATTCTATCTGCCCTTCTTCTTGTGTATTTTCTGTGACTTTTGATTTTTCTTTTACATAACCCAACAAAATAAAAGCTATTCCCAAAGCCAGTAAAACAATAAACACGTTTTTAATCATTTTTAATATTTCCATAAACGCATTATATCAAAATCTATTTTAAAAAACACAAAACCCCACACGAATGCGGGGTTTTATGTTAGTGGGGTAAATTATCGCTTCTTCTTTGCAGCTTTCTTTTTAGCCACTTTTTTCTTTGCAGCTTTTTTAGCTACTTTCTTCTTTGCAGCTTTTTTCTTTGCCATGTTAGTTATTTCACTTGCGTGATTAAAAACTTACTAATAATATCAACCTACGTTCTCCTTAAAACTTTTACAAAAGCCTGAAGGAAAATTGTTTGAAGTGAACGTTACTAAAATTTTACTTTGTATTTTTAAAAAAACATAGAGTAAATTTACAAAACTGTGCAAAACTTTTTTAATTTTATTTTTTAAAAACAATTTTAAAAAAATTATTTTTCATGTAGAATAATAAAAACAGAACACATGAAGAAAAAGAAAAATGTTGGACGAAAAGAAAAGCATAAAATAACCAAAACCAAACCCTAGAGTTGGAAAACTCAGAAAAGAGAAGAAGAGAAAACCAAAGATGGATTTCTACGGAAATCCATCTTCGCACATAGCACGTCTTAGACTAATAAACTATAAAAACTAAAAGCTCGCCTACGGCGAGCTTTTACTGATTTATTTTTTCTATTAAATTGATTTAAAAGTTATGTTTGTTGGAAGAGAAAATTTTGATTGATCTACACTCCAAGCAACACATTTATAATCTAGCTCTTGATCTGATTTAAAGTTTGTATTTTCTTGATTTGATTTACCTTCTTCTGATTTTGGAATTTTATATCCGTCTGAAGACATTGAAGACCAGCTGTAAATAGACTCTCCATCACTTATCATGTGTGTTTGTATATCTCCCATATCACCAAGACCCGCCACACTCACCTTGCTTGAGAAATCCCCTCTTATTTTTTGACCAGAAATATATACTGTGCCCGTCGATTCTCCGACTTCTGTTTTGTGACTGAAAACACATTCATAATTTCCGCCTTTTTTCATCAAAGAATTAAGTGTCGTCTTCTCTTCAAAATCTTTTTGGTTCTCTGCTTCCTTGTTAGAATCTTGCTCCATTGAAGATTCTTCTATTACATTTTCATCTTTGTCTTTATTTTTACCTCCAGAAAATATTAACAAAGCTGCCCCACCTAAAATCAAAATTCCTAAAACTAATTTTGCCATAATTTATTTTAAATAAAATAATAATTTTTTAAATATTATACACTAAAATCTATTTTTTCTTCGCCTTCTCTATATATAGAAATAAGCGCATGAAGTAAACTCAAAGTAAGTGGACCAATTAAAATTCCTATTGGACCCAAGTAAGCCAAACCTCCCAACACAGCAAACAAAATCAAGAGCGGAGGAATATTTAGACGATTTCCGATAACAAGAGGTCTTAAAACCTCATCAGAAGCTCCCACGATAACCCCGGCCCAAATAGAAAATCCGATAGCAGTGGAAGTGTCGCCTGTGGCAAACAAAAACAAAATCACTGGTATTGCCACAAGTCCAGTACCAAACATCGGAACCAAAGAAGCCACTGCAGCAATCACACCGAAGAGCACTGCGTTTGGAATACCGAAAATCGCAAGACCGATTCCCAAAAGTGCACCTTGGGCAAATCCGATAAACAAATATCCGAAGATTATTCCATTTACAGCTTTTTTCAAACGGTCAATAACTTTTCTATCATAATTATCTGGAAGCGGGCTTAAGAAAATTATCGCTCTCTTCCATCTGTTTCCATCTTTTAAGAAATAAAACATTGAAAGTAAAATTAAGAAAAAAGAAAATATTGTGCTGAGCGTCGAACTGAAAATATTTCCAAGATCTCCTGAAATCAAAGAAGCTAAATCAGCAAACCCTTCTCTTTAAATCCACGTCTATTCCTTCAGGAATAAATTGTAAATTTTGTTTTCAATATTTTCTAAAAACTGGTTTGAGTTGTATGTAGATGTTAGAGAATTATATAAATCTGTGGATTGTTGGAACATTAATTTACCAATAAGAAATAGAGGTCCGCAAAGAAGGATAACAAAAAGCAAAATAGTAATAATAGAAGAAAGCCAGCCAGACTGCCAAGAGATTTTTGATTGAATCCATTTATAAACAGGATGAAAGACCAAAGACAAAGAAGCAGATAAAACTATTATCGTTAGAAATGGTTTGAACAAAATTAAACTGAAGGTTATCGCAAGAATCAAAAGTGTGAAAAAAATATTTTGGAGGGATTTTTGTATTTAATTTATTCATATGTATTAAGTATATATAAAATATTTTTTAACTCCTAAAAAATATCCAAAGCCGCGCATTCCTTCGGGAACGCGCGGCCTGACCAAGAGCGAAAGAAGTTACACCGTAGTAGATGTGGCTTTTTCTCGACGTCTCCTGTATCGACTGGTAAAGACCATACAGGTCTTTTTGTTTTGTCCTGATGAATACAGAGTACTGCATACTCTTTGTCTTCACCGAAACTCACGATGATGCAGTTGTGTTCTGGGCAACCCTTATACAATCGCCCAGATGATATTTGAGGATCCTTGAGGTTTAACACCCCACCTCTTTTCCTAGATAGAGAATTGAAAGATCTAGCGGGATTTCAATTCCACGCAAGATCCTTCCACCCTGGAAAAGGTCATCTCCTTTTGATCTTCTTCATCGACAACCTTGGTCTTAAGAGGTTGTTCTTCGGTGTTCAACACGCAACCGCTCTGATTGTCCGGTGGAGAAATCTTTGCAAATCTTCATACTTTCGAAATGTGTTTTTGGTGAATGTGTACTTAACAAAACCATCTTACAACAAAAGTAATTTTGTCAATCAAAAAATTAAAACTGTTCTTGATTACGTAGAAAGACAACTTATGTTAGCATATCGATATGAAAGAAAGTTTAAAAGAAAGCTTGTGGGATATAGTCGTTATCGGCGGTGGACCAGCTGGTATGATGGCGGCCGGACTGCAAAAAGTCAAAATAAAAATTTGAAAGTTCTTCTAATAGAGAAAAATGAAAGTCTCGGTAAAAAAACTTCTCATAACCGGTGGCGGAAGATGCAATATAACCAACGCTGAATTTGACATTCGGGTTTTACTTTCAAAATACAAAGAGGCTTCACCTTTTCTATTCTCCCCTTTTACCGCTTTCGGTGTTAAAGAATCTTTAGATTTTTTCTTATCAAAAGGTCTTGAAACTAAAATTGAAAATGAAAAAAGAGCTTTTCCGATAACAAACCGCGCGCAATCTGTTTGGAATGTTTTGGTAAACAATCTCAAAGAAAATAAAGTGGAAATACTTTCAAACTCACCTGTTAAAAAATTAGTTAAAGAAGACAGAATAATAAAAGAACTTATTTTGGAAAATGGAGAAAAGATACAAAGTAAGAAATTTATAATCGCCACAGGCGGAACCTCCAGACCAGAGATGGGTTCGACGGGAGATGGATTTATGTGGCTTAAAGATTTGGGTCATAAAGTTTTAGAAAGCGACGCTTCGCTTGTACCGATATCTATAAAAGATTCTTGGGTTAAAAAACTATCTGGTGTCACTCTAAAAGATATAAAACTTTCTCTTTTTCAAGATGAAGAAAAACAACGGGTAGAAAAAGGTAAAGTTCTTTTCACTCACTTTGGGATTTCTGGTCCGACTGTTTTAAATATGAGTAAAGATATCGGAGAACTTTTAAAATATGGCGAGGTTTTTATTGAACTTGATTTACTACCAAAAGAAAACTACGGAACACTAAATGAAAAACTCCAAGAACTTTGTAAAACGGAAAACAAAAAAATGATTAAGAATTCTCTTGGGGTTTTGATTCCTAGTGCATTGGTGGAAATTGTCTTAGAAAAATCAAAAGTTTTGGGAGATACTTTTAACAACAGTTTAACTCGTGAGGCCAGAATTTCCCTCGTTCAAAATATTAAACATTTGAAAATGGAAGTTGTCGGACTTTTAGGAAAAGACAGGGCTGTGGTTTCTTCTGGTGGAGTTGATCTTTTGGAGGTGGATTTTAAAACGATGAGATCACGTTTATTTTCAAACCTTTATATCGTGGGAGATGTTTTAAATATAGATAGACCATCGGGTGGATATAGTCTTCAGCTTTGTTGGACGACAGGTTTTGTGGCCGGGAAAGATGCTTCTATCGATTTAAATAAGTAATGGAAAGTTGTAAAACTGTCGCAAAACAAACCCAGAGAAGATATGGAATATTTGCGTAAGCTATCCATTTGGCATACGGCCATATTACTATCATTGCCCAGATGAGCGTACCCAAAACTAAAACAATATCTATCGCGGCGAACAAATTGTTTTTAAACCAAACTGAAGCGGAGTAAAAAGAAAGTTAAAAACCAAGTTTAAGATGAAAGGCAAAGCGACAACAAAAGAAAGTTCGCCTTTAAAAGTTCTGTAAAAAACAGTTCCGAAAGTATACGCTATTATGACATACAGGAAAGTCCAAACAGGTCCAAAAAGATACGACGGCGGAGCGAAGGACGGTTTGATTAAAGTTTGATACCAGTTATACGTATTCATAATTCTATTTTAAAATATTAAAAGATTTGATAATCTCTAGCTTTGCTTCACGACTCAGCCTTTTAAGCTCGGCTTCCCTGCTTCTTGATTTGGAATAAGTTTTAAACCACTGTGAATATTTTAAAACTACTGGTCTTCTAATTTTCGTGTAATGCGCGCCAGACTTTAGATTGTTGTGAGCATGGATTCTTTTTTCTAGGTCTGTGGTCGAACCAACATATAAAGTCTTATCACGACACTCTAAAATATAAACATAGTATTTCATAACGATATTATATAACAAAACAAGAGCCCCTTCGGGCGCCGCTCTATTTTCATCATTTATTTAGCTTTTACTTTCTTTGGCTTCTTAGCTTCTTTATTACTTCTTTGTTGACCCTTTGCCATATATTTTATTTAAAAAATATTTTAATAATACTACTAGTTTTTCTTCGCCAATCTCTCTCTTTTATAAACACTCATCTTTTTATCTTTCTTTTGTGCAAGCATCGCCTTTTTCACCGCAAGACGCTTTTTTGTTTTTCTTGGATTTGCGTTTTGAGGCTTTACGTCTTGACTCATTCTCTTTGCCATTTTATTTTCTTTTAACTAATAAATTTCTTAAAGCTATTATAGCAAACTATTTTCTATTTATCTTGTGATATTGAGTATAAGAAATAACAAGTATAATCATCGCGATAGCAGGATACAGAAGCGGAGCTCCGAAACCAAAAACAGCCCAAACACTCACAAATGCACAAATAAAATCGATTCCAAATCCAGCATAAGCCCATTCTTTTACTCGAGATGGAACAGATGGGATTATCAAAGCCAGAGAACCAACAACCTTAAACACCGCCAACATTGTGACGAAATAAACAGGATATCCTAGACTCGTAATTCCATCGATAGACATTTGTGACCCAGAAGTTAGAGCTGTCATCACACCTTCGAAAAGGAAGATAAGTGAAGTCGACACCCAGAACAATATTTTTGCTTTTTTCATTTTCTATAAATTAAAAATAAACCTCGCGAATATTGTATCAATTTTTTAATAATTCACAAAAATATATTTCTGGTTTTTATTTACCCAAAAGTAAAGGTAAATGCTTTGAGTTTTCCACTTTTTACTTTTATCTCGAGTTTATGTTATACGTATTTTTGACCTGAAATCAAATCATATAAAGTTTCATCTTCCACTCTCATTGTTTTAACAAAAACATTGTCTAAGAAAATATCAATCTCAGAACCTAAATCAGAACTCAAAACCATATAAACATTTTTGGCGTCGTATCTAAAAACAACAGAACCCAAATCTTCACTTTCTGCGTATTCTTTTTTGATATTCCATTTTCCGCTCAAATATAATTTGTTTTTATCAATATTTTTTGGAAGTGAGAAATCCTGGATTCCGATTTTAAAAGATTCTCCATTTGCCAAATCTTTATTTCTCTCTGATCCAAAATATATTTCCGGACTTTTTACAGCACCGTCTACAGTTATCACATTTTCGGGCTGTGAAATATTATTTGGAATTGAAATATTTTTACCCAATCTAAAAGAAAGTTCCGCCAAAGCTTTTTGGATTTCTTTTTCTGTTTCGTCGTAAGCACCTTCTCCAATATGATCATAGACAATATATCCATCGACATCGACAAGATATTTTCTTGGCCAATATCTGTTATTGAAAGCATTCCAAGTCGCGTAATCATTATCCAAAACAACAGGATACTTTATTCCCTCTTCTTCCATTGCCTTTTCTACATTTTTTTGCAACTTTTCAAAAGCAAATTCTGGAGTGTGAACACCAACAATAACAAGTCCGTCGTCTTCGTATTCTTTATACCAAGCATTTAAATACGGAGTTGTGCGTTTACAGTTTATGCAACTATAAGTCCAAAAATCTACCAAAACCACCTTTTTGCCAATATAGTCTTTGAGTTTTATTTCTTCTCCGTTTGTATTTATGTAGCCATTTGGATTTACAAGCTCTGGAACTTTTGAGAACTTTACAGATTTTTGAGCTGGAGTTAAATATTTTCCTGATTCTTTTTTGTCTATTTTTGTAGAAACTTCTTCTTGAGCATTTACTTCTTCTGAAGCACTCAAATCTTCTTCTTGTGTCATTTCGTCTGTTTGAACATTCTCTTTTGTGTTAACTTTTTCTAGAAGTTTTTGTTCTATTTTTGTTACGTCAAAAAATCCAGAGTCTAAGATCTTTACTTGTAGGTCTTTGTCTGCGCCAGTTATTATTCCAATACCAACAATCAGAAAAATAATTCCTAAAACTTTTTTAAAAGTTCCTCGTGGATCAGCGGCAACACCAACTTTGTTTAAAAGTTTTTGACCCAAGAAAGAAATAATAAGAAGCGAAATAGAAAGTCCGACAGAATACGCGACAAGGTAAATCAAACCGATAATCGGAGTTTCCGGCAAAACAGCCGCCAGAACTAAAAAGTAAGTTGGACTACAGGTTGAGAAAACAGGACCGAGCGCCGCACCGACTATCACATCACCCCAGAAACTTTTTTCTTGTAACCTTCTGTCATCACTTTGTTTGAACCAATACTTAACTTTGAAAGAAAAGGGATTTTCTCCCACAAAACTGGAAACAAACTTATGAGACCAAAAATTATAATAATTCCACCAGAAAACCAAGTCCAGAAATTTTGCGGAATATTTATAAGAAGTGTACTAGCTTTTATCAAAAGCGTAAAAACAATCACAGACAGTGCTAGAGAAATCGTGACCGTCAAAGCTCTACTTAAATTTTTACCTCCATCGACACTTCCACCAACAATAACCGGCAAAAGAGGCAGAATACACGGAGCCAAAACAGTCAGGATTCCAGCGACAAAAGAAATTAAAAGAAGAGTCATTTTACGAAACTTCTCTTACTAATTCAGAAAGCGTTGGACTTCGCTCCATTTTTTAATCAGATTTCCATCTTTATCAACTTGAACTAAGGTGTGTTGATATGTGACTCCGTATTTTTGTTTTAGATCTTTTGAGTTGTCGTAATCAACGTCAAGAATGGTCAAATCTTCTGGAATATTTTTAGGTTTGATTTTATATCAGAATCTAAGGCTCGACATGTCGGACACCAAAAGCCCGAAAAACAAAACGACATCTCCTTTTTCAGCCATCGCTAATTTATCTCCAGAATATGGTTCGTAAGATCCAGAAGTCATCATTGCGTCAGAGTTCATAGAAGTTTTTTCATCTTGCATCATTGTGTCCGCTTTTTCCATCATCGCAGACTCTTCTTTCTCCATCATCGCGCCTTCTACGCTTTCTTCATTCATCATTTCTCCAGAATCTTGCATCATTTGGTTTTCATTTTTTCTTCTTTTGATTTACCAAAAAGCAAAAAACCCAATTACCAAAAGTATTATAATGATAATGATTGTTAAAATTGAACCATTGCTCTTTTTAGATTCTGTTGTGTTCATTTGATTCATATAAAATAAAAAGTTTATTTACTAATGAATCTATTATAGAAAAGGAGTTTTCAAATGTAAAGTTGACTTTACATCAAGTTGTGGATATTTATTGATGTCTTCGAAGTAAAATTCTTGAAACAATCTTATAAAACCATTACCAAAAGAACAATCAAAAGCCAGGTCGTTCATTTCTTGAAGAGTTTGGACGATAATACCAAAGTCACAACACAAAGCCCGGCAGTATAACCTATTCTTCCTGCTTTATCTTTGTGATCTTTTTCTCTTTCATCTAAAACTTTTTCATTCAAAATAAGTCCGGCAAAAATCCCAACAATAGCCACAAGAAGTCCAAGAACCAACATATGAAGCATCGATGACATGAAAACATGAAAAGGATTCAAAAGAACCAAAACCAAGACCGCTAAAACTATTGTCACTATTATTTCTTTTTTTGATGTATTTTCCATATTTATATTTTAGCAAAAAATATCCTCAACCGAACACTTGAAAAACTTCGCCAAGTCCAGCGCCAAAGCCACAGAAGGAGTGTAGTTCCCTTTCTCTATTGCTATGACAGTTTGTCTTGTCACACCCAAAGCCAGCGCCAGCTCTTCTTGCGTTACGTTTTTCTCTTTTCGTTTTTTGAAAACAGAATTTTTAATTATTCTTTTTGCGTTTGAAGACATAATTTAAATTATACTTTTTTACAATGTAAAATCAACTTTACATTAGAATTTTCTTGCATCGTAAGCCCAATGAAGCACAGCTTGGCGTTGTTTGGTGTGGCAATGAAAATCTCCGACACGACAGCTGTTGTGGATTTGCGCTAAGTGTCTTCGCATTGCCACCCATCTTTTTATTTGCCTTTCATCTTCTTTTGGAATTCTTCGCCCCATATAATATCTGCAATACCATTGAAACCAACCTCTTGGATCTTCTTTATAAATCCATCCCTTTTTCTTCCAAACAGACAGAGGCTGGCTAGCATTCACTCCGAAAAAATTAATTTTAGGATCGCGTTTGTAGATACCCTCTTTTTGGAAACGTGCCCTAGCAAACCAACTCTTTGGAAATTCATTACCACAATCTCGCATATAGACACCACCAAAAACTCCGAGTTCGAGCATTTGTTTTGGAGTTAAGTCTGGTTTAAAACGAGGGTCAAAATTTTTCCCGGCAGGTGCAGAAATTTCATAAGAATAATTTTTCTGCATTTTGTCTTTTACTTTTACAAGCTTTTTCATCTCTTTAGTTTATTTTATTTTTCTTCTTTATCCAAGCGGAGAACTTCGTCTATTCTTATCTGGTCGACAAACTCAGGAGTGTGGGAAAACTAAAATCATAGCACCTTTATACTCATCTAAAGCTTTTGCAATAATCGGCAAGTGACGGAAGTTTATGTGATTTGTCGGCTCGTCTAGAATCAAAAGCCCAGGACAAGTCAGAACAAGATTTGCAAAAGCCACGAGTCCTTTTTGCCCTTCTGAAAGACTTCCGATTTTTGTATTTATCACCTCACGGGTTATAAGAAAACTCGCAGCTGTCGAACGGATTTTTTCTTCATCAATTCTTCCTGTGACCTCTTTACTTGTCTTAACTAAAGATTCGTAAACAGTGTCTTCAAAGTCTAGCGTAGAAAAATCTTGTCGATAATAACCGACACGGACGCCTTTCAAAATCTCCGCACCTTCGGCTGTTTGGTTTGCTAAAGATTCTAGAAGAGTACTTTTCCCTATTCCGTTTGGACCAGACAAAAGAAGATGGTAATTTTTTCTTAGTTTTATATTGAATTTAATTTTCTTTGGTTTCCCCTTTTTCAAAATAGAGACAGAAGAAATAGTGACAATGTCGCCGTTTACATCTTCTTGAAAAGGAATAATAAAAGGTCTTATTGTTTTATCTTCTTTTCTGACATCTACTTTTTCTTCTTCAAGCTCAGCTGCTAAGTCACGCATCCGCTTTGCGACAGCACGCAGGTTTCCTCCTTTCATTGCGAATTTGTTTGCTTGATCTTTTTTAGCTTGAATCTCTTTTCCTAAAAGAGCGTTTTTTCTGTTTTCTCTTTCCATTCGCGCGGTTATTTGGTCTCGCACATCTGTATAGTTTCCGACATACTGTTCTATTTTTTTAGTATAAACATCTAAATAAAGCACGGCGTCTGTGAAAGAGTTTAAAAATTCTGCGTCGTGAGAAATTACGATTACGGTTTTTATAATTAACAAGGAAATCAGTTAGGTGTGAAATACCGTCTTTATCTAAATTGTTTGTAGGCTCGTCTAGCAAAAGAATATCTGGATTTTGGATAAGTGCAGAAGCTAAAAGAAGTCTGGCTTGTTGTCCGCCTGAAAAGTTTTTATTATTCTATCGTGAACTTCTTCGTGACCTTTTAGATTTACAACCTCCAAAACGTCGTCGATTCTTGGGTCGATATCATAAACTTTTTCGTCGAAACACTTTTGGAAAAATTCTCGGACAGTTAAATCAAGCTCGTCTCGCGGTATAACCTGGCGAGAAAGAGCTATCGTCGCTTTTTGAGATAAATGGATTTGTCCATCTTCTGGTTGGTTGGCGCCTGTTATCAAAGAAAAAAGCGTACTCTTTCCAGCACCGTTTTGACCCATTATTGTAACCTTCATACCGCGTCGCACAGAAAAATCCACCGAATCCAAAATCGGCTTTGTGTGACCGTATTCAAATGATACGCCTTCAAAACGTATTACAACTTCTCCATGAGCCATAGACATATACTTTACATTATTTTTGAGAAATTAAAAGGATTTTATAATAGTAATAAAACAAGAACACCTCCGTCTTTAAATAAGGAGAAAAACTCCTTTAGCTATAATCCAACAAAATTAGGCCGCAAAATACAAATTAAGCCTACAAATGTTAAATATGCTAAGATTAAGTTATTAGTAAGTAAGGTAATAATATTCATTATGAATACAATCAAATGGGTTCTTCTTGTGGCTATCGCTATTATACTAGTGGTGGTTTTTACAGGAAAAGACAAAAAGGAAGATATGATGGAAGATACATTAGTAATGGAAGAAAATGCTGTTTTGCTATGGACCAACAGCCAGGAGAAGAGACTGTGGTTTCTTACGCCAAACTTTCAAAACCAGGATATGTTGTTGTTTATTCAAGCGACGCATCTGGTAAAAAGAAGTTCTAGGAACTAGTTCATTTCTTTCAGCAGGTGAACACAAAAACATAAAAGTAGTTCACAGTGGAAATTCTTCAAAAAAAGGAAGTAAAATTTCTGCAGTTATCGTCGCAGATGATGGAGACGAGACTTACACAGAATCTGATAATGAAGTTTTAGTGGAAACCACAACAGAAGATTCAATGGCTGAAATTTCTGAAGAGGCTGTTTTGGATGAAAATATTTCAGACGAAGATTTAGAAAACCTTCTAGAAGATGCTGGTTATACCACAGAAGAAGAGTCAAATGATGACTCAGAAACTATGGAAGAAGATACAATAAACAAAGAAGAATCTATGGAAGAAGAAAACAACATGAATGATTCAGTCGAAACTGGAACAAACGGCACAGACGAATCGACAGAACTTTAAGGCGAGACGACTGTCGAAACTGGAAACTAAAGTTTATAATAAAAGGCCGGCGCTTCGCGCCGGCCTTTTATTATTCCTCTTTATTTTTATCGCTATCTTTCAAGCCCCAAGTCCACTTTGGTGGTTCACCTTTTTTATAAACAACAACAAGAAGAAAAATGGTGAGCAAAATAATTGGAAAAGCAAATGTAAGAAAATTACTTCCCGACATATCATTTCCAGGAATATATTCCTCTCTTGAAGTTACAAGAATTAAAATAAGAGCAATATAAAGCACAATAACAACCCAGCCTTGCCACCGAGCAGGAGTCCATCCCCAACCATAAATCTTTCTCTTAAACCAATAACCTTTTGGGTTATCTTTCAAGTATTCAATGTATTTTTTAAAATAATTCATATGTTAATTTACTACAATTTATATATTATTACGTAAGATTTTTTCCATTGTCTTTCCTTTCGCCAACTCGTCCACCAACTTATCTAAATAACGAATCTCTTTCATAAGCGGATCTTTTATTTCTTCCAATTTTACACCGCACACAGAACCAGTGATCAAAGATCTTAAAGGATTCATTTTAGGAGCTTTTGCAAAAAATTCTTCAAAGTTTACCCGATTTTTAATTTGTTTCTCTAATCCTTTTTGAGTATATCCAGTGAGCCAAATAATTATTTTATCAACTTCTGATTTAGTTCTTCCCTTTTTATCTGCCTTAGCTATGTATGCAGGATAAACACTAGCGAACAACATCGCGTATATTCTTTTTATTGTTGCTGGATTTTCAGATTTCATATTTTCATTATAAACCAAAAAGCCCAACAAAAAAATTCTTCCATTTAAGCTATGAAAACTACCACCACAAACCAGAAAGTCCGAGTGATTTTATTTTTGCTCGAGTGATTGGACCAAAATATCCTCCACGAGGTGCAATATTATTGTCCACTTGATACGCATCAAGAGCATACTGTGTTTGTAAACCAAAGTAAGAAGTTGCTCCCGCTGGAATTACGGCTGACGAGAAGTTTAAGAAACAGAAAAATGGAAATGTACACCGATACGTTTATTATGGATGCACGAAAGCCAGAGACAAGAATTGCAAATGCGGACACATACGAGAAGAAGACTTAATCGAACAGATGGCGAACATCTTGGATATGGTATCACTCGACGAGATCGGCATGAAGGACAAGATTAAGGCTGAGATTGAATCACACAATGAATTCCAAGAATCGGTACTCGGGAAAGTGGTTAAAGAAAAGATAAAGATCAAAGAAATAGATATCAGGAATTATGCGAAGCATATTCTGCGGAAGCGACCGATTTATGAGAAACGAGAGTTGCTAAAGAATTTAAGGAGTAAGCTCATACTGAAAGAGAAGCAACTAACACTTGCATAAGACGCAAACAAAAAACCACCCGAAGGGGTGTTTTTTGTTCTGGTTACTGCTCTCAGCAGGTATGCAATTTACGGAATAGTACCTGTGATTTCTATCGAAACTTGAGGAGTCTAGGACACCCCTTTCGGGAGTTCGTGCCCATGACTCGTTCTAAAAACACTTTGCAAAACTTAGCGTTTTTAGCTGTCTCGATAGGTCTCACATGGCTGCTGCCGCAGTAGGATTCGAACCGTCTCGGTCTAGAACCAAGATGGGGCTTAAAATATGATCAAAAATTTTGAGCGGCTGCGCCGCGAATACAAGGGTCAAAGAATTAAAGAGACGAAGCGTCAAAAAGTTATAAAGCAATCAAGTTTCTAAGATTCAGACTTGCGGAGACGGAACGCGAACTCGAAGTCCGGACCCCACGTGCCGTCGGAATTCGCCCAACCGTGGCTCAGCCACAAACCGCCGTCGTCGCGTCCGAGGAGGAACACGTCCGGGTAGCCGTCGGAGCCGGTAATCTGCTTCATGCCGATACGAAACCATTCCCCCAAAGGCTGGTTGCGATACTTGAGACGCCAGTTGGGGCCTGTATCCGGCGGGCAAAGCTCCAGACTGAGCTGCTCTGCCCGCTCGAATATCTGATCGGTGGTCGCGCTGGTTTTGAATCCGAGATCGCCGACCGTGAGACGAACAAGCGTCATGTCTTCGGGATTTTTGGCCGGAATGAATTCGGCTTTATTGAGCAACATGCTCCGAGCATAGTCCGAAATGTTGATGCCGGCCGCCTCCAATTCGGAAATGAGCTGTTCGGCCGATTTGCCGCCGACCTCGACGCTTTCTCTGCGGATTTTCTTTTCGGGGAACGACGTGTAGACATGCTCGAGAGTCTCGGGAAGTTTCTGGAATATGCCGGGTTCAAGTTGGCCGATATACGCTTTGGTGTTTTCGGTTATTTCGCTCGGCACATGGGCGATCTGGTCTTTGGTGCATTCAAAAATCGTAAGCATGTCCTCCTCGGCATTGCGATCGCGGCGAAGTTCCGCGACGCGAGGGTCTTTCTCGTACCCGAATCCCTCGATGCTCGAGTTTATTTCATACAAAAATACGAGATCGTCTTTGGTGAACGATTCTTCCCGTTCATGCTTTTTCTCAAGCGCGGTGAGAATTCGCATGTCCTCGCTTTTCTTGCGGTAGGCGTCGGCTTCGGTTCCGAATTCGCCCAGCTTCTCGTCAAGAGTTTCTTGCATTAACGGCTCGACGCCTTGATGCGGCAAAATGCCGCGAACTTCGCCGATCCTGTCCTTTCCCTCCATGCGGATGGCGAGACGCGGCTGGGTAGGACTTCCGGAAGCGTCGTTGGTGTAGTACACGTAAAAGTCGCCGGAGTCTATCTGCGTTTCGGCGGTCGATTTTCCCGCCGTGCACCAGCCTGTTCCTTTGCCCTCGAGAGACTCGAACAGCTTTTGCGCGGCCGCATTGTCGCCCTGTTCATATTTCACCCACGAACCGCGAATTTCCTCGCGATTTTCCATCGAAGCGGCGAGTGACTTGGAAATGAGTTCGGCGTAGAGCGTCGGGAATTTCTTGTCGAACTCCCGACGGGCTTCGGAGTCCTTGTTGTCGTCTTTGACTCGTTCGTAGAGGTCCGCAATTTGAGCAAGCGGTTCTCGGTAAATGTCCGGAAACGGCGCGACGGTGGAGTCGGTGCGCTTCTTGAACTCTCCGCGCTCCTTGTCGAATTGCGAAAGCTTGATGATCTGGTTCCATGCGTAGTATTTGAACCATGCCGGGTAGACCGCGTCCGGCGAGGTGAGATAGTCCATCCACGCGTCGAGAGAATGTCGCTGATCCTCGATGGCGGTGTCCATCATTTGCTCGCGGACGTCAGCCGGAATTTCTTCGATATTCTGGCCTCGTTCCCGGGCGATGCGCTTCTGAAGCTCAAAATACGAATCGGGGAAATTCTCTTTTTTGATGATGAGCTTGTCGTAGATTTTGTCGCGAAACATTTCCAAATTCCGCTCGCGTTTGCGTTCGTCCGGATTCAAAAAGATATTTTCAAGACGATCCATATATGCTTCGATGCGTTCGGATGGATTATTGGGGACTTTCTCGCCGCTGTCGCGTTCCTCCCGCACGACGGCGCGCTGAACTTCGGGAGAAGTCTGCAATTCGGGGTTTTTGAGATGAAGCGGATGCTTTTCCATAGATATAAGCATTTTAGCAAAAATCGGATTTTTTAGCTATGATTGAAACAGACAGGTTGCATTGAACGGCTCCGGCTTTTCAAGACCCGTTCGGCTCGCGCGAATTGAGAGTCCGTCCGGCCACGGCTTGACAGAGAGGATTCGCTCGGAAGTCAAAAATAAAGAAAATACTTGGTGCGGTGCGTCGGTTGATTTTCGATCACGCATAAAATGCAGTCCGGTCTTTCGCGCTTTGCGCGTCAGACGGACGGTGGAACGGATGACGCGTCGCACAAACCGACTCCGACGGCAACCCGAACGTGTTCAACCTCGAACGCAACGACGACGGTTTGTGGCTGAACAACGATTGGGCGAATCCCGACAACACGTGGAATCCGGACAACAAGTTCGCGTTCCGTCTCCGAAACTGTTTTCTTTTTCCCGCGTCCTCACCGATCGCGGTTTTTCTTTTCCGGATTCGATAAGTTCGTTTTCCAGCCGTGGAACATTCTGCCGGCTTCCTCGAGCTTCCGCGCCACTTCCTCGCATTGCTTGTTGGTGACGAGTTTGCCTTCCCACGCCACGGAAACAAGAAACTTGAGCGTGTCGAGCGTCAAAACGCACTCGGCGATCTTTTCCGCTTTCTTTTCTTTTTCGGTAAAATACGCGATATAGGAAAGCTCAAGAAGATCGAAAAATTTGTTTTCTATCCGAGCCCCGATCGTATACCGAGCGCCTTTGGAAATATGCGGAACGATATTCACCCACAACAAATATCCCTCTTTGATTCTCTGGAGAATCGAGGCGTTATCGAGAGAGAGAGAGAGAGAGAGAGGGGGGGGGAATGCGGCCGCGTCATATCTACCATGATATCATTTCCGTCGACAATTTGCTTGCGGCGTGGCGCGAATTTCTGAAAAACAAGCGTGGCCGCAAAGACGTACAGGGGTTTTCGACCCGACTCATGGATAACATTCTCGAGCTCAACCGTGAGTTGGCCGATAAGACGTACCGGCATGGCGGTTATACGGCATTCCGGATCAACGATCCGAAGCCGCGCGACATCCACAAGGCAAGCGTGCGCGATCGACTGCTCCACCATGCCATTTATCGCGTCTTGTATCCGTATTTCGACCCAAAATTCATATTCGATTCTTATTCTTGCCGTCGTATCAAAGGCACGCACCGAGCCTTGAATCGCTTTCGCGATCATGCCCGTTCCGTTTCGCGCAACAACACGCGCACCGCATGGGTTTTAAAATGCGACATACGTAAGTTTTTCGCCAACATAGACCACGAAATTCTCGGCGCCATTTTGAAAAAGCGCATCAAGAGCGGCAACGTGATCTTGCTGTTAAGCAAGGTGGTCAGAAGCTTCCATACCGAAGGCAGACCGGGTGTCGGTTTACCGCTCGGCAACCTCACGAGCCAACTTTTGGTGAACGTGTACATGAACAAATTCGATCACTTCTTGAAGCACGAGTTGAAAGTTAAACACTGCGTTCGATACGCCGATGATTTCGTCATTCTGCACGAAAGCAAAGAATATCTTCAGCGTTTGCTTCCTCGCATTTCTGAGTTCCTTGAAACGCGATTGAAATTGTCCTTGCATCCGGACAAGATGTTCACAAAAACGTGGAGCTCGGGCGTCGACTTTCTAGGCTGGGTGCATTTTCCGCATCATCGCGTGCCGCGCACCTCAACCAAACGGCGGATGTTTAAGAATTTGAGAGATAATCAAAAAGAAGAATCTTTATCTTCATACCGTGGACTTCTCAGTCACGGCAATACATACGAATTACAACAGAAAATCTCTAAAAAACCCCCTGTCTTGGACTCGAACCGACCAAACAGCGTGAAATATAGCTTTTCTGATTTCGGGCGAAAATAGCAAAAGTTCGAGCCCATGACTCGTTCTGAAACTACGTTGCAAAATATAGTGATTTTAGGAGACTCGGTCGGTCTCACTACTCTGCTGCCGGACTAGGACTCGAACCTAGATAGCTGGTACCAAAAACCAGAGTCCTACCATTAGACGATCCGGCAAGATCGTAAATATTAGTCGAAACTAATAACGGATATTATTGTGCCTTAAAATCATTAAAAAATCAAGAAATGAAATGGGGCACCAGAATTCTCTAGTGCCCCGAAAGAGTTATTCAAATATTCACCCGTTAGGCATGAAGATGAAGCTTAGATCTGAAAGCTCTTTTTCCGAAAGCGTCTTTAATCCAACTTCAGGGTGATCAAGCGCACACGACAACACTTCTTTTTCTCTTAATACACAAAGAGTGTGTCCTGGTTCATGTCCGCCATCTTTATTTATGACAGTGACATGGTATTTCCCTCTACTTAGGTACTCACCGTTTCGAGGATTGCTTGCACTGATCAAAACTAACTCTAACCTTCCAAGAGAATCTGGGAGCCTTGAAGTTTCTATATTTATTTTATAGGTTTCCATGTGTGTGTGTTTGGAGGTGAGTTTGTACTTTTATCTTTTATATCATTTTTGGGTATAAAAACAAAGACCGCGCGCCGGAGGCGCGCGGTCTTTGTTTTTAAGCTATTATCTTTGTCAGTGCGACTTCTAACGGTAAACTTTTAACAAAAGAATGTTTTATCTGTTTTTGTGTTTCAAGAAGAATTTCTAAAGTCTTTGAAGTTATAATACCTTTCTTGTCTTTTAAAATTTCTTTGAAAAACTCTTCATCAGAATCAACAATATCTTTTTCTAAATCTTTCTTCATTTCTGGCGCATAACGCATCAAAAGCGCGAGACGGAGTTTGATTAAAATAAGTTTAAGATAAATATCTGTATCGATGTTTTTCTCTTCAGAAGACCGAATACATTCAAAGCTCTTTTTAATATCACCTTCAACTAAAGAGAGGATAAGGTCATTTACCAATTCCCCGCTCGGCGCACCTGTGACATCTTCTATTTCTTTTATACTTAAAGTCTTGTCTTTAGAAAACGACATAACTTTCTGCAAAGTGCTTTGTGTATCACGAAAAGATCCATCACCCAAAAGCGCTATAAGTTCCGCACCAGAGTTATCTATTTTTACACCCTCTTTTTTTGCGATAGAAATAACCAAATCTTTTAATATAGAAATGTTTGGCTTGTGGAAAGTAAAAGTCTGACAACGAGAGACGATCGTGTCTGGAACTTTTTCAAGTTCTGTTGTCGCGAGAATAAATATCACGTGAGCTGGTGGCTCTTCGAGAGTTTTCAAAAGAGCGTTGAAAGCTTCTTTTGTTAACATGTGAACTTCGTCGATAATGTAAACTTTATATTTTGAATCGAAAGGCATCGTCCTGACAGAATCTCGGACTTCACGAATATCTTCTATCTTTCTGTTTGAAGCGGCGTCTATTTCATAAATATCGTGGTCTTTTGTTCCGAGCTCGCTTGCTACTATTCGCGCTATTGAAGTTTTTCCTGTTCCGCGTGGTCCATAGAAAAGATAAGCATGAGAAATATTTCCAAGCTTTAGAGCTCCTTTTAAAACTTTAACAATATGGTCTTGCCCCAAAACTTCATCAAAAGCTGACGGGCGATATTTTCTATATAATGCTAGTTCTGACATAAGTGTATTATAGCAGAATATAAAATAGCTTTAAAAATAAAATCTTATTTCTTGTCTTGACAAAAATAGTTTTTACATGTTATAATACATTTAAACAACTTGGACATGTACAAATTCATATTGCTTACCTTCGCTTTCTTTTTGTGTGGGAAAGGTTCCTCACAAAGCACCTCATGGATGGTTGAAGCTCAGGTCGCGATTTCACCTGAACAAGAAAAGCCCATATACGCACAACCTTGGATTTGGGGTTCCAAAAACTTCAAGGATAGCCCTTGGGGGATTGGATGTTTCGCCCTAGCAGGAGAAGCTTGGGGAGAAATTCTGATTGGCCCCAGTTATACCTTCAAAGGTAAAAAGGGATTCACGGAGATTGGTACTCAGGTTGGCATTGAAACCTATAATGCTTCTCCTTACCGCGGTATGAGTTACGTCTTTCACAAGACTCCCGGTAAAGACGATGGTCTTCATGATTTTAGTTACCTGGCTGTAGTCGAGTACGGCGGTTCAGGCCATTGGCATCTCGGGTTCCTGAATTACAACATTACCAAGAGCTTCGGACTTGGATTTGTTTCGCAATACGGAACAGTAACCGGCCCTCGTCTCCAAATTAATATCCCCAGCGGATTTATTTGGATCGGAGCAGGAAGCGACATTGAGAACAAAGCATCCGGCGGAGCGGTCGGATTACGATTCTTCATGTGAAGCAAACACCCTATGTAAAGGGCCCGCACTCAGTGTGCGGGTCCTTTGTCTTATTCATTATTATCAACCTTTTTCTTCTTCTTTTTCTTGCCTTTTAATTTTTCTTTATCTTTTATCTTTTTATTTACTTTCTTTTCCGCAGCTTCGATAATCTTTCCAGCAATATCTATTCCTGTCGCTCGCTCTATACCTTGAAGCCCGGGAGAAGAATTAACCTCGATAATAAGTGGTCCTCGAGAAGACATAAGCATGTCCACACCCGCAACAGTAAGCCCATGCAAATTCGCAGCTTCCACCGCCACAGCTTTTTCTTTCATGCTCAACTCTATTGGTTTAGCAACTCCTCCTTTGTGCAGATTCGAACGAAATTCATCTTCTTGTCCGCTTCGTTCCATCGCTCCAACAACTTCTCCATCAACAACAAAAGCTCTAATATCTTTTCCTTTTGCTTCTTCAATAAATTCTTGAACAATAATATCTTTTTTGATTCCAGAAAATGCTTCGACGGCAGATTTCGCAGAAGAAACAGAATCTGCTTTTATCACACCCGTACCATGAGTTCCTTCTAAGAGTTTTAAGATAACAGGAGTTCCACCAGCTTCAGCAATCATTATTTTCACGTCGTCTGCTTTTGGGTGTCTTGCGAAAACAGATTTAGGAATTCCCACACCAGACTTTGAAAGTATTTGAAGTGAGCGAAGTTTGTCTCGAGATCTGATAAGCGCAGTCGAGGTCAAAGTAGAAGGAACACCCATCAAATCAAACTGCCTGACCACAGCAGCACCGTACACAGTAACAGAAGCACCGATTCTTGGAATGATTATATCCACATCTTTTATGTATTCAGAACCGACCCGAATAGCTGGTTTTGCTTTTTCCATTATCAGATTACACTTCGTGTGGTCGATGATTGAAACCTCATGTCCTAATTTTCTACCAGCTTCTACAAGTCTTTTTGTAGAATACAGATCTGGCTTTCTTGAAAGAATAACTATACGCATATTTTTATTTAGTGAATTTTTTACTTACATCAACAATAAAATGTTTTTTAATAATTTTCCTTCCAATTAAAACTGGATATCGAAGTTTTTTTCTATTACTTAAACTAAACTTAACTTTTATCTCTTCCCCGCCCAAGATTATCTTGGTTGGTAAAACAAATCGAAGCTCTGAATCACCATTGGAATTTTTAACCACTCTTTTCTCAAAATTATCAACTTGATAAATATCGTCTGTGAATTCTGGGTGGCTTTCATCGAGCAAACTAAATTCAATGACTTTTTTCCCGTCTACTTCCTTCTCGACCACATGGGTCGTGTGTATTGCGCCATTATAAGCGCCCGTATCTATTTTCGCCACGATACCCAAGAGTTCGAACTCAGGCAAATCTATAAACTCTAGGCGGCCTATTATTTTTTTACTTTCTAAACTCATAATTAAATTATATAACAGAATCTACCTATTTGGATACTAAAAGTCAATCAAAACAAAAAGCCCGCCAGCGAAGCTGGCGGGCTTTTTGTTTTGCGCAATATTACATTGCTGGAGCTTCTTCTGCTGCTGGCTCGGCTGGTGCATCTGTAGATGGAGTTTCTGTAGCTGGTGCCATTTCATCTTTCTTTTCTTCTGGCATTGTGTTGTCGTTAGTATCCATAATTATTTTGATTAACTGATAATTATGCAATCCGAAGACCACATAAAATTATCTTATCATAATTTTCTAGCAAAAATTATAAAGAGGACACTTCTTTGTATTCGTCAAGAAAATCTTTTGTGTGTTTTTCAATCTCTTCATAATTTTCTGATTCCATAAGAGAAATACGAAGTTCTTTTGCTCCAGGGAAGTTGTTTACATAGGCTTTGTAGTGTTTTTTCATAATGTTGAAGTTTTTATGTTCACCCAAATATTCAACAAAAGTTCTCGTGTGTTCTAGCATAACCTCCAATCTTTCTTTCACAGAAATCTCTTTTTTGTTTGAATCAAAAAGCCAAGGATTGCCAAAAATAGCTCGGCCGAGCATTAGCCCATTCACTCCTGATTCTTTTGCTTTTTCTTTTCCGTCTTCTATCGACAAAACATCGCCGTTTCCAATAACTAAAGTTTTGAGTCCAGATTCTTTCACAATCTCCACAACTCTTTTTATATCATCCCATCTTGCTGGAACTTTAGACATCTCTTTTTTTGTTCTTCCGTGCATAGTTAAGACAGCGACTCCAGTAGAAAGAATTTTGGGAACCCAAGTTTCAATTTCATTTTTATTAAAACCAAGACGAGTTTTTACAGAAACAGGCAAATCCCCCGCTCCGCGTTTTACAGCTTGAATTATTTTCACCGCATGGTCTGGATTTTGTATCGCACCAGCTCCACAGCCTTGCTTCATTATCGCTTTATCCGGACAACCGAAATTTATATCTATTCCATCGAAACCGAGCTCCACACAAAGCTTCGCTGTCGCTTCCATATTCTCTTCTTTTGATCCAAAAATCTGAGCGACTATCGGACGCTGTTCTTCTTCGAAAGCTAAATCTATCAAAAGCTTTTCACGTCCGGCAGAATTCAAACCATCTGCAGAAACAAATTCTGTCCAAAAAACATCCGGCCCGCCACCCTTTTGGCCATGCTTTGAATACTTAGCGATAATCTTCCGAAAAGCCACGTCTGTCACGTCGGCCATCGGAGCCAAGACAAAGAAAGGTTTTTTACCTTGAGAAAATTTTTCCCAAAAACCCATTTTTATTGAATCATTTAAATCCTTGTCGTATTTTATTTTCTTTTTTTTAAAAAGTTTCCAGAACATCTTATTTTGTAAATCTATAGAAAATTCTATTTTTAAACCGAGCGTCGATATATTCTAGCTGATTTGGCTTTTCTGTAAAGTCTGTTTTAAATGGATCTTCTTCCACGATAGACATAAATTTATTGTAAACCTCTCCGATACTTTGATCTTCGGTAAACAAAAGTTTTGGATAATCTAAGTGGGTCGTCGCCATGTTAAACAAAAGTTCGTATTGTCCGTCTTCTTTTGCGACTATCGAATGCACAGGAAAACCCTTCTCACTTACTCCATAAACCAAAGACTCGATATCTTTTATAAATTCAAAATTCAAAATATACTGACCAATCGGATTTTCATCTTTTATTTTAGAATAAAAAGTAAAATAAACTCCAGAAGAAAATTGAGGAGATTTGTCGAAAATAAATCCACTATTGTCCAAGAAATAGCAATCTCTTTGTATCGAACCTTCTCCGTATGTTGGAGGCTCTTCACCACACCAAAGATGCGCTCTTTCTCTTTCTATGATTTTGAAAAAGAGTTTCTTTTTCTCTAAGCTTGTCTCAATACTTAAAATTCTCGGAAAAGCTTTTTTCAAACCATCTTCTAATTTGTTTTTAGAATAAATTATTTTGTTTTCTCCAGCAAAAACAAAGAATCTTTTTTTAGATAATATTTTAAAAGTTTCTTTTTTTATATCTTCTTCTTTTATTATTTCATTTCCAGAAACAGAAACTTCTTTTATTAACAAATCATCCAAGTGCGACAAAAAAGCCAAACCTATCAAAAAAACAACAAAAGCGAGAAGCATCCATAAAATCTTAACGAAAAATTTTCGGCGACGTTCTTTCGTTAGGTTTGATGTGCTGCTAATCCGCTCTCTTATCATAAGGCTAAGAGATTTTATCTTTTTCCTAAATATGGCACCAAAAACTTCTGGAATTTTGACTGAGCCGTCGGCTTGTTGGAAATTTTCAACCAAAGAAACCAAGATTCTCGGAGTTGGTATAGCTGTACAGTTTAGCGAGTGAGCAAAACGAGTTTTTCCTTCTTCATCTTTATATCGAATATTAAATCTTCTTGTTTGGAAATCGTGAAATATGAAGCAGAAGAAATCTCTCTGTATTTTTCTTCTCCTGGAACCCAGAGTTCAATATCGTATTTTTTAACTTGTCCTAGACCCAGATCTCCACCGCAATTCAAAACAGTATGATACGGAATACCCAAAGACTCGATGAATTCTTCTGTATTTCTGTTTAACCATTCGTGAAGTTTTACAGATTCTTCATGACTCGCCTCACACAAAATAACCTGCTCGACTTTGTAAAATTCGTGAACACGTATTAAACCTTTTGTATCTTTTCCATGACTTCCCGCTTCTCTTCGATAACAAGGAGAAAAAGCCAGAAACTTTTTAGGTAAATCTTCTTTGTTAAAATTTCATTTGAATAATATCCCATGATCGGAACCTCGGCAGTACCAGAAAGATAATCGTCATCTTGAGTTTCAAATAAATCTTCCGCATCTCCCGGCAAATGTCCTGTTCCAAAAAAATGCTCTTTCCTTACTATCGCAGGAGCAATCATCGGTGTAAAACCTTTCTTACCAAAAAATCCATCGCGTATCGCCAAATAGCCATTGAAAGTATTGCTCCGTCGTTTTTCAAAAATATCCTCGAAAGCCGTGAACTTTTGTTCCGCGTTCAAAATCCACCATATCAAGCTTTGTCATTATTTCAATATGGTCTTTTAGTTTAAAATCAAAAACTGGTTTTTCACCCCAAACTTTAACTTCTTTATTTTCTTCATCTGAGTTTCCATCTGGAACAGAAAAATCTGGAACGTTTGGCACACGAAGCATCAAATCTCTCAAGCGACCATAACGTCTTTTAATTTATCTTCTTCTTTTTTAAATCCTCTTTCAAAATCTGCATTGATTTTATAAGTTCTGCTTTTTCGGATTCGTCTTTTAATTGAGGCATTCGCTCGCTTACAAGGTTTTGCTTTGCTCGCAGTCTTTCAACTTCAGCCAAAACAACAAGACGCTCATCGTCTTTTGTCATTAACTCATTTATATCAAGCTTGACCTTCTTTTTAGAAATAGCAAGTTCTACTATATCTTTATTTTCGCGAATAAATTTTATATCTAACATGTTTCGTATTATAAAAAATGATACAATTTAGGAAGTATGCCCCCGATAGAAGAATTTAAAAATATTCCATATCGTCTAAAAGAAATAGCTGACCCACCTAAAAAGCTTTATATCCAAGGAAATTTCCCTGACGAAGAAATGAAGTTTCTTACTGTTGTCGGATCTCGTCGACACAGCGCTTATGGGAAAATGGTTTGCGAAAAACTCATAGAAAAACTCGCCGGATATCCTATTGTGATAGTTTCTGGTATGGCTCTGGGCATAGACGCCATCGCTCATGAGTCGGCTTTGCGCGCCGGACTTAAGACGATAGCAATCCCCGGCTCTGGGCTTGATCCAAAAGTTTTATATCCCAAAAGCAATTTCAAACTTTCAAAAAAAATATTAGAAGCAGGTGGTTGCCTTCTTTCAGAATTCGAACCTGACTTTAAAGCTACGAATTGGAGCTTTATCCAAAGAAACAGAATCGGCGCAGGAATATCGGACGCTGTTCTATTAATAGAAGCCGAGGAGAAATCGGGAACTCTGACGACGGCGCGTCTCGCCACAGATTACAATAGAGATGTTTTAGTTATTCCTGGAAATATAAATTCACCCACATCCAAAGGAACAAACGAGCTTTTACGCCTGGGTGCAATACCGGTTCTTAAAAGCGCAGATATTTTAGAAGTTCTTGATTTAGAACAAAAAGAAGCTAAAGAAAAAAATATAGATTTACCGGAAGAAGAGATGTCTATATTTAATCTACTAAAAGAACCAAAAACAAAAGAAGAGATAAGTATTTTGTCTGGCAAACCGATCACCGAGGTAAATATCTTGGTCACAATGCTTGAAATAAGAGGCGTGATAAAACAATCCGAAGGAAAGATACATAGAGTTTAGGGTTTTTGGATTTATCCGCGCTAAATGCTCGGGCTTGACCAAAACAACCAAATAATGCAAAATACAGAAAACCCAGACTACAATGGAAAACCAAAGTACATTAGTTTTGCTGGGTATCGATACCCAGATAGAAGTTTCTGATTCGTGCGAAAAGATGGTGGTTGAATACATCACCAGAATCATACCGGTGATTGAACGCAGTATAAGAGAAAGATCTGGTGATAATTTCATCATAATAGATGACAGCATCCCAAATGATTTTTCTGATGTACTAACATTCGTATCGATTCCAACAAAAAAGAGATACGAGTTTATCCAACCAGAAAAACCTGGCCAGGCAATCTTGAAGAAAATCCGGGAACATTTTACAAAATTTCCCGGATCCACACTGATTATACTGGCAGACAAAAACATCGCCGAGAAAGTCGGATTTAAAGTCAACATTCAAGAAGCAGCTAACCCCAAAATGCTTCTTAATGTAATCACCCTACCCTAATAATGGGTTGGCTCAGCGCAGGAAACCCCTGCGCTTTTCCATTTCATTATTTGCATAAAATCAAAATCCATAGTATTACTTATGAAAGTTATGAAATTACTTATAGTAGAGTCGCCCTCAAAAGCGAAAACAATCGAAAAATATTTAGACAACAAATACACCGTGCGTGCGTCTGTGGGACATATACGAGACCTTCTTAAATCGAATAAGAAGGCTGTTGATATTGAAAACGAATTTAAACCAACATACGAAATCTCTCCTCTAAAAAAGAAGGTTGTGGACGAACTAAAAAGTATTGCAAAGAAGGCAAACGAAGTCGTCTTGGCGACCGACCTCGACCGTGAAGGTGAAGCTATCGCTTGGCACCTTCAAGAAGCTCTTGGACTTAAAAATCCAAAAAGAATAGTATTCAATGAGATCACAGAGACAGCTATAAAAGAAGCATTGAAACATCCGCGAGAAGTAGATATGGATTTAAAAAACGCTCAAGAAGCTCGTCGAGTTTTAGACAGACTTTTTGGTTATGATCTTTCAGGACTTATTTGGAAAAAGGTTCGATATGGTCTTTCGGCTGGGCGAGTTCAGTCCCCTGCTCTTCGAATAATAATGGAACGCGAAAGAGAAATACGTGCTTTCATTCCAGAAAAATTCTACATCCTGACAGCGCTTTTAAAAAAAGGAAAAGACGAAATGCTTTTCACTTGCGATAAAGAAATCTGGGATAAAAAAGAAGCAGAAGATATTTTCAAAAAAGCACAAGAAGGTTCTTGGTCTGTAATGAATGTGAAAGAAACGGAAGCAGCTCGTGCACCGAGAGCTCCTTTCACCACGTCTACAATGCAACAAGTCGCTTCGACTCGTCTTGGATTCGCACCATCTCGCACGATGGGCGTGGCTCAAAAGCTATACGAAAAAGGTTTGATAACATACATGAGAACAGATAGCACAAACCTTAGCAAAGACGCACAAGCTGCAATGCTTTCATACGTAAAAGAAAACTTGGGAGTAGAATATGCGCAATCAAATGTCTATTCTAAAAAATCTAAAAACGCTCAAGAAGCTCACGAAGCTATAAGACCGACAAACCCTTCAAGACCTTCACTTGGCACTACAGAAGACGAGAAAAAGTTATACCGTCTTATCTGGGAAAGAGCTATCGCCTCACAAATGACACCAGCGAAAATTTTGCGAACCAAAATTTCTGCGAACGTCGGAGATGATAACTCTATGCCGAATTTTTCTATAAACGGATCACGGATACTTTTCCCAGGTTGGTTGGCTGTGGACACTCGTTCTCGAGGAGAAGATGTTGAAGTTCCGAAGCTTGGAGAAAAGGACGCGCTTGATTTGGTAAAAGCAAACATGGAAGAAAAAGAAACAACTCCTCCAGGCCGATACACAGAAGCCGGGCTTATTAAAGAATTAGAAAAAAGAGATATTGGTCGTCCGTCGACTTATGCTTCGACTATAAAGACTATTGTCGATAGAGGTTATGTCATAAAAGAAGGCCGAACTCTTATCCCGACAGACACGGGTGACGTGGTCTCGACTTTTATCGAAACAAATTTCAAAGAATACATCAGCGACGACTTCACAGCAGAAATGGAAAAAGAGCTCGACGAAATAGCTCTTGGAAAAGCAACATACGTAAAAACACTTTCAGATTTCTACGGACCTTTTACAAAAGCTCTAAAGGCCAAAGAAGATATAGAAAAGCTTACAAACTTAGGCGATGCGCCAGCAGAATTTCCTTGTCCGATTTGCGGTAAGTCTATGGTTTATAAACTTTCAAAAAATGGAAAGTTTATGAGTTGTTCTGACTTCCCTACTTGTGCTGGAGCTAGAACAGAAGAAGGAAAAGAGCTCGAGCCACCAAAAGAGATTGGTGAAATGTGTCCAAAATGTGGAGACAAACATGAAGGTAAATTAGTCCAAAGAGAAGGACGTTTCGGACTTTTTATCTCTTGTTCAAGGTATCCAAAATGTAAATTTATAAAAGAATCTGAAGAAGAAGTTGAAAAGAAAAAAACAGGCGTAAAGTGTACAGAATGTAAAGACGGAGAAATGGTTGAACGAAAAGGAAGATTTGGAATATTTTTCTCGTGCTCAAACTATCCAGACTGTAAACACGCAATAAAAACAAAACCAACGGGCAAGCTCTGCAAAATGTGCGGCAAACTCATGATGGAAGGCACAAAAACCATACCAGAAAGATGCTCTGATAAAAAGTGTCCTAACCATCGACCAGACAAAGTGGCAAAATAACACACGAACTGCTTCGTGTGTTTTGGTTTTTGTGAGGCGGAGCGATGTTTTTGTTTGAGCGGAGCTCAAGGCAAAAACCGCGAGCCGGGGTCGCGAAATTTTTCCGTCAGGAAAAATATTTGTGACCAAAGACAATCCCTGAACGTTGTAGCGACAAAACTTGCCCAATGCATAACCCTCATAAATTAGATCAAGAAACAAAACCAAAGAAAAAATAAAAAAATTGGAAATGAAAAAGCCCCGGCAATACCGGAGCTTTTCGAACCCCACTTCCATCGTCAGAATCCCCACAAACTATAGTTCCAAACCAGCGTACCAGATGGGAATTCCTTTACCTTGTACCCCATAACCAGAACCCGCTGTCCAACGGAAATGGAAGGTCTTGGCCTAGGACTCTCACTGATGATCAGCCAGAATTCTGATGCCCACGATGGCGCCACTTTGATGCGGTTACGATGGAGATCTACTTCCAGCACAGTTGCCGGAAATTCGCAGCTTTTGATACTGCCTTTATATCCATTACGCCGCCATTCCACAGTGTCATGCATCGTGATCTCAATATCTGGATCGTTCTCCGGACCGAGATCATAACTCTTGGAATCGAGACTGCAAGACGCAAGCGTCATTGCAGCAATAAAGAGAAAGTTGTTCATGTGCGTTCGTTGTTGGTTTCTGAGTAAATTATATCACACTTAAACCCATTTTGTCAAGCTTTTATACGCTTATTTTCCAACGTTTTTGGTACTTAAAACTAAAATCTTCTATCCCAAAACCACCCTTTCAAAAGGCTCATCGGAGGCTTCTGTTTATAAAGAAGCCAAGACGGAAGAAATCCGCCCTATCGAGGGCGGATTACTCTGGTCTTTTGAAGGGTGGTTAAAAATATTTATGACAAAGGATGCAAATCACTATCACCTCCCTTCGTCACAGAAGTCTTCCAAAATCTTTTTCTCTTTAGAGTTTCTTCTATTTGATTTATCTGTTCGTTTTTCAAAACTTTTAGCACAACATATCCGGAACATATTCCCAAAACTCCAGAGAAAAAACCTTGTCCTAAAACTCCCCAAAAAGTACTAATATCTAAAATCTTATTAAAAACATTTAGAAAAGAATACGCCACATACCCCATAAAGAAAGATCCCGCGAAACTCTGAAAAGAAGATTTCAATAAGAAAGAATCTTTTGTGTCTTTAACGTTAAAATCAGATCGGAAATTAATCCAAAGAAAGAAAGCGTTTAGAATAGAGCCGAGTGAAAAAGCTAAAGGCAACATAACTATTTCTGAATTCGCCAAACCTTCAATACGCAAAAGTGATTCAAAAAAATATTTAAAAGGTTCGTGTGTTTTGAAAATATGAACAAAAAGAAATGCAGATGTTATTGTTATAAATGTTGAAAAAAGATTTATATAAAGAGGCTTCTTTGTGTTCCCCGCTGCATAATACCCGCGAGTGAAAAGCAAAATCAAACTCTGCGCCGAGACAGACACTGCAAAAAGCGCTAAAGATGCCGCTGTGAGTCTAGTGTCTTGCCAAGTAAACTGCCCCGTCCCCAGTATCACACGCACGATCTGCGCACGAAGAACGATAAAAAGAAACATCACTGGCAAAGACCAGAAAATAATCTGCCGAGCAGCCAGAGCGATATAAGACACGAAATCTTTCATATTTCCCCCAGAGAAAAACCTAGCGAGCGTCGGAAAAGCTGCAACAGAATAAGAGATGCCGATAATCCCAAGCGGAACGTTTTGGAGATTTAAAGAAAACTGGAAAATAGAAATAGAACCCGTCCCTATTTTCGAAGCGATAGCGATAATAGCTATCAAAGAAAGTGTACTTAGAGAAAGCCCGATTGTTCGCGGAAGTGAAAGTGTGGCCATTTCTTTTAAGCTAGACCAATCTATTTTTAAAGATATTTTCGGGAAAAAATCCATGACGAATCAAAACCGGAAACTGAATAGCCATATGCATCACCGCTCCTAAAACAACTCCGTATGCCAAACCCGGCAATCCAAAAATAGGAAAAAGCACAAGCACACCTAGAAGTATTCCGAGATTATAGAAAACAGGACTAAGTGCAAAAACGAAAAACTTTTTGAACATTTGGGTCACCGATCCGAAAAGATTTGAAAGACCTAAAAAGATTGGCGAAAGAACCATAATCCGACTTAAATAAACAAGATCTTTAAGTTCCGCTCCGGAAAATCCAGGCGCGACCATTTTCACCAAAGCTGGCATAAAAATAAAAGCGATAACAGACACGCCGATCATCGCCAAAAGAAAAATGGTAAAAGTATCGTTTAAGAATTTCTTAGCTTTTACAGAATTACCGTTTAGTTCACCATTTTCTTTAACACCAAGCTTATCTACCAAAAACGGCAAAAGAACCGTCACAGAAGCCAGAGAGGCCACAGAAACGAATATAAAGTCTGGCACCTTGAAAGCCGCGTAGTAGACATCAAGACTAGAAGACGGTCCAAGAAAATGAGCAAAAGCTCGGTCACGAACAAGTCCCAAAATCTGAGAAAGTAAAGTGAAGAATCCGAGTATAATAGCCGCTTGATTGATGTTCGAAAATTCTCTGTTTAAAAGATTGAAAACTTTTTTTACCATGATTAAATAACGATGTTTACTATCTTACCAGGAATATAAATAAATTTTTTGATTTCTTTTCCACTGATGTGTTCTTTTACAGCATCTCTTTTTGTGGCGATGTTTTTCACTTCTTCTTCGCTAGCGTCTTGTGCGATTTCTATTTCGTCGCGAACTTTTCCGTTTATCTGAACTGCTATTTTAATTTTTTCGTCTTTGAGTTTTGATTCGTCAGCTTTCGGCCAAGAAGACGTGTGGATAGAACCGCTTTCACCAAGCTCGTGCCACAACTCTTCTGTCATGTGTGGTGCAAAGGGCGCGAGGATTTGCAAGAATTTTTTAAAATCTTCTTTTTCTATTCGTCTTTCTGCTTCAATCTCATTTACTAATATCATCATCGAAGAAACAGAGGTATTGAACCTAAAGTTTGTTATATCTTCTTTTATTTTTTTTATGGTTTTATTTAAAGATATTCGTAGATGTTCATAACCCCCAATAACTTCCGTACCATTAATTAATGGAGGAGGATTATCAATTTTATAACTAACAACATATTCTTTCGCTCGCCATACGCGTTCCAAGAAACGTCGTGTTCCCACAAGCCCGTCTGTATTCCAAGAAGTGTATTGGTCGAAAGGTCCGATAAACATTTCATAAAGTCGGAAAGAGTCAGCACCAAATCTATCTACCATCTCGTCTGGGTTTACTACATTGCCCCATCGCTTAGACATTTTGCGTCCATCGCTTGCGAGAATAAGTCCTTGGTTTTTCAAAAGCTTGAAAGGTTCATCGGTCGGAACATATCCCAAATCGTTCAAAAATTTGTTCCAAAAACGAGCATACAAAAGGTGTCCTGTTGCGTGCTCTGCGCCACCAATATAAACATCCACATTTTGCCAGTAATCAAGCGCATCTTTTCCAACAAAAGCTTCACTGTTTTTCGGATCCATATATCGCAAGAAATACCACGAAGAACCAGCCCATCCCGGCATTGTGTTTGTCTCGTAGCCTGCATCTTTCCACTCTGGCACGCCAGCCAAAGGCGATTCCCCTGTTCCCGATGGTTTATAAGAATCCACCTTTGGAAGTTCTAGCGGAAGGTCTTTTTCGGAAAGAGGTTTTATTAAGTCTCCTTCGTGGCTAAGTGGGATTGGTTCACCCCAATATCTTTGTCGAGCAAAAATAGCGTCACGCATTTTGTATTTTGTAACCATTTTCCCTCCGACAAATTCCGTGATTTTTGATTTTACTTCTTCTGAAGTTAGACCGTTGAATTCTGCTGAATTAATTAAAATACCTTCTTTATCAAAACACGATATTGTTTCAAAAGATTTATCAGCTATTTTCCTTGCAGTAACCTGATCATAACTTGCGGTAACAAAAGATGGTACTTTTTTTCTATCAACCCAATGTATAACATGTTTAGAATTTTCCTCTTCTGAAATATTATCTTTTTCTTCATCAACAAGTTCGAAATACATTCGATACATTTCAGTAAATCGATTTTCGTCTTTACCGTCATGATAGTAACTTGTAAAGTATGGACTTTCTTGTTTATGTGGCGTAATTTTAAATTTCTGTAACCAGTTTCTTCATAAACTTCACGTCTGGCGGATTTTCACTCGAAATCCAGTATCGTCTTCATCCATCTTTCCAGTAATAAAAGTTTTCCATCCATATTTTTTCCATTCAAGACAAAGCACTGTGTCATCTTTTTTATTAAAAATTACAACACTAACACCTTTATAAAAGCATTCGGCTTTCCTGGTTTGATTGCCCAATCACCAGTATCTTGATCATGATCTGCGATAACTAATTTAACTGGTAGTCCAAACTTCTTAGCAAATTCAAAATCTCTTTCATCGTGTGCGGGCACGGCCATTATCGCGCCAGTTCCCACTCCGTCCAAAACATAGTTTGTAATCCAAATAGGAATATTTTCTTTTGTTGCAGGATTTGTCGCGTCAAACCCAGCATAAATTCCTGTCTTTTCTTTTTCTTTAAAATCAGCAGTTTCGTTTTTCTTTTAAAGTTTGGCAACATAATCTTTTATTTCATCACTTGCTGGCCAACCAATATCAAGCCACTTTTTCGCAAGTCCAGCGGAAACCGCCAAAAATCGCACCGAAAATAGTTTTCGGTCGTGTGGTAAAAACTTTTATAGATGTTCGTCTGAATTCCCAGTGACTTTAAAATCGATTCCGCTCCTTCACTTTCCTATCCAGTTGCTTTGAATTTCTTTTATGTGTTCTGGCCAATCAATAGTTTCAAGCCCAGACAAAAGTCGATCTGCGTATTTTGTAATCCGCAAAAACCACTGCCTCATTTCTTTTTTCTCAACAGGAAAACCACCTCGCTCTGAAACAGGGTTTCCTTTTTCGTCGTCTATTATTTCATCGTTTGCGAGAACAGTTCCAAGCTCCGGACACCAATTCACTTGTGAATATCCTTCATAAGCTAATCTGTAATCCATCAAGATATCTTGTTTATCTTTTTCTGATTTGTCTTTCCAGGTTGCGTCTTCTTTTTCAAATTTCGCGACAAGTTCTGTTATTGGTTTTGCCTTATTTTCTTTTTCATCAAAATAAGAATCGAAGAGTTGAAGGAAAATCCATTGTGTCCATTTGTAGTATTTTGGATCGATTGTTCGCACTTCTCGCGACCAGTCATAAGAAAAAGGCCGATAAGTCCGAGCTGTTTTTTGGCAAAGTTCCTATCGCTTTCTCTGTGATCACAGATGGATGCTCGCCGGTTTGGATGGCGTATTGTTCAGCTGGAAGGCCGAGGCGTCAAAACCCATCGGGTGAAGGACATTGAAGCCTTGCATTCGCCTCATACGAGAAAGCACGTCAGAGCCGATGTAACCCCTCGGATGACCCACATGAAGACCCGCTCCCGATGGATACCCGGAAACAAATATCTAAAATGTATTGTTTTGGTTTTGAAGAATTGTGTTCTGTTTTATAGATTTCTTTTTCTTCCAAAATTTCTGCCATTTATCTTCTATCTTTTTGTGGTCGTATTGCTCCATATTCCCCAATAATACCTTAAATTTGGGTGTTTTCAAAATAACAAAAGAGCGCGCCTCCGGCGCGCTCTTTTTGTTGGCCTGTTGAGTTGATTTTAGTTCTTATTGTTGTTTAGATCCGTCCCATTTTACTTTATAAATTATCTTTGGATCTTCTAAGAAAACTGGCTCTTCTGGACAAACGATTATTTCATTTGCCATCATTCTTGTTGTTTTATACCATTTTCCTGTTGTTCTATGCATGAATGAAGGAACCCAAGGAGAAATAATTTCTTTAAAATATTTCTTTTGGAAAGCGTGAACAGCTTTTTCCGTAGCTTCATCATAAACTCGTTTACTGTATTACACGTTAACTTCTTGATTTAAGAATTCTTGAATTTTTGAAACTTCACCACACCCACGTCTCCCTTTCCTATGGTATTCAGTAAATCCAACAAGCTCCCAAAACATCACCTTCTGTAGAAGCACCTAAGACAGCACCTCCGCCACTTCCTGATGTTCTAGATCCTGAAGACGAAGAACTTCCTGAAGATGCGCTAGATGTCGGAGAAGGTTGTATTTCTCCTTGTCCTTCTCCTTCCTCAGGCTGATCTTCTGAAGAATCATCTTCTGTGATTGCTGTTTTCGTCGTCGTCATCTCCACAATCAGCCTCACAAGCTGGATCTTTTGGCTCTTCTTGGTCTTGATTATCTTCACAATCAATAGCGCAAGGTGGATCTATTATTAAATCCAGGAATATCTTCTTCATCTGTACAATTCACCATCACGTTGTCTAGAAAGATCCTAGAGCGTTTGATGTTCCTGCGTCAGCGAAAAGTTCTGTTGTTGTATCTGTTGCGGTAAATGTGTAAGTGTAATTTTCCAAACAGTGTTTGTTCCAGCACCAGATGCTGTTATTGTTCCTCCTGTTTTTTCAACACCGTCGATATAAGACAGGACTGCGTTTTTCCTTACATCAGTACCTGGACATGACGCAAACCAGAAAGATACTTTGTAAACTTGTCCAACTTCTGTGTTTAGGTTGGGTTATTTTCGTTGAAGCGTCTTCAGGATTTGCTGGTCCTGTTGGGCCTTGAAAATCTGAATCAAGTTCTGCGTATTGGTCACCATCTTGTGCATGCCAGATTTTTGAAGTTCTAGTTTGGGCTTGGACTTGGAGTTTACCCAGAGGCTTCCCAACCTGGGACATTTCCGTTTGTGTAAACATTCCAGTTTCCAGGAATTGATCCGTTTCCAAAAAATTTGGATTTGTATTTCCGACAGATGGATCTTCAGCTTACGTTTTCAACCAAGTTTATAAGTGCGTCACAAACTGGGATTTCTATTTCTACTAGCTCGTCAACACAATTTACTGTCACATTGTCTAGTAATGTACCGAGCGCGTTTGAGTTCCGCCATCTTTAAGTGAAATTCTGTTGTTGTGTCATCTGCAGTAAATTCTAGAATACAGAGTCCAAGAAGTATTTCCTGCTCCAGCCACTGGTCCATGAGTTACTTTTTCATCGCCGTCGACAGAAACAACTAAAACATTGTCTGAAGCTCCTGTTTCTGGTCTAGGAGAAAAAGCATAAGAAAGCTGATATGTAGCACCTGGAACAGTGTTTATAACTTGAGATATTTCAACAGAAGAGCTGCGCCGGTGCTGGACTTCCGTGATCACTATCTAGCTCTGCGTGTTGGTCTCCATCGTAAGAAACCCAACCCATAACTCCTGCTTGTATTTCAAGTTTTGGTTCTGGTGCGTCTTCTGTAGGAGAAACCCAAGAAACAGTCCAATCAAGGTCTGTTGTTCCGTTTGTAAACAAATTCCATCCTGCAGGACTTGTAACTAGAGGTTTTTCAAAACTTCCATTTTTTAAATCGATAGATTCTGAACAAGCTAAAACCTCTGGGGAGATTTTGTCGCCGTCTTCACAAGCACCTTCCGTGTCGCCGTGATCTATATGCGCCTTGAGCGTTTGCATTTACTTCTAGTGTTTGTTGATTATCTCTGGTTTGTGACAAATAGTCACTTTTCCTTGGTTGCTGAAAAGCAATGTTAAAAGTCATTGCGAATATAGTTAGCAAACTAAAGTTTTACCTAAAATCTTTTGAATTATCATAATTTTATTAGTAATTAATAATAAAATGGCGTTTAAAGCCAGCAAAATACCTTTTTCAAGTAATTTCTAATCATTTATTATTATGTTCTTAAATATCTACACTGTCAACAAAATCCCTTGACAGAGTTTTTATTTCCGTTAAACACTTTACGACGGGAGTTATAAACATTTCTTGGTTTATATACATAAATATTAGTATAAGAATTAGCAACAAAACTCCGTAAACTATGTTTTTTGGGTGTTGTTTATTTATTGCAACAAATATTTTCATAATCAAAGAGAAAGAATGATTTTCAAAAAAGCAAACATAGGCTTTGTTCACGGCGTCATATAGTTTATTATAAATCTTTCAAACCAGTTTGTGTAAACCTTCTCTTCTAAAGTCTTCACGCCAGCGACGTTTTGATTTTCATATTCAGGGTTTGATGTTTCAGTAAAAATATTTTCCGGTTCTGGGATTTCTTCAATGTTTGTTTGTTCGACTTCCACAACTTCTGCTTGTGCAATCTTTTAATTTCTGAAGATGGTTTTGGATTCAGTCTTTTCTGGTAAAGATGTTTCTTCTTTTTTATATCAAAATCTCCTTCAACTTCTGGGCTTAGATCATTTGAAGCAATAAGGTTTTCAGGGTTTGTAGATTCTTCCACAGAAGCAACAGATGCTTGGAATTGCTTTGGTCTGAATTAGCTAGAGAAGATGCTGTCGGATTCCGAACATTTGCACGACGAAGTTGTTTTACTTCGCTTTATACATTCCTTCTGCTGTAGCGATACCTATTTCTTTATATCTATTGTTAAGAATATTGGCTCGGTGAAGGAGAATTCATCAAGCTTTTTTGCACGTCTTCAGAACGGTTGAAGTTTACCGCGAGATTTTCTCCAGCGTAGATATAGTTGTATTCGGCTTCTTCAAACCAATGCCAAGGTGTGACACACCTTCTGGGCTGACGTGTGCAAAATAACTTTTTCCGCCATGTCGTTTGCTTTGAGTTGAAGCGTACTACAAGCTTTTCATTTATAACAAGATTTCCAGCACCTTCTTCTTGACGGTCTTCGTGGCTAAATCAACAAGAAAAGCTGATTGTATCGCAGCTAAGAATTTTGAATTTTTAACAACATAAGATCCAACAACAGAAGCAAACAAAAGAATTGTTGCGATCGCTGTTATTGTTAAAACAGATTTTTCTCGTAAGAGATGTGGCTTATGGTCGTTTGCCTCGTTTGGAATAAAATATTTTTTTAGGCTTTTTTTCATTTCTATATTATAACATAAACAAAATAAAAATCAAGTGTTTATCTTACCACTTTAATAATATCAAATATATACATTTTAAGCACTATGGATTAAGAATTTATTAAGTTTCTGGTCTTTTCGCCCAAAATTCCGGTTCCCTCTGTGAGACCGTATGGTTTTAAGATAATCTCAGCATTTGCCTCCTGAAACTCGACAAGAGCCTGGTGTGTCGCACTGCCGAATCTTGTGGTTTCGTTCCCTTTTGAACCTGGCCGGATTCTGCGACGATAAAACCTCTGCTGTTTAGATATTTTTGTAGGAGTCTGACCTCTTCGTCGACATCTCCGAGCTTGAGTTTTTAGTCAAAGGAATGAATTTTTCCTCCTCTTCTGGTTTTTCAACTGGTGATTTTTCTGGAACACTTATGTAAACCGGCACTGGAACCTTCTGATAGACGATGCCTGTTTCTTTTTCAGCAAACTTAAGAGCTGGTACATAAACAACAGCGCCAATGAAAATGGTTATAACTGAAACCAAGCGATATTAGTTTAGTTTTGAAAGATTTTTATTTTCATAAAATATTTATTTTAATTATAGCAATGAAAGTTAAAATACATTTTAAAATTTTGTGGAAAACAAAAAGCCCCTTGCGGGGCTTTTTGTTTAAAGTACATGTTCTAAAGTGCAAATCTTACCTTTGTTGTTTTTGTTTTTAGTTAAAGCTAGTTGATTACCTTCTACTAATAAATCGTATATTTTTGAATTTGTTCTGTTGAGATTTCTTTTTTTTCATCTTGAACTTCTAATTACTTGGTACATCACAGCTGGATCTTCCAAGAAAACTGGAGCTTCTGGACAATCAATGATTGCGTTGATGAATCATTCTAGTTGTATGTATTCCCATCCTGTTGTGTTTGGACTAAGTGGTGGTGTCCATGGGTCGATGCTTCTTTCCAGTGGAAAGCTTGGAAATCGTGAACAGCTTGAACTGTTGTTGCTCATAAACTCGTCTACTGTTAATCCTGCATCCATGTATTCGTTTAAGAATGTTTGAAGTGCTTTGATTTCTCCTCCTTTGTTTCCTAGTCTGTTGTATGTAGTGAAAGCAACACAACTTGTAGCACCTAGAACTTCTCCGTCAGTAGATCCAAGAACTGAACCTGATGATGAAGATGATCCACCGCCACCGTTCTTCGCCTCCTCCACCACCTCCGCCGCCTCCGTTAGAACCACAATTATCTGAGATAACTATTGTTCTGACTTCAGTTACGACTTCAGAGTTGAAAGGATCTGTGAATGTATAAGTTACTTCGTATGAACCAGCTGTATCAAAATCAACTAATTCTTCTCCTGTAACATTGCCTTCTAGAGTAAGTGTAAATGCATCTCCTAGAGAATCTGTAGCGATAACTCCGTCTAAGAAGTCAAAGTCTGAGATTGTTCCGTCAGCGATACATGATAGGTTTCCGAAAGTTATAGATGGCTCATCGTCTCCTCCGCCACCTGTTCCGCCCTCATCACAGTCATTATCTATTTCTAGAGTTATTGTAGATGTAGTTGTCGTTGTTCCGTCGTTGCTGTGTAAGTGATTGTGTATGAACCATTTTCTCCAAAAACAATTGGATCTGGATTCACAACATAAGTTACTGTAACTGTATCTCCGTCTGCGTCAGATGTTGTAACTCCTGCTAGGAAGTCAAACTCTGTAGCATCTGTAAGAATACAAGCATTTGCAACTATGATAACCGGTGCAGTGTTTCCACCATTTCCACCATCATCACAATCTTCATCTTCAGCGAAAACAAATCCTGTTACGTACCGGTCATTACCAGTAGATACATATAAGTCAAAGTTTGATTTATCTGCAGCAAAACTGATTGAGTCTAGGTTTGTGTTTAGAGTTGGATTAGTTTCAAGAGGATCTTGATTTGCATCAAAGTAAACATTTGTAACGTCTGCATTGAAGAATTCAATATTTCCTGTAACGTGTTCAAGGTCAGAATTTAATGGATTTGTTCCTTGCAAAGCAAGAACGATTCTTCCATCTCCAACTCTTCGAACAGCAAGTCCTGTTACATTTTGGTATCCAGTAATAACTGGGTCAGAAATGTAGTTTGTTCCGTCGTGTACCAAGAACCATTCTCCTGATGCAACAACGTTTGAACTCGAACCAACATATACATTGTTTGTAAAGTTTCCTGCTCCTTGATTAGAGAATGAGTCAACATTTACTCGTGCCCAAATTTGATTTGAATCACATGAAGGTCCTGGAGGTGTTCCAGAGTCAACACACTTCACAACAACATTGTCTAAGAAAGATCCTAGAGCGTTTGATGTTCCTGCGTCAGCGAAAGATAAATCTGTAGTCGCTGATGTTGCAGTAAATGTGTATGTGTATTGTGTCCAGTTTGTGTTTGTTCCGTTACCGTTTGCAGTAATAGAACCTGTTTGTGCTACACCGTTGATGTAAGAAACAATAGAGTTGTCTGTTACTGGTGTTCCTGGTCTAGCTGAAAACCAAAACGATACTTCGTAAGTTTGTCCTGGTACAGTGTTTAATGTTTGAGTAATTTTTGTTGAAGCATCTTCAAGATTTGCTGGTCCTGTTGGGCCTTGGAAATCTGAATCAAGTTCAACGTATTGAATACCATCTTGTGCATGCCAAATCTTTTGTAATTCTAGTTTTGGACTTCTTGCATTTGGATTAACCCATTCTACTGTCCAACCTGGTACGTTTCCGTTTGTGTAAACATTCCAGTTTCCAGGGATTGAGCCGTTTCCATAGTTTGGATTAGCGTTTCCGATAGATGGATTTTCAAAACTTCCGTTTAGAACGATGTTTTGAACAATATCACATGAAGGTCCTGGTGGAACATCATCACTAAAGCGTTGAAAGCAACACAGTCATAAGTCATTCCGTTTTCCGGATAATCTATTCGATCAAAGTTGTCATAATTCAAAACATCAGTGTGGCAATACATTTCTGCTGACACATCTTCTGTTGTTGAAACTCCTAAATGGAACATATCCACTTGTTGGAAATACTTCTCGAACCCAGATTTGTGAAGTTACCGCTGGAACAACAGCTGTTGTTGAACCTGAGAAAGCATCTGACCAAAGACTTGCATCTCCACCAAATGGATTGTTTGCGTAGTCTTCGTTTCCGACACCAGCTGAGCCAACAAGGTTGTCTCCTGGATTACCGTTAGGTCCTGACCATTGAAATTCCCACTCTGGAACTATATGACATCCTCCGTTTGAAGCTGCAACATATTCAGTTGCAGTTGTTGATGTGATGTCAGTTCCTGTATCGTCAGCTCCCCAGTTTGGAAGAAGTGATTCTGAATCACAAAGAACTTTTGTCGCAACAATAGTTACTTCATTAGATTCAACTTCTCCTTTTACTTGGTTTACCAACCATAGAGTTGTAGAAAAACCAGTTGTTGGGTTTCCTTGAACATCTTTCATAACTCCGTCAGCAGTTGATCAGTACCAAAAAGACTGAATTTATTGAATACTTCATTTCCAGAAATATTATAAATTCCTCCATTCATATCTGTCTCGCTGTAGAATTTATCCCAGATAAAGTTACCTGTTGTAGATTCTTTGAGTAAGTTTTACTTCTGTTAGACCTTCTGAAGGTAGAACAAAAGTTTCATCTTGCTCTTCTGAAAGGCTGTGAATTCAAGTTCTGGACCATTGTCTGAAGCAAAAGTTTTAACTTGGAATCAGAATCAACAACAACCTCGAAAGCGTCACCGCCACCGATAGTTAAGTCCACAGAGAATTCTGAGTTTGCGTAAGGTGTAAAATCAGTTACGATGTTACCTTGTTGATCAAGGATAACTTTACATACAGTAACCGATATGTCTGTTACCACGCCTTGAATCCCAAGAATCTTTCCTGCATTTTCAAGTGTCTTAACTCGACTACCACTACTTTTACTTGATCCTTTTCTAGAAGTAGATGAACCACCAGATGTTGAAACTCAGAGCTTTGGCTCTTTGATATCATTTTCTTGTCTATCATTATTACTAGAAACTTCTCCTCTTCTTTAGAATCACCCTTCACTTCTCGGACACTATCAGACTCTTTGTGTCCTTTACTGTCTCAGAGACTTTTCTTTTCACAGAAGAAGAATCTGATTCAGATACAGTTTCACTTGCGTTTGCTACTACAGGCATGAACGCAGTCGATACCACAAATTGCAAAACAAAAAAAGAAGCGAAGATTGTCTTTGAAATATTTTTCTTAAATTTCTTCATAATTATTTGTCTTATAAAATAATAAAATCTTTAACTAACTAATAAAGGACATTTATAAAAATTGTTCTTATAAATGTCTCTGAATGAACAATTATGACCCTCTTGTTGCTTTCTTATATTAGGGTTTTTATACGAGGCTGATTATACACTAAATGTATATACTTTGTCAAGTCCTAGCAATTAAAGCTAGTAGATATTACCAGAACAAAGAGTTTGTCAAAAAAATACCCCATTTTATAAGGGTATTTTAAAGAAGTCATTATTTTTTTTAAATATAAGATTTTCTAGAGATTTCAATAAATATTTATCTTAGAAATTTTTTATTAAAGACAACTGAAAAATAAATTATTTTGAAATAAACTTTATCTCCATGATTTCAGGTGTATTAAAAAGTTTTATTGGGGGACCGGCTGTCCCTACTCCGCTAGTTGTTATTGTTTGTAAATTTTTAAATTTATTGTGACCGTAATAATACTTGCCGTAGATTGATTTTGTTATATATCTAAGAGGCCAAAATTGTCCTCTATGAGTGTGTCCGGAGAACATAAGATCTACTCCTTTTGAGTCCAATGTCTCTAAAAATGTTGGTGGATGATTTATAACAAAAGTTGTAGATTCATTTCTAATATTCATACTATCTAAAATATCAGAAACTTCTTTATCCACCTTTTGCTTCTGTATTTCAAAACCCACAATATTCACACCTTCATACTCTACAAACTGATCTTCAAGAACAACAAATCCTGGGAATCTTTATTGCTTTTATAAATTTTTCGTAATTACCGTATTCTTCATGGTTCCCTGGCGCGTAAAAAAACAGGCTGTCTTTTTGACATTTTTGGTCCATATTTTTACTAAAGGTTCTGTTTTTATATCAGTCCATCAAAAAAATCCCCTGCTATAAAAACCATATCTGGGTTTTCTTTTTCAACCAGATCCACCAACCTTTGCGCCGCTTTTTTATTATTCACCAAACCATAGTGAGTATCTGAAAAAAGTATTGCTTTTTTGTCTTCCCAGCCAGAAGGAAGATTATCTATTACAACATCGTAAGAGACTTTTTTCACGGTATCTAGCTTGTCCCAAACCCAAGAAAAACAAACCAACTGACAAAAGAAGAATACTACTTGGTATAAAAACCGGCATACTTTTGCCCAAAATCTTGTATAAAAGTAGAAAAACTGCGAGCAAAATAGCTCCAAGTAATAGATAGAAAGCTACCCCAGCGCCAACACTCATTATTGTGTAGAACCATTTAATAAATTCAATGTGGCAAATCTGCTTAAAACATTTGATAAAAACATAAAAAAATGGAAAAACAAATCCTGGAAACACGGATTGCATTAGAAAGAAAAATTATCGGAAAAGCTTTCGTAAAAACAAAAGCTGTAAAAAAAAGAGAGTAGTAGTGTTTGTGACGCTGACCGAGAATAAGAAGAAAAGTGTTTCTTTTGCCATTTGATAATAATACCATAAAAAGAAAGACCGGAACTTAATCTGGATTCCCTGTGCTCGTGGACCTAAGGAGAATCTCACGTCGTCGCAAGCTCCTCCTTAGAAACCCACGGTTTCTAACACTCGCGATGCTCGTTGTTTTCCTCCACAAGGAAACAGGTGTTTCCCCGACCCCCTTCCAGTTCGAATCTCTTTTTCCATGTAAAAAAGAAAGACCCGAATGCTGACGCATCCGGACTAAACTTTTTTATGTGGACCTAAGGAGATTCGAACTCCTGACCTTTCGCTTGCAAAGCGACTGCTCTACCAACTGAGCTATAGGCCCTCATATTCAGAGATAACCTGAACAAAACAATTTTACCTATTTATGGGTTTTTTGCAACTCTTACATCTAAAGCAATCGACAGTATGGTCGTTTACCATTCCAGCAGCTTGCATAAATGCGTAGCAGATGGTCGGGCCGACAAACTTAAACCCTCTCTTTTTCAAATTTTTTGACATAGCTTCTGCGTCTTTTGTTTTGGCGGGTATATTTTTTATAGATTTTATTTTATTTTGTATTGGTTTTCCTTTCACAAATTGCCAAATATATTTATTAAAACTTCCAAACTCTTTTTGAACTTCCATAAACTTTTGTGCATTTATCTTTGCCGACGCTATTTTTAATTTGTTTCTTATTATCCCAGAATCTTTCATTAAAGAATTTAATTTCTTTTGATTGTACTTTGCGATTTTTTTATAATCAAAATTATTAAAAGCTTTCGCAAAATTTTTTCTTTTGTGTAAAATAGTTCGCCAAGAAAGCCCAGCTTGAAAAGCGTCTAAAATAAGAAACTCGAAAAGCTTTTTGTCATCATGAAGTGGCACGCCCCACTCGGTGTCGTGATACTTAATCATCAAGCTATCTTCACCCGGCCATGTACATCTTTTTATTTTATTACTCATCTCTTTTTATTCTTCGCTCGATTAAATGGTCGATCCAAACATGGTCAGGACAACCCACTTCCTCCATCATCGAAGGCAGAATCTCTCCGTCGCCTAATATCGGCTGACTATCTACCTCTATCACGTAAATTCCACCTTTGGGAGAAATAACAAGGTTTGCCGTCGAATAGTCGTTCAAGTTAAATTCTTTGTGAAGGGTTTTCATTATGTCAGCGATAGCATCTTTGTGTTCTTCTAATTTTTTATCTAAAAGTTTTAAAGAATGTTTTCGGTTAAAACGAGTATCATAATCTAAAATTTTTCCAGGTTTTAAAATCTCAAAAGGCGGAAGAACGTATTCTTCTTCTCCGCGAAGTCCGTTCATTATTCCAGACACAACTTCCGTACCTTCAACAAACTCTTCAACTATTATTTCATCGAACTTATCTGCTAAATCGTTTAATAGGTAAATCAAATCTGTAAACGTGGTCACGAGATAAGTGAAAGTCGACGCCGAACCTAAAATAGGCTTCACAACCCAAGGTGGATGAATCTTTCTGAAAATATCCATTGCCTTTTTTCGCAAAAACTCTATCTGCTCTTTTTCGTCTTCCATTTTCAAAAGACCTTGCAGGATAAAATATTTAGGAGTTTTTATTCCAATATCATTTAATCTTTCTTTTTTCTTTTTTTTGTTGGCGGTCATAGAAGAAGAGAAAGGATCAGAACCAACATAAGGAATCTCTATTTCCTCCAAGAAATCTTGAAGCTTACCGTCTTCTCCGTATGTTCCATATAAAGTATTGAAAACTATATCCACGTGTTTTTTCAAATCTCTTGGCTCCATAGGCACACCTTGCTTATGCCAAGTTCCGTCTTTGGTTATCAAAATATCTACGCCTTGGTATTTTTCTTTTGAAAGATTGTTTAAAACATAAGAACCAGCCGCAAGCGACATGTAATATTCTGGGGTAACACCTCCACGGATAACACCGACTCGAGTTTTTGTATTAATAGGATTTTCCTCCATGGTTTATATTTTACACGAGATTTTTGTTTTCTTCGTATGCGCGCTGTTAAAAACTAGGGAATGAAAAAGAGCGACCCAAGGGGTCGCTCTTTCGAAAAAGCTTTCGCTTATTAAGCGTCTAATTGTGTCCTCCTGTGAATTTCTTCGAACGAGTGACACACAATATCAGCACCTGCCTGATGCAAGACTTCTGAATCATAAGATGTGGTCAACCCAACGGCCAACATTCCAGCTTCTTTGGCCGACTGAATACCAAAAGGACTGTCCTCAATAACCCAACATTGGGTAGGGTCCACAGACATCTTCTTGGCAGCAAGGAGGAAAATGTCTGGATACGGCTTTGCGCGCGGAACCTCTTCTCCACTTGTGAGTGAGGTTATACTTTCGGTGAGGTCGAGCGCCTTAAGCACCAACTTGATGAAATCAATACTCGACCCAGAAGCCAATCCTACTGTTGATGTTTTCACCAAGTTCAAGTAGAAGTCTTTTGCTCCTGGTATTTCGACAACGTCGTTAACCTGGAGGCGTGACAGTTCTTGGTTTTTTTGCGCGAGAGCCTCTTTGGCGCGAATTGCACCAAGATAAGTCTCGAACATCAGTTCGGTTCCTTTTCCGGTAAACCGAGAAGTTATTTCTTCTGGGCTGGCAGAGACGCCCATGCCTAGAAGTACTTGCGACTCGATTCTCGCGTGAATGGATTGGGAGTCACACAAAACTCCATCCATGTCTGTGATCAAGGGTTTTCCCTTCAGTTTTAAGATGTTCATTTTTCAAGAGTATTTGAGTTTGAAAACCACTAAGACCAAGGCGCAAATGGATCCAAACAAGTTTGGCACCAAAATGTACCAGTCTGTTTTCACCTTTCTCAAAGCGTAGACCGACCAGCTGGAGAAAGTTGCAACCATCATGACAAGCATGAAGAGTGACAAACTTTCTGTATTCTGAGTCTTCCAAATCTGGAAGATTTGTTCCGGCATTGATATACCAGTGTAAACAGAGGTTATTATCATCGCCAGAAAACCAACAGACCTTTCTGTTATCAAGTTTTTCATTTTAAGAACGGATTTGGTTCACTTAAATTTTACATATAAGCTTAATTTTGTAAACTATTATTAAGTAACCGCTTTGACGCTTAAAATATATCGTTAAGAAATTTATTTAATTTGCTTTAGAAAGTGATGTTGTTAGAGGAAAGCTAAAGCTTTCCGAGTTCATAACTTTCTTAGCCAAAATTGAATAAATTTTAGAATATATTTTTCCGCGTCTTGAACTTTTGTTTCTTTTGCTTCAAGACAAAAGTAAGAACAAAACAAAAAGCCTGTCCGGGCTTTTTGCAAAACTATTTCTTCTTAGGCAAAAACCTCTTCCCCCTCAAATCCTTATGATACTTAATCGAAAATCTATGAGCTTCGGAGTTCACCAAAACTATCGCGTCTTCCCTGCCTTTTATATAATCCTTCCCACCCAAAAGAGCTTTTGGTTTATGTCTTTCATTTTTTACCACAGCCACCACGGGTATCACTACACCTATTTCAGTTAAAACTTTTTCCGCGGTTCTTTTCTGCGCCACAGAACCATCAACGACAATCATATTAGGGTAGATCCATTCTGCGTGACCGAAACGCCGAAGAAGCATCTCACGCAAGGCACCGACATCATTAGATTTATCAAAACCTTTTATTTTAAATTTCCTGTATTCTGATTTTTCTATCACACCATTTGTCACCACAGTCATCACGCCGACCATCTCTTGTCCGCCAGTGTGCGAAACATCATACCCTTCTATTCTGAAAGTCTTTTCTCTGTTTTCAATATTTTCTTTCTTAATCAAAGAAACATCTTTTATGTGATTTAATGCAAAAATCTTTTTCTTTATCTCGTTTGCCATTTCAAACTTCTCCTCTTTGGCAAGATTCTTCATTTCTTTTTCCAGAGCTTTTACAATTTCTCTTTTTTTACCTTTGAAAAATAAAATTATGTTTTGAATATTTTGTTCGTAAAAATTATTGAAATCTTTTTTAGAATAATCTGGCGCAAGTCCGAGCTGTCTATAAAATTCTTTTTGATCTTTCTTTAAAGAATTTTCATCTTGAAATGGGAAAATCCGACGAATAATTCTAATAGCTTCTCTAATAACAGAACCATTTGGAAAAGGTCCGAACTTCGCACGTACCTTTATTTTACTTTTTTCTAACTCACGCTCACGCATCACAAGGACTTTCGGCACATCTTCCTTTGTAACAACAACAAAATAAAAACTCTTATTGTCTTTCTCGCGAGTGTTGGCGGCTGGTTGATGTTTTTTAATCAGGCTCGCTTCTAAAATCAAAGCCTCTAAAACAGAATCAGTTTCAAAAAATTCAAGTGAGTCTGATTTAGTAACCATATCCAAAATCATCGGACTTCTGGTGTTTAAAAGGTCGTTTCCGAAATAACTTTTCACTCGGTCTTTTAAAGATGTGGCTTTTCCGATATACAAAATCTGCCCTTTTTCTTTAAAGAGATAGACTCCTGGCTTATCTTCTAATTTTGGCAAATCTTGACTTTTCATAAGATAAATATAGCATAAAGAAAAAGCGAAGCATCATGATCAAAAAAGGAATAAAGGATTTGGTGAGTTTTTTCAAAGACCCAGACATAATAATTTCAGTTGTCATAATGGCGCTGGTATTCACTGGGGTCTGGTATGCATTTTCTTCAGAAAAACTCGTCGAGATCCCTGAAAAGCAAAGGGTCGAGGAAGACTGGGCCAAACCCACCACAGACACAATTGCACACGAGATCCAAATACCGCCCGACAAATAGTTGGGCGGTTATTGGTTTAGATTATTTTATTTTCTTCATCGCGCGTTTTGTTTTGATGAGAGTTTTCTTTAGATAAATTCCTGTGTGAGAATTTTTATTTTCAGCAACTTCTTCTGGTGTACCTTTTGCCATTATCTTTCCTCCTTTTTCTCCACCTTCAGGACCAAGGTCGACAATATAATCCACGACTTTTATTAAATCAAGATTGTGTTCGATTACCACGACAGTGTTTCCTTTACTTACAAGTTTATCCAAAACAGCAATCAAATTAGCCACGTCGTCGTAGTGAAGACCGACAGTCGGTTCGTCGAGTAGATAGATAGTGCGTTCTGTCATCGGTCGATAAAGCTCAGATGAAATTTTTACTCTTTGCGCTTCTCCACCAGAAAGAGTTGTCGCAGGCTGGCCGATCTCCACATACGCAAGACCGACATCAGAGAGAGTTTTCAATCTGTCGTAAATAGCTGGAATGTCATTGAAGAAAACCAAACCTTCTTCGACTGTCATTTTCAAAATATCATAAATATTTTTACCTTTGTATTTAACTTTTAGCGTCTCTTTGTCGAAACGCTTTCCATTACAAACGTCGCAAGTCACGTACACAGTCGGCAAAAAGTGCATCTCGACAGCTTGAAGACCTTTTCCTTCACAAGCTTCACATCTTCCACCTTTTACGTTAAACGAGAATCTGTTTGCTTTCCATCCTCGGAAACGCTTCGTCTGTTGCAGCGAACATATCTCTAATATGTCCCCAAGCTCCGGTGTATGTAGCAATGTTTGAACGAGGGGTTCTTCCTATTGGAGATTGATCAATCAAAATAGCTCGAGAAAGATTCTCCGCACCAGAAAACTCGGCACAATTAAAAGTTTTTGCACTTCTGTATTTTCTGTCAAAACGAGCTTGTAGGTTTTTGTGTAAAACCTCATACAAGAAAGAAGATTTACCAGATCCAGAAACTCCTGTTATCGCAGTCATTCTTCCTAAAGGAATTTCGACGTTTATGTTTTTTAGATTAAATATATTTCCTCCTTTTTATTTTTATCCAACCTTTGTTGGCGTCTCTTCGCTTTTCAGACAAAGGTATCACTTCTTCTTCTCGAAGATATGAAATCGTTCTTGATTTTGTTTTGTTTTCTTTTCCAGAAAGAAGTTTGTCTAAATAATCAGCAACAATAATCTCACCTCCATGAACTCCCGCTTTCGGTCCGATATCTACAATAAAATCAGACGCGTAAATAGTATCTTCATCGTGCTCAACGACTATTATCGTATTTCCTAAGTCTCTTAAATCTTCTAGGGTTTTTATCAGCTTGTCGTTGTCTCTTTGGTGTAGACCGATCGTCGGCTCATCCAAAACATACAGAGCGCCGACAAGTCTAGAACCAAGCTGACTAGCTAGACGGATTCTTTGCGCTTCTCCACCAGAAAGTGTATTTGCTTTTCTGTTTAAAGTTAAATAATCGAGTCCAACATTTAACATAAAAAGAAGTCTGTCTTCTATTTCTTTCAAAACAGAAACCGATATTTCTTTTTCTTTTTTTGTTAACTTTAATTTTGTTATAAAATCGTGAGCTTCTTTTATGGATTGGTTTGCGAATTTTACAATATTCATTCCATCTTTTCTTTCTCCAAGAAAAACATTTAAAGCCTCTTCTCGAAGTCTATCTCCACCACACGTATCGCAAGGTTCGTCACCGAAAAAATGTTTGGTTCCTAGACCATTACAATCCGGACAAGCCCCGTACGGAGAGTTGAAAGAAAAAAGTCTTGGCTCTATTTCCGGAAAGGTGTATCCATCGTCAGGACAGATTAATTTCGCTGACATTAAAATATTTTCAAGGTCTTCGTTTTTGTTATGGAAATCTGAAACGACGATTCTTACAAATCCGTCTGATTCGTTTATTGCTCTTTCGATCGATTCAGAAAGACGCATTTCAAAGTCTTCTGTGCTATTTAAAGTTTCGTTGAATGAAAAAGAATCAACAAGTAAATCGATGTCGTGTTTTTTATTTTTAGAAAGTTCAATAGAGTCACGAAGGTTTTTTATCTTTCCATCCACGCGAACTTTCGAATATCCTTTTCCAAGAAAATCATAAAGCATTTGATAGTACTCGCCTTTTCTTCCACGAACAACCGGAGAAAAAATGTGCACCGAATCTTCTGTATATTCGACGCCCATTATTTCTTTTTTGTTTGTAGAATTTTTTAAGCTTCTTATTTTGTTTTTTACAAACTCAGAAATTTCTTGGTTTGAAAGTTTTTTTATCTCCTTTCCAGATATCGGACTATAAGGTCTTCCGACACGAGCATAAAGAACACGAAGATAATCGTAGATTTCTGTTATCGTCGCCACAGTTGAACGAGGATTGTTTGAACGAGATTTCTGGTCGATAGAAATTGCCGGGGAAAGACCAGAGATCTCGTCTACATCTGGCTTTGGCATTTGAGAAAGAAATTGTCGAGCATAAGAAGAAAGAGACTCGACATATCTTCTTTGCCCTTCAGCGAAAATAGTATCGAAAGCCAAAGAAGATTTTCCCGATCCAGAAAGTCCAGTAAAAACAACCATCTTATTTCGAGGCATTGAAACGCTGATATTTTTTAGATTGTGAGTTTTTGCACCTTTTACAACGATTTCTCCCGGATCAAACTCTTGTTTTTTCTTTGACATAATCGATAAATTCCCCTCAGGTTAGCCTTAGGGGTTAGTTGTGAGATTATAGCAGAAATAGAGAGATTTTAGTAGGATTAAAAAATATTTTATAAAAGATATCCACGTTTGACTAAGTTTATTTTTTACGATATTCTGTGGTCTGGCTCGCTCTTTAATTCACTAAAAAACTCTGTATGGTAATAGACTCGTTTTCTAACTGGGATGGTGCGTACGCAATCTTCTCGGTAACTGTTGTTGCAGTAGCAACAATAATGTTCATGAACCCAAGTGACAAGGTGGTAAGGGCTCGAGTTGCAAAACTCACCAAACCAAAGATCTTGGTAAGTGAATGGTTCGCCAACATACTAGAATATGTAACTGGCATCTTCAAAAACCTCAAGCTTAGGTTGCGATGATAAACCCAGTAACAATCTACATTGTCGGCGTGGTGATTGCTATCACAGCACTCAAAATAATCAAGAAAGGTATGACAGAGGACGGGAGTTCTCTTTTACCGAAATTGAGTTTTGGTTCTCTGATCTTCCGAACAAGAAGAAAAGTGAACAAGTTCTTAGTGAAGCATGTTGAAGGTCGTGCAAACAACGGCACGATGTAAGACCTTGGCGTGAGCCTTATGAAGGACACGCAAAAATTCGAGCGCCTAGGCGCAAAAGGCCGTCGGAAACGACGGCCTTTTCAATTCCTAATTCTCCTCCTTTATACTCTCAAACTTCTCCCTAAGTACATGGATCTCATCTCTTAAAATAGCCGCTGTTTCAAAATCAAGTTCTTTTACAGATTCGTTCATTTGTTTTTCTTTTAGTTTAATTAATTTCTTTGGATTCTTTGCGAAAATCTTTTCATCTACCTCCAATTCCCTTTTAACCGCTTTTTTATGATCAGAATCCATCGCCTGAGTTATATCCTGGATTTTTTTGATAATAGTTTTCGGAGTTATTTTATGTTTTTTATTGTAAGCTTCTTGAACACCTCTTCTTCTATTTGTTTCGTCTATCGCCTTTTTCATCGAATTCGTTATAGAGTCAGCATATAAAATAACTCTTCCGTCGACGTTTCTAGCCGCGCGACCGATAGTTTGAATCAAAGATGTTTCAGAACGCAAAAAACCTTCTTTGTCTGCGTCGAGTATTCCTATCAAAGTAACTTCCGGCAAATCTAAACCTTCTCGAAGCAAGTTCACCCCAACCAAAATATCAAATTCCCCTTTTCTAAATTGTGTCAAAATTTTAATTCTTTCAATCGTTTTAATATCTGAGTGAACATATTCAGCTTTTATTCCTTCGTTTTTTAAATAATCCGACAAATCCTCTGCCATTTTTTTAGTCAAAGTTGTAGCAATAACTCTCCCACCTTTTTTAATTTCAGATTTTGCTTCATTGATAAAATCCTGAACCTGTCCAGCGTATTTTGTACCTTCAATCACAGGTCTGACTTCGAGTTTTGGATCGATAAGCCCAGTTGGACGCACGATTTGCTCAACAATTCGCTCGCTCATTTCTTTTTCTTTGTCAGATGGCGTCGCAGAAACATACAAGACAGATCCAACACGTGCGTCGAATTCTTCATAACGAAGAGGTCTGTTATCTTTTGCAGATGGGAGACGAAAGCCATATTCAACCAAATTTTGTTTTCGAGATACATCGCCAGCATACATAGCGGAAAGTTGTGGAAGCGTTACGTGAGACTCATCTATCACGGTCAGAAATTCTGGATTACCATTTTTATCATGAGGAAAATATGAAAGAAGAGTTTCTGGCGCTTCGCCAGGAGATTTCCCAGAAAGGTGTCTTGAATAATTTTCAATCCCTGAACAATATCCAACTTCTTTTATCAAAGCCAAATCATATCGTGTTCTTCTTTTTAATCTTTCAGCTTCGAGAGGTTTTTTTGCTTTTTCTAATTCTTTTAATCTGTCTTTTAATTCAGCTTCGATAGATTTTATCGCTCTTTCTTTGATCGTCATTTGTTAAAAAGTGTTTTGCTGGGAAAACAAAAATGAATTCCGGTCTTTCTTCAATTTTTGAAGAAACGGGGTCGATTTTAATAATTTCAGAAATAGAACTTCCTAAAAAATTTATTCGATACATATAGTTTTCAGAAATTGGCATAACCTCAACCATATTTCCGATAACTCGAAATTGCCCAGAAATCAAATCTGAATTTGTTCTTTCATAATGAATACTTATAAGTCTTCGCATTAATTCGCTTCTTCCAATTTCACTTCCGACTTTTAGCATCAAATTATTTTGTCTGTATTCTTCTGGAGAACCAAGTCCGTAAATAGCAGAAACAGAAGCGACAATAATAACGTCGTCACGAGTTAAAAGTGATTGCGTCGAAGCGTGACGAAGTCTGTCGATTTCTTCGTTTATCTTTGCATCTTCTCAATATATGTGTCGCTCGCAGCAATATATGCTTCTGGTTGGTAGTAGTCGTAATACGACACGAAATAGTGGACAGCATTGTCTGGGAAAAATTCTTTAAACTCCTGAGCAAGCTGGGCTGCCAAAGTTTTGTTGTGAGCAATGACAAGCGTCGGTTTTCCTATTTTTTCAATCACGTTTGCGACGGTAAATGTTTTTCCAGATCCGGTCACACCAAGGAGGGTTTGCTTGCGCAAACCCTCCTTTATCCCAGAAACCAACCTTTTGATAGCTTCTGGCTGATCCCCGGCTGGCTTGTATTCAGATTGGAGTTTGAATTTCATGAGTAAATAATAGCTTTTTTGAGATAGATTGACAATTTATTTAATTATTTTTAATATAACAGAAAAACAACTGACCAATGGCAATCAGTAACCTCTCTCAGCAACTACAGTACATAATGACAGCCGGTGCTCGAATCTCCCTTATAGGGATGCATTCTCGAGCACGACTACGAGACATGGATTCACGGAGACATGCCGGTTTCCGAACCCTGCATTGCTCAACAGTAATATCATGTTGGGGCAACCACTGACGTCACCGTCGATGATGGACCAGACAGAGCCAGTAGCCCCATTATGAAGCTCGAACTCCTGAGGACAGGGAGAACAAGGTTCACGCGATCCATATCACACTCCGCGATGGTGGTGAATTGATCATTGAGAAGGAATAGCTAACGACCACCAACCAACGAAGCCCTGCACATCGCAGGGCTTCATCTATTTTAGGAATACATCTCATCTCTTTTTGATTCAAGCTTTTTTATTAAATTTTCATCTGTCACTTTTTTAAATCTTGGAATAGTTTTTCCGTCTTTTTCTACTTCTTCTATAAACATTTTAAGCGGACGAACATCAAACCATTTTCCCTTTTTGTAAACCGTTGATTCGTAAAGAGGTCTATAGATAACCATTTCTCCGTTTGGGTCATCGTGCATTTCGGTATGAAGTCCAAAACCAAAACCTCGTAAGCATAATTAAAAATATCTTTTTCTGAATCGTGCTTATAGTGATAATAAAATCCTTTTCTGAATTTTCATGTTTTAATTTTATAATATTAAAACAAAACTAAAAATAAAAGCAAAAGAGCGCCCTCCTAGAGGGCGCTCTTTGCATGAGTTCGTAAGTCAGGGCGTTAGTCCTTTTTCTCAGATCCCTTTTGTTGTACGTCAGGATCCGAAGAAATAGATTTACCTGAGAGTTTCTCAATGAGCGAAACACCCAAGTACTTATTCAGCAGACCAAGTCCTTCACCGTCGGAGCTTCCTCCGCCAATGATGATGTTATTGGGAACAAGATTCATGTCAGCAAGTGCGGCCATCTTATCCATGACCTTCACTTGGACGAATCCATCTTGGCCCATGGCGGCGACTTCGAGCTTGTAAGCTTCGGCGGTAGATTTCCCTTTTCGAGGATTACCTTTGCCTCACTCAAACCGACGGAAGAAATCGCCTTACCGTCAGCTTCACCCTTAACCGTTACAGCCGCAGCGTCTGCTTTGGCTCTCACCTCAACAGCTTCCGCGTCTGCTTTGGCAGCAACCTTTACAGCTTCTGCCAAACCTTCAGCTTCGAGAACCCTCTTTTTCTTCTCACCCTCAGCCTCAGCAACTTGTGAGGCAGCCTTGTTCTTAGAGATATCCACGTTACGTTCAGACTCCACAACAGCTTGCTGTTGATTAGCCTGTTCACGCGAATTCTCGAAGGTGATACGAGCATCCTCTTCTTCCTTCTGGATACCGTACATCAACTTATTCTGAGCAGCGATCTCGGTCTTACGGACTGGGTCGGTCAACTCCGTCGGTAAGACCACATCAGCGATCAGAGTATCCTTGGAGTCGATGTGGTGCTGAGCAAGAACACGAGTAATATGCTCTCTGGCGGACGACTGAAGTTCCATACGCTTGGTGTAGAGCTCCAGAGCTGGAGTCTGCTGAGCAGCGTTACGGAAGTGAGCTGAGATCGCAGGTTCAAGAACCTGTGAAATCATCTGCTCAACCGAGCCCAAGTTTGCGATCACCTTTGGTGCATTCGGCATCGGAATGTGAACAATCACGTTAACATCCATGTTAACGTCAAATGCATCCTTCGTACGGAGTGTGATGGTGCTCAGATTACTATCCAGGTTATGAGCCTGAGAGACGTTCTCTGCCCACGACAAGAGGATCTGGGTCGTTGGAACAACCGCCACATCACAGATGCGGGTGTTAATCGGGTGAAGTCCTGGGTGCAAGGGATCCTTCCAGATACCCTTGTTACCATTCTCAACGATAGTTGCGTTGACAGTGTCTTCGCTTGTATCGTCACCCCTAAGACCAACATACGATGTCACAACCCCACAGCTACCGATCTTCACTTCGGTCATGGGTATCTTCTCAACCGTGGCGAACCATGGATTGATAGGATACTGCCCAGCACGTAACACAGGGATCTGTAGACCTTTCTGACCACCAGCATCGAGATACGCTTGCGGGTCTTGATAGTTGTTGTGCTTCTCCATAGGAAGCTCGTCCGCAGCGATCTTGGACTTGTCAGGGATTGAGGCACCTTCTAGGGTTGTAACAATCCCGACCTCATCGGCCTTGATGTCCACCCATTTGTTTTCCTCTTTCCCCAAATGGACCTTGAAAAGGTCGGTGTTGATACGGTATTCACCAGGCATCAACACTTCAAGCTGGCGACCACGTTCACCACCGTTGTCGATGAATGCTTCACCGTCAAAGAAGTTCTGGTGTCCATCAACCTTCTTACCGAGAATACGAGACTCATCGATACGAGCCCCGTCCATTGCTTCAATCAGTCCGATCTGACCACCGGGGACGTTCACAACACTCCCCACTCTAACACTGAACATCCATTTGTTAACCCGGTAGTAGCCGGGTTTCAAGAAGTCAATTTGTGGTCCTTTTTCGCCACCATTCTTGAGGAAGAGAGCGGCGTCCTGGAAACTGTTGCTGTCGACAGGTTTACCAAAAACACCGCCAGCTCGTGACACCTGAGCGCCAGCAATGGACTCAACCATACCGACTTCATTCTCCTTGATCTGAACACCTTCTGCAATCTTGACCTTGAAAAGGTGCGGATTGATACGGTATTCACCTTCGGGCAAGATGGCAAGCTGGCGACCTTTTTCTCCCTTGTTCTTGAGAAATGCTTCGCCATCTTGGAACATATCACACTCAACCAATGCCGCCATTACGTTATCAAGCGGAAGTTGAACCCCAGTGATTGACTCTACGAGTCCAACCTGTCCGTGCTGTATGACGGTGAACGGATAACTCTTCTTCCTGAAGATGAAAGGTATCAGAAGGTGGAATCCTGGGCCAAGTATTCTGGCCTGGATTCCAACTTCACCACGTAGTGCAACAGTGCGACCCTCTGGCATCTCTTTTCCGATCCATCGCCTCTCTAGCAAGACAATTTCTTGTCCGCCCACAAGCGTGATAGAGCTTTTGAGGCACCAAAGAACCATTATGGCAAGTAGCCCGTAGGGTACGTATGCCATGTAACCGAGAATTGTTTCAAGTCCCATTTAACTGAAGTTTGATTTGTTTTCCAGAGACCTCTAGGTGCGGGCTATCTTGAAAAGGTCAAGAAAAGCTAAGAAGTGACAAATTTTATCAACTCTTGGCTTTTCTTGACCAAATTTTTGACCTACTTATTCATGTTTAAAAGAGCTTGTGTCGAATTGCACACTAGCATATTATTTACTATAAGTCAAGTTTAATTTCTTTTATTTGTTAAAGGCTATTAAAAATTGTTTTTTAAATTCTTGAAATCGGTTTTCTAAAATCGCCGTTCTAATATCCGTGACAAAATTAACGATAAAATAAACATTATGAACCGAAGCTAAAGTGTTTGCCAAAATCTCTTTTGCATGGAAAAGATGCGCCAAATAAGCTTTCGTATAATTTTTACAAGTGTAGCATTTACAATCTGCTTCTATCGGAGAAAAATCTGTTCTGAATTTTGAGTTTGTTATATTTATATTTCCGTTTTTTGTATAAAGAGATCCATTTCTTGCAATTCGTGTTGGTGCAACACAGTCGAAAAGATCACAGCCGTTTTCAACTGCTTCTAGAATATCGAGCGGATCACCAATACCTAAAAGATGTCTTGGTTTTTCTTCGGGTAAAACTTTGTTGACCCAAGCCACGGCTGTACCCATGTCGTCTTTGTCAAAACTTCCTCCGATTCCAAAACCGTCGAAACCGTTTCCTGATTTTGTTTTCATTTGTCCTAAAATCTCTGCAGACTCTTTTCGCAAGTCTTCGTGTCGCCCACCTTGAACAACACCGAAAAGAGCTTGAATATTTTCCGGATCTAATTTTTCATGAGCGTCTAAACACCTTTGTGCCCACCTGTGAGTTCTATTCATCGCTTCTTTTTGATATTCGTGAGTTGCTTGTGGACTTGTGCATTCGTCGAAAGCGAAAATCATATCTGCGCCCAAATCCCATTGAACCTTCATCGAAGATTCTGGAGTAAACCTGTGAGAACTTCCGTCTAAGTGAGATTTGAAAGTCACACCTTCTTCGTCTATCTTTGCGAGTTTTCCTTCGTTCCCAGTTCCACCATCTTCTACCTTTTCTTTATCTTCGTCGCCCTTTTTTGCAACTTTGGCTTACGTGTTCGCCAAAAGCAGCGCCAAGAGAGAAAACTTGAAACTCATCCAGAATCTGTCATTGTCGGACCAGCCCAATTCATAAATTTTGAAAATCCCCGGCTTGTGCGACAAGGTCAGAACCAGGTTGAAGATACAGCGGATATGTGTTTCCTGCAAGAACGATCACAGCGCCTAGACTTTCTAACATTTCTGGAGTCATCGCTTTGACAGTCGCCTTTGTTCCCACGACAACAAAAGAAGGTGTTTGATTTTGTCCGTGAGGTGTGTTGATGCGCCGGCGCGCCCAAGCGCGCCGGCCTTTTCATCCGCCAACCTCTTTTTCAATTTTAAAATTAAACTTTTTCTGACATTTTAAATCCTAACCTGAACCCATTTTAACTCTTGAATATTTGCCGCGCTTCTAAAGAGGACTTTTTTATAAGAATCGCGCGGATCAAACAAAACATTTTCCACCACACCAACTAAATAATTATTTATACTTGGATACAAAAATATTTGACCAACTTCCACATCGAGCTCGCGGAAACTGAATCTCAAAATCTCCTGCACCGCGCCCTTTTGCATTAAAATATCTTCCAGTGTTTTCTCAAGAGTAACTTGCGAAATATATCCCGGTGAAGAATACAAAATAACTTTGAAGAATTTTTGTCTACACTTTCAATCTCACCGATAACAACATTTCAAAGCAAAAACCAAATCATCTATTTTTACACCATCTTCACCGACATCTATAAATAGAGTCTTGCATAGAGATTGGTTTGGTTTTGCTAAAATAGTCGCAATAATATTATTTTCCTGTACTTCTTAGGAAAATTTCTTCAGTGATTCGTTTTCCTTTTCTAAAAGAGAAGCTTGAGAAGTTTAATTTCACTTTTCGTTTAAACGGTTTTTCAAAATTTCATTTTGTCTAATCAAATCTTTTTTAGAGGTAAAAAACTTCTTTAGAAAACATCTGTGAAAGCTATCTCTGTTTTCCAAATAGGTGTGATTGCTCTGCCTAAAAATCAGATATGAATCCCAATCTTCCAGAACGAAACATAAAAAATAAAGACAAGAAATATTATCGTCAATACTGTTATTTTTATTCTTTTTTGTTTTCTATCGCAAGGTAAGTCATATTGAGTGTCGATTAAAACTTCCTTATACTTTTCTAGATTTTCTAAGATAACACCAGTTCCGCGAGCCACAGCTGTGAGCGGATCTTCAGAAATATGGACTGGAATTTTTATTTGTTTTTGTATTAACTCTGATAAACCTTTTATCAAAGATCCTCCACCGGTTAGAATAATACCTCTGTGCATCACGTCGGAAAGAATCTCTGAGGTAAAGAGCCTAGAACTTCTCGTACACCTTCCACTAAAGTGTTTATCGAAGCAGATATCGCTTCTCGTATATCTGAATCCGTCACGACAACTTGTCTTGGAAGACCTGTGACCAAGTCTCTTCCTCGAACTTCAATCTCTATTGGTTCTGGAAGTGGTAAGACAGATCCAATACATTTAATATTTTCTCCCGTTTTCTCGCCTATTAGAAGTTTAAACTCATTTCTAAAATAAGTCATTATGTCGACGTTTAATTTATCTCCGGCTATTATTAGATTTTTAGATTGAACAATTCCTCCGGAGTGAAATTATCGCAATGTCTGCCAGTTCCGCCGCCGATGTCCACTCATCATCGATCCTACTGGATCATGAATTGGCAAACGAATTCCCACTGCAGCGGCTGCTGGCTCTTCGACTATATGCACTTCTCTTGCACCGGCGTTTTTAGCAGCGTCGTACACAGCGCGCACCTCCACAGAAGTGATCCCAGAAGGCACACCTATCACAACTCTTGGTCTGAAAAACTTTGGAGACATTTTTTCCACCTTACCTAAAAGGTATGCGAGCATTTCTTCTGTAACTTCAAAAATCAGAAACAACACCGTCAACAAGTGGGCGCACGGCTTGAATATGCGGAGGAGTTCTTCCTAACATTTGTTTTGCTCAGCTCCGATAGCCACGATTTGTCCTGTCTTTGTTCACCGCAACCACAGATGGTTCAGGAAATAACAATACCTTTTCCTTTCAGGTAAACGAGAGTGTTAGCTGTCCCTAGATCAATACCAATATCATTTGAAAATAATTTATAGAGTCTTGAAAACATAATCTTTTAATTCTTTTAAGAGTTCGTCTGAATTTACAATCTTTCCTTTATCTTCCTTTATACTTTTTATTTCATAACCACCTTCTTCTAAGCTTCTTTACTTACAACAACTCGAAGCGGCACACCGAGCAAATCACTATCTGCGAATTTCGCCGGCATTTGCTTCACGGTCATCGAAAAGAACTTCTATTCCCTCTTTTTTGTAGGTTTTCATAAAGTTCGTTTGCTTTTCGTTTCTCCAAGAGAAATCAAATGCACGGAATGGACTAACTTCTTCGGCCAGATAATGCCTTTGTCATCAGAGAGAACTTCAACGATAGTTCCGAGAAGTCTTGTCACTCCGATGCCATAAGAACCCATAAAAACTTTTTGCTCTTTTCCCCTTCTTCGTCTTTGAAGTTGAGTTCTAGTGGTTCTGAGTATTTTGTCTTTAGAGTGAAGATATTTCCAACCTCCACAGCTTTTTGTTCAACTAATTTTTTCTAGAAAGATTTAAACTCTTCAAAACTTCATCATTTAAAACTTCTTGATTCACAGCTATTCCCGTTTCTTCATCAACATAAATCAAATCTTCCAGCGCCAGTTATTAGTGTCTGGAACTCGTGAGAATATTTTGAAAAGATCCGCCCGAAGCAAAAGTCATGTATGTTAGGTGGCCAATCCCAAGTCTTGTGTATATTTTTTTTATAAGCAGTTTGAACTTTTCATAGAAAGCATTGTGTTCTTCTTTCATTTCGTGAAAAAGAATACATGCTCCTTTCATTAAAAATTCTCGGCCGCGCATAACACCACTTTTCGGCCCGAGCCATTTCTAAACTTTGCCTGGATTTGATACGGATAAATTGTAGGTCTTTGTAAGACTGAACATGATTTTTCTAAAAGTTCTGTCAGAGGTTCTTCGTGAGTAAACCCAAGACCATCTCTGTGTCATTTTTTAATTTTGTTTTAAACCAATTATCGACGGACTTCATCTGACCAACGACCTGATTTTTTCCAAACATCGCTGTCTTGAAGAACAGTCATTTTAACCTCTTGTCCGCCAATAGCATCCATTTCTTCTCTGATAATATTTGAAATTTTATTCATAACCCGAAGACCAAGCGGAAGATATGAATACACACCAGCCATTTCTTTATTTATAAATCCACCTCTAATCAAAAGCTCTGCGTTTTTTGACACTTCGTCTGCTGGGGCTTCTTTTCTTGCTTTTGTAAATAATTTTGATTGTTTCATTAAGCCCTATAATACTTGAAAATTGTTTGGCTATTGATTGACAAAATATTTTATATATTAAAATATAAAAACAGGTAGACAAATGTTAGTACAAGGACATGAAATCAATTGGCGATCTGAGTAAAGCTGTAAGTATGAAAAGAAGGAAGTTAAGAGACTTCTTAAACTTACAGAAAAAAGAGATAATTCAATAGAGGCTGGTTTTCATAGAAGTATGGTCAAAACTAACAGGAGGTGGAAAAGAACTCCTTAATTACCTAAACAATATGAAAGGCAAAGAGTATCTTATGGGTATTGTCTTACTCGAAATAGGCAGATATTTCACAACAAAAGCCATAGTTGTTGTTGAGCAATAATAGGAACCCCGAAACAAGTTTCCGGGGTGTTTTTGTTTATCTATTTCACCCTTGAAAAAACCTCAATATGTAGTAAAGTATCACTTATCTGTTAGTAACTTTAGCTCGGATTTTAGGGAGGGCCCTGCCCACCTAAAATCCGAGCCTTGGTGCCCTCTTGTCGAAAGAGCGGTAAAACGGAAATTCACTTTTAATAACAAAGAATTTCTGTGCAGATAAAGAGCTTTTAAATACAGAGCAAAAAATTATGTCAAAAGAAAATTTACAAGAAATGATTGACGCTGGTGTTCACTTCGATACACAAAAACTGAAGACACCCAAGCGCAAAACCTTTTATTTTTGATAAAAATAAAATTGATGTTATTGATTTAGAGAAGACCGCAGACCTTCTAAAGAAGGCTGAAGAATTTATGGCTTCTCTTGCAAAAGACGGAAAGAAAGTTCTTTTGTGGGAACAAAAAGCTGAGGCGGGGAAATTACAAAAATGCAGCTGACACGCTGGGAATGCCTTATGTTACAAACCGATGGATTGGCGGAACTCTTACAAACTTCACAGAAATAAAAAGACGAGTTGATATTTTGGTTGACCTAAAAGAAAAGAAATCAAAAGGTCTTCTAGAAAAATATACAAAAGAAAAAGAACAATCTGATTTTTCAAGACAAATAAACAAATGGAAGGATATTTTGGTGGCCTTATCGGAATGGATAAAAAACCAGATGCACTTTTCATTATTGACGTCAGAAAAGAAGTAAACGCAATCAAAGAAGCTATCGCTTTAAAATTCCTGTAATCTCAATCTCAAGTACAGACTGTAACATATTTCAGATGTGACTTACCCTATCGTAGCCGCCAACGACGCCGCAATCTCAAGTCTTAAACTTCTAACAAACAAAGTCGTAAATGCTTTCAGAAACGCAAAATAATTTAAGGCGAGACTTTAAATTAAATTAAATTTAGCACATTAAATAAAAATATGATTACAACAGAATTAATAAAACAACTTCGAGACGAGACAGAGCTTGTCATGCAATGCAAAAGCTTTAGAAGAAGTAGGTGGAGATATTGAAAAAAGCGCGAATAGTATTAAAGAAAAAGTGGAGCTGCAGCTGAGAAAAAGCAGACCGAGAACTCGGTGCTGGTTTTAAGACAGTGGTACACAAGGCGACACTTCAGCAATTATCACACTTCTTTGCGAAACAGATCTTTTCGTGGCTAAAAACGAAGAGTTTGTAAACGGAGCTAAGAAGATTGCCGAATCTGCTGTATCTGAAGGCGAGGCTGTAAAAGAATCTACCCTTCCTATGGTAAATGAACTAATCCAAAAATGGGAGAAAATATCAAAGTTGGTGAAGTGAAAGTTCTGAAAGGAAATATAAATTCATACGTTCACAATGGACAAATCGGTTCTATCGTCGCTCTAAAAGAAAAGAACGATGATGATTTAGCTCGTGATATCGCAATGGCCATCACAGCAATGAAGCCAGCTTTCACAAACGAATCAGATATCGACGAAACAGCTAAATCTAACGCAAAAGAAATATTTGAAAAAGAGATTGCAGATCAACTAAAAGACAAGCCAGAAGAATGAAAGCTCAGATCTTAAAAGGAAAAATAGACGCATACTTTAAAGATCAAGTTTTAATGAAGCAATCTTTTTATAAAAGATCCAGTAAAACAATCGAACAACTTTCTAAAGAAAAACAACAACGCAATCGAATCTTTCGTAATTGAAAAGATATAAAATGCAAAACCTTAATTATCATATTTGGAATATCTTTATTGGGAGTTATGGTACGATCTATCAGGTATTTCTCGTGTTCGATTTAGGTCTCGAACACGACGATATCACGCATCCAATAGGAAACACATAAACACTTTCTGGGAAAGGTGAAGATAATTTTAAATTATATAATTCATTCTCTGGCTATCGTTATCTCTAGATTGTGGGCGAGAATATCTCATAGACTTTCTATAATCAGATTAAAAATGGTCAACAGAATAGAAACGTACTTCAAACACAAAAACGAAAAATACGATAAACAAAGAGGTGAAAACACAATCAATACTTCTCTAACCACGATAAAGCGTATAAGAAAGAGATCAAGAAGTTAAAAACAAAAAATAGATCCGGATGAGATTAGACCGAAAGACGGGACAAAGAAGGATTAATCAAGGGTTGACTTTACTCAAGAAAAATAAAATAGATAGAGTTTCAAATAAGAAGCTTTGGATTTAAAAACTTAATAAGCCGTCTTAGCTCAGTTGGTAGAGCAACTGCCTTGTAAGCGGTAGGTCCGAGTTCGAATCTCCGAGACGGCTCCAAATAAATAAAACCCCAAAAGGGGTTTTTATTTATTTAATCTTCCCCCAATCCCCTTTATAATACCTTCCACTAAATGGTTAATTTCATCCAGACATAGTTTCCTCCGCGTGGCTTATCCATTAAAAGCGCATATTGTACTTGAATCCGGTGTTCCTTCAACCAATTCTCAGTAACCTCTCTATGATCGCGACTTGTGCGCGAGGTAAAAAGAGGTGCGATAATGTGCCCCTTCGTCAAGCATTTATCTGCTCTCTTGCACCAGGGTATTCTGTGGCTGTGACCATTCTCTCTGGCTCTTCGTTGGGTACGTCGTCGTAAACAGTTCCATCAATATCAATAAGATAGTTTTTTCTTTTCCGTCTTCCAAGACGGGGCTAATATTTTCTTTTTGATTATTGTTTAGGTGCATTTTGTTTCTTGATCTAATTCTTCTGATAAATCAGATTTAGCTTTTTGCTCTGCTTCGAGTAATGCTTTTCTTCAGCTTCCGCTTTTCTTTTATCTTCACGAGTTCTGGCATTATACTTTCTATATCTTCTTTGTTTTAAAACCTTTGTATGTTTTTCCGTTTATAATTAAAGCTGGAAGATTTTCGTCTATTTTGTAGATTGATTTAAGTGCTCCGATAGCAGACACGTCTAAGAAATAATCAAAGAATAAACTCGAGTTCTGGATAATCTTTTCGTACATCTGTTAAAACATATCCTTGCTTTCGGCAATCCTCACAATCTTCGTCCATAAAAGTAGATTAGAAGATCTACCGTTTAAATCACATCGCTCTCGTGCTTTTGCATTAAAAGGAAATCTTTAATCTGCAAAAGAGAATAATATTTTTTCAGTCCGATCAGCTCGTCACTCTCAGGGGCTGTCGAAGTTTTTCTCGCCGTATACGAGCTGCTAGCTCCTGAGCTCTTGAAAGTATTGAGTCTGTAACATTTTCACAAGAAAGCTGTTCAAATAGGTCGAACTGGAGTTTCCAAAGGAAAGAATATCTATAGAGATACTATCTTCTATCTGGGCGAATCTCTTCGAGCTTTTTATTGTTTAGATTTGTCGATAAATAGAAGGCTGTGGCAAATATAAACAGTGTTATTATAAAAACTATAAGGTATTTCTTCCAATCATTTTTTTCTCGGTTTGGTGTATTCATAGGTTTTAGATATTACCTCCAAGCGGTCTTTTTTGCAAATACTGCGTTATACATCGCTTTTACAACCCAGAAAGGTGCGATAAAAGAGAAAACAAGCATAAAGTAAATAATTCTAAAATCAAATCTATATTTACCTGTTATCATTCTTTACCGATGATGATAGTCATCATGACCAGAATATACAAAATTATTCCGGTGAAAACATATGCATTTGTGTTTAAGAAAAACGTATCAAAACTTGGCCAAGAAAAAGACCAACTAAAATCAAAACCGACTGTTTGGTATTTTTCTACAAGGTTCCACACACCTTTAACAATTTGAAACATTAGAAGACCTAAGATGTAAGGCACGGCAACCATAGACACAAAACCAGCCGGCACAGAAACTAGTGAGAAAAATCCATATTCTTTTTTGAAAAGAATTTTTCGATAATCAAAAGTATTCATCGTAAAACCATAAATCCACCGAAGTCTTTGTTTGTATAAAGCAATAATGCTTTTAGGACCAGTTGTGTAAACGTATGCGTCGTTACATTGATCAATTTTGTAATGATTTTTCTGCATACGAAAAGCTATCTCCATGTCTTCTGTGTTGTGAGCCTTTCTAAAAAGACCAAGATCTGTAAAAACTTTTCTTCGGAAAATAGAAAAAGGTCCAGGTGTGACATAAATTCCACCCAAAATACCTAAAACTTTTTTCATAAAAACAGCCCAGTTGTACTCAACCTGCTGGAGAGTCTGAGTCATTGTCTTTGGGTTGTGAATCAAGATAGATGGAGCCACGGCCATTGTGTTTTCGTCTTTCAAGAAATATGTCATCATTCTTTTGAGAGTTTCTGGCTCGACAAAAGAGTCAGCATCCAGACACGAAATAAATTCTGAATCTGAATTTTTTATAGCATAGTTTACAGCGGTGTGTTTCCCGCCGTTTTCTTTTTTGAGAAGTTTTATGTTTGGATATTTTTCAAATTTCTTCAACTCTTCCCAAGTATTGTCTGTCGAACCGTCGTCAACAGCAATGATTGTGATTTTATCTTTCGGATAATCGAGCTCAAGGAGAGAGTTTAAAGTTTTTGCTACTGTATTTTGCTCATTCCAACAAGGCACAGCGACAGTAACACTTGGATATCTTTCTAGTTTAATTTTTTCTTTTCTATACTGAATAGTCTTTCTTTTTTCAAAAAAAGTTATGAGGAAAAATATCTGAACGTACATGGATATAAAACCCAGAACATAAAATAATATAGTCGTAAATTTGTGCATTTTAATTTAGATTTGTCTGGCGATTATAGCACAAAAAGCCATATAAGACAATGTGTAATACAAAAGCCCGGCGTAAGCCGGGCTTTTGTATTTTTACATTTGTCCTTGGTTTGTTTTACCGTGAACTTCACATCTTCCGTTCATGCAAGCCTTGCACTTTCCCTTGCATCCCATGCAAGAAGCTACGGCTGCGATACCCACGAGAAGATAGATAATAGCTTCGAGGGTTGGAATACTACCCAATATTAGGTGTACAACATTCCAATCCTTTCCTCCTATTAACCATCCAAGTCCCACAAGTCCCCAGTTTAATGCTCCGATAATTACGAGCACCCAAGCTAATTTTTTCATACGAATTTAAATAAATTAAACTAATAATTAATCCTACTCATATTATAGCACATGAAAATAAATTTTAGTCAAAGTAATTTCGCAATCTCGCTATTTTTTCGTTATTTCTTAGTTTTTCGTGAACTTTGGCTTCAATTTGTCGGATTCTTTCTCGAGTAACACCGAATTCATGTCCGACTTCTTCTAGAGTGTGTTGGATTCCGTCTTCCAAACCATACCGCATTTCTAAAATCTTCTTTTCTTTAGGAGAGAGCTCGTTTAGAACTTCTCTGATTTGATCAGAGAGAATTCTCTGTGCAGAATCTTGATCAGGTCTTGCGATTTTATCATCAGCTATAAATTCTCCGAGTGTTGATTTATCTTCGTCTTCGTTTATCGGTTTTTCAAGACTAGCTGTCGTTTGGCTGATTTTTTCAATCACGTGGATTTTTTCAACTTCCACACCCATTTCTGTCGCCACCTCTTCCGCCAAAGGTTCTCTTCCTAGATCTTGGAAAAGTCTTCGGTAAACCTGTTTATATTTTGAAATAGTCTCCACCATGTGAACCGGAATACGGATTGTTCGTGATTGATCAGCCAGTGCACGAGTGATAGATTGGCGAATCCACCAAGTCGCATATGTAGAGAATTTGAAACCTTTTGACCAGTCGAATTTTTCCACCGCTTTGAAAAGTCCCAAATTTCCTTCTTGAATCAAATCAAGCAAGGTTAAGTCCTGACTTCTTCCAGAATATTTTTTCGCAATAGAAACAACCAAACGAAGGTTTGCTCTTGCTAGTAGGTTTTTAGCTTCTTCATCTCCAGCTTCTATTCTTTTTGCTAGTTCTTTTTCTTCAGAAGCTTTAATCAAAGAATATTGTCCGATTTCTTTCAAATACATTTGAATAGAATCTCGACTCTTTTTATCTTTTACGTATTTTTCTATTTTGTCTTTTGGATCTTCAAAATCTAGCAAGTTCCCGCCTTCTAAAACATCTATGCCCGCATCTAAGAATTGAGAATATA
>JAWKSO010000002.1:0-143066 GCA_041389105.1 Minisyncoccota bacterium | reverse complement strand
TTTTAGCCCCATTCTTTCTATATCTGATTTCATTCGGGCAATCATTTTCTCTATTTCAGATTTAACCAAAATCTCTGGAACATCAATATTTGTTTCTTTTTCGATTCCTTCGATTAGAGCCAAACGATTTTTCTCTTTTGCTTTCATCTCCTTGTCTTTTAAAATATCTTCTTTTACTTTTGTTTCGAAATCTTTCATGTCAGAAAAATTTCCAAGTGTTTTTAAATATTCTAAATCAAGCTCTGGAAGATTTTCATCAGATATTTCTGGATGATCGTGACCTTTTACATCTGGATTTGCTTTATGGAATTCATCGTGAGCTTTTGCTCGGCGGATTTGTTTTAGAAAGCTTTCGTATTCTTCTTCTTTTACTTCTGCTACTTCCTTGTTCTTAGATATTTCTTTAGCTAATTTTTTATAATCTGGAAGTTTTATTTCTGGAATAACAGCAGTAAGAATAGAGAAGCCGAGCGGGTTGCCGTTGGCTAGCTTGGTGATACTGATTTGAGGGTATCCGATAGCATCGATTTTGTTTTCTGTGATTATTTGAGGATATACTTTTGAAAGGGTAATCTGCGCCATTTCTTCTAGGATAATTTGGTCGCCAAGTTTTTTGATAACCATATCTTTTGGGGCTTTTCCTTTTCGAAATCCGTCCAACTCGATATGTTCTGCAAGTTTTGAAATAGCTGATTCTCTGGCTAATTCAAAATCTGATGTTTCGACTTCACCTTTAATTTCAACAATTGATTTCTCTTTTTTATTTATTTCTAGGTTATTTATTTTCATAATAACCATATTACTTAAATGTCTGGTTTTGTCCACTGTTTAGTTTAAAATGCCCCGCCAGCTTCGCTGGCGGGGCATTTTAAACTTTACATATCTAAATCTTCTGAATTCATGTCGCTAAACTCTGTGTCTAGACTTTCTACCTCTGCTTCAAACTCTGTTTCTGTTGTTTGTGTGCTTGTTTCGTTCATTGATTCTGTCTGCATCGATTCTTCGGTTGTCATTTCACTTGTTTCGTTTGTTTGCTCAACATCTCTGTCTTTTTTGGATAGATATAAGACAACAAGCCCTACGAGAATCACGATTACTAAGATTGAACCAAACACTGAACCTTTTTTATCATTTTCCATATTTTTAGTTTAAATTAGCTTCAATATCTGTAGATGTTTCGACTTTTACTTCAACTTTAGCTGCGTGCAACTCTCTTAAAGATTCTTTCAAAGCCATATGAGAAGATTTTAAGTTTGTTTTGATTCTTTCTACTAAAACTTTAGCTTCTTCTTTTTTTGCACTTCTTTCATCTTCAGAGTACTTTTCATCCATAAGTGATTTTAGTTTACTTATATCTGATTCTATTTCTGCCATGAAAGATATTGATTCTTCAAGTTTCACTTCTGATTTTGATACGTCGACACCAGCATTTTCTTCACTTTTTATTCTTGCTGACATCTTTGTTTGAAATTCAGAAAGTTTGTCTAATGTGAATTTAAATCTTTCTACAAACTTTGCTCTAAATTCTGATCGCATTATGTTTCTGTTGTCTGAAGAAGAGTTTTTGAAAGCATCTCTTGCTTTTTGAAATGCATCTACTTTTTCTTTCACCTCTTCTTTAAAAAGTCTTTTGTTTAGATCAAGTCTTCTTAAGTTTATAGTGTTTTCTCTTGGTGAATCAATCCTTACTTCTGCTTTTGCATCTGCTCCTATTTCTAGATTAGCGTTTGTTTTGTTAATCGGTAGAAAAGAAACAAATATGATTAATATAATTCCGTATTTTATTTTTTTCATATTATTTTTTTCGGCTAAAACTGATAATAACTCAATTGTATAACTTTTGTGATTTTAGGTAAAGTGAAAATAAATAGCCCGCAGGCTTCGCCTGCGGGCTATTTATTTTCTTTTATTTACCAAATTTTTGGTTGTATAAATCAATTGATTTTAACACTGCGTCCATTGCTTCTTTCTTTCCAGATATTTTCGGTATCTTAACAATATCTTTTTGCCCTTTCTTTAATTCTTTATATGTTTCAAAGAAGTGGACGTATTCTTTTACCATGTGTTTGTTTAAATCACCCAAATCGTGTGTGTCCTCCCATCTTTTATCGTCGACAGGAACAGCGATTATTTTGTAATCAGATTCACCGTCGTCTATCATTTCCATCACAGCGACAGGTCGTGACTTAACCAATATTCCAGGGTGAAGAGGGAATGTTGTTAAGACTATTACATCAAGCGGGTCGTTGTCTTCCCAAAGAGTTTGAGGAACAAAACCATAATCAAACGGATAGGTTGCAGAGCTGTAATTTGCTCGGTCCAGACTTATAAGTCCAGTTTCTTTATCTATCTCGTATTTGTTTGGTGAGTTTTTTGGGATTTCAATAATTACATTGATTTCATTTGGTATATTTTCACCTTTTGATACTTCATGCCAAAGATTCATATATTTTCTTAAATTAAAAATAAATATTATTCTTCCTCTGATTCTGACTCTTCTACTATTTCTGGAGCGACCTCTTCTTTTTCTTCCTTAGTTTCAGGCGCTGGTGCATCTGCACCTTTAATATCTATTTTCCATCCAGTTAGTTTGGCTGCGAGTCTTACGTTTTGACCTCCTTTACCGATAGCTAGAGAGAGTTGATCACTAGCGACTTCTATTACCGCGACTTTTTCTGATTCTCCTTTTTCGTTGTCTCGTTCAACCAGTTTAATAGAAAGAATTTTTGCCGGAGATATTGCAGAAGAAATAAATTCTTCAGGATCTTCACTCCAAGGAATAATATCTATTTTTTCTCCTCCAAGTTCATTCATCACAGTCGTTACTCTTACTCCTCTTTGTCCAACACAAGCTCCTATTGGATCGATATTTCCATCATGTGAATAAACTGCGATTTTTGATCTTGCCCCAGCTTCTCTTGCAATACTTCTTATTTCTACAACTCCGTTTGCTATTTCTGGAGCTTCAACAGCGAAGAGTTTTTCAATAAATTTAGGATGAGTTCTAGACAAGAAAAGATTTACTCCTCGATGTCCTTCCTCGACTTTTGTTAGATAAGCTTTTATTCTTTGTCCTGTAACAAATCTTTCTCCGAAAATCTGTTCTTCTCTTGGGATTATTCCTGTCGCTTTATTGAAGTCTACGAAAATAATTCCTCTTTCGACTTTCTGGACTATTCCATTTATTATTTCACCTTCTTGGTCCCCGTATTCTTCCATAACAGCGCCACGTTCCGCTTCCCGTATTCTTTGCACAATAACTTGCTTTGCTGTTTGAGCAGCAACTCTTCCGAAATCGTCTTTCATCTCAAGAGGGAAGATTATTTCTTCATCAAGTTTTGCATCTTTCTTTATCATTTTCGCATCTGCAAGCAATATGTGTTTTTCTGGATTGAAAACAGGTTTAACATCTTCTTCTAGAGTTTCTGTGCTTTCTTCTAGAAAGTCTTCCATATCTTCACCTTCTTCTAGAAACCTTACTGTAGATTCGTCTACAACTATTTTAATTTGGAAAAACTCAGTTGCACCAGAATCAAGATCTAGTTTTACTCGTACTATTTGACCCTTTTTTCCGTAATCTTTCTTGTATGCGGCAGCCAAAGACTGCTCGATTGCGTCGATTATCTTATCTTTCGGTATTTTTTTCTCTTCTTCTAATTGTAATAATGCTGATTTTAAAGCTTTTAGATCTAACATATATTTTATATTTAATTGTAATACTTCATTAAAAAAAGTCCGGCAAGAGCAGGACGATTTACTTTTCAATAATAAATCATTTTACTTGCCAAGTCAAATTTATCCACATAAAGACAAGAAAGAAGAGTATTTGTTTTTTGTATGATGCTATAATTTATAAAGTAAATTAATAAATTTAAAATCAAAACTATTTATGGATTCAAAACATAACAAAAACAAAACTCTCCAGATTATCCTAGCGATCATCGTAATAGCATTAATCGTGTTTCTAATAATAAGAGGTAATAAAAAAAGAGAAGAGAAGATGGCTGCAGACCGAGCCGCTGCTATTGAAGAATTAAAAAACAGCAACCCTCGAGTAGAATTCTCAGAAGAACAAAGAGCTGCTGCAATGCAAGATTTAAAAGACTCGAATCCAAATCAAGCTTCATTTACTCCAGAACAACAAAACCAAGCTCTTCGCGAATTAAAAAAATCTAACAGATAATTATGGTCTTCTTTAAAAAAGCTCACAATTTTATGAAAACCCCACTCGCCGCCCTTTTGACTTTAGTGGTTTTCTTTGGTTTGTCTAGTATTGCCTTTGGACAAAGACCAACACCAGTTGGCGGAGGGAGCACATCTACAGGTGGTACGACGATTTTAAATCCAGGAAATGGAACTTCAGAACGTCCTAAAACTGCTAAGATTCGTGGTTGGGCATGGATGGGTACAGATGTAGACATGGAAAACCCAAACCAAAGTGAAGGTGGAGGAGGGTGGTTAAATTTCAACTGTGATCCAGGTTTTTGTAATGGCGCTCTGTCAAACCAACAAGGAACCGAAGAAGTTATTCCTTTGGGTGGAGGTGGAGGCCCTTTTTCAAGTGGTGGCAACGACGGACGAGAACAAAATGAAACCCTGCCTGTTTCTGGACAGTGGGGAGTTAGTGCAGATATTGATCGTGAATCTAATACATATGGACACATGACGGGTCAGGCTTGGAGTAGCAACTACGGTTGGCTTACTCTTGAAGAAGACATAGTCTCTAGTTGTTGGAATGCAAATCCTGCAGAAACATCTGCTGGTCCAGCTAAAATACTTTTTGGAGAAAATGAAACAGTGGCTCGTATAGTCGGGTGGGGTAAATTCGTAAATGGAGACGATGGTTCTTTAGATGGCTATGATGGATGTGTTTCTTTCTCAGGTTCTGAATACGGAGTTTATATTGATTTACAGACAGGAGATCTAAGAGGTTGGGCTTGGGGTGGACCTGTTGTTGGTTGGATTAGTTTTACAAACGATGTTTGTCCTTATTGTAATACTTCTATAGATCTTGATGATACTGTTTCTATTAATTTCTGGGCAGAAGACGAAACCGTAAACCCAGGAGGATCAACAGTTCTTCGTTGGGAAGCGACAGACAATGGTGCAAATTACGTAAGAGAATGTCCAACATACAGCAACACAAGTAACTATAGTCATTGGAGGAGTAACTCTCTTTTCGGAAGCTCTACAAACTTCGGCGAAATAAGTACAGACATAGGAAACCTACCGACAGGATCTCATCCAATATCAAACATAACCCAAACCACCAACTATCAACTACACTGTATCGATGCAAACGGAAACACTCTTCCTCCACGTTATGCTATTGTGACAGTTCAAACAGGTGGAATAGGTTGTATGGATCCACTTGCAAGTAATTATGACTCAACAGCTACTGTTCCAGGAAGATGTTTATATGATAACGGCTGTACAGATCCACTTGCTATGAATTACAATCCATCAGCTACAGTAGATGACGGAAGTTGTCTATATAGAGAAAGAGAACTTATACAACTTACAGCAAACCCGACAACAATAGTAGTCAACTCTGGATCAAGTGGTTATCCTGTCGAGCTTCAATGGGTAAAATCTCTTCCAGCCGCAAACGTAAACTCATGTACTGGAACATTTAGAAATAATCTTTCTACTCAAAACATAAACCTTTCAGGTTGGTCAGGTGTATCTCTCGCAAATCCAAACTCTCAAACAACAGTAACTCTTCCTTCGAATCTTGGAGTAGTAAACAGAACGTATAGATTTGATATCACTTGTATAGGTTCTCAAGGTCAAACACTAACAGACAACGCTTTGGTAACATTTATAGACGACTCTGGTCCTGGAGGGGGTGTCCACCGGATTGTCCTACTGGAAACACTCCAACCCTTGACCTAAAGATACTTTCTCCAGATGCTGGTTTCGGATCTGATTACGAAATCCTTCCTGCTGGTGGTGCAAATGTAACCCTCGGATGGGAAGTCTCAAATGTAAATCTTGATTCATGTGTCGCTACATCGGTAATGTCTGTAAACGGCGTACCAGAACCAAACAACATTTGGAACAGCACAAACTTCTTAACAGAATCAGGCACACTCTCATTAGATATGACATCTGGAAGTACAATAGGCTACCCTACAAACTTCAGAATGAGATGTACTGGCGCTAATGGAAGCTTTGTTTCAGACGACGTAACAGTGGCAATAGTCGGTATATCTTGTCCGCCGGCAATATGTCCATCTGCTCCAGGATCTGGTATTCCTGGATACGAAGAATTCTAAAATCAAAACAAAACCCGCACATCGTGCGGGTTTTGTTTTTTGTAAATATAAAAAAGATGGCGGATCTTACGATCCGCCATTCTCATTTTGCGTTTTCACGCGTGTGTTTTACAAGACCCGAGGGATCTTGAATGTTTTTCCGCTTCCGAAGCGCACCACAAAGCTGTTGGGTGGAAGTTCAACATTGAAGCTTCCAGTCACCACTCCTTCTTTGAGGACTCGACCAAGCTGGTCGAACACCATGAATGTGTTTTTCTCCTCTGTGTATCCAGTTAACACTCTGTTCACCACTGTGAGCCTGCTTGTTAGTGAGAGTTCTTCCTGGATCTCGGTGACGACACCAGCCGTTGTCCAACTGGAAACAGGTGTTACCCAGATCGCCTCTGCGTTGTTTCCCTCGTTCTGCATGTAATACAGAAGGCTTGGGTATACCGCATAGACATTGGAAAAGTAGTACTTGGTCTCTGGTTCGAGTCCGTAGATTGTTACATCACGGGTAAAACCAGGGCTGGATGGATCTGCTGGTTCGGTAAAACAGGAAACCTCACCATAACCTTCGGCTACCTGAGACGAATCTCTGTCTTGCCTTGTTATGCAGAGCACAAACTTCCCGTCCGGGTTTGCAACCCTAACACGAAGATGTGCTTGGGTTTGAGGGTTCATGATACCAACGTCGTCTACCACAGGGGTTAATTCATGTAGCATGCCTTCTAGCAGCTGTGCTTTCAATTGGTTGGAAGCTCCAACCAAAAAGAAAGCGAAGATGATTGTGTTAAGAGCTTTCATGTCAGTAGGGGTTTGACTAAATACTCTCACAGTATTGTTTTTTTGTCAAGTGTATACATTTAGTTTTCCACAATATAAAAATTTGCTGTCAATTTATAAAAGTAAAGGTGTTATTATATAAGAAGTAATTTATAAATTTATTATTAAAAATATGCGTACATTTTTATCAAAATTTCTATTATCAATTTTCATTTTTGTTTTTGCGGTACCTTTTTCTACTTTTGCGCAAAACGACTGGACTCCGCCAGCTGGCCCTCCTTTGGGGAACAACGTTCCAGCACCTTTGAACATAAGTGATATTGATCAAATTAAACTAGGCGGACTTAGAATTGGAGCAGATGGAAGTGCTCACTATTTAGACAATGACCTGTTTGCAACATTTAAGAATGCTGGATTCTATAATGATGTCTGGGTTGGTAGCTCTCTTTTCGGATCCGCTTTAAATGTGTTTGGTAAGTTTAAATATAAACCAGCAAACCAAGACGGTACTCTAGATGCTTCAGCACAACCTCAACCAGGATTTGTTCTTACTGCGCTCGACACTCAAGGTAATGCAGGGTGGTCAGCTCCGACAGGTGGACCAGGAGGAGGGTCATCTCCAATACGCGTCACAAAAGCCAATGAAAGTATCGGAGGAAACGGAACTTACGACAGAGTAGACTTTTCTGAAAACGGCGGATATAACTTTGTTGATGTGGTTGGAACTGGAAGTACAGCATATGTAAAATTCAATACATCTCTTTTTGATGATTTTGGTTTACCAGATGGTAACAACAACGGCGATACTCTAATCTGGGATGAAACTTGTAACTGTTGGGTAACTGGTCCGACAAACAACAATGGTGCAACTTTACCTAATGGACTTGCAGGTCAGACCATGTGGTATAACGGCACGACTAATGCATGGGAAGCAACAAGCCAGATAAATCACGATTTGATGCAAATAACTCCTTCTTTAAACTGGACAAGAACAAACTTAAACAATGAGGTTATAAACATAAAAGGTATGCAGGCTGTATACGTTGGAGATATTACAAACGGTACAACTCAAATATCTTCTCCAAATGTAAAAATTATAGGTCAGGATGCCATCTTGATTGGATCAAGTGGTCTTGGTACTACTACTGCCACTTCTTCTGCTTTTGATTTCGAAAACAACATTGTTACATTTAAATCACCTCAAGTTAAATTCAAGGGTCCGTTAGGAAGTCCAGAAATACTAGACGCAGGAACAGGAAGAATCCCAATGTCTCTAGATAACGACGGAACTTTCAAGTGGAACAAAAACCTACTTTATGAATCAGGTCTAAACGGAAACGTAGGAATCGGAACTCTAACAATCAAAAACCCAAACCCTTCTGATATTCCTGGTGCTTCTACAGCTCTTGCTGCATTTGTAAACCAAGGAATTTCTCTTCTGCAACAAGACGTAATAGCTCAAGGAAATGTAACCATCGAAAACACAGGAGATCTTTTCCTTCCAGGTGCAGATGTTCCTTTTGTCACAAGCAACACTCTTAAACCACTTTGTTTAAATGCTACAACTAAAAAGGTTATGCTTTGTAACCCAACAGCTATCGGATCTGACCCAGGAGGTGGTCCAGGGTTTGAACAAGTTCCAGTAGAAGAAACTGTCAGATATGGAGCTGGTACAGGAAGTCATAATTTTGAGGTTTCTGGTCCGGCGACAATAGTATATTGTGCTGCTGGTGGAGGTGGAGGTGGAGGTGCTCGAGGATGGGATATCGGAAACGGAAGTGATGGTACTGGAGGTGGAGGTGGAGGTGGAGGTGGAAAAGGACAATGTAACACTGAGGAGCGTACTGTACAAGCCGGAGATGTTCTTACATGGAATGCGGGTTATGGAGGTCAGGGCGGAGGAAAAGGTTATGTTAGATTCCAACATCCATCAGGAACAGTCTCAGAACAATCATGGGCTTCAAGTGGATACACAGGAGGAAACACAAATATTCTTTTAAATAATCAGCCAATAGGATCTTTAGCACTTGGAGGTGTCGGAGGTTATCCTGGAGGTGTCTTTGATCCAAACTTTAACCAAATACCACCGGGAGGTAATGGTGGAGGAATAGTTCCAAATGCTTCTTGGCACAAAGGTCAAGATGGAAGATTGAACGGTGCATCACCTTCTAGAGCTGGTGGTAAGGGAGGAAATGGCGAATCAAACGTAAACGCAAGTGCAACCCTACAAACAGGAAGTTTGGGTGGTGCGGGTGGTACATTTGTAGACCAAGATCAACAAGCTCTTTATGGAAAAGATGGAGTCTCTGGCCTTGCTTCATATGGTGGAGGTGGTGGAGGTGGTGGAGCAGGAAAATATTTCATAGAAAATTATCCAGCAGGTCAAAGCATTACTAAATTCTTATATCAAATGGGAGGAAATGGTGGAAGAGGGGGTGATGGTTATGTAGAGGTAACATCACTCGCTTATCAATCAACAGCCCCAACAACACCAACAGCTACAGAAATAATATTTAACGACGTCGGACAAACAGTCTTTGATCCGTCAGTTCTTCCTTCAAACGTCTCTTCTGTAACTATCGAAGTTTGGGGTTCAGGTGGAGGTGGAGGTGGAACAATAGCTCCAACAAGTGGAGGTACAAACTACGGTGGAGGTGGTGGAGGTGGTGCATATGCTGTAAGGACAAACTATCCAATGTCTTCAAGTAGTGCGCCAGTAACGATAACTATCGGTGCTAGAGGTCAACTAGGAAACAACAGTACTTCAACCCCATCAAATGGTGGAGCCGGAGGAACTTCATCATTCGGAACAGTTGTGAGTGCACAAGGAGGTTCTGGAGGTATTAAATTCGGAGGATCTGGTGGTACTGGAGCTGGTGGAGCTGGTGGAAGTACTACAACAGGTGCTACACAATCAACCCCAGGAAGTGTCGGAGGACAAGGTGCTTCAAACAACGGAGGTACCACAGCTACAGGGCTTGCTGGTCCTAACGCCTTCGGACACGGAGGAGCTGGAGGAGATTATGGAACGAGTACAAGGTTCAAACATACAGCCATCCTTTGGTAATCCAGGAGCAGTTAGAATCTCTTGGTAAAAAGATAATAAAAACAAAAGCGCTCGAAAGAGCGCTTTTGTTTTTTTCATCTAAATTTAAAAAATTTGGTATAATCTTTCTATGACAAAAAAAGAAAAACAAAAATTCTTAGTAGTAGCAAATTGGAAAATGAATCCAGTTTCAGGAAAACTAGCTAAACAGATTTTTTCTTCTGTAAAAAAAGTTTCGAATAAGTTAAGAAACATAGACACTGTCATTTGTCCGCCATATATTTTTATGGAAAATATGAAAACTTCAGGACATCGTTTTGTTTTAGGTGCACAGGACCTGTTTGCAGAACCAGAAGGGTCTTTTACCGGAAACATCTCATATATTCAATTAAAAAATCTTGGTGTTAAATATTCTTTGATTGGCCATTCAGAAAAAAGAAAAGAAGGCGAAACAAATCAATCAATAAATGAAAAAGTAAAAGCCAGTCTTAAAGGCATGATCGTTCCTATTATTTGTATCGGCGAAGATAAAAGAGACGAAGCCGGTGAATATTTGAAATTTATAAAAGATCAACTAGTAAGTTCTTTGGTTGGTCTTTCTAAAAATTCTATAAAAGATATTGTTATAGCTTATGAACCAATCTGGGCGATAGGAAAAGATGCAAAAAGAGAACCGACAACTTCTGAGATTTTTGAAATGAATATTTTTATCAAGAAAGTTTTGAGTGATATTTATGATACAAAATCTGTCCCACCTACAAAAATACTTTACGGTGGATCTGTAAATGAAAAAAATATTGAAAGCATCTTAAAAGATGGTGGGGTAGATGGAGTTTTGGTTGGACGAGCGAGTTTAGATCCTAAAAAGTTTATCGAAATATTAAAAAAAGCTGAAAACTTAAACAAATAATCAAATAAATTAATGAAATCAATTTTAGAAATCCAAAACTTGAAAGGAAGAACCGCGCTCGTCAGGGTTGATTTCAATGTTCCTCTAGGAAAAGATGGTGTGATAGACAACACAGAAGATTGGAGGATAGAAAAAAGTCTAGACACTATAAAGCATCTTTCAAAACTAGGCGCGAAAGTTGTTTTGATAAGTCATATTGGTCGCGATCCAAAAGAATCGCTAAAGCCTGTCGCTGATTTTTTGAATAAATTTATAACTGTTAAGTTTATTCCGGTTCTTTATGGAGATGATATTTTAGGAATAGCAGAAAATCTATTAGAAGGTGAAATTATAATGCTCGAAAACCTAAGAAGCAATGAAGGTGAAGAAAAAAACACAGAAGAGTTTGCCGCTTATTTGGCTAGCTTGGCAGATTTTTATGTAAACGAAGCTTTCTCTGTTTCTCATCGTCCTCACGCTTCTATTGTCGGTGTTACTAAATTCTTCCATCTTATGTCGGACTTTGGTTTTTAAAAAGAAGTTGAAAATCTAAAAAAATTAGACAACCCAGAAAAGCCATTTTTGTTTATTTTAGGTGGTGCAAAGTTTGAGACGAAAGTTCCTTTGATAGATAAGTTTTCCAAATTAGCAGACGACTTATTTATCGGTGGGGCGCTTGCAAATAATTTTATAAAAAAGATAGGTTTTGAAACTGGACTATCTTTAGCTCGACGATTCAGTAGACGTCGGAAGATTTTTCGACAAAGAAAATATAAAGATACCTTTTGATGTTGTAACAAATCTAAAAGAAGTAAAACCGCCCAACAAACTTACAAATAAAGATGTGATTGTGGATATGGGTCCAGAAACTCTTGAAGATTTAAAAAACACTATAAGTAAATCCAAAACAATTCTCTGGAATGGGCCACTTGGTGTTTACGAAGACGGATTTGATCAATCATCTAAAGAAATCTTAACAGCAGTAACACAGTCTGGGGCTTTCTCTGTGGTTGGCGGGGGAGACACAGTGAAGCTGATAAAAGAAATGGGGCTAGAAGAAAAAATCTCTTTTGTCTCGACTGGCGGCGGCGCAATGCTAGAGTTTTTGTCATCTGGGACTTTGGCTGGTATCGAAGCTTTAAATCTTTAATCGTTTTCCACATTTGTTTACTAAACTTATAAAAACACTGGTATAATTTAAACGTAGTTATTATTTAAAATTTTTAAAAATGAAATCTTCAAAACACATAGATTTAAAAGATCACAAAGTTCTCCTAGGACTTTTTTCTCTCTTATTTATAGGGTCGATGGTACAAACAGGTGCAATACTAAAATTTTCACAATCAAATCAACAAGTGTCTCAGGTTCTACTCTCTGGTTCTACAAAATATTGTGTTTCTGCAACACATCTTTACAATCAATCAGAATTTTTTCATATAGGGCCAGAAGGTTCTCAGCCAGGAGATTACTATAGATTCAGAGGAAATTATCGTTTGAAAAACAACTGTAATTTCGGAGTTAAAATACTTGATACAAATCAAACTTCACAAGATATAACAAAAGTTCAAGGTCTTTCATGGAATGGAAGTCCAGCAGATCTGAGCTTAACAGACACAACAGTTTTCCCAAATAGCCAATGGGCGCCCTCAGAATCTTTAGATTGTTTAAATTGTTTCTTGCCTTCTGATAGTGCACAAAGTTATACAGCATCCTTCTCTCCACTATCTCCAACTGTGAACGCTTTTTCACTTGCCCCAGGACAAGAGAGAGACTACATTATAACAAGATATGTTTCTGTTTATGACTCAAATGACTTTTCAAATCTTTATCAAAACTATATTAGAGTAATGGTTACTGGAATAAAATATTTCAAAGACTCTGCTTTGTCTGATGGTGTTGTCTCGGCTAACGAAATAACAACAAGCCAATTTACATCAGCCGAAAGAGAAAGATATGTAGGTGACTATGTTAAGTTTATACATAGTGGAGAGTATTCTGGAATAAAAGAAACAACAAAAGGGGATGTAATAGAAACAAAAACAAACGTCCGATAGTTTAATAACAAATAAAGAGAACTCGACCATTCGGTCAGCCCTCTTTTTTCTTCGTTTTCTTCGACATAACGACTCGCATGGATGTGCTGCCATCATCAAGAGTTATGATATGGAGAAATACCAGGGGAAAATCCTCCTGTGATTGATCTTACTTTCGCCAGAACCCTGAAATATTATCCTACCCACGGCGTCTGTTATCGTCCATCCTTTCCTTGTCCCAGAGATAAGCAACTCGCTCTCAAATGGGTTAGGGAAAGCACTTCAGGTCACCTTGTCAGAACCTGCCGTTATTCCGGTGGTGAAGCACCTTCGACACTCAACCATTCACTTTGTGTCGTTACGACTGTGAACGGTTCAAAGCTTGATTGTGTCGAAGTGTCGACCCTCTGCATTGTCGCGTTGAGGCGAATTTGCGTAGCAGGTCCTTGGTATTGCCAGCTCATACCTTGCGCGGTTGGTTGTCCAGCAGTGCAAGGAAGATCTTGTTCGAAGATTGTTTCTCCAAATACGTTTTCTCCGGTGATCTGGATAACGATTGGGAAGTTCGAACATGTTGCTAACGTGCCAAAACCACCACCGAAATCATTTTCCGAGAAAACGTCCCAGGAAAGTACCCCCACATCGTTTATTTGCAGGGAAGAGATGATCAAATCAGGTGCGGGTTCCGCCGTTACGTTTATTGGCGTACTGACTATGGAAGAACTTCCATCATCCACAAAATCCATCGCTACCTTAAAGGTGGAAGCGTTTACGCTTTCGTCAGGGTTCGGGTCGGCGATCTCAAAGATGTGTCTTCCCGGTCCGATGTTTTGCCAGAAAACAGGGTCTCCGCCATTTATGCGATAGTTTGCCATTCTGGTTCCTTGGCTCCACGGCGCATCAAATTGAATTGCTACGCTCCGGTGTCCAATGGACATAGGGCCAACTTGTGAACCGTTTTCACAAGACCACGGAACCCAGATGTTAACAGGCTCTGTTTGCGCAAAAGTCGCGCAGAAAGAAAATGCGAAAACTAAGGTTGTAAGGAGCTTGTTCATAGCGGTGATTTTTCCTTACATTATCACAAATATTAGTCTATGTCAATCTTAAATATTACTTTTTATAATCTTTGCTTGTTCTTTTAAAATCTCGTCTGAAATCTCATCTCCCATGTGTATTTCTAGATTTTCTCCTTCTTTAACCGGATACATTTTGATATGAACATGAGGCACATGAAATCCTTCGACCAACATGCAAACTCTCTTTGCGTTAAAAGTTTTATGCATCGCCGGACCTATTTTTTTAGCTAGATTAAAAATATATTCATAATTTTCCTGATCTAAATCGAAAACATAATCCACAGGTTTTTTTGGAATAACCAAAACCTGACCAGATATTACAGGGAATTTGTCCATTATTACCATAGCTTTTTCGTCCTCATATACAAAAACAGCTGGTATTTCTCTGTCTATTATTTTTTCGAAAATTGTTTTTTCTTTCATATATTTTAGATTTTAACATATTTGAACTGTGGTAGAATTGAAAAATGACTATTGCGCCAATACCAGAAGAGTTTGATAAAGAGCTAGCTAGATATTCTCCATTTTTGCGAAGATTACTTTTCAATAGAGGAATAAACACAGAAGAATCTGCCAGAGCTTTTTTGTTTCCGTCTTATGAAGACGACGCCCATGATCCTTTTTTGATGTTGAACATGGAGGGAGTTGTAAAAAGAGTTTACGATGCAATAAAAAACAACGAAAAGATCGTCGTATATTCTGACTATGATTGCGACGGAATACCCGGCGCTGTTGTGATGAATGATTTGTTTAAAAAGATTAAGTATGAAAATTTTGAAATCTATATTCCAGACCGGCACAAAGAAGGTTATGGATTAAACATAGACGCGGTAAAACAAATCGCAGAAAATGGCGCAAAACTTTTAATAACGCTCGACTTAGGAATAACAGCAGTCGAAGAAACAGAATTTGCTAAAAGTTTGGGAATGGATGTGATAATAACAGATCACCACCAACCTCAAGAAAAATTACCAAATGCTCTTTTTATCTTAAATCCTAAACAAGAAAAAGACAGTTATCCTTTTGACATGCTTTGTGGTTCTGGTGTGGCTTTTAAGTTTGTTCAAGGTTTCTTAAAAAAACATGGAAAAGAATTTGATGTTTTGGATGGTTATGAAAAATGGCTTTTGAATATGGTCGGGATTGCGACTTTAGCGGACATGGTTCCTTTAAACGGTGAAAACCGGGTTTTTGCATATTACGGAATGAAGGTTTTGAAAAAGACAAAAAGACTTGGCCTTTTAAAGCTTTTCAGAAAGACAAATCTAAAACCAGAAAATTTGCAAGATGAAGACGTGACTTTTACTATATGTCCTCGACTTAACGCTGCCGGAAGAATGGATCATCCTCGTTTTGCTTTCGAGCTTTTAGCCGCAGACAATGACGCCGACGCTGGAAAGTACGCAGATTATTTAACAAAAATAAACATGAAGAAAACTCTCGTCTCCACAATGATGAAGTCTGCACAAAGATGTTAAATCAAGGAAGAAGATAAGTCTGTTATTTTTATAGGTGATACGAGTTGGCGTGCTGGGGTTTTGGGTTTGGTAGCAGGGAAGATTGTGGATGAATATAAGCAAGCTTTTGTTTCAGGGTCTTGAAGGTGGAGAAATAATAAAGGTTCTTGTCGCTCTTCCGGCGAAGTAAATCTTGTCGACCTTATGACGCTTTTGCCGGAAAAAGTTTTCTTGAGTTTGGCGGACACGAATGGCTGGAGGATTTTTCTGTTTCTCGCGAAGAAATACATTTTCTAGAAGAAAGATTGAGAAGGCGCTTACAAAAAGTGTCCAAAGAAAATTATTAGATCAGAAAGTGAGATAAAAATAGATTACTACTTGTCTTTAGATGATGTAAACAAAGATACATGGAATGAATTAAATATGTTGGCACCTTTTGGCGTGGGAATCCGAAGCCTGTTTTTTGCTTTCGATAACTTGATGATATTTCAGAAATTAGAAAGTTTGGCAAAAACAATGAGCATATAGAAATATCTTTCCACGAAGTCCAGAGAGGTTGGGATGTAAAAGCTATTCAGTTCTTTCGATCTTTTGATAGTTTGCCTGAAAATGTTCGTAATGGAAAAGGTTAATCAAAAGCTCACCTGAAAAATCAACATTCATTGGAAAGAAGAAATCAGGCTCAAGTTGTGGAAATTCTTTAAAAGGTGGTATTCTAAAATAAACACAGTTCACACATGGGACAAGAAGCGCAAACATCGAAATTGTATTTTGCGATGATTGTGGTGGCCCTATTCCTCCTTTTTTGCGTTGGTGGATGCACAATGAGCCACATGGAACATAACCACGAAAATAAGTCCGGCGAGCTTTAGCCGGACCTTTTTCTTTGGTACAATGATTTTAATGTCAGAAAATATAAAAAAATAAAAATATTTACAGATGGTGGGGCTATTGGTAATCCTGGTCCGGGTGGCTGGGGGCGCTATTATTTTAGATGAAGATTCTAAAAAGGTTACAGAAATAGGCGGCAAAGAAGACAAAACAACAAACAACAGGTAAAATGACAGCTATTGTAAAAGCTCTTGAAAATTCTCAGACGGATTGATTACTGTTTTTTTCAGATTCTAAATATGTTATCACTGGTATAACACAGTGGGTTTTAGTTGGGAGAAAAATGATTGGAAAACCAGAAAATAAAACGAATGTTTTGAATAAAGATTTATGGCAACGACTCATCGAGGTTACAAAAGACAAAGAAATAGAATACAAACACGTGGAGGGACATGTCGGAATTGCCGGGAACGAGCGCGTGGATGTTATTGCGAACTCATTTGCCAGAGGAAAAGAAGTTTCTCTTTTTAAAGGTGATTTAGAAAACTACTCAGTAAATCTTTTAGATATGAAAAAGATGAATCTTCTTCAATCAAAAAAACAAAATCTAAATCTTCAGCCAAAGCGTATTCTTATATAAGCATGGTTGACGGGAAAATAGAAAAACACACGACTTGGGCCGAATGTGAAGCTAGGGTGAAAGGAAAGAAGGCAAGATTTAAAAAGACATTTTCAAAAGAAGACGAAGAAAACATAATCAAAGAGTGGTTGAGCTAACTTTAAAACTCGAAGATGAGAGATAAAATAATTTTCACAAGTATTTTTTCTTTTTTGGTCGGGGTTTTTATACGTTCATTTCTGTTTGTACCGATTTTGTACTTTTGGGTATCTGGAGCACTTGCGATTCTTTTATTTTTCTATTTTATTTTTTCCAAAAAGAAAGAAATTATTTTTGCCTTTGTTTCTATAATTTTTATTTTTGCGGGAATTTCTCGTTATCATCATAAAGATATAAATGAACCGAAAAATGTTTTCGATGATCTCGTGGGGACAGAAGTTTCTTTTGAGGGTTTTATTTCGCACGAGCCAGACAGAAGAGAGAACAATCAAAGACTTGTTGTCGGTTTTGAAAACGTAAATGTTTTGGTTACAACAGAGCTTTATCCTGAGTTTGATTATGGTGATTTGGTTTCTGTTTCTGGTAAAATACAAAAACCCAAAAACTTCAAAACAGAAATTGGTAAAGAATTTGATTATGTAAACTATTTAGCGAAAGACAGTATTTATTACAGTATATCTTTTGCGGAGGTTTCTTTTTTAGAGTCTGGGCATGGAAATTCATTCTTGAGATTTTTATTGAAAACAAAAAGTAAATTTTTAAGAAAGATAGAAAATATTATTCCGCCACCGCAAAGCTCACTTTTAGGCGGACTTTTGCTTGGAACCAAGCAATCTTTAGGTCAAGAATTACAGCAAGACTTCATCGACACAGGGCTCATACATATTGTTGTTTTATCGGGCTACAATGTGACAATAGTCGCAGAAGCTATTATGAGGTTTCTTTCTTTTTTACCTCTTGCTTTTGGTATCGGCATCGGATCTTTTTCTATTGTTTTGTTCGCGATAATGACAGGAGCTGGCGCGACTATTGTGCGTGCGAGCGTTATGGCTATTTTGGCTTTGGTGGCAAGAGCTTCAGGAAATGTTTTTGACATAACGCGCGCGTTGGCTTTCGCTGGTTTTTTGATGGTTTTACAAAATCCATACATACTTTATTTTGATTTATCATTTCAACTTTCTTTTCTTGCTACAATTGGTCTCATCTATCTTTCTCATTTGTTCGACAAATATTTTATGTGGCTACCAAGAAAATTTGGTTTAAGAGAAATAGCTTCAGCGACTTTAGCTACACAGATTTTTGTTTTGCCTTTTATTCTTTATAAAATGGGAACGCTTTCCTTGATTGCGCCGATTACGAACTTGATAGTTTTACCTCTTATACCAGTCACGATGCTTCTAGGATTTCTTACCGGAACAATAGGATTTGTATCAGAGGTTTTGGCTTTACCTTTTGGCTTTCTCTCTAATCTTCTTTTAAAGTTCGAGATTTTTATTGTTGAAACATTTTCTACGCCAGGTTTTGCCGCACTTGAGGTTAGAAGTTTTTCTATATTTTTGGTTTTAGTTTTTTATGCGTTTATCTTTTGGATTTTGTATAAAAATTATAAAATAAAAGATAATGAAAAAAGAACATAAAATCTTAACAGTCTTTATATTTTTCCTAGTCTTCATAAATATTTTTATTTGGACTTATTCTCCTAAAAGTTCGGAAGGTTTTCTCACTGTCGCTTTTTTAGATGTAGGGCAGGGGGATTCTGTTTTTATCGAAGCGCCAAATGGAAAAAAGCTTTTGATAGATGGTGGACGCAACAGCTCTGTGACCAGAGAGCTTTCAGACCAAATAAATTTTAATGAAAAAAAGATAGATGTCGTATTGGCGACTCATCCAGACGCTGACCATATTGGCGGACTCCCAGATGTCTTTGATAGATTTGAGGTTTTAAATTTCATAGATTCTGGTGCCAAGGGTGACGACAACACTTACAGGTCTTTGATGGATAAAGTTGTTTTAGATGGTGCCAGATATATAAAAGGCGAAAGAGGTCTTTCTATGATTTTAGATAAAAAGAATGGAGTGTATTTTCAGATTTTAGCTCCAGATGAAGATTTTAATTTTAAAGACCGAAACGATATGTCGATAGTCGGCAGGTTAGTCTATGGAGAATCGAGCTTTCTTTTTACTGGCGACGCATCTAAAGCTATAGAAAATATTTTGGTTTATGCCGATGGGGATTTGCTCGACAGCGATATTTTAAAAGCCGGACATCACGGCTCCAAAAACATCTTCAGGTCTTTTGTTTTTAGAATCTGTCACGCCAGATTTTTCTATAATATCTGCAAGCGCCAACAACACATCACCCTCATATAAATGTTTTGGAAAATATAGAAAAGGTTGATTCGAAAATATTAGAAACATCAAAAGAGGGAACTATTGTTTTAAGTCAGACGGTGATTTGGTTTGGAGGAAGTAAATATAAAATAATATAAAAAAAAGGGCGCCGGAGGCGCCGCTATTTTATATTATCCAGCTTTCTTTAGAGTTTTGAAAGCACCGTTTTTGTTTATAGTTTTGATAGCTTTTGTTGAAATTGTAAGTCTGATTGTTTCTCCTGTTTCTGGAACGTAAATCTTTTTCTTCTGTAGGTTTACTTTTGAACTCGATTTCCTGTAGGGTTAATTGAGTAGCACGAACACGGTTGCTGTATTTACCAGCTACGTTTCGGGTTTTTTGTGTTATTGGACATGTTTTTGCCATAAGTTTCTTTATGCTATCATAGTAGATATATATATGCAAGACCTGAATCCTATTTTCTATATTATTGTACTTTTAATGTCCGTGGTTATTCACGAGGTGGCTTCACGGCTATGCAGCTCTTTATTTTGGTGATAAAACAGCAGAACACGCCGGAAGATTAACTTTAAACCCTTTAAAACACTTAGATCCTTTCGGTTCGGTTATTTTACCATTGATTTTAGTTCTTACTAGCGCACCGTTTCTTATTGGTTGGGCGAAACCTGTGCCTTACAATCCTGCAAATCTAAGAGACCAGAAAAAGGGAACTTTATGGGTTGCTTCGGCAGGTATTTTAGCCAACCTTGCCATCGCTGTATTTTTCGGGATTGTTATAAGAATATGTCTTGCCACGGGATTTCTAGGATCTTCTTTTATTTCATTAGCTTCTGTTATTGTTTTATTAAATATTGTTTTGGCTATTTTTAACCTTATACCTATTCCACCACTTGATGGCTCAAAAATACTCTTTACTCTACTAGGTCACAGAGCAAAAGCACTGTCTGGTGTTTTTGAAAAATACTCACTCTTTATTCTTTTGTTTTTTATATTTTTTATTTGGCCTTTGATTAGCTCTGTTGTTTTTGCACTTACGAGCTTTATAACAGGGATTTAGCTCAGCTAAATATGGTATAATTTTGCCGTATATGTTTAGTCATAAAAAGATATTGATAAATAATAAAATTATTTTTCTTACTTTTGTTTTAAGTATTTTTTTGGTTTGGCTGACATCATCTGCTCAAGCTAATACTATAATGACAATTAATGACCCAACAGATGCTGATGTTGATAACGGGCTTTGTTCTATTACCGAGGCGGTTTTAAATGGTCAGTATGGTGATAACGTCTCAGGCTCGATTGATTGCTCCGAAGGCGTAGGTTCGACAATAGTGTTTGATTTACAAGTCGATATTACTTTAACTGATAAAATTAATCTTACACAAGGGATAACTCTTAACGATACTTTTATTTTTCAAGGTAATGGCCACACAATAAGTCTCGATGGTGGTTCACCTGATTCGAGTCTTGTAACCGCGACAGATTCTTCTACATTTGAATTTTACGACCTAATATTCACCGAGGGAACGGCTGTAGCATCTGGTGGTGCGGTCGCTCTTGATAACCCTGTCTCTGTTTTGTTTGATAATGTTACATTTGATTCGAACTTCTCTCCGGGTGAGGGTGGCGCAGTGTGGATTAATAGCTCTATTGAGACAACCACATTAACGATTGTAGACTCTACTTTTACAAGTAATTCGGTGTCAGGTTACGGCGGCGCTATCTTCTTGGAAGATGTGGAGAGTATTAGCATCACTGGCTCATCTTTTGAAGAAAATAATCAGGCTGATGAGAATGGGGCGGGTGCTGCAGCCTGGATACAAAATCAAAATTCAATAGCATCTGTAGTAATTCAAAACACATATTTTTTAAATAATACGTCTGGTAATATCGCCGCTGGAATATATTTAGAAAATGTCGAAGAATTGGAAATCATAGACTCATATTTCGAAGGAAACGTGAATTTTGATGATGGAGAAGGTCTTGCGTACGGTGGAGTTGGGTATTTTAAAGAAAGCTCCATAGAAGTTTCTGGTTCGACATTTTACTCAAATAGACCTAATACGATAAAAGGAGGAGTGTTTTATTTGGATGACTCTACTTTAACGATTAATAAGTCATCTTTTGAAAATAATGTCGCTGGTAAAGGAGGTGTTTTTTATCTTAGCAACGAATCTTCTTTGTCAGCGGTAAATACAAGTTTTTTGAATAATGTTTCTATAGATGACGGAGGTGTTATTTTTTCTGACCAGCTACTCTCATCAACCCCGAACACTATTAGCATGAATTACATAACTTCCCAGTTAGGTTTTAGTGGTCAGTCAGCCGGTAGATTTTTTTATAACTACTGTCAAGATGCTGGTGTGAACGGTTGTGATGACCAAAATCCAGCGACAAATTCATATATATTTGAGAACAGTGTTATGGGTGGATGTGATGCTAGTACTATAGGTTTTGGTGGAGGGGGAACAATGTACGAAACTGTCTTTACAAACAATCTTGGAAGTGCAACCTGTGGAGGTTCGGCAGTTTTAACAAATACAAGCATTGATCTTGAAGATAATGGCGGCGATATAGAAACCTTCAAACTCTCTTCGGGGAGTAATGCCATCGACGCTGGTACAGCGGGCACGCTTGGTTGTCCAGCTACAGATGCAAGAGGTATTGCTCGACCTGTTGGGAGCGCCTGTGATATTGGTGCATTCGAGTACCAAGCTCCAGCAGTTATTCTCGAAGAATCTGGCGACTCGACTTCTGTAAGCGAATCTGGTGCTACTGACACTTTTACATTTTCTCTTGGGTCGCACCCTTCGGATACCGTGACCGTGACATTTTCAAACGACGGCAATCTAACATTTTCTCCTACGAGTGTTGTCTTCAATCCTTCCGACTGGCTGTCAGATGTTGTTGTGACAGTATCTGCCGTAGACGATACTGAAACGAAGCAGATCCTCATGATTCTACTGTTTCTTTTACGGTGACTTCTCCAGATACTGATTATGATGGTTTTGCTTTAAGCGACGTCACTGTTTCTATCGATGATAATGATGGTTCAACTACTTTCCTCCTCCGGTTCTTCAGGTTCCGGCGGTGGCAAAATCAAACCCACCTGTAGTTGTCACTCCTCCTCCAACACCAGTCACTCCTGTAAACCAGTAGATCCTCCACCACCTTCACCTGTAACTCCAGAACCTGAAATCGAAGATCCGATCACTCCTGTTGAACCAACAGAACCAACTCCACCACCAGTCACTCCTGTAAACCCTCCACCTCTAAACACACCAGACACACAAGAACCAAACATAGAAAAACTAGAACTTGCTATTTCACCTTCAGAAAACCTAGAACCAAAAAATCTAAAAGAGCTATCTTTAGATACTTTTGAAAATACATTAGATTTTGTAAAAGAAATACCAAAAGAAATCAAAGACACTGTGGCTGTGGCTGGAATTACTCTTCCTGCTATAGTTTTTGCAATATCTCAACCAGCAGTAGCTACAAATGTCATATCTATTCCGCTTCGTCTTTGGAACTTAGTACCAATATGGCTTGGTTTCCGAAGAAGAAAAAGACCATGGGGAACAGTGTATGACTCTGTCACTAAACAACCTCTAGATCCTGTATATGTAATCCTTACAGACATGAGAGGAAAAGAAGTCGCCACAACAATCACAGATCTTGATGGAAGATTTGGTTTCTTGGTTGCACCTGGTCGCTATCGTATCTTCGTGAAAAAAGACAACTATACTTTCCCATCAACAAAACTTTCAGGAAAAGAATCAGATGCACTTTATGGAGACTTGTATCAAGGTGAAGAAATCGAAATTGTCGGTGAAGAAGATTTAGTTGTAAAAAATATTCCAATGGATTCTCTTTCATTTAACTGGAATGAATTTGAAAAATCTAAAAATGCAGGTTTGATGAAATTCTATTCAAAGCGAGATTTGTTCTTGGCAAAAATTGCAAATATAGTTTTTATTGTCGGACTTGTTATGTCTGTCGTCCTTTCATTTATTGGACCATCTCTTCTAAACACCATCTTGCTTTGTGTTTACGCACTCGTCCTTATCCTGAGAATATTTGGTGTAAGACCTAAAAACCAGGATACATTACAGAATCACAAACAGGTAACCCTTTATCTTTTGGAATCTTTAGAGTTTTTTCTGCCAGTCTAAACCGAGAAATATCCCACAGTGTTATTGGAAAAACAGGGAAGTACTATTCTCTTGTTCCAAATGGGTGAATATTACGAAAGTAGAGAAAAAAGTCGGAAGATGAATACCAAGAAGCTTTAAATCAGAACCGTTTAAGGTTAGTAAAGGTTTTATTGATGAGGTTTTTTGAGGTTTAGTGGTATTGACAAATATTCTTTTTCGTGTATAATTCATACTATATGAAATTAATAAAATATTTGTTTGTTGTAGGGCTTTTTTACTAGTTATTCTTTTGTTTCTGCTGCTATTATCAATGTAGACGCAAACTGTAATCTTGTTGATGCTGTTTTATCAGCACAAAATAATACAAGTGCTGGTTCTTGTGTTGCTGGTTCAGGACCAAATGATACTATAAACTTTTTACAAGACGTAACTCTTTCACAGCCTTTTGCTGGTGAAAATGCTCTTCCTGTAATCACTACAGATATTAGAATAAAAGGTAACGGCCATATCTGCCGATCACACCAACTCTAAAACACTTTTTCGTGTGTTTGAAGTAATAAATACTTCTTTTTCTGTTAATAATTTAAATCTTATTCAGGTCTCAGGACAAGCTGATGTTATAGAAGAAGGTGAGTTTATAAAAGCTTCAGATGCGAAAATTTCTCTTTCATCTGTAAACACAAATGGTTTTTCAGCTAGTGGAAACGGTGGAGCGATAAACGCTCTCAATACTCCGGTTACGATTAAAGGTGGAAACTTTACAGAAGGAGGAGCATTAAGCAGTCTCGTACTTATATATGGACCGGAACAATCTTTCTATAGATAGTGCGCTGATAGAATTTCAAAGGTTGCAGAGGAAGTGGTGCGATTTTTGTAAGAGGATCTGTTGTACAAAAATAACAAACTCTAAATTCTACCGAAACAATGCAAATATGGTTCTGTGATAAACGTAGGTTTAGCTTCGAATCAAAAAATCTTTGTCTATTTCAAAAGTACTTTTGAGCAAAACAACTCCGCAACAAGTTGGAGCTGTGACTTGGCGTGGATCTATGGAAATGTTTTAATTTCTCAATCAACCTTTAACAACAACCTAGGTTTTGTTAATGGTTCAGCTTTTGAAAACAGCGACGGTCTGTAAAAATATTGATTATAAATTCTACTTTCTCTCACAAGAATCTTTCGGTATGGGTTCAGCTTTTTGAACCTCGGAGAAAATGTTGAAATGAATACGGTGTACAACACTTGTTGGGAACAATTCAAATACTGGAGAAGGAACTTTATGAGTTCTTCTCCACTTGCTTGGTCACCTTCATATCTTGAAAATAATATATTCTCGAAACAGTGGAGGTTGTAATCTTGCGTCGACGGTCAACTTCGTGAAGACAAACAATCTTTCAGACGATGGAACTTGTGGTTCTGTCGCGGCGACAGGAGTTGATCAAACTTTGCAAATAACGGCGGACAACTCACTCACAAGCTTTTTGCAGGAAGTAATGCAATAGATTCTGCGATAGAATCTCGTGTGAAAATAGCTTGTCCTAAAGAAGACCAAAGAACATTTGTAAGACCAGTAGATGGAAACGCCGACGGTGTTGCAAGATGTGATATTGGTTCATATGAATTTGTAAATTCTAGTAAACCTGGTCTTATATTTTCATCATCAAGAAGATAAAATAAATTTTACTAAATAAAAGAAGAAGGCCCGCTCTCCGAAGCGGGCCTTCTATTCCATTGGAAACTAGTGTGTTACGGTTAGTCGAAATGTGTTCCACGAACCGTTTTCATTCACGTGAACAAGAGTGTATGTTCCTGCCACGTAAATGATGTTATCTTCAGTGCTCAAAACCTTTCCCAATCCATCTACTGCGAAGTTGATTTTTTGGGAAGCGTTGAACCTCTCTCTCGTTTTCACTGGGTTTGGAAAAGCTATCAACATTTCGCTTTCGGTAAACTCGACAGAGATGATTCTAGAATCCACGAAGGTTTCATCGAAGTCTGTTTGTCGAAGTTTGTAGAAGTTTATCCCGGTAAAAGGATTTTCATCTACCAACCGATAGGTGAGTGGCGCATAGCTTGTCCCAGCTCCAGAGACTCTACCGACTTCTTGCCAGTTTGTCGCGTCGCTAGAACGCAAGACAGTAAAGTAGTCGTTGTCTCTTTCGGTTAGGGTTGTCCATGAAAGCTCGACATCGTCGCCTGATTCCTTTCCAGAGAAATCCAGAAGCTCGATTGGGAGAACTGTTTCTTCCGCATAGATGCGAACATTGTCGATCATCCAACTTCCACTAACTGAGCTTACGCTGTTAAAAGCGCAGAGTCGTATCTCAAGCGAGCTTGAAATAGGGAGGCTGGTCAATATAGACCAACTTCTCCAATCAGTGTTGTTGGGGATAGACTGTTCCCACAAGACGGAAGCAAATCCATCTGCACTTGTACGGATCTGAATATTAAGAGGTCCATCAGTGTTTCTCTTTTCATCAAATTCAATACGAGTGATCGTTACGCTCGATGAAGCATTCTTGGTCAAGGTGAAACGGAAGTGCTGATCCAAATCTGGAACGTTTGATGTCGTCCAGTTTTGAGCAAGTCTTGATCTTCCATTTGGGTTTCCTGTAGTGAACCCATGGGTTTGCGATGACCCAACCTCAACCGGCCCAGCATAGCTCAAAAGATTGTTGTATACGAAAGACGGCATTTTGGTTTGAGTGAAGCTACCGCTACCAAAAGTGTATTCAGCGATAAGCTGAGCACTGACTGTAAAGGTGCTAAACACCAACACAGCCATAAGAGAAATAATCCTTTTCATGGGGTTTGGTGTTTTGGTTCTTATAAATAATACAACATAAAAATAAAAAAGCAAGGGGTAGATTTCCAAGTCCGGCTTGCCTGTGGAAAACCTTGACTTTTATAGAAAATAATGGTATAAGGTAAGAGAATAGGTCTTTGTCACGTTACAATCAATCTGCTTTAAAAAGCGGATACAAATCAACCAAAACCCATGAAAAACTTACTCATTTTCGTCGCTTTTGTCGGCCAATCGCTTCTTGCTTTTGGTCAACAGGTCAACATCGACCCCGCGACGGCAAATGAGTCAGTCGCGGTGGAATGTGTTTTGCCTACGGGTGGAGCATCGGGGGATTTGATGGTTTTCGGACACAAGTCTGATTTCTATCAAAAAGCATTCGTTGCCAGGGTTAGTTCTAGTGGAGCTTTACTCTGGTCGAAAAATTCAGAAGAGCTTTCGAGCTTTTCCGGGGCGAATGTTCTACCTAATGGAAACTTTGTCGCCGTCGGGTATCAGTGGAATGATGCCATGGTGGCAGTCTTTGATCCAAATGGAGTTCCTCTTTGGAACAAAGTGTTCTACACAGATACTGTGGAGAGTTTCAACTCTGTCACGTCAGATCCATCTGGCAACATATATATTGCTGGGCAAAAGGGCGCGTCTTCTGGAAATGTCTCCAGAGACATCTTGCTAAAGCTGGACGGCTTGGGAAATGTTTTATGGAGCACTCAGGTGCTCACACAAAGTAACCCTGGAAGTAATCGGAAGATTCATTTAGCAAATGGTTCTTTGTTTGTTGTCGGCTCAGTCGACTACAATGCAAAGGATATAAGTGTCAGCTGCTTTGATTCTGGCACAGGGTCGCTTCTCGCGTATCGTGCATTCGGAAGTTTCTCAAGTGAGGTCTTCTTGGATGCGGTATTCGACACGGACGCACTATACTTCACTTTTGCAACTCAAGGCACAGACTTGTCTGTTGGAAAAGTCAGTTTGACTACCTTGAATTTGGATTTCCAGCCAAACACGTTCTACTCTTTAGACGTGAGCGTGTTTACAAGAGGTAAAATCTCTTTAGGTACAGATGGTGTCTATGTTTCTGGCGGAGCAACAGGTGTCGGCTTCAAGAAAGCCTTCGCTGCAAAACTCAGCCACAACCTAAACCCAATTTGGGGAAAGTTGATAACGCCATCCTCGACACCCTCGTCTGAAGTTTTTGGAAACGCCTCTTTGGTTTTGCCAAGTGGAGATATCGTCTTTTCGGACTGGGTTGAGAAATCTGATTTTACATTACGTTCCGTTTTAACCCAGCTTTCGAGCTTAGGTAATCCGAACGGGGTGTACTGCCAGACACCTTCGAATTTCCAGTTTGAGATGTTGAGTGGTTGGTTTTACCAAAACACTCTATCACGCAGTCAGATGTCACTGTCTTTTTCGGAAGCTGTGGATGTCTTTGGGGTCTATACACCCTCAATACAAAACTGCGCGGTGATAATCCTTCCTGTCGAACTAGTCTCTTTTACCGGAGAAAAGCAAGGTGAGCAATCCGTACTTCGTTGGCAGACAGCCAGCGAACGCCAGACGAGTCACTTTAAAGTTCTTCGTTTGGAAGATGATGGATGGAAGGAAATCGGAAGAGTCGAAGCCGCTGGCGAGAGTCAGCAATTGATCGACTACATTTTTGTAGATGAAAATCCTCTTACGGGGGATAATTACTACAGACTTGAGATGGTCGATCAAGATGATTCAACCGAACCTTCGGAAGTAGTGGTCGTGAGATTTGACTCAGATCGCGAAAACTTTTCGGTGTTTCCAAATCCTGCGAAAGCCGGAGACTGGATTACTGTAAAAGGTGAGTTCCAAGCGGTGGAAGTCTCCGACCAGATGGGTCGTCAGGTTTCATTCCAAAGGAACGGAAATCAGCTTGTTCTGCAGGCTGGTCCAGGTATGTATCTTCTGAATTTTGTGGACGCCGACGGTGTTCCGCAAACAGTCAGGATTGTAACGAACTAACCTCGCAAATAGTGAGGAAGATGTTAAAGCCCCGGCGTAAGTCGGGGCTTTTTCAGTATAAAAAATAATTTTCTTTAAAAAGACGTAAAAGCACTTGCATTTTTTAATGCTTCATAGTAAAGATATTGCCCTAGTCTTTTTAAGACTGTTTTTCAAATTATGGCAACAATAAGTCAATTAGTTAAAAAAGGAAGAAAGAAATCTGTAAGAGCTGTAAAAACTCTTGCTCTTCGACGTGGATTTAACTCTATATTAAACAGACCAACACGATATCCGTCTCCATTTAAAGAGGTGTGTGTACAAAAGTTACAACAATGACTCCTAAAAAGCCAAACTCAGCGCTTCGAAAAATCGCAAGAGTTCGTTTAACAAATCACTACGAAGTTACTGCTTATATTCCAGGAGAAGGACACAATATCCAAGAACACTCAGTGGTAATGCTTAGATCAGGTAGAGTGAAAGACCTTATCGGAGTACGATATACAGTTGTTCGAGGAGTTCTCGATGCAGGAGGAGTTGAAAAGAGAAGAAACGCTCGAAGTAAATACGGTGCGAAAAAACCGAAAGCCGCTAAATAATTACACTATATAATATGCGAAGACCAATCAAAAAGAAAAATATAACAGAAGCAGACAGAATGTATAACTCAGAAAAACTTTCTAAGTTTATTAACTATGTTATGTTGGACGGAAAAAGAACAACAGCAGAAACTGTTGTTTACAAAACTCTAAAGAAGGTTTCTGATAAAACTCAAAACCCAAATCCTTTAGAGGTTTTTGATATGGCTTTGAAAAACGCTTCACCAGTTATGGAGGTTAGATCTCGAAGAGTTGGAGGTGCAAACTACCAAGTTCCAAGAGAAGTTCGAGCTGAAAGAAGACTTCAACTAGCTATGCGATGGATAATCGAAGCTGCTCGAGGACGAAAAGGTGTTACTATGGACACTGCTCTTACAGAAGAAATTATCTCAGCTTTCAACAACGAAGGTGCAGCTATTAAGAAAAGAGACGATACTCACAAAATGGCTGAAGCAAACAAAGCTTTCGCTCACTTTGCTTGGTAGGAAAAAATCAGGTTATCAAGTTTTAAAGTTATAACGTTTGATAACTTTCGATGTAATATATAACTTTACAAACATTATTACTTTAAAACTTAACAATATATGAAGAGAGACTACCCATTAAACAAAGTTAGAAACTTTGGAATCATTGCTCACATCGACGCTGGTAAAACCACGACATCAGAACGTGTGCTTTTTTATACAGGAGAAAGTCATAAAATCGGAGAAGTTCACGATGGAGAAACTGTCATGGACTGGATGGAGCAAGAGCGAGAGCGAGGAATCACTATCGCGTCTGCTGCGACTACAGCTTTTTGGAGTCCTTCATATATGCCAGCAAACGATACTTCTAAAAAGTGTCAGTTTAACTTGATCGATACACCAGGACACATCGACTTCACGATTGAAGTAAAAAGATCTCTTCGAGTTTTGGACGGTGCTGTTGTTGTTTTCGATGGTGTTGCTGGAGTAGAACCTCAATCAGAAACAAACTGGCGATATGCCGATGAAGGAAACGTGCCACGACTTTGTTTCATCAACAAGCTAGATAGAACTGGTGCATCTTTTGACCGATCTTTTGAAAGTATTTTAGCTCGACTTACAAAGAAAGCTGTAAGAGTTCAAATGCCAATCGGTCTTGAAGATAAATTCGAAGCTGTTATTGACCTTATAAAAATGAAAGCTTTCAAATTTGAAGGCGACAAAGGAAAAGAAATCGTCGAGATGGAAATCCCAGAAGACTACAAAGCAGAAGCTGAAAAACTTCGAATGGAAATGCTTGAAAAGATTGTCGAAACAAACGACGAAATGATGTCTGAATACTTAGAAGGAAAAACAGATTTCACTATAGACCAATTAAAGGATACTTTGCGAAAGGCTGTTATCAATAATGATATTTTCCCAGTTTTCTGTGGTACGGCTTTAAAAAACAAAGGAGTTCAATTGGTTTTGGATGCTGTTGTTGATTATCTTCCAAGCCCACTCGATATTCCAAAACCAAGAGGTCTAGATCCTGAGACAGGAGAATATATTGAAAGAGAAGTTTCTGATGAAGCTCCGCTTTCTGCTTTAGCTTTCAAACTCCAATCAGATCCATACGTTGGTCAGCTAACTTTCATCCGAGTTTATTCTGGAAAACTTGAAGCTGGTTCATACGTTTACAATGTCACAAAAGGAACAAAAGAGAGAGTCGGTAGAATTCTTCGAATGCACTCAAACGACCGAGAAGAAGTGAAGGTTGTTTACGCTGGAGAAATCGCTGCTGCTGTCGGTCTTAAAGACACAACAACTTCAGATACTCTATGTGATGAAGAACACCCAATTATGCTTGAGAAGATTATCGCTCCAGAACCTGTTATCTCAATGCGAATCGAACCAAAAACAAAAGCAGACCAAGAAAAAATGGGTCTTGCTTTAAGTAGACTTTCTGCAGAAGATCCAACTTTCCGAGTATCGTCAGATCCTGAAACAGGAGAAACTATCATCGCTGGTATGGGTGAACTTCACTTAGATATTATCGTAGACAGAATGAAAAGAGAGTTTGCAGTGGAAGCAAACACAAGTGCTCCGCAAGTTGCTTTTCGAGAAACTATTTCAGGAACAGCAGATGTTGAAAACAAATATGTTAAGCAATCTGGAGGTCGTGGACAATACGGACACGTTAAAATCAGAATCTCACCACTTGATTATTCTGTTGCTGAAGATTTACCAAAAATGTAAACAGAAAGATGGTCTAGGTTCGTAAACTCAATCAAGGAGGAGTTATTCCACAAAGAATATATTCCAGCTTGTGAAAAAGGTTTCAAAGAAGCTATGGCAAGAGGAGTTCTTGCAGGATATCCGATGACAGACGTTAAGGTTGATCTATACGATGGTTCATACCACGATGTCGACTCTTCTGAAATAGCGTTCAAGATCGCATCTTCAATGGCATTCCAAAGCTGCTAGAAAAGCAAACCTGTAATACTAGAACCGATGATGAAAGTAAGTTGTTGCTCCTCACTCATATATGGGAGATATCACAGGAGATATTGCATCAAAACGAGGTCTTATCGAAGGAACAGAAGACCGAGGAATGGTCCAAGCTATTAAAGCTGTCGTACTTTCTTCAATGTTTGGTTACATTAACAACCTTCGATCAATGACTGCAGGACGAGGGAACTTCCACAATGGAATTCCTACGATACGATACTGTTCCAAAGAACGTTTCAGAAGAAATAATAAAGAAGAGACAATCTTAGTTAGCCGTTAGGAATCAGCCTTTAGCTTTTAGCAAAAACCCGCCGAAAGGCGGGGTTTTCTTGACTACAAAATTAAGTGGAAGAGAGTAATCTTTTGCTATGCCATATATTAAATATTTACTATCAGCGGAACATATAACTCAAGATAATTTTAATAAGCCAATAATAATATGGAGTTTTCGACAAAATTTTTAAAACACTCTCAGGTAAATCTGAAATCATACTTCTCTTTTGGTGTGGCCTCCAGGATTGGTGATTTTAAGCGTGGTAAAAAGATCACAGTTAAAGTATTTGGTCCTAATAAATTTGAAAAAGAATCATCAATTGATATTCCAGAAAATGTAAAAGATAAGAACTAAATACACTTTTTAGATTTGAATTAATACAGATAAAAGATGTTGGAAGGTATCAAATTAAAATGTTTTAAGATGAAATGAGATAGAAACTCTCAACCTTATTATTTTGAAGTGGTGTAAATATGGTAAATCACTAGAAGATTATTTAAAGTCTACAGAGTCTATAAAGGGTGCAACTGGTTCATCTGCTTCTATTTTAAATATTCCTGATTTTTTTCAGACACCTGAAAGTGAAAGGGAGTTATTTTTAGATAATCAAGATGACACCCTTCCAATGAAAAAATGAAAGTAAAAAATTACAAATCAAATTATGAATCTTCTTTCGCAAAAATGAAACTAAAAGAATTGAAATTACGAAAAAAATATTGGTAGCCAGAATAATATGATATATTTGGTTATATTATTTTATTAGTAATGGTTGGAACTTTAGTTAATGGTTTCTCGACATGTACTTTAATAAAAATCTTTTAATCAACCAATCAATCTTCCTCAGACGATAATAATACAAAAGAAACTAAGTAGCCTGATTTCCGACCCTACCGCGGAGAACTTGTAAAAACCAATAGTTGCTTTAAGTTGATGCTGTTTGAGCCCGCAAAGAAGTGTATTAAGCTGCTTCTTTGCGGTGGATTCATCAGTTTCTTAACAAAATCTGTGGTTTTAGGTGTGAAGTCTGAGGTCTTGAACTTTTGTTTCTTTTCCTTCAAGGAAAAAATAACTCCTCTGACGCCTCAACTCTTTTCATATACAATACTCACAGCACTTAGCGTGTTTTTATTTCCCAAAAATCCAAATTTGTAGATTATTGGGTAGTAAAAATATTGTATTATTAAAAGTAATTATGTTGGTGTCGTTGGTTTTGTCACAGTTCTCGTGCGCAAAACTAAAGACATCAACCAATAAATCATTATGGCAGCAGAAATGTTTGACAGATCAAAGTCTCACGTAAACGTGGAACAATTGGACCGTTGACCACGGTAAGACACAACTCATGCTGAAATCAACCTCCGCTCTGGCTCTTACATAGACATCTAAGAAGTCAATCGCAGATATTGACAACGCTCAGAAGAAAAAAGAAAGAGGTATTACTATTTCTCTTTCTCACCAAAAGTAAACAACGACTCGACCTTTACGCATCGACGCACCAGGTCACGCTGACTATATTAAAAACATGATCACAGGTGCCGCTCAAATGGACGGTGCAATCCTAGTGGTAACTACGACGGTGTGATGCCACAAACTCGTGAACCGTTCTTCTTGCAAAGCAAGTTGGTGTTCCCTCGATTCGTTGTTTTCCTAAACAAAGTTGATATGGTTGACGATGAAGAAATGGTTATGTTGGTAGAAGAAGAAATCCGAGAACTTCTAACGAATAACGGTTTTGACGGTGCTAACACTCCAGTTATCAAAGGTTCAGGTCTAAAAGCTACAGAAGCTACAGATCCTAATGATCTTGTGAAAATCATGGAACTTATGGACGCTCTAGATACATATATCCCAGAGCCAGTTCGAGACCTTGATAAACCTTTCCTTATGCCAGTAGAAGACGTTTTCTCAATCGAAGGACGAGGAACTGTTGCTACAGGTAAAATCGAAAGAGGAGTTATCAACGTTGGTCAAGAAGTTGAAACTTGTGGGTCTTTTCCCAACAACAAAAACTACAGTTACTGGAGTTGAAATGTTCAACAAACAACTAGATAAAGGTATGGCTGGAGACAACGCTGGACTTCTTCTACGAGGAACTAAAAAAGAAAGATATTCACCGAGGGTCAAGATTCTTGCTGCGACAGGTTCAGTAACACCTCACACAGAATTCGAAGCTGAAATCTACGTTCTTAAGAAAGAAGAAGGTGGACGACACACTCCATTCTTCAAGGGTTATAAACCACAATTCTACCTACGAACAACAGACGTTACAGGTGAAGTTTCTCTTCCAGAAGGAACAGAAATGGTTATGCCAGGAGATACTGTAAACATCAAAGTTGTACTTGTTGCGCCTATTGCGCTTGAAGATCAACAAAGATTCGCGGTTCGAGGAAGGAGGTAGAACAGTTGGTGCCGGGTTGTCGTAAAAGTAATTAAATAATAACCCCACTAATTAAGAGTTCATTATATGGTAGCTAAAAAATCACAATCAAAAGCCGCAAACAAAGAAGGGGAAGTCAAACTTCGCATTCGAAGGTTAGAGCTTACGAAAATAAGATTTTGGATAATTCTGTGAAGCAGATCATTGATACTGCGCTCAGATATGATGCTAAAATCTTAGGACCTGTTCCACTGCCTACTGACATCAAAAAGTACACAGTAAACAGATCTCCATTCGTATTTAAAGATGCACGAGAACAATTCGAAATGCGAACACACAAGAGAACTTATCGATATCTTGAATCCAAATGCAAAGACTATCGAGGCTCTAACTAACCTCAATCTTCCTTCAGGTGTGGAGGTTGATGTGACAATGAGTAATTTACAAAGTTAATATAGGTACAATGCCACTGGTCCCTCATTTGGTGAAAAACCAAGTGAGGCTTCTGGTAACTTAACTATTCTTATGAAATTTATAATCGGAACAAAACAGAATATGACTCAGTTCTTCGATGAAACTGGAGAAGTTTCTCCGGCGACTATCGTTAACGCAGGTCCTATTACTGTTGTCTATAAAAGACAAAAGAGATGGGTACGAAGCCGTGCAATTTGGTTTCGGAGAGAAAAAGAATCAAGGATCTCAAAACCTGTTAAAGGACACACAAAAGATCTAGGAAACTTCAAACTTCTAAAGAGTTTAGAGTTGATGCCTCTGATTTAAAGAAGGAGACAAGGTAGACGCATCTGTATTTGCTATAGGTGACACAGTGTCTGTTTCTGGTATTTCAAAAGGTAAAGGAATTCAAAGGTGTTGTTAAAAGACACGGTTTCCACGGAGGTCGCCGATCACCGGACAAAAGCACTCTGAAAGAGAGCCGGGTTCTATTGGTGCCGGTGGTATCCAAGAGTTTTTAAGGGGAACTCGAATGGCTGGAAGAATGGGATCTGACTTGATTACTGTAAAAAACCTTAAGGTTTTAGCAGTGGACGCAACAAACAATCAAATACTTATAAAGGTGCCTTGCCTGGTCGACGAGGGGACAGTTATCGCTATTAAAGGATAATATATGGAAGCAAAAGTAATATAACAAAAAAGGAGAAGTACTTGCAGGAAATATTTCTTTGCACCAAATATTTTTGGACTACCCTAAAAATTCAGACTTGGTTCACCAAGTAGTGGTAAGTATGATGTCTAACCAGAGAGCAAACACTGCCCACACAAAGGACAAGAGGTGAAGTTTCTGGTACGGGTAAGAAACCTTGAAACAAAAAGGAACAGGACGAGCACGACACGGAGATAGAAAATCACCTATTTGGGTGGGAGGAGGTGTTGCTCATGGTCCAAAAAACACAAGAAACTACAAAAAGAAAATCAACAAAAAAATGAACACAAAAGCATTGTTCACTGTTTTGTCTGAAAAGTTTAAAGCAGGAAGAATTCTTTTTGTAGACAACATTACACCTTAAAAATAAAGACAAAAGAAGCTTTCCAAGGCTGTTTTGGCTTTAGGAAAGTAGAAGGATTTGAAAGACTTTTGGGATCAAAAAGGTTGTAGCTCATCATCCAACAGATTCTAAAGATGATGTTGTTATCCTTTTAACAATATTCCTCATGTGGAAGTGAATGAAATCCGAAACTTAAGACGTTTTAGATGTATTAAATCACCGATACTTGGTTATTGTTAACCCAATAGAGTATTAAAACATTAGAAGCTAAGCTAAAGTAATATGGGATTATTTAACAAAAAAGATTCTGCTGTCGCAGAAGAGAAAAAAGAAGTTTCAGTTAAAGAGACCAAAAAAGCTAAAGCTGTAACTTCTAAAAAAGAAGACAAAGAAATTTCTTTCGATTCTGGAGCTGTTATCAGAAATCCAAGAATCACAGAAAAAGCTGCTTATGCGTCTGATAAAAATGTTTACACATTCGACATCGCGCCACGAGCTTCAAAACTAGAAATAGTAAAAGCTATCAAATCTATCTACAAAGTTACACCTATAAAAGTTAACGTTGGCTGTCCCTAAAAAAGTCGTTCGAAAAAACACTCTTGGAGTAAAAGGGGGAGGTAAGAAAGCTTACGTTTTCCTTAAAAAAGGAGACAAAATAAATTTGTCTAGAATTAATAATTATGGGTGTGCAACCCGATAAGATGCACATAAAGTGAGTAAGGCCGATTAGTTTATCATAGAGTCTCCACAAATTTTCAATTCGTGGATCTCATATATTCACTTCATTCGGACAAAATGTAGTCACAAGGCGCCGTTATTTTTCTTCAGAAATTCTTTTTCGAAAGTAAAGTTCTTTCAAAGGAAGAATTTCTTACGAAAATAGCACTGCGTGCTACGCCTTGCTCCTTAATTGTAAATATGAAAATACACAAACCAACATCAGCCGGAAAAAGAAACTTAACTTCGATAAACTATCGTAAAGTTCTTTCTGGCGCAAAACCAACTAAAAAACTTCTAAGAGGACTTAAGAAAAAGAGGAAGAAACAACAGAGGTATTGTAACTGTTCCTCACCAGGAGGTGGACACAAGAGACGATATCGAGATATTGATTTTAAATATAATAAAATCGATATTCCAGCGAACTATCAAATCTATTGAATACGATCCAAACCGAAACTCATTTATTTCTCTTGCATCTTATAAAGATGGAGAAAGAGATATATTTTATCTGTTAAAGGTTTGAACGTCGGAGATACTTTTATTGTTTCGAAAGAAGCAGAAATAAAAGCTGGAAACAGAATATCTCTTGTAAACATTCCTGTTGGTAACGCTGTTTCACAATGTCGAATTGAAAAAGACGGTGGAGCTAAAATCGCTCGTGGCGCAGGTTCTTTTGTTCAAGTTGTAGCTCACGATGAAGGAAAAACATCTCTAAAGATGCCTTCAGGTGAAATCCGAGAAAAGTTCCTTCGATTTGTTTCGCGACTATCGGAGAAGTTTCAAACTCAGAATTTAAATTAGTAAAAGAGGAAAAGCTGGACGAAACCGATGGAAGGGTATTAGACCTACAGTTCGTGGTACAGCCATGAACCCAGTAGACCACCCACACGGAGGAGGTGAAGGACGACAAAGGTATTGGTTTGCGACGTGGTCCAAAGACTCGACACGGTAAACTAGCTTTTACGGAGTTAAAACTCGAAAAGCGAAGAAATACTCAAACAAATTCATCGTTACTCGAAGAAAAACACAAAAAATACTTCAGGAAAGAAAGTAAACTAAATCAAAAAGCCAGGCCTTGTGGCCTAGCTTTTGATTTATTGTAGGATTGATTTGAAACCAACAGAACCTTATTAAGATGAAAAACAATCAAGACAAAACCATGATCATTCAGAAGATCTTGCCCCGGAATGGAAAGAGTATGTCAAAGCATATCTTGCATATATGCAAGAGGCTGCAAGCAGATTCGGTGAAAAATTTACCGAAGAAAGAAAAATTTCCTTGGTGGATAAACTTATTAATCCACCACCGAAAATGCCAGGAGCTGAAAGATTGCAAGTTCTTTTTGATGAGATTGATGAGTTGATATACGGTGACCGTGACGGTGGTCGACCAAGGCTCCATCTCGTCCTGTTACTCCACCATTTCCTTCTGGAGTTCGGGTAATGAAAGAAGAGAAGGTATTCGCCTAATTTGGCAATGTTACCCTAGCCCCGCTTCGGCGGGGCTTTTTCTATATTGACAAAATTATTGTTCATGATATTTTATATATAAAACAGATAGTACATGAATACCACGAACCAATAGCGTTATTAGCGCCGAGCGTTTCAAGGCTGAATACGAGCCGATCACGCAAAGGTATTGTGATGTTTCGCAGTATCTTTTCTGACGACAAGCCTTCTTCTGAGCTTGTGGCAGAAGGGACAATTTCGAGAATCGGTCTGTTATTCAGGTCAGCATATGAAAGGGCTATTAATGCAGCCTTTCGTATAATGCGAGCCTTTCGTAAAGGCCCGAAGAATGGGCGCGAAGTATATTGAAATGAGGGTGATTGGACAGGAATACTTGTCTCAATCCTGATACGTCTTACCCAAGCCCTATTGAAGCTTACTGTGTCCGAGGTTTCCCTGGAGTTCTACAAGTAGGGGAAAACACCATGTCTTTTTGAGCCTTCCGCGCCGTAAGGTGCAGGCTTTATTTTTAATAAGATCATTTTTGACTCTTAAAATACCCTAGCCCCGCTTCGGCGGGGCTTTCTTTTACTTTTTGTGAGTTTGCAGGTTTTTTGGCGTAAAATCTACTATTTTTAGGTGTGAAGTGTGGGTCTTGATTCTTTGTTTCTTTCTTATTAAGAAGAAAGAAAATAAGGTTTGACATCCAAACCCCTATCTGATAGTATAAGCAAATCCAGTTTTGGCTGGAATTTTTTTACCTAATAACTAAATATAGAGATGGCGGTGAACCCTAAGGCTAAGCCTTAGATACACGACCTAGCCATGTATTCGATTTTGAAATATGACAAGATCACTTAAAAAAGGTCCATACGTAGACGTGAAGCTATTGAAAAAGATAGCTGGAAAAAAACCTCAAGAAACTGGGGTTATTAAGACTTGGGCAAGATCTTCACAGATAGCTCCTGAAATGGTTGGTTTCATTTTCGGTGTTCACAATGGCCGAAAGCATATTGAAGTGCTTGTCTCAGAAGATATGGTCGGACACAGACTTGGTGAATTTTCACCTACAAGAACTTTCCACCGACACGGAGGTAAACTTATGAAAGAACTTGAGCAAAAGAAGAAAGAATCTGAAATCGCAGCAGCTCAAGCAGCCAAGTCAGCAACATCAGCTAAAAAATAATAAATTTGTATGAAAGCAATATTAAAAAATTACAGACAATCTCCTAGAAAAGTTCGCCTTGTGGCTGACTCTGTTAAAGGTAAAAAAGTAGAAGAAGCCCTTCTAAAGCTTAAATTCATGCCAAAAAGATCTACAGAAGTTATTGAAAAGCTAATAGCCTCAGCTCTTGCAAATGCAAAAGAAAATTTTGATGTAAAAGAAGAGCTTTTCATCCAAAACATCGAGATAAACCAAGGTGTTACTCTAAAGAGATACCGACCACGAGCTCGAGGTTCTGCTTTCCGAATAAACAAAAGAACAAGTAATATCGTTGTAACTTTAGCTGACGCTTCTTTGATGAAATCAAAAAAGAATGCTAAAAACAAAGTTGTTGCTGAAAATACAGAAAAGAAAGAAACTCCAGCTAAGAAGGCTGTTGTAAAAAAGGTCGCAAAAAAGACTGTTAAAAAAGTAGCGCCAAAGGCGGATAAATAATATTTTATGTCAAAGAAAGTTCACCCATATGCACACAGAATGGTTACACTAAGAGATTGGAAATCTCGGTGGTTTGCTACTGATAAAAAATTCTCAGACTTTTTGAGAGCGGATATTTTAATAAAAGAATACCTTGCTAAGAAACTTAAAAATTCTTTTGTTTCTGTTGTAGAAATCGAAAGAAGTCGAAATGGAGTAAGAGTAATAATCAAAACTTCAAGACCAGGAGTTATTATCGGCCGACAAGGTGAAGGTGCGAAAAAACTAAAAGAAGATCTTCTAAAATTAATGAAGAAAAACTCTGTGGTTGTTCCAGAAGATTTGAAAGTTGATATCGTGGAAGTTTCAAACCCAGATGCTGATGCAAAAATCGTTGCTCTATCTGTGGTAGAATGTCTTGAAAAAAGAATGCCTTTCCGAAGAGTTCTAAAACAAACTCTAGAAAAAGTAATGGCTGTCAGAGAAGTAAAAGGAGCTAAAATCCTTATCGGTGGACGACTAAACGGTGCTGATATGGCTAGAACAGAATCAGTGAAGAAGGGAAGTATTCCTCTTCAGACTTTCCGTGCGGATGTTGACTTTGCTCGTGAGAGAGCTAATATGTCATACGGTGTTATCGGTATCAAAGTTTGGATATACAAGGGAGAGGTTTTTGATAAAGATAAAAAATAATTAAAATATTATGTTATTCCCTAAGAAAGTAAAATACAGAAAATGGCAACGAGGACGAAAGCATCCTGACCGACTTTTGCGACCAGATACACGAGGTATCACGCTAGCTTTCGGTTCTTACGGTCTTAAAGCTGAGACACCTTCTCGAATTACTTCAAACCAAATAGAGTCAGCCAGAAAAGCTCTTGTTAGAGAATTAACAAAAGCAGGAAAGATCTGGATCAGAATCTTCCCAGACAGACCAATAACAGCAAAAGCTGCTGAAGTGGGTATGGGTAAAGGTAAAGGAGACTTGAAAGGATACTGTTTTGAAGTAAGACCAGGAAGAATGATTTTCGAAGTCGATGGAGTTTCAGAAGCTCTTTCAAGAGAAGCTCTTCGAAAAGCTGGAACAAAACTACCGATCAAAACAAGAATAGTCGCTAGAGAGCAAAAATAATATGAGAAAAGATTTTAGTAAAATTAAAGAAGACGAGCTCGCAAAAGAATTAAACCAAAAGAGAGCTGAGCTGCAAAAAATAAAGTTTACTTTTTCTCACGGAGGAAATAAAGACACAAAAAAGCAGTCCAATCTTAAAAGAGAGATTTCAAAAATTTTAACTGAAATTAGAAACAGGGAATTAAGAAATAATTAAAACATTATGAAAACAACAACAGACACAAAAACTACAAATCCAAAAGTGCTACGAGGTGTTGTCGTCGGAACAAAAAACGACAAGACTGCGGTTGTTTCTGTTGCTAGATTCGTAAAGCACCCAAAGTACCAAAAGTTTTTCAAGAAAGATAAAAAATATCAAGTTCACGATGAATCAAATTCAGTAGTGATCGGTGATAAGGTCGAAATACAAGAAACAAAACCAATCTCTAAAACAAAGAGATTTATAATAAAGAAATAATTTTAGGCTTATGATTCAAGACGGTTCGAGAGTAAAAGTAACTGACAACGGAGGAGGTAAAGACGCAAAAGTCTTTAAGGTTCTTGGTGGTTCAAAAAGACGATACGCAGAAATCGGCGACTTGGTCGTTATCTCTATCAAAACAGCAGAACCTCGAAAGATGATCAAAAAGAAAGACGTTCATCACGCTGTTGTTGTAAGACAAAGAAAGCCTTTTAGAAGAAAGGATGGTTCTTATATAAGTTTCGACGACAACGCTGTTGTTATTATTGATAAAGGTAAAAAAGAACCAAAAGCAGGTAGAATCTTCGGACCAATTCCACGAGAAATCGGAGAGCTTGGATACCAAAAGATTGTTTCTTTAGCACCTGAAGTACTATAATTTTATGATAAAGAAAAACGACAACGTAATAGTTATCACAGGAGGTGATAAAGGCAAGAAGGGAAAAGTCCTAAAGGTTCTTCGAGCTGAAAACAGAGTGGTTGTGGAAGGTATTAATATCAAAAAGCACCACCAAAAAAGTAAGCAAAAAAACACTCCAGGACAGATTTTAGAAATCCCAGGATCTATTCATATTTCAAATGTTAAATTATCTGACGCTCCGAAAAAAGCGCCAGCTAAAACAAAGACTGCTAAAACAGCAAAGAAAACGTCGTAATTCTTAGAATCTAAACTCTAATTTAAATAATATGAAAACAGTAAAAGATAAAATAAAAAGAATCGTTCGACGCCTTGAAAGGGGAGTTTGGTTATAAGAACAAAATGGCCGCACCTAAAATCCAAAAGGTTGTTATTTCTGTGGGTACTGGTTCAAAGATGCGAAACGACAAAAACAAAAACACTTTTATTGCAGAGCGAATCGCAAAAATAACTGGTCAAAAGCCAGCGATGCGACAAGCAAAGAAATCTATTGCTCAGTTTAAAGTTCGAGAAGGTGAGCCGATCGGTATGTCTGTGACTTTACGAGGAGAAAATGTATTCTTTCATCGACAAACTTATAAACATCGCTCTTCCACGAACAAAAGACTTCCGAGGTGTTGAACCAAAAATAATCGACAATATCGGAAACTTAACTCTTGGAATCAGAGAGCACACTATTTTCCCAGAAACAGGAGATGAAGAATTGAAAGATGTTTTCGGACTTGCAGTGACTATCGTTACAACAGCTAAAACTAAAAAAGAAGCAAAAGCACTATTTGATTTTATCGGTATGCCTTTCAAGAAAGTAACAGACGACAAGAAAAAGAAAAAGTAATTCAAAAGCCCCGCAAGGGGTTTTTGTGTTAAAATATAAAACATGAAAGAAGGCGCACCAAAAGCATCGGAGAGAATTTTAGAACGCATTCCTGTTGCGGATGTCGAATCTGTTGTAACTGCTAAAGGTTCTACTTATTCATATCTACCCAATGGCACGACACAGCGTATGAAAAAAGTCGAAGGAAAAGAATATGCTCCGCAATCGGCACTCGTCTATGTTCCTGATTACGAATGGGTGAAAAAAAATTTCCATCCAGACAAACTCGAGAGGATGTTCGGAGACAATCCTGGAACTTATGTAGAAACATTGGTTGGCTATGTTCAAAATGAGGATAAAAAATGCTACCTGGTTGATCAAGAGGGAAGAAAACTCGAAACAAACCAAGAACTTCGTGACGTAACGGGTCCAATATTTCTTACGTTTGGCGACGAACAAAATACGGATTTCATGATTCCTGTTACAGTTGATCCGACCATCGGATACATAACCTATGATTCGAGGAAATATAAGGATGAGAAAACTGGTGAGTATAAAAGAGAGCGTCATCTCGGCAATCCGGTTATAAAGATAATTGTGAAGAAAAAACAAAACTAAAATCTTCCAACCCTATTTAGAAGGATTGTGTTGACATTTTGGCTTGTTTTGTTAATATATCCACATCAGTCAAAAGCTGATAGATCCTGTTTAATCCGTGTTTCTCCTTATGTTTTCCAGCCTTCGGGCGTCTAAAATATAAGCAAAAACACGAGATATTGCAGAGTCTTTTATAAATCAAAGCTAAAAGCCCCGGCTTTTGGCTAAAAAGCATTAATTATGGCAAAAAGATCAGTATTAGCGCGACAAGCGAAGCGTGTAAAACTACATGCAAAATACGCAAAGAAGAGAGCCGAACTTAAGGCTGCAGGAGATTTTGAAGCACTACAAAAGCTTCCAAAAAACTCTTCACCTTCACGGCTAAAAAATAGATGTGTTGCAACAGGTCGAGGAAAAGGATTCCTTCGAGATTTTGGACTTTCTCGAATTAAATTCCGAGAATTAGCAAACGAAGGAGAAATCCCAGGTGTTAGAAAATCTTCTTGGTAATCAAATATTATATGGATAAAATCGGCGAAATGTTAATCACAATAAAGAACGCAGGACGAGCTTCAAAAGCGAGTGTTGTTATTCCTTATTCAAACTTAAGACATGCAATAGCAGACTGTCTTTCAAAACAAAACTATGTGGGTGCTATTGCAAAAAAGACAGATAAGAAAGATAAACCTGTTCTTGAAATCGGAATTTCTTACGATGGAAAATTTCCAAGAGTAACAAACGTAGAAAGAATCTCTAAACCTTCAAGAAGAATTTATATGAAAGCAAAAGAACTAAGACCTGTTAAAAACGGTTCTGGTTTACTTGTTGTTTCTACACCAAAAGGTGTTTTGACAGGAGATGAAGCTCGAAAAAGAGTTGGTCGGCGGAGAAGTATTATTTAAAATTTGGTAATTAAAATTATATGTCTAGAGTAGGAAAACAAATAGTAGAAATACCAAATGGAACAGAGATAATTCTCGCTGATGGTATTCTAACTGTAAAAGGAAAGAAAGGTGAACTTAAAAAAGAATTTAAAACAGATATTGTGTCTGTTGATATTAAAGACAAAGAAGTAACTTTCGCACCGAAGAAAGATTCAAACTTTGCGAAAGCTCTTTGGGGAACATATGCTGCTCATGTAAAGAACATGATCAAAGGAGTAACAGAAGGTTTCGAAAAGAAATTAGCTGTGGAAGGAGTTGGTTACAAATGGGAAGTAAATGGTAAAAACGTAAAGATGAACCTTGGTTTTTCTCACGAAGTTTTGCTTGCAATCCCAGAAGGACTAAATGTCGTAACAGAAAAAAGTACAATGACTATCACTGGTATCGATAAAGAGCTTGTAGGTCTTTTCTCTGCAAAAGTGAGAGACTTCAAGAAACCTGAACCATACAAAGGAAAGGGTATTCGATACGAAGGTGAATTTATTAGAAGAAAGCAAGGTAAGAAGTCTGCTTAATAATTTATTTTAGTATTATGAAATCAAAAAATCCTAAAACAGAAAAAAGAGCTAGAATAAAAAGAAAGATACGAGCAAAAGTATCTGGTACTTCTTCTAGACCTCGACTTTCTGTCTACAAATCAAACATGAACATTTACGCTCAGCTTATAGATGATGTCTCAGGAAAAACTCTTTTCGCTGCGTCTGACGTAAAAGATAAAAAAGGAACAAAGAAAGAAAGAGCTATATCTGTCGGTAAAACTATCGCAGAAGGTGCTCTTGGTATGAAAGTTAAAGAAATCGTATTCGACAGAAACGGTTTTAATTATACAGGTCGAATCAAGCTTTTAGCTGACAGCGCAAGAGAAGCTGGATTAAAATTCTAATCTTACTTTTCTAGTAAAAATTATGACAACAGAAACACAAACAACAACAAAACCAGAAGAAACTACAAAAGCTCCGACAGGAGCTCCAGCTTCTGCGCCAACAGGAAGAACTCCTTACAAAGGAACAAAACCTTTCGGTAAAAAACCAGGCGCAGGTGGACCAGGTGCAGATAGAAGAGGTGGAGGAAGAAAGTTCACAGAAAGACCAAAACCAGAATTCGATCAAAAAATATTGAGCATAAGAAGAGTAACTCGTGTTATGGCAGGAGGTAGAAGATTTTCATTTTCTGTATCTATGCTTATCGGAGACAAAAAAGGTTCTGTCGGTGTTGGATTAGGAAAATCAAACGACACAACACTAGCTATTACAAAAGCTGTGGCATCTGCAAAGAAAAACATGACAAAAATAAATGTCACAAAAGACATGTCTATTCCTCACGATGTTCAAGCGAAATACAAAGCTTCAGAAGTTTTCCTTATGCCAAACAAAGGTAAAGGGCTTGTGGCCGGTGGAGCTGTTCGAGATATCTTGAATTTAGCTGGTATGAAAAACGTATCAGGTAAAATCCTTTCAAGAAGTAAGAACCAACTAAACAACGCTAGAGCTGTTATTAGAGCCTTTGCTAAACTAAAGGCAAGTAAATAATTAAACTACTATGCAATTAAATAATCTTAAAAGAAAGACAAAAAACCTGAAGAAAAAAGACGTTGGCCGAGGTGGCAAGCGTGGTAAAACTTCTGGAAGAGGTCACAAAGGACAAGGTCAACACGGTTCACATGGTATAAGACCTCAAATGCGTGATATTATTAAGAAGTTCCCAAAACTTCGAGGACACGGAAAGAACAGAGGTAAGACTTTCAACAGCTCAGTCGTAAAACCACTATCTGTTAATCTTGCTACTCTTGATGCAAACTTTGAAAATGGTGCGACAGTTTCTCCGAAAGATTTAGTTCGAAAAGGAGTTGTATCTTTAGTAAAAGGTCAAAACCCAGAAGTAAAAATCTTAGGAACAGGCGAACTAACAAAGAAGCTAAAAGTTGTCGGATGTTTTGCTTCACAAACAGCACAAGACAAAATAGTCAAAGCTGGAGGTACTATCAAATCTAAATAAAAAATATTATGAGCTTTTGGAGAAAAATAAAAATAGCACTAAAAGATAAGTCTATAAGAAAGAGAATTTTATTCGTACTATTTATTCTGGTTATTTTTAGACTTCTGTCAGCTGTTCCGATTCCAGGTGTGGATGCGTTTAGACTGCAAGGTTTTCTACAAAGTAATCAATTCCTAGGAATACTAAACATCTTCTCTGGAGGTGGGCTTTCAGCTCTATCTATCGTGATGCTTGGTATTGGTCCTTACATTACTGCTTCTATCGTGATGCAACTTATGACCATGATGTCCGCAAGACTCAAGTCTATGTATCATGACGAAGGTGAAGCAGGAAGAGCAAAGTTTGCTCAGTATTCTAGAATCTTAACAATACCTTTATCTCTAATCCAAGGATTTGCTCTTCTAGGGCTTTTGGGTAGTCAGGGTATTTTAGAAGCGATGACTTCTTTCGACAAAGCAGTGGCACTTATCGTTGTCACCGCTGGATCAATGTTCTTGGTCTGGCTTGGAGAACTTATCAGTGAAAAAGGTATTGGAAACGGGTTTCTATTCTTATCTTCGCTGGTATCGTGGCTTCTATTCCTGGACAAATAAACCAACTAGCTTTCACATTCACAACAGCTCAACTTCCAATGTACTTAGCATTTCTTGCTGCGATATTCTTGATTATTGCTGGTGTTGTGTTGGTCACAGAAGCTGAAAGATTAATCCCAATAACTTACGCTAAACAAGCTCGCGCTGGTGGATCTTTGGGTCAATCATCTTCATATCTTCCACTTCGAATAAACCAAGCTGGAGTTATGCCGATTATCTTTGCTCTATCGATACTCTCACTTCCTCAGATGATTTCTGGGTTTATGGTGGCTTCAAAAAGGAATCATCTCTTCACTTGGAAATTGGTTTGTGTGGTTTGCTCAAGCAACAGTCTGGTATTCTATCGCTTACTTTGTTTTGGTTTTCTTGTTTACTTATTTCTACACTGCTATTACTTTCGAACCAGAATCAGTAGCGACAAACTTACAGAAAAATGGCGCATTTATTCCAGGTATTCGGCCAGGAGTTTCTACGACAGATTATATAAGTAAAATAGTAACTAGAATAACTTTCATTGGAGCTTTGTTCTTGGGTCTTGTGGCTGTGTTGCCTTTCATAATGCAACAAATAACAGGAGTTCAAACATTGGCTATCGGAGGTACTGCGCTTTTGATTGTGGTGTCGGTTATCTTAGATATCCTAAAGAAAGTAGACGGACAGATTTCGATGAGACAATACTAAAGATAAAATTAACATAGCCCCGTGTATGCGGGGCTTTGTTATTTTTTGATGATGCTCCTTAAGAACTCACCAAAGTGTGAAGTATCCTTTTGGGGGACCAAATTCGTAAACCATTCTTACGTTCCAAAGATCGAAATCTTCTTCGTCTAAGGGTACCAAGTCTGGTATGGAATCGTCTTTGATTCCACCTAACGATCTTCTAAAGTTGCTTAATTCGAATAAGGCAAGAAGGTATTCTTTTCGGCGTCTAACAAGAGAGCTAACCTCGGGTCTTGTTTTATATAGACCAAGCTTGAAACTTACTGTATCTTCTCTCTCTTCTTCTATCAAACAAGAGGTAATCCTCTTGCTCTTCTAAGGGGAATAAATCTCTTGATTCTGACGCACGTTTTTTGAAGTCTTCTTCCTTTTCCTTTAGGAATCTTTCGTAAAGGAGAAAAAGCAAAAAAGGTACTGAAAAGTATATCATGGTGTTCTTTTTTATAATTCTACAATTTTAATCTTCTCTGTCAAAGAGTCGAGATTTAAAACTAGTTTTTTAACCACAAATCTGGTATTGTAAGCTCATATTAAATTAAATAAATTATGGATAATAACCAACAAACATTTATATTTTTCGGAAGATCAGGCTCAGGAAAGGGGACACAAGCAAATCTTTTAATAGATTTTTTAGAGAAGAAAAAAGGCACGAAAGCTGTTTATATTGAAACTGGTCAAAAGTTTAGAAATTTTGTAAAGCAAGACGACAATTATACATCTGGTTTAACTCAAAAGGTTCTAGATCAAGGCGGACTCATGCCTGTTTTTATGCCAATATGGCTTTGGACTGGAGAGCTTGTAGAAAATTTTTCTGGAAAAGAAGATTTGATTTTGGACGGACTTTGCCGAAGACTCGACGAAGCTCCAGTGCTTGATTCTGCTCTTCGTTTTTACGGAATTGAGAAGCCAAATATAATTTACATAAATACTGGAAAAAACTGGTCCTTAGAAAAGCTTCGTTCTCGGGGTAGAGAAGATGACGACAAAGAAGAAGATATGCTTCGAAAGCTTTCTTGGTTTGATTGGAACGTCATGCCTGCGATGGCATATTTTCATGGAAATCCATACTACAATTTCATTGAAATAAACGGAGAACAATCTATCGAAGAAGTTCATGCAGAAATAATCCAAAAAGTTTTTGGAAACAAATAAAATGATAAGACTTAAAACAAAGGAAGATATCGAAAAACTTCGCGAGGGCGGAAAACGCCACGCGGAGATTTTGCGTAAAGTTTCAGATATGGTGGCTCCTGGAATTACCACAAAAGAGCTAGACGAATACGCTCACAAATTAATCATCGAAGGCGGAGACAAACCTGCTTTTTTGGGCTACACACCAGAAGGTGTTTCATATCCGTATCCAGCTTCACTTTGTGTTTCTGTGAATGATGAAATTGTTCACGGTATTCCGTCTGATTTTGTTTTAGAAGAGGGAGATATTGTTTCTCTTGATTTGGGTTTGGTTCATAAAGGGATGATCACCGACGGTGCGATAACTGTGCCTTGCGGGCGGATTTCTCCTGAAGCTGAAAAGTTGATAAACATAACTCGCGAAGCTTTAAATATTGCGATAAAGCAAGTAGATTGCCCGAGAACCATGTCGGAATATTGGTCATGCGATGAAGAATTTGTAAAACCACATGGTTACGGGATTATTGAAAATGCTTTCTGGCCATGGCGTGGGTTATGAAGAAGTTCATGAAGATCCGTACATTACCTAATTACGGAAAAGCAGGCACAGGCGAACAGCTTGTCCGGGGATGGTTATCGCTATCAGACAATGCTTAACATGGGAACTGAAGAGGTTTTTGTTACTGAAGATGAGTACACATTTATAACAGCCGACGAAAAATCTCTGCGCATTTTGAGCATACTATTTTAGTTACCGAGGATGGGGTGGAGGTGTTGACTATTATTATTTATTATAATAAATAATATGAAATTCCAGAAAATCAAAAAAACTTTTATTAAACTTATCATCCAAATTAAACGGATCCAATATGAGAGTGATTATTTTGATAATTACAGAGACTTACTTGGTTTAAGATAGGTTGGATGAAAAAAGATAATATTGATATTTTTCTAGAAAGTAATTTAGATTTTTCTTTTGATGAATGTGAAATTGTAATAATTCATAATTTTCCCAGGGTGATTGTCACCTTCATGAGATAGGTGAATCTAATTTTTTAGTGTTAGGTCAACTTAATGGTTTTAAGGATTTTGATGGCGGTATATGTTTCTGATTATACCCCAGGTAAAACTGAGTATAATCTTAAGGAAAGAATTCTTAAAGAAGGGTATTACCTAAGTATTCCAACAAAACAAACCTTCATTTTTTGTAAGAAAGGGTGTAATGACTGTTCTCGGTATTGTTTATCCTAAAATTAGAAAAGGACAAGATGAGTTTGATGTTGTTGACTTTGACTATATAAATGAGGAAAAGAATCAAGTCGTTATTTCGGGTAAATAGTTTTTCTTAAATCAAAATAATTTTGATACAATATAGGGATGGAAGGTACATATTTTAAAGAAACTCCGAAGTTTAATTCTCCAGAAGAAGAGATTGCTTTTCTGCGTAGCCATATCGAATCACGCGAACGCGAGCTAAACGAATCCGGCGCGACTAAATCAAAAGAAGAGGTTGCTAAAGAAGCCGTGTCTGCATACGACATGTTGGATTCGAAAGATGTTTTGCACGAAAACTACAAAGCAGAAGATTCTCACGCGGAGCAATTAGTCCTACAGCTTAAACCAGAAGAACACGATGATAAAATGTCCGAACTATACGGATATCTTTTAGACAATGGTATAAAAAACACGCTCGACCTTGTCGCGCGCCTAGGTGACCCACACATAGAAGACGATTTCCATCGTTTCTTGGTTCAGTATTTACACGCGAGCGGAAATATTCCTGGGCTCAAAGAAAGTATTCCAGAATTCAAATCCTTAAACCTTAGTCTTTTTGAGATCACACTTCCAGGAAATGTAAAAGAAGAGAAAAAAACTTTCATAGATTTTATCACCGGAATGAAACAGTTTCTTTTGGGAATGCAGTCTATTTCTCGTGGAGAATACAACAAAGAAAAACAATACTACACGTTAGAGATTGCAAATTCTGCCGATTCAAATGATTTGGTTATCTATGTTGCTGTTCCAAGAGAGAAAAAAGAGCTTTTAGAAAATCAAGTCTTGGCTTTCTATCACAGTGCGAAAATCACAGAATCAACAGACGACTACAATGTTTTTAATTCAAAAGGAGAGACGGTCGCTTCATATGCAAAGCTGACCAAAGAAGAAGTTTTTCCGATAGCCACTTATGAAGATTTGGGTCACGACCCTATGGGTGCTGTTTTGAATGCTTTTTCTAAACTACAAAAAGACTCAGAAGGTGCAGCGATACAAATAACAGTGATGCCGGTGGGAGAGAGTTTGATTAAAAAGTTTTCTGATGTTTTAGACAAGGTAAAAAAGGGAGAAAAGCTAAAAGACGCGATGGACGAATACGGCGCAGTCAAAAAAGAAATAAAAAACTTCGCTGTTGGTATTTTCAATCCTAAAAAAGCAGACAAAGAAGAAGAACTAAAAGACATTGATTCTGATATCGTCGAAGCAATAAATACGAAACTCAAGAGTACTATCGTGAGCACGAATATCCGTGTGGTGGCTTCCGCCGACACAAAATCTCGCGCAGAAGATATCGCTTCAGATCTAGAATCATCTTTCGAACAGTTTAACAAATCAAAATCAAACAGCTTTAAATTCGAAAGAGTTCGTGGTTCTGATTTGGCTCCTTTTTTACATAAATTTTCTTTCAGAGTTCCAAACGAAAGAAATTCTATCGCGCTAAACCTAGAAGAGCTTTCGACTATTTTCCACTTCCCGATAAGCGAATCAAACACACCAGACTTAAAAGAAGCGAAATCAGGCCAAGCTCCAGCACCGAACAATATGTTAAGTGAAGGAGTTTTGCTTGGGAAAAATGTTTATCGTGGAAAAGAGACACCGATTTTCATGAATGCAGAAGACAGAATGCGACACTTTTATGTCGTCGGTCAGACGGGAACAGGTAAGACAACAATAATGAAAAATATGATCGCTCAAGATATCCGAAACGGAAACGGATGTTGTTTTATCGATCCACACGGAACAGATGTTCAAGAGATTTTGAGTTATGTTCCAAAAGAAAGAATAGACGACGTAATATATTTTGACCCAGCACATATGGAAAGACCAATGGGTCTAAACATGCTTGAGTTCGACCCACGTTTCCCAGAACAGAAAACTTTCGTTATAAACGAATTGATGGGTATTTTCAACAAACTTTTTGATATGAAGGTCGGCGGAGGAGCGATGTTCGAACAATATTTCCGCAACAGTACAGGTCTTGTTATGGAACACCCAGAATCAGGGAACACTCTGCTTGAGATTGGACGTGTTCTTTCAGATAAGAAGTTTCGAGATATGAAGCTCGAGCATTGTAAAAATCCACTAATCAAACAATTCTGGAAAAATGCTGAAGCAACCCAAGGTGAACAAGGACTTGAAAACTTCGTGCCGTATATCACTTCAAAGTTCGATGGATTTTTGTCGAACGAAATAATGCGACCGATTGTAACTCAAGAAAAGTCCGCATTTAATTTCCGAGAAATAATGGACAATAAAAAGATTCTTTTGGTGAACTTGGCGAAAGGAAGACTCGGGGAAATAAATGCAAACTTAATAGGTATGATTTTGATTGGAAAAATCCAAATGGCGGCGCTTTCTCGCGTGGATATGTTTGGTAAACCGATGAACGATTTTTACTTGTATATAGACGAGTTCCAAAATGTCACGACAGATTCTATTTCATCTATTCTTTCTGAAGCTAGAAAATACAGACTTTCACTAAATATTGCCCACCAATACATCGCCCAGCTTGAAGAGGGGATCCGCGACGCCGTGTTTGGAAACGTCGGCTCGATGGCTGTTTATCGTGTCAGTCCAGAAGACGCAGAATTTTTGGAAAAGAAATTCGCACCGATTTTTACTTCGACAGACATAACCAAGCTCGACAATTTTAACTCATATGTAAACATGTTGGTCCAAGGAACACCAACAAAACCTTTTAGTATGGAATGTCACTGGTCTATTATTCCAGAAGGAAATAAAGATATCGTCGATCCTATAAAACAGCTTTCATACATGAAGTTTGGACGACCGAGAGATGAAGTGGAAGGGGAGGTGATGGAGAAATTTGAGAAGTTTTAGAAAAATATTTTATAAAAAGCCCGAAAAGGGCTTTTTGATTTGTTCTTACTTTTTTCATGATAAAAAAGTAACAAAAACTCTAGACCCACACTTCACACCTAAAACTAAGATAATTTAAGTCAAAAAACTAGTAAACTCGTAAAAGTAAGAATGTTTAGACATTCTTACTTTTACTCAAATATACTAGTTTTCAGACAAATTACCTTCGTTTCTTAACAGTGTTCTCACGTGTAGGGGTCGAAACCTCTCCGTTCATTGTTTGTGGTAATCTTTATTTTTGCGTCGCAATATTTAAAACGGTCACAAACCTTCGATTGATTTTTTCGTGGTCATGTTGTAATGTGTGGCGCGTAGCTTTAGCGAAGTACCATTGACAAAAATATAATATTTGTGTAATGTGCGAAAGTAAAAAGTTCATTTTAATTCAAGGATTTTATTGATTTGCCACAGCTTTTAGCTTTTTTATCTTAAAGAAGGTTAAAAAGCTGTAGCAGTCTGCCACATCCCACGTCCTGGAAGGGGCACTTAAAACTGCGTGATAAGCACTACAGTCATGGGAAAAGAAAGGTTTCGTCATCAAAGATGTTACACCTGGCAAATTGAACGCCATGCTGCCAACATCATGTTGTCCATCGGGACGAATGATCCTGCAGAAGTCGTGGGCTTTATGAGCTCTCGCGAATGGAGTGGCCATGCCATCAACGCGTGATTGGTGGATCAATGGTGATCTGATCCGAGGGAGGTTTAAGTTCGACACGATGAGCGGCCCTAAATGGTTCGCAATGCTTAGAACCAGGAATGTGATTAATGACCAGCTGAAGAGATCCTCAAGAACACGCCTCACATCAAGATTTCGGCCCAAGTATGTGTGACGAAGATGGTGATCTTGCCAGGGTGGCTCTGGGAAGTAGAAGATCGGACCAGTGCGAACATCGAGCCTATGCTCGTAAGCATAATCTCTTCGAATTGACATGAGATGCGTGCATCATTAGGGCTGTTTGGATAAGCAGATCGAATGTGGGCCTTAGTTACATCGTTACGATGCACAACAACCCTTCAAATGGACAGCTCCTTACCTCCGCCTCTTTCGACTCACAGGAAGATGCTCTGATCACCCACAGTGGCCAGCCTTCCGCCAATTGGAATGAGGGTTCCGGTTTCGCCTTCGGGGTAGTGAAGAAATCACAATCCACAACCAGAATGGTTTGAAGTTCTCAGAACCCCGCACATCAATTTGCGGGGTTCTTTTATTTACATTTGATTCAAAGCCTTTAAAATGCTAATATCACTGTATTAACAGGTTAAAACTAATTTAAAATATGGACTGGAAAGCAAGAAAGAACTTTCATCATAATCAAACACGACAGGTCCAAAGATCTCCTAGTTGGTGAAATTATTAAAAGAATAGAAAGAACAGAGGCTTAAAATCTCTCTGCTGAAAATGTTTAAAGCTGACGAAAAATCAGTGCTTGATCACTACGGAAAAGACGATGCTTGGTGCCTTGAAAAAGGAACAAAGACAGTAGAAAACTTAAAAGCTGCTGGTCGCCCAGTAGAAAAAGAAGCCATTGAATACGGAAGAGATATTATCGAGTTTGGTTTCTTTTATGACATGCGGACCGATTGTGGCTATGGTTGTGGAAGGTTCTAGAAGCTGTGGGGTTGTTAAAAAGCTTGTTGGCGGAACAGAACCATTAACTTCAGATGTCGGAACGATACAGCAGGGAGACTTCACGACAAGACTCTTACCAGCTTGCAAACCTTGATGCTCGTTCTATTTAGAAACTTGATTCACTGTACAGACAAAATTGAAGAAGCAGAAAAGAAATAAATATTTGGTTCAAACCAGAAGAAATAATTTCTTACACTCATATAAACGAAAAAGTTCTACACGATGTGAACTTGGACGGAATGTTTGAGTAAAAAATATAAAATTGGCCCCGCAGGCTTTGCCCTGCGGGGCTAAATTTTATATTTTTTTACGAAAGTGAATTTTTATGTTGTAAATATTGTTTTTAAGTTATTAACAGTATATGATTAAGATACGGTTATTTAGATTATTATCTAGACAAGTATTATGAGGGAGCAGTATGTTGGATAAGACCGTGGTTTCGTTCACTTCGCACCCACCTAAGCGTAAGAGCTGGATAATACATCTTGATAGCCGTAAAAAGCATCCATTCCACCTGTTGGGATGGGTTTTTCATTTTAATTTAGTAGAATATGGGTTGTAATGTTAAATATCAGACATAAATTTTTTAAATCTTTTTTCTCTTTGGTTGTTTTTCGTATTTATCTTAAATGGTTGGCGAATTTTTTCTTTTGGTATTCTTCAATAAAAGAATTTGATATGCTTATGCATTTTCTTGGAGGCTTCACTGCTTCTCTTTTTTCCTTTTGGTTTATATATAAAAAATGTGTTCTCTGGATCGAAGAAGGAAAGACAGCAAAGGTCTTTCGAGTTGTTCTTCTTATGGTTATTATCATTGCTTTGCTTTGGGAGATTATGGAATTTACGGTCCAAGGATTTTTCGATGTAAAGATTTTGGCGGATATGCCAGATTCACTTAGCGATTTAGCTTTTGGTACGCTCGGAGGTATTATCGGGTTTATGTATCTGATTAGAAAATACAAGAAAGAGAGAAATAAAGAAGGTTTAGTTATTTAAATATGTCTAATAAATTAAAACTAAAATTTTGTGGAGGAGCAGGAAGCGTGACAGGCGCTAATTTTTTACTTTACAACGATGAGATAAAAATCCTTATCGATTGTGGTTTGGAGCAGGGTTCTAAAATGGCTGAAGTGGGAACTGGGAACCTTTCCCACGTATAATCCAAGCGAGATGATTATCATATAACACACGCACACAGACCATATCGGACGAATACCAAAGCTTGTTTGATGGTTTAATGGGAAAATCTTAAGCACGCCGGCGACAAAAGATATTTCAAGAGTAATGCTCGATGACACTGCAAATATTCTTTCAAACTCAGAAAGTGGAAAAGCTTATGATTTAGATAAAATATATTCTGAAAAAATCGTTCATCATATTTTTAGCCTTTGGGACACTGTGCCATATCATCAAAATCACGATTTGGGAAAAGGTTTCAATATTTTCTTAAAAGACGCCGGGCACGTGCTTGGTTCCTGTATGTACGAAATAACTTTTAATGGTAAGAAAATAGTTTTCACTGGAGATCTCGGAAATTCTCCTTCGCCTCTTTTGCGAGACACAGAATACATAGAAAGCGCAGACTATATGGTTATGGAAAGTGTTTATGGAAACAGAAATCATGAAGAAAGGGAAGAGAGAAGAGAGAATCTTAAAAAAATAATTCTTGAAAATAATAAAAAGAATTCAACATTGGTCGTGCCAATATTTTCTTTAGAAAGAACTCAGGAATTTTTGTATGAGATAAACGAAATGGTAGAGTCGGGCGAAGTTCCAAGCGTGCCTGTTTTTGTCGATTCTCCTTTGGCGATAAAAGTGACAGACGTCTTTTACCGACACAAAGAAGATTTCAAAGATTCAGCAAAAAAAGATATTGCCTCAGGTGATGATATTTTTAAATTCAAAGGTCTGAAAGAAACAGAAAAGACAAGAGATTCAAAAGCCATCCTTTCAGCTAGAAATCCTAAAATAATTTTAGCTGGCTCTGGAATGTCTGCAGGCGGAAGAGTTGTTCATCATGAGAAAAATTATTTAGGAGATCCGAATGCAACTGTTTTGATAACAGGTTTCCAAACTCCAGGAACACCCGGAAGGTTGCTCTTAGACGGAGCAAAAGAAATTATGATTTTTGATGAGGTTGTAAAAGTGAAAGCAGAAATAAAAATAATCAAAGGTTATTCTGGGCACAAAGATTCGAACGGTCTTTTTGATTTTGTTTCGCATGTAAAAGGTATTAAGAAAATATTTATCGCAATGGGTGAACCAAGCGTTTCTATGTTTTTTGCACAAAGATTGAAAGACAATTTAGATTTAAACGCAGTTGTCCCAGAAAAAAACCAAGAAGTTGAATTAGATTTTTGATATAATTAAATTATGAAAGGTTCTGAAAAATTTAAAATTTGTATTGCTGGTGCAGTCGAGGCAAACTCTTGTGGGCTTGATGCATTAGATAAGGCAAAAGAAATAGGGCACGAAATCGCGAAGAAAAAATCCGTGCTTATCACAGGTGCTGGTTCTGGTTTTCCTTTCTGGGCTGCGACAGGTGCAAAAGAGGCTGGAGGTCAAACTCTGATGTTTTCTCCCGCAGGAAGCAAAAGAGAACACAAAGATGCGTATCGTCTACCAGACAATGTTCACGATATTATCGTTTACACGGGCTTTGGATATACAGGTAGCGACTTGCTCATGACCAAGTCCTCAGACGCTGTTATTATAGGCTGTGGGCGCGTAGGAACGATACACGAGTTCACAATGGCTTATGAGGAAGGGAAGCCAATAGGAGTCTTAGAAGGCGCCTGGGACACAGATGAAATAATAAAATCTATTGTTGGTAAAAATAACCGAACAGACAAACCAATCGTTTTTGACAAAGATCCTAAAAAATTGGTTGAGAAAATAATAGATATTCTAAAAAACCAGAATAATTAAAAAGTCTCACTTTCGTGAGACTTTTTAATTATTTAACTTGATTGAAAATTCTTTCGAAGCTTTCTGGATTTTTCTCTGCGATACTTGCTAGGACTTTTCGGTCAACTTCTATGTTTTTCTTTTTTAGTCCTTCTATGAATCTTGAGTAAGTCATCCCTAGAGCTCTTACTGAAGCGTTTATTCTTGTTTGCCACAGTCTTCTTCTGTCAGCTTTCTTGTCTTTTCGGTGAGCAAAAGCGTGCATTCCTGCGTGAGCGATAGCTTCTGTCGCCATTGCTTCTTTCTTGCTTCTTCCAAATCGATATCCTTTTACTTGTGCAAGGACATTCTTTCTTCTTTTGTTTTTAATTGTACCTCTTTTAACTCTTGTCATATTATTTTATTAGATAGGTGGTAAATTATTTGCTTTCAGTAGTTGAAACTTTTGGTTTTCTAACTCGTAGGTTGTTGTGAGGGAAGAATCGAGCTTTATCTTTTGCTGTCATAACCATATCTAGTCCAACCTTTCCTTCTAATTGGTGAGTTCGAGATTGTCGAGAATTGAAATGGTTAAAACCAGGCTTTCGAGCTTTTAGCTTGCCGTTCTTTGTGATTTTTATTCTTTTTGCTAATGATTTATTTGTTTTCATGTTTTTCTATTGGCTTGCCTTCTTCAGCTTTAGCCTTTTTACTATTATCTCTTTCAATGGTAACCATCACACCTCTTGGACTTTGTTTTAAGGGTTCGGATATTTTAAAGCCTTCTGTGATTAGGTCTAGAACCCTTTGAAGTCTTTCTTGTTTGAACTTGTTGTCTGTGAATTTTGTTCTACCGACAAGATATAGTTCAACTTTGATTCTATGACCTTCTCTGAGCCATTCTGAAGCTCTTTTGGCCTTCATTTCAAGATCGACTTCTCCTGTACCGACTTTAATCTGTAAAGATTTGGTTTCGGTTGTGTGAGCTTTTGACTTTATTTCCTTAGCTTTCTTTTTCTGTTCGTACTGAAATTTACCATAATCCATTATTTTTGCAATAGGCGGGTTTGTTTTATCAGAAACTTCAATCAAATCAAGACCCCTTTCTTGGGCCATGTTTATAGCATCACGAGTTTTGACAATCCCCAAATTGTCTCCTGTCTCACCGTCTAAAAGGCGGACCTCGTTGCTTCTTATTTGATTGTTAATTCTTGTATCCAAAATCTATTGTAAAATGTTATGATGTTGGTGAATTTTAGCGTATTATTCACCTTAAGTCAATATGTCAGAGAATGCTTTAAGAATACACAAAAAACTCGGCGAAACGCCACTAGAAGCTTTAAACAGGCTTCGTTTTGATATGCCAGAATACGAAGGTTTGCCGATGACATATGCTGGAAGACTCGACCCGATGGCTGAAGGTGAGCTTTTGGTTTTGGTCGGTGAAGAATGCAAGAAAAAAGATCAATATCTAGAAATGGATAAAGAATATGAATTTGAAATGCTTTTTGGCTTCAAAACAGATTCGTACGATTTACTCGGACTTTCATCTGCAGAAAATTTTAATAAAGAAGATTTGATTTCGACACTCGCCATGATTTTAGAAAAAAAGAAAGGAAAGTTTGTGCAAAAATATCCGCCTTTTTCTTCAAAGACAATAAACGGAGTTCCACTTTTTCAAAAAACGAAAGACGGGGAAGAATTTGATTTGCCAGAAAGAGAAGTAAAAATATATGAAATTGAATTTATTGGTTTTAGAGAAATAAAAGGTGTGGAGCTTTTAAAAGAAATTAAAAGAAGAATAAATCTTGTCAGTGGTGATTTTAGACAAGAAGAGATTATAAAAAAATGGGAAGAAAATATGCAGAGTAGAGGAGAAGATATTTTTTTGATTGCAAAATCTAAAATGATTTGTTCTTCTGGAACTTATGTCAGGTCTTTGGTTGATTCACTTCCTTTTCCCGCGACTACTTTTTCCATCAAAAGAACTAGGGTTTTTTAAGAGGTAAAATAATCCTCCCGCACATTTCTGTGCGGGAGGCGATATCAACTTGATGACAGCTCTGCTATGTTTTTTGAGAGCTCATTTATGTGCATCATTATTTTGATTCGGATTCGGTGCTCCCCGTCTTCCATTTGCTTGTCTAAGGAAGATCCTGGTACGGTGTTCGCTTTTGTAATTCCACAATTTCCATCGTGGTCATTCGGGTGAAGAGGACCTCTGGGTCCTTCAGCGGTATTTTCCACATCTCTATTGTTTCTTTGGCGAACTCGATGTAGTTTTCTGCCACCTCTTTACCTGTGCATTTTGCTGATAGTACAGATAGAAAGAATCTATGAGTTTGTCTTCAGTTAAAATTCTTTCATTTTCTAAGGTTATAAACTCAGTATATCTTCTGTTTAGATTGAATCTATCTGTACTGTTGCGATTTGTTGGTTTGAAGTTAAAACCAACAAAAAAGAAATGAGCTTCTTCATGACTGTGGTTTTAGTTGTTTACTATATTAAATACCTAAAAATAATAATAAACAAGTTTTTATTGTGAACGTTGACAAAAAATTAAATTTTTATGATAATCCAAAGCCTAGAGTTCTGTTCTTTTTACCAAACGCCAAACATAAACCCGACAAGCAAATGGGAAACATCGATAAACCTAAGCTACTTGCTTTTGATTTGTGGATTCTGCGCTTCCGTCGGGTCGCTGATGGTTGCTTCTGTTGTTTTCTTGAAACCCAAGATTATCAACGGCTTGTTTGCAAAACACAAAAAAGGGAAAACGGAGCTACATACAAAACCAACTCGAGATGATGTTCCAGTTTTTGATGTGCTACGTGTCTACGTGGTTCAACGCCTGGAGCATAAGGAAGCGATTTGCTTTCTGTATCGCTGTGATCTTGCTCTTGATCATCACTCTGATCTCTTTCACTAGAACAAAACGAACCAAGAAAGTTTCGCTGCCTTCAAACGAAGATGGACAATCACCATGTTGATGTAAGACCTCAACAGTACACGAAAGCCGGCTAAGTGCCGGCTTTTCATGTTTATCCAATAAACATTTTCACACAGTGTTTTCTATACGAGCATTGACATAAAAACAGCTTTCTGTGATAATCATCATCTAAAAGTTCCTTCAACAAACACACTAACGTAATAAACCATGCATGTAAAGCGGGTGACATTTTTTCTCTCGGGTAGTATCTGTGACTGGTTCCTGGGCTTGAACACTTTTGCTCAGGTGATAGTCATATTCCTGATAGTTGTTTTCTCTGTCCTGGTTTTGCGCCGGATGTTCCGCCGATAAACCACTAAAAACCAGAAAGTAAGCCAATGGAAGCAAAAGTCTTAGAGGTAGTGTTCAGCCCTCTACATCTTGGGCTGACGTAAAAGAAGGAAGTGATCCATCTACCAGAAACAATCTCCCGTAAAAAAGGAGCTTGATGAAATGTGTACTGGTCGTGGGATGAGTCCCGAAGACCTAGACCTTCTAAAAGGTGTGCACGGGTGTAATTACAAATACATCTGAAGATCTTTCGAAGCGCTCCGAGCTATGCTCGAGGCACCATATTTAGTGTTTAAATATATATAATTTAGGAAAACCCCACTAACCATGATTTACTTCCTGATACTGCTAGGATCATTTTGTTCATTCTTGGTAGCATTCTCGGTCCATGGGGCTTGGTAATGCTTTTCGTTGGCCTGTTCGTATGTTTGTGTTTACATGCACTCTATAGTGATTATGTATTTGAGATGCATGGACTCAAGCACAGCTTGGTTTTTACAAGATCGATATACCTCCAAACCGAAGGTACGACGAAATGATAAAAAATTGCAGGGTTATGAGTAGCCCATTTGTTACAACCCAGATAATTACTACGAAATAGGTTCATACTCTGGTTTCGGTATGGGAAGCTCCTCGGAAGAATAACCCATTGTCATACGACATTTGAAAAAGCCGGTCAAGTGCCGGCTTTTCATGTTTTATTTTATCTATTATCTACATCCAAGCTTTTATTATTGATGCGAAAATCATAAACAATAAAAATTGATATCCAGAAGTTATGAAAAATATTTTCCATGCATCTTTTCTTGGTCGAGCACTCCACAGTGCGCTACCGGCCAAGGTTGGCATTACGAATCCAGCCCAAATCCAGAAGGCGTTTGTTGCAGGTGTCATGTCTGCGATAACGCTGTTTATGTAAATAGTTAAAATCAAACTCAAACTTGGAAGACGGCTAATACAAATTGAGTTAGTAAAAGTTGCCACATTTTCTTTTGAATCTCTTTCATTTTTCTGGAGGCATGTTCATATCTGCGCCCAGAGCTTTCATGTAAGTGTTTCCGAAAAGTGATCTACTATACCAGATCATTCCTAAGATTAAAGAAGCTACACCACATAAAACCAAAGGTAAAAAATTTATTTTGCATATTATTTAAACTAACTTTTAATATTTCTATTATACCAAAAAATACCAGCGAACCTTTCGGTCCGCTGGGGAAGGATACTAATCCTCTATATTCAGGATTTCTCCCTTAGATGTCCGTATTTTCTTCACGGATTTTCTAGGTGGAGAGAATTGTTCCACACACTTGGTCTTAAAGCCGGTGATCGGATATGGTTATGCTTGCTTCTCTCTATGAAGCCATCCTTGATCTCAATGGTAAATCCATCTTTAAAACCACAACACCTTTGCTGGTGGCGTGGTTATTAAGAAGAGATTTGATGGTCTTCCTGTAGACTTGTATTGAGTTCTACAAAGAACGAGGCTGGTTCGAGTGTGTGATGTAGTCTTGCTTGTATGTCTGTGCTTGTTCCGGTGCTCATGGTTTGGGTATTTTTTTAATTAAAGCATATTGTTTAATAGAATAAAAGAAATTTTAAAAGATAAAAATAATAAAAAGAAAAAAAAAGAAAAAGTCCTCAAAAATATAAACTTTTGAGGACTTTCTTCTAAAGACCTAATTTATTCTACAAGAGTATTTTTGGCATTTTTTGTAGTTACTTTTCAAAAAAATTAAACATCTATTTGTTATAATGTCAAATAGTAAAAGCACTTTGAGGAAATCACCTTTTTATGTTTAAGCAAACATACATAAAAATAATATGGTGGACCAAACAGCTCATAAAAATAGTTACTTCTTATATACATAATATCTTAAATATTAAACGGCATGCAAATGTTGTTGTGGACAACACAGAGAATTTTTTAAAAAACTCTTTATTTTTAAATATTTTGTATGAAAAATATAATGATAAATATAACAAAGAAGGATAATGAAAATATCTTAAGAAAATTATCTTTTTTCTTTGATATAAAGTATGAAATTATAGCCGGAAGACCTAGTTGGAATATTGTGAAGCCTAAATGTTCACCATCTAAAAAAGCATTATTAAAAAAAAAATACTAAAAATTACTGGACCTATTAAAATATAATAAATAAATTTCATATATTTAAAAATTAAAGTTTCTAATGTCTTTATTATAGGCAAAAGAGATGTAAAAATTAAATTAATTTTATATATAAATGTCGGATCATCGGTCACGAGTTACTGGCGCTTTTTTCTTCGACAAGCTCGAAAAATCTAAGTACTCTCGACCCCACCTCGCGATAACATAGAATTCGCATAACGCTGCGGTTTTCGATTCCGCGCACGCAAAGCACGCAGGTGCTTTGCTCATCTCCCTCAAAAATAAAAGCGCCGAAAGGCACTAATATTTTAGGGTGTGGACATATTAAGAAAAGTTCGAACCAACTAGGAGCTTTTGTTTTTAAGTGAGCATCAGCTGGTGAGCGAGTATATAAAACAGTGAGTATTTGCAATAGTTTAAAGACACAATAGAGATATTAAACCGTTTGACAAAGCAAGGTTAATCCGTATCATTAAATATATGAAATATTTTATTAAAACGCTAAGTTTTTTTATTTTTGGACTTTTATTTTTACAAGCTTTAATTTAAATAAGAACTCGTAAAACATGTTAGCGTTAAGGGTTACTATAAAAGCAATGGTACTTATGTAAGCTCCTCATGTTAGAAGTAATCCAAATGGTTTAAAATATGATAATTATGGATATAAACCTAGTGATGGTTTGTATAATGATTCCTATGGAACCAGGGGGTCTAAATGGGATACCCGCTAGCTTGTACGTAACTGATAAAGATTATTGTAATTTGGAAAAAGTATATATGATTTAGGTCAAAGGTCAAGTAATAGTGTTTATTATCAAAGTTATATTAAACCTAAACCTAAAAAATTTATCTGTATTTATTCTGATCTTGGGTTGACTCTAACCCCTATATTTAGACTGTGGTCAATCAGATTTTCTTAGACAAAAGAAAAGTATGGAATGTTCTGAATATAAGAATAATATTTCTTCTTATGATTGGGTGGTTACAAATTACGAATTTAATGGTAAGTATTATATTTTTGATCCTGTTACTAAAATAATTCATTCATGTAAGGACGGATACACTTCGGCCATTTTGATTCCGGCCTCTGGCGGTTGTATCCCTGAGACTAATCAGTTGGAAGAAATAAGTTTGGAAAATTTAAATTTTAGATGTTCTATGTGTTTGGTCCCCCAAATAATGCGATAGTTGCCGGAGATTATTTTAAGTTAAAGCTGACTCAAATTTGGGAGAAATTAAAGGAATTATAATATATCTTGGCAAGAAAGCTCAGCTTATAAAGAAAAATATATGATGACGGAATATATTCTTTTAGGATTCCAAAGACAGGTAAATACAGCCTATCTTTTATTGCAAAAAAGTAAGAGATACAGGTGAAGAAAAGAATTTGAATGCCCAATACAAGTTTTTAATTAAGAACGAGCTTATAAACTAAATAGTGATATAGTATGAAAATAAAAACTTTATTTATAACAGCGTTTCTTTAGTTAACTTACTACCAACCGTTTCGCACGCTCAAGATATTAATCGTAAAAATAGTGGATTTATTCAGGAAGTTTCCTTTTGCTTTCTCTAAAGAGAAAAAAAGCTGAAAAGTTAATAGAGATTAATAAAAATCTGTTTAATTCTTTTAATTTAGAGACAAATGAATTCTCTAAAATTGATTTAAAAATAAAATTAATAGAAATACAAAAAAGATTAAAAAATATATCAAATGATCTGAATGGAGATATAAAAAGAGTTGATAAATAAAGAATTGTCTTTGATTGACCTGGATAAAAAAAGAGCTAGAAATAGAAGAAAATGTTTTTTTAAATGATGAAGTTCAAGATACGGAAGTAATCAGAAGTTTTAATGGAAGATATGAAGTTAAAAAAGTCGATAAAAATATAGTAAAACCAACAGTTACTACTACATAACGTCCTTACCAATAGTATGCACCTGTTTGAAAAATTAACCATAGAAAATCTAAAATTTACATATTTCGCCATACTTGGTCGCTGATAATATTATTAGGGTTGGTGAGGAATTTAAAATTAAATTAACTCCAAGCTTTGGAGATATAAAAGACTACGATATTGCTTGGATAAGTTCTGCATATGAGAGAAATATGATGTTGGAATTTACTCGTTTAGATTTTTAAAGAAAGAGGTAAATACGGCTTGGATTTTGCAGAAATAAAGAGTACCGGAGAGAAAAAAAGAAACTGAATGTTCTATAGAGGTATTTAATCCAGAGCCGGTAAATGACCCACCTCCAACCAGAGATGAAATTATTAATGATTTAACTAACGAATATAGTAGTAATCGTAGAGATATTGAAAGATTAATTCTTGATAGAACAAAACAATTTAATCATGATTATTATTTGATTATTCCTGGAGATACAATTACATCTAACGGAGGCTCGGAAGGCTCAGGTTTGAGACCTACAATTCTGATATTCTAACATTAGAGATACAAGCAGAAGAGCTTCGATTGGAATACGAATTTTAATGTCCGAGCTTTAATAATATCTATTTTAAAGTCTTCTTTAAATATCTAACAGATACTTCATGAAAAAGAATGCCAGAGATTAGATGATAAATAAATCTAAAACTATTTGGATTAAAAAATCAAAGAAAATTTGACTTAGACTATAAGTCAAATGTAAGAAAGATTGCGGATCGGTCACAAATATTTTCCTGACGGAAAAATTTCGCGACCCCGGCTCGGTATTTTTGCCTTTCGCAAAGCTCAAACAAAAATATACCTGCGCCTTTCGATTCCCGCACGCAAAGCACGCGAGTGCTTTTTAGCTCATCTCCCCGCTCAAAAAATAAAAGCGCCGAAAGGCACTACTGTTTTTTATGTGGAGATGGCGGGAATCGAACCCGCGTGTAAATGAGTTTTCAATAAGGGTCTACATGCGTAGATTGTTTTTTGTTTTAAATAATAAATCTTAAGAACAAACAAAACAATTTATTATCGATCTCTTGATTTCAGACTTCTGGGCGAGAAAGCCAGAAGCTTGTCCCGATTTTATGATACTCATATGCGTTATCGGAAGTCCGGCTTATGAGCACTAGCTACTTTAAAAAGTTATGCTAGAGCGAAACCTCTTTTCATTTGAAAAGGAGATTTCACTAATCCGTTAGATTTTCCATCTAAGGTTTTAAGAAAGTTTAACGAGTTATCAAAGCTCGACATGCACTTATTAAAAATTTTCAAATATCAAGACCAATCATCCCCTAAAATATGACAAACAATTTATCATGTTTTAGCGAAGGACTCGCAAACCAAAAGGGAAGTTAGTTCTTCAGTTTTCTTCCCAAATCCCGCTCTATATCTCGCTTCTTTATATTTTGACGTTTGTCGACGATTTTCTTACCACGAGCGAGCGCTATTTCAACTTTCACATATCTATTCTTATTATACAACGAAATAGGCACTATTGTCAAGTTAGCTTCTTTTATCCTTTTCTTTAGCTCTTCAATCTCTTTTCGCTTTAAAAGTATCTTTCTTTCTCGATATGGGTCGTAGTCCTCGCGAGTGTTTTTAGGTTGATATGGCGGAATATGAGCGCCTACAAGATATAGTTCGTCACCGATTATCTTTACATAAGCTTCAGAAATAGAACCCTGACCGGCTTTTATTGTTTTTACCTCAAATCCGAAAAGTGAAAGACCTCCTACGTATTTGTCGAGGATTTCGTAATTAAAGCTTGCTTTTCTGTTTTTTTGAAGTAAAGTCATAAGGTGTTTATGTTAAACTCATTATATTGTATAATGACACGACAATTAAGCCAAAGATTCACAAATAAATCAAATGTCTAAAAAAAACAATAAAAAGAAAAATAAAAAATCGGGGAGCTTTTTAAACAAGCTTTGGACTGTCTTTTTCGTGTTTCTAGCCTTCACCGCATTGTATTCTCTTGTCGTGGAAAGTAAATCCGCAAAACCAGAAGATATTTCACTTTCTTTTCTTTCGACTTTGATCAACCAAGGACAAGTCTCGAATATTTTAGTTGAAGGCGACAAACTCTCTGTCACACTAAACGACGAAGAAAAAACAAAATACGTTTCTAAAAAAGAAAGAGAAGCTTCACTAACAGAAACTCTTTCAAATTACGGAGTCTTAACAGAATCTTTATCTAAAACAGATATCGAGATAAAAAGTGAATCAGGTTTTGGTTTTTGGATTTTAAATCTTCTGCCGATACTTATCCCAGTTCTTTTTATCGTAATTTTCTTCTGGTTTATAATGAGACAAGCGAAAGGTCAGGGAATGCAAGCATTTTCTTTCGGTCAGTCGAAAGCTAAGATCACAGATCCAAACGACAAAAACAAAGTTACTTTCAAAGACGTCGCTGGTGTAAAAGAAGCTAAGCAAGAGTTAGAAGAGATTGTCGACTTTTTGAAAAATCCTAAAAAGTTTATAGACATCGGCGCTGACATTCCAAAAGGTGTTCTTCTCGAAGGTGCGCCAGGAACAGGTAAGACTTTACTCGCTCGAGCTGTGGCCGGAGAAGCAAACGTTCCTTTCTTTCACCTCTCTGGATCTGACTTCGTGGAAATGTTTGTTGGAGTCGGCGCATCTCGTGTGCGAGACCTTTTCGGAATGGCGAAAAAAGCAGCGCCTTCTATTGTCTTTATTGATGAGATAGACGCAGTGGGACGAAAACGAGGAAGCGGACACGGTGGCGGAAACGACGAAAGAGAGCAAACTCTAAACCAGATTTTGACAGAAATGGACGGCTTCGACCAAAATCAAAAAGTTATTGTCATAGCTGCGACAAATAGATCAGATGTTTTAGACAACGCACTACTTCGACCAGGAAGATTTGACCGACGTGTGATGGTGGATTTGCCAGACCGAGCTGACCGAGAAGAGATTTTGAAAATCCACGCTCGTAAAAAACCACTCGAAGACGATGTTAATTTGAAATTAGTTGCTGAAAGAACCCCAGGATTTTCTGGTGCTGATTTGTATGCTCTGATGAACGAAGCTGCGATAAAAGCTGCGCGAAACGATAGAAAAAAGGTTAAACAAGACGACATTTTGCTTTCTATCGACAAAGTTATGATCGGTCCTGAAAGAACAAGTCACCTGATGAATGCCGAAGAAAAGAAAATTGTGGCTTACCACGAAGCGGGTCACGCGCTCGTGATGTCTGTTTTACCAAATGCAGATCCGGTTCACAAAGTGACCGTCGTTTCTCGTGGACGAGCTGGTGGATACACAATGAATCTCCCTCTAGAAGAACGATACTTAAACAACAGAAAAGAATTCAAAGACGATATCGCTGGAACTTTGGGTGGATACGTCGCTGAGAAATTAGTTTTTGGAGACATAACCACTGGTCCTTCAAACGACCTACAAGTTGTTTCAAGGCTTGCTCGGTCTATGGTCACAAAATGGGGAATGTCAGATGTTATAGGTCCTGTGGCGCTAGAAGGAAAAGATTCTGAAGTGATGTTCGGCCGAGGTTTCGGAAACGAATACTCTGAGAAAATGTCAGATGTTATCGATCAAGAGATTAAAAAATTGATTGACGAAGGTTTGGCTACTGCAGAAAAAGTTCTAACTGAGAAGCGTGCAGTTTTGGATGATATGGCAAAAATCTTGATAGAAAAAGAAACTCTCGAACAAGATGAATACAACGATTTCTTGAAAAAACACGGAATACCTTTAAAAGAACTTCCAAAGAAAGATATAAAACCAACTAAAACAGACGAGGCTGTAAAAGAAGAAGTTAAATAATTAAATAGCCCGCGCTGTAAGGCGCGGACTATTTAATTTGATAAACAAAATTATCTATGTATAATCTTTCGGTATCGTTCATTTGTTCAATCTTAACTTCTCCACATGGGAAAGAAGCAATTCCTCAGGAAAAATCCTGAAACCACAATTCTTGCCTCGGGTGTTTCCGGTCGCATGTATTCAAGTGCTCTGTTTCCCAAAACAGGAAAAACGGGTGGAAAGTCTACTCGTGGCTATCCTGTTTCTGAAAAGATCAGGGGTGGATACAAGTAATAAGACCAAAAAGGTCTGAAAGCCCCGGCGCACAGCGCCGGGGCTTTCATTTGATAAAAACTCGATTTTCATATACACTATTTTCTGTTAATCAAATAACAAACCACCCTTAGCTCAGTTGGTTAGAGCACAGAGCTTATACCTCTGGGGTCCTTGGTTCGAATCCAAGAGGGCGGACAATATATGGAAAACTTAATAAGTGACAAAGATAAAAATAATTTTGAACCTAAAATAGAGTTTGCAAAAGAGAGTGATATTGAAGGAATTATTTCTGTGCAAGAATCAGTTTTATTATCAAACAAAGATTTAGATCAAGATCCTGGAAAAAGTGGATTCTTGGCTACAAAAATTAATAGAGATATTATCGAAAAAGCTATTGTGGAAAATGGTAAAGAATCTGTGCTGATAATCGCCAAAGACGATAAAGGTTCTGTAGTGGCATATCTTTTAGCTTATGACATTAATAAATGGATTAAATCTAATCCAGAATGGCTATCAAAAACAGATATTAGTTCAAATTTTTTAAGTGATAAGAAAATTATTTACGGTAAGCACGTTGCCTCTAATAGAACTATTGCAGGTATTGGTAGAAAATTAGAGAAAACTTTCATGTCTTTTGCTAAAGATAATGGATATGATATGTTGCTAGTTGAAATCTGTGAAGGTCCGCAAGTAAATAAGAAATCAATAGATATACAAATAGATGAATTTAATATGAAAAAAATTTCTCAATATAAAGACGGGGAATATACTTTTGGAGTTTATATAAAAAATCTCTAGTTTACTCAAAATGAATCTTCAAACCTCTTTTTCTAGCTCAGCTTTGTTGCTGGCAGTTTTGAAAGTTTATTTTTTGTCACGATATCGCTCGCCTCTTTTCGCGCTGCTTCAACCATCTTCAAATTTTTAATAGCTTCCATTCCAAGGTCGGTCACACCCCATTGCTTTATTCCAGCCAAGTCTCCCTGAACCTCTGAGTTTTAAATCAAGTTCTGAAAGTTCGAATCCATTTTTCGCAGTTTGAAGAGCCTTGAGTCTTTCGACACTTTTCGCATTTTTAGTTTCTGAAAGAACGAAACAATATGCCTGATGATTCGAACGGATAACTCTTCCGCGAAGCTGGTGGAGCTGAGCGAGGCCAAATCTTTCTGCACCCTCGATGATAATCATCGTGGCGTTCGGGACATTTACCCCGACTTCGACGACAGACGTCGCAACTAAAATATCGACTTCTCCATTTGAAAATTTTTCCATAACTTTTTCTTTCGCGTCTTTTGTCATCTTGCTATGCAAAATATCTATCGTTTTGTCTTTGAAAATTTCTTTCTTTAATCTTGCAGCTTCAGCTTTCACAGACTTTGTTTGCAAGGCGAATTCTTTATCTGGATCTGGTTCGTCTATTCGCGGACAAATAACATAAAGTTGGCGACCTTCTGCCATTTGGCTTTTTATAAAGTCATAAGTTTTTTCGCGTTTGTCTGGCGTGACTATTTCTGTGATTATCGGTTTTCTTCCGGCTGGCATTTGGTCGAGTAAAGTTAAATCAAGGTCGCCGTATATTGTGAGCGCGAGCGTGCGGGGAATAGGTGTGGCTGTCATCGAAAGGAAGTGTGGGGCGAAGCCTTCTTTGTTCGCCAAGCGAGCGCGTTGTTTTGTTCCGAAGCGGTGTTGTTCATCTACAATACCTAAAGCCAAGTGTTTGAACTGAACTGATTTGTATATTAGCGAATGCGTTCCGATTAGAATCGGGATTTCTCCATTTGCGACCCATTTTAGAAGCTGAGGTTTAGAGATAGTGGTCCAGCCAGACGGATCTACTTTGGAAGGGAATTTCTTACAAGAAGAACCAGTTAAAAGCCCGATGTTTATTCCAGTGTGAGTAAAGTATTCGATAAAGCTTTCGAAATGTTGTCCAGCCAAAATCTCGGTCGGTGCCATATATGCGACTTGCAGATTTCCGAAATCTTGTCGTTCTTCTGGTGAAGCGTCTTTTGGCGGTCTGTTGTTTATCACAGAATACGCGGCTGTCGCTGCGACAGCTGTTTTCCCAGAGCCGACGTCTCCTTCTAGAAGACGAGACATCGGATGCTTACCTTTGAAGTCTTGGAAAATATCTTTTATCGCTTTTTCTTGTCCGGTTGTCATCTTAAAAGGGAATCGGTTTGTGAAATTTTCTATATCTTTTTTCTCGACTTCTATCTTGAAAGATTTTTTGTCGCTGTTTTCAGCTCGCTCGCGTTGCTTTTCTAATTGAATGAAAAAAACTTCTTCAAAAGCAAAACGCTTTCGAGCAGATTCACTGTTCTTTTTGTTTTTCGGCATATGAATCCAGACGAGAGCTGTCGAGAGTTTTGGTAAATTATATTTTTCTAAAATATTGGCGGGGATATAGTCGGGCATATCTTTTGTCAAACCTTGTGCGACTATTTTGTGCACAGCGTGATACATCCATTTGGAAGTTATACCTTTTGTTTCTTTATAAACAGGGTAGTGGAATTGTTTTTCGTCATCGTCTTCTTTATGAAAAAGAGAATTATGAACATCTATCGGTAGAGAGTTTGTTTTTTCGTATTCTGGGTTTTGCATCGTCAGTCCGTATTTACTGTCGGCAACTTTTCCAGTCAGAGAAACTTTCTGTCCGTCGTGAAGCATTTTCGCGATGTAGGCTTGGTTGAACCACATCACTTTTAGTTTGCCAGAACCGTCGTCAACAACACCTTCGGCCATCGGGATTTTGCTTTTGAAAGCTTTTTTGGTTTTAAGACCGGAAACTTCTCCGTAAACAGTGGCAATATCTCCCGGAAGCAAATCTCGGATCATCTTCACTTCGCTCATATCGCTGTATCTGACAGGGAAGTAAAAAAGCATGTCTTGGAGAGTTAGAAGACCAAGTCTTTTCAAGGCTGATTTCTGTGGCGCTGTGAGGCGAAAATGTTTTTCTAGAGGGTCTTTTAAGTGCATAGAGGTATTATAGCAAAAGCGGGGCCACATAGTGACCTCGCTTTTAGGTTCATTAATTCTATTTAGCTGGTGTGTAAGTTGTTCGGCCAGACTTGTATTCTACGATACCAACGAGACGTTCATTTTCATCCAGAATTGCGAGCTTCAGGTAATACAACTCTAGCGAATAAATTAGGGAGATTTAAACATACCCGTGACTCATCTTGATCAAATATTTTGGAAAGAAGATGGGCTTAAACAAGATGCTTTTGTTGTCGAACTTTCTAATGTTATGAAAAATGATAAATGGATTATCGAAGGAAGTATGCCAAGATCAAGACATTAGATTTGCGTTTATCCGAAGCGGACACTATTATTCTTTTTATTTACTGCGTGTTGTTTTCTGGAGACAGATTAAAAGATTTTTAAATATTTTAATAAGGTTAGACCGGATATTGTGGCGGAAATAAGCAAAAATATCCCATAACTTGAGCGAGTTTAATATGCAATTAATTACCTATAAGATTTGAGAGCCAAAGTTTTAGAAAAATCTAAAACAAAGAAAGTTTTTATAATAAAAAGTTTAAAAAGACGAAAATGATATCCTAGGTTGGGTTGACGAAAATAATAAGTTTTATTGTAGGACCGAATTTTAATTTAAAGCCCGCTTTCGCGGGGTCTTGTTTGATGTGGTCAGAGTCACTGCTTCGTCGGGGTAAATCTGTGTGACACTATTTTTTTCTTTATGTCACATATCGCCAACCTTGGCGAAGTGAAGCCTCTGACATTTTATTGGCATCGCTACTTGTTTGTTTAACCAGCAAGTCCCCAGTCTGCTTGAAAACGAGATGGCAAAATTCATCTATTTTTTCCAGTCTAAATGCAGCCAGATGCATTTGGGTAATTTGTTTTCTTGTTGGCATGTTCGTACATTTCCTTTTTTATATCACGAAACAAAATAGTCCGCCAGCGGAGCTGGCGGACTATTTTAATTTAACTAGATAGTCTTTTCAATTTTTTCTACAAGTTCTTCTAGAGTGAAGTTGGATTTAATAAGATAATCTGTTGCACCGAGGTCTGTCGCTTGTTTTATATCTTTGTCTTCTGAAAGGTTTGAGAAAACGATAACAGGAACTGATTTTGATGTTTCTCTTATATTTTTTAAGATATCAAATCCAGAAATATCAGGAAGCATTAAATCTAAAAGAATGCAGTTGAATTTTCCTTTTGCGAGCTCTGTCATAGCTTCGTCTCCGTCTGAAGCTGTTGTTACGTCAAATCCAGCATCGCCAAGTTTGTTGGCAGCTAGGCCTTGCAAGAAAGTGTCATCTTCTATTATTAGAACTTTTTTACTCATATCTTTTTCTGATTATTTTTAAACTTATATCTTTAGTCTAACCTAACTTCTATAAATTGGCAAAGAGATAAAGAAAGTTGAGCCGAAATCTTCCTTACTCTCAAACCATATTTTTCCTGAATGCTTTTCGACTATTGTTTTGACGGCGTATAAGCCAAGCCCAGATCCGACACTTTCTTTTTTCTTAGCTCGAATCGATCGAAAAAACTTGTCGAAAATATGAACCTTGTCTTCTTCGTGGATTCCTATTCCCGTGTCTTTCACCGAGATTGTCACTTCGTGTTCGTCTTTTTCTATTTCCACGAAAACCTCTCCGTTTTCTTTGTTGTACTTGATAGAGTTTTCTAGAAGTCCTTGCATTGCTGTGTGTATTTTTTCTGGGTCACATTCTATTATTGTTTCGCTTGGTTTTGTAAAATGAATAGTAACTTTTCTTTGTTTGGCCTCGCCCATAAACTCGCCGATTACTTCGTCTACTATTTCGGTTATGTCGTGCGGTGATTTGTTGTAGATTATTTCTGTGTTGTTTTCTTTGTTTATGTCTATCATCTCGCTTACTAAACAAATCATCTTTTCATTGTTTTCATAAGTTTTCTTTACGAATACTTTTTGTTCTTCGTTTATGTTGCCTAAGTCGCCATCCATAAACATTTTTAAAACCCATTTAGAAGCAGAAAGGGAAGTGCGAAGCTGGTGCGCCATCATGGAAATAAGATCAGATTTAAAATCCACCATTTCTTTTAGTTTTTTATTTTCTTCCTTCAATTCATCCATAATTTTATTATAACTTATTTTTTATTTTGTCTTTGATTTCTTTTGCAGCTCTCACGTATCCGCCATCTGTTCCGTCTATGAAGTTTATATATTCCTTATCTCTTTTATGAACATAGCAAGTGATAGTTGTCGAGCTTGTTCCAAAATGTCCGAAAACTATTTCTCCATTTCGTTCTCTTCTTTCTAGTTTTCGTAAAAGTGCTTCTCTTTGTTTTTTGGTTCCGGCTATTATTGTTTTTAATGAACCATCTATTTTGAGAGTATCTGTCGCTGTGGCGATGTCTCCGTGGATATAATCTTCGTGAATTTGTATTGGAAGTTTTATTTTTGACTTTATATAAATTTTGTTTAATAAAGATTTAAACATTTGGAATCCCGTGTAGAAAAGGTTTAGCTTTCCATATTTCAAATACGAAGCTCGCGAAAGGGTTTTGTATCCAGAGCTGTGACCTATTTCTTTTCCTGAGATGGGGTGGCGTTTTCGGAAAGATCCATAAATATTTTCAATATCTGCGAGTATTTTTTGGTAGATTATAGTTTGCTTTCTCTTTTTTATTGGGTTGATTATCAAAACCAAAATATCTTTTTTGTGAGCAGGCGGAGCTATTTCGTTCCATCTACATTGAAGTCCTGAAAGGTTTAACTTCTTTTCTTCCCCTTCTTTTTTTGTTAAAAATCTTTTGTCTGATTTTATAATTCTCTCAGCTTGGCTTAAACCTATTCCAAGAAAAATAGCTTGAGTGTAATCCTCAACTATTTTAATCTTAGAAACTTTCAATCGATATCCATACTCTTTCAAACTTTCCACAGAAATAGATCCGACTCGAAGTGAGAGTTGGAAATTGTATTTTGCGTTGTTTCTGAGCGTGGCTAAAGATTCTAAAACTTCAGATAAGATTCTTTTCGGGACTATGATAGAAGCGCCGTCTCCACCGTAGATAAAAGGAATATCTATTTTGTATTTGTCTGCGATATTTAATGCCACAATAATAGAGCTCGCAGAAATAATATTCATTTCCTGATATTTTCCTTTGTTAAATTCTTCTGTGGAATTTTCTATGTCTGTGACGATGATAGACCAATTGTTCGGGACACTTTTAAAATACGACTCATCTGTGAGAGTTTCTTCTAGATCTTTTTTAATAATTGGCAAATCTTTGTAAAAAGTTTCGGTGTTCATATTGCGCTTTTATTATATCAAGAAAAATCTGTATGAAGGCAGTAATTATAGTTCCGGATAAGTTGAAATTATCTCTAGGTTGCTAGTATCTATATTTCCTTTGTATAAAATATGTGGAATCATGTGAAATATTAGAGGTTCTTCATTATTTTTTATTTTTTCTTTAAAGTATTCTTTTGTTTTTTCTCCGATTTTTGAATATTCATTAAATTTTTTTATATCAAAATCTTCAAACTCTGAATTATCTAAAGTTTTTTGCCAACCATTTTTCTTTATACATATAAACAACCAATTTTTTCAGAATCAAGAGATTTGATCGGGATTTTAAACCATTTAAAGTTTTTCAATTCGTGGCCCGCTTCTAAAAGTGAATTCTTTAAGTCTGATGGATGAACTGCTGTCATATGAATAACATCATTCCAGAGACAATTAAGTTTTGGAATTTTTTTCCAAGCAACCATTCTCGGTTTTATACTTTTTCATTACCTCATTAAAAACTCCAGGATTAATATCCTCTAGTGTGTTTAATGGATATAAATATTTCCTTCCATATCCGCTCTTTTTCGGTGGTATAAAAACATATTGTTGGGTTTTATTATACACAATTTTATGCTAATCTAAGCTTTATACGGAGACGTGTCAGAGTGGTCTAATGTGCCTCCTTGCTAAGGAGGTGGGCTTTAATCGGCCCCGAGAGTTCGAATCTCTCCGTCTCCGCCAAACTATTTAATGAATAAAACGAAAGCCACCCGAGACATTGCCCGGGTGGAACCTTTTCATGCTAGAGCAATCTTCTCCATCAGATCCATCATCAGATCATAGTCACGCGCAAGCTTATCTGCTTGCATCAGAGCGCTTCGATGTGTCGGCTTCGATCCGATAGAACTGGACCTACAGGTATGGTGTTCACCTTCGATCTGTGGGTCACCGACTAAGTAGTAAGCATTCGCATTCGGTTGGAGCGATAGCCTTCATCGTTTACGGCGTACTTGAAGAATCCGTGATATCCACTATCGTCGTCCGGAAAAGGATTGCTCGCTCTACCGTATCCACAGAGGTCACGGGATATTCGGTTCACCAGAATCCATCCATCTCCAACCTTGGAAACTTCGGTAAACCATTCCTTCGCGAATTTCACGAGACTGTAAAAGCTCGATACTTCTTGTCCTTCTACTGGCAGCAAGAGTTCTTGCCAGTGACAGTGAAAGAGTCGATTCAGACATCAGGGCCCCTGCGCTGATACCTGTCCGTGGTTTTCGCCAACTTCGATACCGACAAGGCGCATGCCATTGCTCCACTCGTAAGTATCCACGTCGAACATTACCAGGCTTTCGTTACCCTCGTGTGCATTGCAAGCAGTTGTCCGATGGACAAGGGTGGAGTATTATGACCCTCCATCCATCTTCAGAATGCTTGTACATCGAACCTCCGGATCGGATGATGTAGGGATCGCCGCCGGCAGCTCCATCCTTCAGATGTTGTTCACGACGACGTGTCAGGAACTTATCTGACATCCCAGACAATACCGAGTGGATTCTCCGGATCCACTGTCGCTTGCTTCTGATGCCATAGTTGAGCATGTCTGGCATGATTCTAGATACTCTTCGGCTTGGGGTCAAGGCGGGCGTTTTATAGATAGGGTCCGTTAGTGCTTCCGACAACCGCAAGCTCATGATGAATGGATACTGGATAGCGTTTGCAATATTCATCGAGATCGATGATGCTTACGTCGCCAAATTTTCCAGCCTCGAAATCCCAGAACTTCGGACCGATGATGCGTCCACCTTGTATACGATGGTTCTGGTGTGTGAACTTGGAACGATAGCCTTTCGTGACAATCAATGTCGAAAAAGGACCGATGCCATGAGCAACAATAAGGATCCTGTTTCCTTGCCGCGAGGTGCCGATGTACTCAGCGCTTCAGGTAGTGAAATAGGTTTCCCAAGGGTAGTCTCCGGGCTTGGTCGCAAGTCGTGCCGCGATGATCTCGAAGGATAGGCTATGCGTCCGTCTTTGTCGGCAAACTGTGCTGCCTGCTTCCAGGCGGCAGGTAGACCATCGCGATGGAAGAATCCCATCGCTTGAGGAAGTTGTTTGGAGGTTTTCATAGTACAAGCTGTTGCTCCGCTGAGGGGTTTTAGAGTTTACGGCCTAGCATAATTGCTAGGTTGTCCGGCATAGATATTATACTACATAAGAACATTTTTGTAAATATATTATAGGATTTTCTCAGGTTTAGAATTTAAAAATATATATACTATAATAATAAAACAAATGAAAATAACAATCTGTTCAAGCGTTGATTTTACACCAAAAATTATTGAAGTAAAAATTCTTTAGAAAAAATGGGACATGTTGTTAATATTCCATATTTCACTACAAAAAATCTTAAACGGAGAAATGAGGTTCGAAGATTATCTTGCCGCGAAAGAAAATGGTGATTTCAACCTCCGTCAAGAGCAACCTGTCGACATGATAGAGCGATATTGGGAATTTATAAAAACTTCTGACGCTATTTTGGTTTTGAATTTAGAAAAGAAGGGAATAAAAAATTACATCGGTGGAAGCACTTTAATGGAAATGGGTTTTGCTTATGGTTTTGAAAAGAAGATCTATCTTTATAATCCAATCCAGAAAGAAGTGAAAGGATTCACTATGTCGATGAAATTATGGATATGGACCCGATTGTTTTAAATGGGGACTTGAGTGTTTTTAAATTTGCTTAGATTTTTTATATCAGTATTATGTAATAACTGGAGGATTGGGTGAGTGGCTGAAACCAGCGGTTTACTAAACCGCCGAGAGTAAAATCCTCCGAGAGTTCGAATCTCTCATCCTCCGCTGATGAATATCTTCAAAAATACAAAAGTTAAATAAAAGGTGAAAAACCAAAATGGACTTGGGGGAGATAAAGATTAGGAAAGGGGAGATTAGTGCGAGTGTCCATGCCCATGAGAATGTCCGTGCGAAGAATGATCTGATTTATAACCTTTTATATTTTACTGCCAGCAAAGTAACGATAGGGACTGTCAGTATAAGTCCGATACTTCCGACAATTATTCTGACTATTTCTGTGGCAAATATTTCTAAGTTTATAGTCATAAAAAGGCTTGTGGATGAAAGGTTGAAATATAGGAGTAGTGGTAAAGATGCACCTGTGTATGCCAGAACCAAAGTGTTGACCAATGCGCCGACATGTTCTCTTCCAACACGCATAGCTCTGGCATAAACTTCTTTTCTTTTTATTCCTGGGTTAATGTTGTAAAGTTCTGTCACAACCGCTGACTGAGTTATAGCTATGTCGTCCAAAACCCCGAGAAAACCTATTATGAAAGCCCCTAAAAGTAGTGCTATAAAATTAATAGTTCCACCTGTGTTCATGTTCAAATACACAGATTCTTCAGCAGAAAAACCTGTGAGTTTTGTTATGTAGACTGCAAATATTGCAAATAATCCAGAAATTATAACTGCTATCATCGTCCCAGAATAAGCCACGGCTGATTCTCTGTTGAATCCATGAGTGAAGAAAATAGCTGCGAAAAGTATCGCACCTGCAACCAAAAAACCTGCAAAAAGGGGATTCCATCCATTCAATATTCCAGGGATTAGAATCAACATAATAGCTAAAAAGCTAGCTGCTAAAGCTACGAGAGATCTAACTCCTTGCCATCGACCAAAGATTACTATGATTATGACAAAAATAGCTAAAAGTAAAATTATAGGTCCTTGTCGCACTACATCCGTCACGATATAAGAAACTTCTTCTTCTCCTAGAATATTTTTTCTGAAGTAAAATCTGTCGCCTGTTTTTAGTTTTTGGAAATCATTTTCTATTTCGATAATTTCTCCTTTTTGTGGACCGTTTAGTATTTCTGATCTTAATGTTTGCTGTGGATAAACAGTATCTAGTATCTGCTCTGTTCTTTCTTCTAAAACTTTTTCTACTTTTGCTTTCCATATTTCTGGGCTATTTTCTGTGTCCTGTGCCTGAATCTTAATTGGTGAAAAAGATATGAAAATCACAAAAAGTAAAATTACAGATTTGGATATTTTTTTAAATAATTTCATTTTAAATATTGTTACATTTTTGACATATGCCAAAAAATTCTAAGACGTGGTCGTTAATTTTTGTAAACCTTTTAGAGTGTTTTGGTATTTTTTTTATAATATCTCCAACACAAAAAGATATACCTTCTTTCACTCCGCAAGATGTACAAACTATATGATGATGATGGTGATCCTGGAATTCGAAGTATGTTTTCCCATCCCTAAAATGTGTTTGGTAGATTATACCTTTTTTTGAAAAGTCATCCAGCGCTCTGTACACTGTTGTTTTATTGGTTTCATTTTGTACTAAAAAGCAAATATCCTCGACGGTCATAGGAGAGTGCTTTTCTTTTAGGATTTCTAAAATTCTCACTCGAGAAGGTGTTACTTTAAAACCATTATTCTTTAAAATATTTCCTATTTCTTTTTCTTGTTTGATTTTTTTCATAGACTTTAGTATATTTACAAATGCAACTTATTTGCGTTTATAAATATATCAAAAAAATATCATGTTTGCAATAATTTTAGCCTCTTTTTCAATAATGCTAATATCGCTTGTCGGAGTTGTTTTTACTGCGAAAATCCTCAAAGGATTTTTCGAAAAGAATATGGGACTTTTGGTGAGTTTTTCTTCGGGAGTTTTCGTGGTTATAGTTTTCGGACTTTTAGAGAAGTTTTCGAGCATTCAGAAAAAATAACAGAACCTTTGGGATTTGTTTTGGCTGGTGTTTTAGGAGTTGTTTTGCTTTTTCGGGTTTTGCCTGGATTTCACCATCATCACGACGAAGAACACGAAGGCGAGCCTCATTCACATATAGATGCTAGGAAAATAGTTTTCAGTGATGCTGTGCACAATATTGGTGATGGGGTTTTATTAGCCTCTTCTTTTGCGGTGAATTTGCAGGTTGGAATAGTTGTGACTTTAAGTATCTTGGTTCATGAAGCTATTCAAGAGATTTCTGAGTTTTTTGTTTTGCGTCAAGCTGGATATTCTGTGAAAAAAGCTTTGAGGTTAAATTTTCTCGCTTCTGCAACTGTTTTGATAGGTTCTATCGGTGGGTTTTTCTTGTTGGAAAATTTTGGAACAACTAGAAGTTCCGCTTTTGGCTGTTTCTGCGGGAGCTTTTTTGGTTGTTGTAATACAAGATCTAATACCTGAATCTATACGACATTCAAAAAATTAAGAAAAATTATTTCAAATATATTTTTGTTTTTCTTGTTGGTGTTGTTGCCATGTTTTCAATTAGATTTCTTATTCTCGATCCTCATGAGCTTACAGAAAAAGATTTCCATGAATCAGATATTTCTCAAAATATATAAATATTTGACCTGACTTTTTATTTATGTAATAAATAAAAGAAATTGTACCGAACATCTAAATCCAGACGTGATGATAAGCAACTACGAAAAGCTCAAGTTTGATGAGTTGATTCAGATAATCTCCCTACCTTCTCCTGTAAAGCACGAAGAAGCTTGGACTGTCTTGAAGAAGCAATGTATCGATCTCGAGGGAATTGGTCTTCAGAAGATTGTTGATTATTATAGCAGTACAGAAAATGTTTTACATAAGCTGGCTTTGCAATCACATGGACAAAGATCCAGATTTCTCAAGTTTCGAAATTCACCCGGTCCCTGAGATCAGGGGGCAAGATGCGTTGGCTGGTGAGATACTTCCATACGAAGAAGGGAAGGTCGGGATTTGTGATTGATCGTTTTTTTGAGGACGAGCGCTTTTAGCGCCCGTCCTCTTTTTCAGAAAAACATTTAAATCTGATTAGTGACCCAAAGTAAAAGCAAAAATATTTTTAAAACCATATTCTTTTAAAGATCTTTTTGCTTCTGAAAGTGTGGCGCCGGTCGTGACAATATCGTCTATTAGTACAATAGTCGAATTTTTGGGAATATTGTTTTCTTTTAACACTAAAAGATCCAACAACATTTCTAAGTCTTTCATTTCTGTTTTTAATTTTATTTTGAGATTTGTGATTTTTTGTTTTTTGTTAAAATATTCTTTATATTTTCGCTTTCTTTTGATATTTTCTTAGCTATTAAAAAAGATTGATTATATTTACGACGTTTTTGACTTTCTTTGTTATGGGAATTGGAACTAGATATAAAGTTTCTTTGTTTAAATTATTTTTACTTAAGAAAATAATAAATTCTTTTCTAATTTTTTCTTCCATATCTTCTAAAACACTATATTTACCTCGGAATTTTAAATCCCATATAACTTTTCTCAAAACATTGCTTCTGTAAGAAAAAACAGAATAAATCCATTTTTCCGGTTTTCTTCTGAAATAGGTATATTTTCAAACACTTTTTACAAATCCAAAAATCCGGAGTTTTACAACCTACGCATTTTCTTGGAAAAAAGGATTTAGAAAAAGACTTAAATAAATTTATAAAGTTTATTAACATTTGTTTTAATTTTACACAATTATTTAAAAAAGTGTCATGTTATAATTCATTTATATATGGCAAGTAATCCACTACAGAGTATTTTAAGTAAATTTTCCGGTTTAATAAAAACAAATAGCGGCGGAAGCGCTATCGGTATTGATATTGGAGCTTCTGCTATAAAAATAGTTCAGATTAAAAAAGAGTCTGGAAGAGCTGTTTTGGAAACCTATGGATCTCTTTCTTTGGGGCCGTATGCAGAAGGTCAGGTGGGGCAGGTAGTGCCGATTGCAGAAGAACAACTCGTCGTGGCGTTAAACGACCTTTTAAAAGAATCCAACACCACAACCAAAAACTCTGCAATATCTATTCCGGCTTCAGCTTCTTTGGTCTTTCTGATGGAGCTTCCACCGGTGGTTAACCAAAAAGACCTATCAGGAATAATCCAAACAGAAGCAAGAAAATATATTCCTGTTCCAATAACAGAAGTTTCTTTGGATTGGTGGGTTATCCCTAAAAGAGCTGAAGAAAATGTCACTGATGATTCTCCGAAGCCGACCAAACAAGATGTAATAAACGAAAAAACAAAAGTTTTGGTTGCAGCAATACACAACGATACTTTAAACAAATATCAAGGCTTGGTCACAGACGTAAAACTTCAAACTGATTTCTTTGAGATTGAAATGTTTAGCAATATTCGCGCTATTATAGGACAAGACCTTTCAACTGTAATGATAGTCGACATCGGAGCATCTAAAACAAAAGTCTCTATCGTCGACCGTGGAGTTATTCAGGATTTTCACATCGTGAACAAAGGCTCTCAAGATATCACAATATCTCTTTCTGTCGGACTTCAAATACCTTTTGCAGAAGCAGAAGAAAATAAAAAAAGATTTGGTCTAGAAGATAATCCAAAATATCCAAAAGCAAAAGAAATTACGCAATCAACACTTGATTATATATTTTTTGAGATAAATAATGTAGTATTAAACTACGAGAAGAAGTATAATAACAGCATCGAGAAAGTTATACTCACCGGCGGAGGAGTCATGCTTAAAAATTTTATGGAAATTGCACCTAAAAAATTTGGAACAGAAGTAAGTTTAGGTAATCCTTTTTCTAAAATCCAATCTCCCGCGTTTCTCGAAGATGTTTTAGCAGAATCAGGGCCGGAGTTTGGTGTGGCCGCAGGACTTGCGTTACGTAAATTAAATTAATATGGATAAAGAGTTTCAAACATCTTTCATACCGAAGAAAACAGTTATCGAAGCACCTAAGAAAATTAGGAGCGGTGGTGGTATCGTGAATTTAATTTCTTTCATTGTCTTTTTGGCTTCTCTTATTTCAGCTGGTGGAGCTTATTTCTACAGAGAATCAGTAAAGACAAACATAGACGAATACAAAAAATCCCTAGCAATAGCGAAAAACCAATTCGAACCAAGCCTTATCACAGAGCTTCAAATTTTAGATAAAAGATTAAACGCAGCTAATGCTATTTTAGATAAGCACGTCGCCGTGTCTCCAATATTCGAGCTTCTTCAAGAATCTACTTTGCCGACTGTCAGGTATTCTGATTTTACTTACGAAATAGACACCAAAACAAACCTAGTAAATATCGAAATGAAAGGAGAGGCGAAAGGATACAACTTCATTGCACTTCAAGCCGATCTTTTCAGTGAAAATAAATTTATTAAAAATCCAATCTTTTCTGATTTGGTCCTAGATCAAAACGGAAATATTGATTTTGGTTTGACATTCAGCGTAGATAAATCTTTAGTTTCTTATGAATCGTTCTTAGATCGAGAAGAACCAATATTATTTGACCAACAAATATAATATGAGATGGCTTTTACCACTAATTTTAATAGGAGCAGGAATCGCAGGGTTTTTATTGATAACTCAGCCTATTTACGATGAAGCAACAACTCTAAAAATAGAAGCTGACAAGTATAACGAAGCTCTAGCAAATGCAAAAATCCTCCAATCAGAAAGAGACCGTCTGACAGAAAAATTTAATAGTTTCCAAGAAGGGGATTTGGCGCGATTAAAGAAAATAGTTCCAGATAGTGTCGACAACATCAAGCTAATCCTAGAAATCCAAGAGGTCGCTCAAGAGCGTGGGATTTTGGTTAAAAATGTTGAATTCGAACCAGAACTAATTCCTAGAAGAAGACCCGGCTGCCACAGAAGCAGAAAAGGCTAAACAACAAGCCAACCTTCGAAGGCCAGGAGCTGCGACAAATCTTGACTATGAAGTTTTTGATTTAGAATTTTCTATTGAAGGTAAATATTCCGCTTATGTTGAATTCATGAAGCTTCTAGAAAGAAGTCTGCGTATTGTAGATGTTCGTTCTATTGCTTTCACACCGGGAACTTCAGAAGACAAAGACAAAATTTACTTAGATAATTATAAGTATACATTTAGGATTAACACTTATCGTCTAAAAGATTTATGAGTAACGGCTTAAAAATATTTTTAATAATTCTTATCTTAGTGGTTTTCGGAGCCGTGGCTTATTTCCTTTTAAGTGATGGAGAATATTCTTTAAATGTGTCACCAACATCAGCACCACTTCAAACCACAGACAACCAACCAGTCTCAGGTCTCTCAGCTCAAGCTACAGCAGACATAGACGCAGACCAGATTGGTCAACAATTCTTAACTCAACTTCTAAACATCCGGTCTATCAAGCTACGCGAAGATATTTTTAGTCGACCATCTTTTGTTTCTCTCACAGATTTTACGATAGAGCTTATACAGCTTGGAAACGAAGGTAGAGTAAACCCTTTTGCGCCTTTTGGAGTTGACGGAAACACAGAACCTTTTGGTTCTTTCGATGAATCACAAGGAGAATTCACTGGAGACGGCTCTTCAAGCTTTGGGCCTGGAAGCGTGGTTCCGATGGCGCCTAGTCCAATGCCACAAGACCAAACACCAAACCCGAATATAAATAATAGTTAAAAATATTATGAGCTTTGTAAGAGAACTTTTAGACCAAGGCTTGATAACCGAAAGTAAGCTTCAAAAACTTATAAATATATCTGAAAAAAGTTATAACGGCGATATAAATGAAGCAATATCAAGCGATCCCGAATTAAACCAAGAAGAAATCTTTCACGTAAAGAGTAAATATTTTGGTATACCTGAAGCTTCTCTTGCGGGTCAAAAAATAGATCCAGGACTTCTATCTTATATTCCAGAAGAATCTGTGATGCAGTACAAAATAGCACCGATTGCTTTATCTGCTGGTGTTTTGCATGTTGGTGTTGTCGATCCTTCCAACACTCAAGCTATGGACGCTATTCAGTTTATCTCTTCTAAAAACAACGTCCCTTATAAAATATTTTTAATCCCCGAGAAAGATTTTTCTTTTGTTGTCGATAGTTATAAAGGTCTTTCTGGTGAAGTCGACTCAGCTTTGTCTGACCTTGATTCTGAACTAACAAAAGCCGACGAAGAAATTTTAAAAAAGAATACAGAATCTACAGAAATCGACAGAAAGAAAATAGTCGAAGAAGCCCCGATTATCAAAGTTGTGGCAGTTATTTTGCGTCACGCAGTAGAAGGTCGAGCTTCAGATATTCATATTGAAAATACTGGTGAGAAGGTTAAGGTTCGTTTTCGTGTAGACGGCGAACTCCACACTTCACTTACTTTGCCGACTAAAGTTTACAGTGGAGTTGTCGCGCGTATAAAAATCTTGGCGAAACTTCGTCTCGACGAAAAACGTAAACCTCAAGATGGAGGTTTCTCTGCAAAGGTAAACGGTAGAAAAGTTGATTTCCGTGTTTCGACATTTCCTTCTTATTATGGAGAAAAAGTCGTGATGCGTATTTTGGATACAGAAAAAGGTATTAAAACTCTCGAGGATTTAAATATGTCAGAAGAGCATTTCAAAATGGTTAACGAAGCTCTTAAAAACCTTATGGAATTATTTTGATTACTGGCTGACGGGTTCTGGTAAAACCACAACTCTTTACGGAATGCTTAACGCTCTCGACAAAGAAGGGAAAACATCGTGTCTCTTGAAGATCCGGTGGAATATGTTGTCGAAGGTGTAAACCAATCTCAAGTTATGCCAGAGATAGGTTATACATTTGCTTCAGGGCTTCGTTCTATTTTGCGACAAGACCCAGACGTGATTTTGGTTGGAGAAATTCGTGACAAAGAGACAGCCAAGCTCGCAATACAAGCGGCTCTTACTGGGCACTTGGTTCTTTCGACTCTCCACACCAACAACTCAGCCGGAGTTATTCCGCGTCTTATCGATATGGAAGTTGATCCTTTTCTTATCGCACCGACTCTTATCCTCGCGATGGCTCAGCGTTTAGCTAAATCAACTTGCGCCGATGCCAAACAAGAAGTCCCGATGGACGAAGCGACAAAAGTTATGATTACAGAACAATTTAAAGACCTGCCAGATCAATTCAAATCCAAACTCCAAATAGGCAACACAATGGTTCAGACAGTTCCTTCAAAAACTTGCCCTTCTGGAACAAAAGGACGAATGGCTGTTTTTGAAATGTTTCCGATAGATAAAGATATTGAAAAAGTTATCCTCGAAAATCCGACAGAGCTCAGTATTCAAAAGATGGCAAGAGAAAAAGGAATGCTTTCAATGAGAGAAGATGCAATACAAAAAGCTTTAAGAGGGGACATACCAATGCAAGAAGTTTATAATTTTTAAAAAATACATATGGATATAATTTCAAAACTAAACAAGCTAATAGAATCTGTTGTTGTAGCTGGTGGATCCGACCTTCACCTTTCTTCTGGAAGAATCCCTGCTATGAGAGTCGCAGGAAATCTAACCACAATAATAAACCAAGAACCTCTAACACAGACTGAGATTTTTTCTATGATAAAAGAAATGGTGAAAGAAGAAAAAAAAGTTGCTAATTTCTTAGAAAATCAAGAGTTAGATTTCGCTTACGATTATGTAGACGGTTCTCGTCTTCGAGGAAATGCATTTTTCCAAAAAGGTGAAATAAGTGTGGCGATGAGACTTATTCCTCAAGTGAAAACATTTACTGAGCTAAATCTTCCAGAAGCTTTGAGTCAGTTTGCGTATAAAAAACAAGGTTTCTTTCTTATCGTTGGACCTGTCGGTCAAGGAAAATCTACTACGATGGCTGCGATAATAGACACAATAAACAAAGAAAGAGCCGAACATATCTTAACCATCGAAGAACCGATAGAATATATTTTTGAATCTAAAAAATCTATTATCGACCAAAGAGAGGTTGGTATTGATACAAAAAGTTTTGAAGCTGCTTTAAAATCTGCATTCCGAGAAGATGCAAATGTAATCATGGTGGGTGAGATGAAGTCCAGAAACAATCTCTGCTGCCGTGACTGCCGCGGAGACAGGGCACTTTGTTATCTCAACTCTTCACACCAACAATGCTTCACAAACAATCGACCGTATCATAGACACTTTTCCAGGTTCACAACAAGATCAAATCAGAAACCAGTTAGCCAACTCTCTTTTGGGTGTTTTCTCACAAAGACTTGTCCCTCGTGTTTCTGGTGGACTCGTGCCGGCTTATGAACTTTTGATAAACACAAAAGCCTCAGCTAACCTTATTCGAGAAGGTAGAACAAATGAGATAGATGTTATTATTGAAACTGGTTCTGAACACGGAATGATAGATATGAACAATTCTCTAGTAAACCTTGTTAGAAAAGGTGAGATTAGTGTCGACGACGCTCGTAGATTCTCATTAAATCCAAAAGCTTTTGATAATTTACTATAATCACTTACAATTAGTATATGCTTTTTAAATACACCGCTCTCGATAAAAACGGAAAAAAATCTCAAGGCGAAATAGACGCTGTGAATAAGACCGTCGCCATATCTGCTCTTCAGAGAAGAGATTTGATTGTCGTAACAATAAAAGGAGATCAAGAAAAATCAGTTTTTAAAACTTCGTTTTTCGACAAAGTTCCTCTTCGAGATGTGGTTATCATGTCGCGACAGCTTTCGACTCTTTTTAGTTCAAACGTCTCGGCCCTAAAAGCATTTACACTCTTGGCGACAAATGCTGAAAACAAACTCTTAGCAAGTCAGCTTAGGCAAGTCGGAGATGAGCTTCAAGCAGGTTCTTCTATCTCAGACGCTTTAAATAAATTCCCAAACACTTTTTCTAGCTTTTATGTAAACATGGTTAAGTCCGGAGAAGAATCTGGAAAGCTAAACGAAGTTTTTAAATACTTGGCAGATTATCTAGATAGACAATACGAACTAACCTCAAAAACACGAAGTGCTCTTATTTATCCTGCTTTCGTTATTGTGGTTTTTATATCTGTGATGATTCTTATGTTTACGATGGTTATTCCAAACCTCTCGCTTCTTTTGATTGAATCAGGACAAGAAATACCTTTTTACACAAGAATAGTTATCGGTATTTCAAATTTCTTGGTTAGTTATGGTATTTTCATTTTTATATTCTTTATTTTACTCGGAGCATATCTAGCATGGTTTAGAAGAAACGACTCAGGAAAAGAGTATTTAGACAGACTCAAACTCCATACACCGCTTATCGGAGATCTGTATCAGAAAGTTTTTCTTTCTCGTATTTCAGACAACCTAAATACAATGCTTTCTTCAGGTATTTCTATTATTCGTTCGATAGAGATTACTTCAGCTGTGGTAAACAACTACGTCTATAAAGGAATCTTAAACGAAATAGAAGAAGATGTTAAATCAGGAAGTTCTCTTTCAAATGCGTTTCAAAAACACTCAGAAATCCCGTCTATTATGGTTCAAATGGTCCAAGTGGGAGAAGAAACAGGTTCGCTTGGTTCGATTCTTAAAACTCTGGCTGATTTCTACAAAAGAGAAGTGGACGACGCAGTGGATACAATGATCGGTCTTATCGAACCGATAATGATCGTCGGGCTTGCTCTTGGTGTGGGAATACTTCTTACTTCTATTCTTATTCCTATCTACAATATCGCAAGTTCTATTTCTTAGTTTTGTCGGAAAAGCCGGCTCACTGCGTTCGCCGGCCAACCAAAAGAAATCCACAGCTTTAAAAATAACGCCTTTATTTGAAAATCATTGTGTTATAATTAAAATGTTTAAAAATTATTTATTATAAGGTCTAAATTAATTATGAAAAGAAATAGTTTACAAAGGGGTTTTACATTGATTGAGCTTTTGGTGGTTGTTGCCATCATAGGTATTCTTTCATCTATCGTGCTTGTTTCTCTAAACAGCGCAAGACAAAAAGGACGAGATGCATCAGCAAAGGGAAGTATGTCTTCAATGAGAGCAGCGGCTGAAATACAATATGATAATGATGGTTCATACATAGAAGTTTGCACCGCAGGCTCAGAAACAGAAACATTAATGCTCGCGGCCCTTAAACAAGTTGCTCCCGGTGCTAATGTAAACGATCCAGGATATCCTTGTATTCCTCAATCAAACTCTTGGGCAGCAAGTATTATCCTACTTTCTTCATCAACAAGCTTCTGTGTTGACTCAAATGGTTTCGCGGGTGGAGGTACTGCGACTGAAGACTACGTGGCCCAATCTACAGGTTCTGGAGCGGTGTGTGTTCTAATCTAATAGATTTTAAAAAGTTCAAAAAACCCGCTTCGGCGGGTTTTTTGATTTGTAAAGTTTCCCACTATTTAATTCATAAACTTTAAAAACTCACGGTATAATAGTTTTATGGTTTTAATCTATATTTTTATATTTATTTTCGGAACTATTATCGGAAGTTTTTTAAATGTTGTTGTTGATCGTCTAAACACAGGTCGTGGATTTGGTGGTAGATCTAAGTGCGACGCCACAGGTAAAACCTTGGCTTGGTATGAGCTTATTCCTCTTTTTAGTTATATCTTCCAAGGTGGAAAATCCCGCCATTCTAAAACTCGTTTATCTCTACAATATCCGCTAGTGGAAGCAAGTACTGGTATTTTGTTTGTTTTGATTTTTGCTAAATTCTGGCCTTTAGTTTACAGATTTCCAGCATCTTTTGTGTTGATAACTTTGTTTTATTTTGCAATAGCGAGTTTGCTCGTAGCTATTTTTACTTACGATTGGAAACATAAAATAATACCGAATTGGTTTGTTTGGGAGTTCAACATTTTAGCTCTTGCTTTGGTTTTTATTTTTCATACATCGGTCCTGGGTCTTTTAGCTGGTCCGCTTGTCGCACTACCTTTGTTTTTACTTTGGTTTGTGTCAAAAGGGAAATGGATTGGTTTTGGAGATGTTAAGTTTGCTTTGGGGATGGGTTGGCTTTTAGGAATCTCATCTGGTTTTTCTGCGCTTTTGATCTCGTTTTGGATCGGAGCTGTTTTAGGGATTTTTATTTTAATCACTCAAAAGACCAAAAATCACGAAATACCTTTTGCGCCATTTTTAGTCTTAGCCACTATTCTTTGTTTCTTGTATAATATTGATATGAATTCAATATCAAAGATATTTGTTTCTTTAATATAAATATGTTTAAAAAATTCCTTTCTACAAATAAAAATTCCGGTATGACCTTTATCGAGCTCGTCGTAGTGATGGGGATTTTCACCGCCATATCAGCGACAGTTCTTTTCAACTACCGAGATTTTAGTGACGGAGTTCAGCTTCAAAACCTAGCTCAGGAAATAGCTCTTCAAGGGAAAAGAGCACAGACTTTAGCTTCTCAGGGTAGATTCCCTAGACTCTCTCAGGTTCAGCAGTCAGACATAGATTCAGGTAACGGAGATTTCCTACCTATAGATTGGGTTTCAAGTTATGGTCTTGCTTTCGATACTGAAAACCTTCCAAAGTCTTTCGTATTTTATTTCAATAGCCCTCAATACTACACTGGGCCAAGCGGCTTAAATGGTGAATACACCATAGAAGACAAAAACACATACTTCGAAGATTTTGTTAACAGTAATTATGGTGCTTGTGGTTCTTTAGCTGGTTCAGAATGCGCCGAAGAGATTGTGATAGCAGACGGCTCTTATATAGAGTTTGTTTGTTTAAATTCAGAACCAAGAACCGATTCTGATTGTATCGCGGGAGATTTGAGTGAAAAACTCTACATCTCTTTTACAAGACCTTTTCTTGAAGCATATATTTTAGGCGAAGACGCGTTCACTCCAGTGTCAAATGCATTTATAAAAATAAGTTCACAAGATGGAACTCAAAAAAGATATATTGAGTTTTGGTCCACAGGGCAGATCAGCGTAAGTTAATATGAATTTTTTAAATAACAAAAAAGAAAAAATATTTAATTTTTCTAAAGGTAATCTAAGTACTGGGTTTACTTTAATAGAGGTTATGATCTCTATCGGACTTTTCACTGTGATTATGATTATCGGTATTACAGCTATTTTGAACGTAAACAACACTTATAGAAAATCTCGATCGATGCGTTCTGCGATAGACAACCTAAGTTTTATAATGGAAGACATGGCGAGAAATATTCGTCTTGGATCTTTGTATCGATGTCTGGACGACGAAAATGAAATAAACCCAACCACAATAGAAGATCCATTAGACGGTGTTGGTTGTAGTGGTATCGCTTTCGAGCCTTTCTATGATCCTATTTCAGGGGAAGACGACAACCTAGCTGTTGCCGATCAAAATATTTATCTTATCTCTCCAGATGGTGATCTTTTCAAAGGAAAGAGAGGCGCAAACTTTACCGACAGCGATAGTCCTGGTGTGGGAATACCGATGAACTCTACTGATTTAAAGATAGATTATGTTAATTCCGGTTTTACGATTTATGGTTCTAGTTTAAACACAGACGGCGAACAACCATCGGTTTTGATAATACTAAGCGGTACTGTCCAGGTTGGAAACTCTACGTCAGATTTTAATCTACAAACTACAGTTTCTCAGAGATTATTAGATTATCCTCCTAATCCTTAATTTATGAATATCTTTTTTAAAACAGAAAATAAAGGTTTTACTCTCGTCGAGACACTTGTGGCTGTGGCTATTTTCGCCACTTCTATTACTGCGCTTATTTCTATCACCGCTCGCGGTATAAACAACAACATCTTCGTAAAAAATAAACTCATCGCATCTTATCTTTCTCAAGAAGGTGTGGAGCTTGTCAGAAATATGAGAGACTCCGCGGTTTTACCAGAAAACAGCGTACCTTGGGACGTTTTTCTTTCTGATACCGAAAATTGGATTGGTGAATGTTATTCTTCGACAGTGCAAGGTTCAAACGCATGTTATGTAGATGGTGCCACAAGCGAACTTTCCGCTTTTGAATGTATAGATGGGGTTTGCCCAGTTCTTGGTTTTGATGAGCAATCAAGCACGTACTCTTATTCTGTAATAACTGATTCTATTTTCACTAGAACCATCACAGTTCGACCTATCGAAAGTGGGAACAATCAAGAAGTTTTGGTCGACTCTATAGTAGAATGGTCTCAAGGTTCAAATACTTACAGAGTTTCTTATAAGTACAATTTGTTTAATTGGTTTGATCCACCTCCTCAATTATGAAGACTTTAAATAAAAATCAAAAAGGTTTCGTTGCATTGTTTACTGTTTTGTTGGTGAGCGTTATTTTGTCGATGGCGATAGGCATTGCTTCTATTTCTCTAAAAGAAATAGTTCTTTCTTCTTCTGCTTCTGAAGGTTCGCGAGCTTTTTATGCCGCCGACTCTGGGATAGAATGTGCACTTTACTATGACAGGGTGAACAGTACAGAAGGTGCTTTCTTTGCCGGTAATTTTATGTGTAATGGAAATCCCCCTATAAACCCGCTCGAGGGTGCTGATTTTGAATCCCCAGAAACTTATAGTTTTGAAATTCCTTTTGGCGCCGATGATGAACTTTGCGCGAGTATAATCTTAAAACGACAAATAACAGGACTTGGTTACAGTACTTTGATAGAGTCTAAAGGTTCAAATATTCCTTGCGGCGAAACAAGTCCAAAGAAAGTCGAAAGATCTGTTCGTGTTACGTATTAGATTTATTTAAAAGGGCCGCCGGCACAGCCGGCGGCCCTTTTAAATATGATGAAAATCATTAATTTTCCTGTATAATAATCAAATATATGGACAAAAAGCAGGCAGAAAAACGAATAAAAACACTAAAAAAAGAAGTGGAAAAGCATATTGAGCTTTATCACACGAAAGACGCTCCAGAGATTTCTGACGAAGCTTACGATGCACTTGTGCGAGAGCTCTTAGATTTGGAAAATAAATTTCCAGAATTTAAAAAAAATAGCCCAGCACAGAAAGTTGGCGGAAAAATTTTAGAAGGTTTCCAAAAGGTTAAACACCCTGTTCCTCAGTGGGTCTTACGACAACATTTTCGGTTTCGACGTTTTTAGCTTGGCAAGAAAAAGTTGGCAGATTTATAAAAAGAGGGTTTAGGAAAGGAAAAGTTAAACATATTGTCGAGCTAAAAATCGACGGATTAAAAAGTCGTCTTAACTTATGAAAACGGCAAGCTTGTTTTAGGTGCGACCGTGTGTGGTGATGGGGAAGTTGGAGAAGATATTACTGAAAATATAAAGATGATAAAAAACATTCCAGAGAAAGTTTTATCGAAAGATAATTTTGTTGCTATCGGTGAAGCTTGGATTAAAAATCTGATTTAATGAAAATAAACAAACAAAGAGAGAAAGAAGATTTACCCTTATATGCTAACCTCGAAACTTAGCCGCCGGCACACTTCGTCAACTCGACACTTCTGCCGCGCAAAAAGAGACTGCAGACTTTTGGTCTACGATATAGAATTCCCAGATAAAATAAAGACGAGAAATTAAAAAAACTCACGAAGAAGAACTCCTCTTTAAAGAAACAAGGCTTTTATGTAAACAAAAGACTTCAAACTTTGTAAAAGTATTGAAGAGATAGAAAAGGTTTACGAATCTTGGGTCAAAAAACGAGACAAAGAAGAATATGGAATCGACGGACTTGACAAAACAAATTCTAAAAAGATTTGCGACGCGCTCGGTTACACTGCGAAAGCCCCTCGCTTCGCTGTGGCGTATAAATTCCCTGCAGAAGAAGTCACGACGAAAGTTCTAGATATAAATGTGCAGATCGGAAGAACGGGCGCGCTGACTCCTGTCGCTCATTTAGAGCCTGCGCGTGGCTGGTTCGACCGTTTCTAGAGCGACACTTCCAATCAAGACGAAATAGACAGACATGATCTGCGGATAGGCGATACAGTCATAATCCGCAAGGCTGGAGATATAATACCTGAAGTTGTTTCTGTTTTTAAAAATCTACGAACTGGAAAAGAGAAGAAGTTTTCTATTGTAGAATTCGCTAAAAAGCACGGCTGGGAAATAGTAAAAGAAAAAGTCGGCAAAACCGACTCAGCTGCTTGGTATATAAAAAAGACAAGAAAAAACGCCGTGATAAAAAGAGAAGAGATGATACATTTTGTTTCTAAAAAGGGGATGAATATCGTCGTGACTTTGGCGACAAGTATGTAGTTGAATTTTAATGGATGAAGGTTTGGTCACAGAAAGAAAAGATTTTTTTGAACTTAAAGCTGGCGACATAGAAGGCTATGAAGGTTTTGAAGAAAAGTCTATAAAAACAACCTTTTAGAATCTATAAGAGAAAGCAGAAAAGTTGTTTTAAATAAATTTATTTACTCTTGGGAATTCGTCATGTCGGCGAAGAGACAGCCGAGCTTTTACAAAAGCTTGGCACTTTGCTAAGTTCCAGAAAGCCAAATCTTGAAGAGCTTGAGCAAATAGAAGGTGTCGGGGAGGTGGTTGCGAAGTCTATTGTTGATTGGTTCGAAAATAAAGACAATCATCTAGAGCCATGTCTTTACCTTTTTTACAAATCCAAAAGTTAGAAACTTCCGGCGGAAATAAATTTGCTGGTATGACTTTTGTTTTGACTGGAACTCTGGCAAACATGTCTCGCGATGAAGCTAAGAAAAGATAAAAGATTTAGGCGGGAAAAGTCGCAAGTTCTGTTTCCAAAAACACGGACTTATGTGGTGGCAGGGTAAAAAAGATCCGGGGTCTAAGTTTGCTGAGGCGGAGAAGTTAGGGGTGAAAAAATCTTGGATGATAAAAGTTTTGAGAAATTATTCAATAATTAATCTTTTCTTTCTTTTTCTTTATTTGTCTCTTTACTTTTTCATGACAAAAAAGTAACAAAAACTCTAGACCCACACTTCACACCTAAAATATTAGATTTTGTCAAAACCTGAACCACAAAAACCAAAAGTGTATATACACTTTTGGTTTTTGTTTAAACAGTGCTGGTTTTTAAGACAAAATACTTATTGTTTTCTTAATTGTGTTTTCGTGTAGGGTCGGACCTGTTAAATTTTTATCCGTTATTGACCAAAATAAAAAACTTTAGTTTATTATTCTAACCAAAACCGAAGAGTATGACAAAGCCTTGGGGTCCCTTTCAAATCCAAGTTCGATAAGTACTCTGCTCTGCCAACAACATGTTTTCACTATTAGTAATGATGTATGTTACCGACCATTAAACCCAAATGTAGTCTCACCGATTTGATCGGATGGAGGCTCGTGCAAAAGGGTTTCCAGTTCCACTTGAGGCCGATAGACCTTCGGCTTAAACGAAACGAGGAAGTCCCCGACAACGTCGCCTCTGTTCGTTTTAGAGCTCTATTTTTCAAACCAAGATTTTTGGAGTAAAATATAATATATGGAATTTTGGCGAAACAAAAAATAATAAATTCTAACAAAGGTCGGGATATTGATTCTGCGAGACGATCCGATAACAGGCGAAAGGGTTTTTGAAGAAAGACCCGATTTGGTATTAAAAAATAAAAAACCACGCGCCGTCCTATCTCCCGAAGAAAAATTAAAAGCTAAAAGAAAGCGAGAAGGGGTTTGTGAGTCTTGTGGATCTGATCCGTGTTTGTCGTATTGTGATTTAAGGTAAACAAAAGCCTTTGCGCCTTCGGCGCGGGGTTTTTGTTTACCTCCTTTTAAAAACCCTTAATTTTTTATATACTGTAGTCTATGACAAACGAAGACATTCAAAAGCTTGGGGAATTGGCGAAAATCGAGATAAATCCAGAAGAAGCTGAAGGGTTCAAAAAAGACTTTGAATCTATTTTGGGCTACATAAATCAAATAGAATCTGTGGATGTTTCAGACGTGAAAGAAACTTTTCTACAAAAAATGCTCCACAAGAAGATATTGCTAGAAACAAAACAGGAGAGTTTTCTGAAGATTTACTTTCGTCTGCGCCAAACACTGAAAACGGATTTATTAAAGTTAAGAAAATTCTGTAACATGATAGATTTAAAAAAATCTCACAATTAAAAAAGCAAGACGCACTTAAGAGCGGGGAATTCACTTCTGCTCGACCTTGTCGAAGCTTATATAAAAAAAATAGAATCTAAAAACAAAGAGATAAATGCGTATCTTGAAGTTTTTGAAGATGCAAGAGAACAAGCGAAAGCCGCGGATGAAATGATTTCAAAAGGCGAAGCGAAATCTTTGACAGGAATTCCGCTCGCGATAAAAGACAACTTACTTTTCAAGGGTCACCGAGCTGGAGCTTCTTCGAAAATCTTAGAAGGATATGTGGCGACTTATGATGCGAAAAGTTATAGAAGATTTGAAAAAAGAAGGTGCTGTGATAATCGGCCGAACAAACATGGATGAATTTTGCTACGGGTTCTTCGATGAAACTTCAGCTTACGGCGTAACGAAAAACCCAGTAAATATAGAAACTGTAGCTGGCGGTTCATCAGGCGGCTCTGCGGCTGCCGTAGCGATGGACGGAGCACTTTTTTCTCTTGGTTCTGACACCGGAGGATCGATAAGACAACCAGCGGGTTTCTGTGGAATAGTCGGATTAAAACCTACATACGGCACAATCTCTCGAAGCGGACTTATGGCGATGGGGTCGTCTTTGGACATTATCGGACCGTTTACAAAAAATGTTGAAGACTCAGAAATAGTTTTCAAAGCTTTAGGAAATGAAGATGTAAAAGACAAAGCACTTCTATTTTAATGAAAGATAGAATTTGTTCTAAAAAAGAAGTTAAGAGAATCGGTGTTCCTAGAAGCTTCTTAAAAGGTGACGGAATAAATAAAGAAACTTTAGAAAACTTTGAAAAAAGTTTAGACAAACTTCGCGCACTCGGATATGAAATAGCTGATATCGTTAATACCTTTTGATGGAATATTCTTTAGCTGTTTACTATGTCTTGATGCCGGCAGAAGTTTCGACAAACTTGTCACGGTTTGATGGAATCTGTTTTGGACTCTCTGTCGCGGGAGAAAGCGTGTCTGATTCTTACAAAAAAACAAAAGAAGCTGGATTTGGAAAAGAAGCTAAAAGAAGAATCTTGCTAGGAACTTATGTTTTATCTCACGGATACTACGATGCTTACTACAACAAAGTCAGAAGCTGACACAAAATAACAGAAGAGATGAACAAAGTTTTCGAAAAGGTGGATTTGATAGTTACACCGACAACACCTTCACCAGCGTTTAAACCAGGTGCAAATCCAGCCCACTAGAAATGTATCTTTCTGACGTTTTCACTGTGCCAGTAAACATAACAGGTGTACCAGCAATATCTATTCCAGCAGGATTTTCTTCTGATGGTCTTCCGCTAGACCTGCAATTCATGGCTCCACACTTTGGGGAAAACTTACTTTTTGAAGTTGGGAAGAAATTTGAGGTAAAATAAGATTATGCAATCTTTAAACATTGAATATATTTTTCTAAAAATGTATCAGCTCATAACTGGAGCTTTCTCTTTGGGTGGCGGTGGAGGTTTTCTTCAGACATTAGCGAGTATAATCACTTTTATTTTATCTATTGTCGCGATAGTGGCTATCACCGTAATCATTTACGTTCTTGTTAGAAAAAGTGAAATGAGAGAGAAGAAGGCTATAAAACTCGGAAGACCTCTTGAGGCAGATATCCAGGTGTATAAGAAAAATGAAAGATGGCAAACCGTCTTAGATCATGTTCACTCTGAAAATCCTTCCGACTGGCGACTCGCTATTATTGAAGCTGACAATATTTTGGATGAAATGGTGACTCGGATAGGGTATAAAGGAGAAAACTTGGGCGAGAAGTTAAAGTCTGTAGAACCTTCAGATTTCAATACTTTGCAAGAAGCTTGGGAGGCTCATAAAGTTAGAAATAAAATAGCACACGAAGGTTTGAGTTTCCAGATGGATCATAGGGAAGCGAAAAGGGTTATCGCTCAATTCGAAAAGGTTTTCAGAGAATTTGAGTTTATTTAGATTAAATATTAAAGGGTCGCCAGCTAAGCTGGCGACCCTTTAATATTTGTTGCGGGGGGCCGACTCGGTCACAAGTTTCTAAGTTTTTTTCTCACAAGCTCGAAAAAACCTAAGAACTTTCGACCCCACCTCGCGGCGCTCGACAAGCTCGCGCATCGCTCCGGCTTTCGAGTCAGCATGAAAAAGCAGAAATGCTTTTTCTCACCACGAAACATTAAAAATAAAAAACACCCTCGTCAGGTGTTTTTTATTAAATGTTGCGGGGGGCCGACTCGAACGGCCGCCTTCAGGTTATGAGCCTGATGAGCTACCACTGCTCTACCCCGCGATATTGTTTTACTCTACATTTGATATTGTTCCGTCTTTTACATAACCTCAGGTTATTCGCACTATAGTCTCCTTTTGGAGCTCCACTGCGATATTTCCTACTATCTTCTATGGCTTTTGGACAGTTATTTAATTCTACATATTTTTATGATTTTTGCAATATTTTAATTTTAAATTATTTTTCTTCTTGAAAAAATACAGAATCTGTGTTAATTTTAGTCCATTGTCGGGGTAGCTCAGATGGTTAGAGCGCAGCACTCATAACGCTGAGGTCGTGGGTTCAACTCCCACCCTCGACACCAGGTGGACGGGGAAGAATTAAGATATTGGCTTGTGCTATCTTTTATGATAGACTTGCCTCGTTGCGGACGTAGCTCAACTGGTTAGAGCACCCGCCTGTCACGTGGGAGGTTGCGGGTTCAAGTCCCGTCGTTCGCGCAAATACAAAACAACACGGATATCGTCCGTGTTGTTTTGTATTTAATATGTATAGATGGGACTTGAACAAGAAGGGGGTCGGGGAAACATCTGTTTCCCCTTGTTGGAAATTATTCAAAACCGTGGGTTTTGAAAGCGGAGCGTAGCGAGCAGTGAAACTCCCGTCGTTCGCGCAAATACAAAAAACCAAGCTTGTCTTGGTTTTTTTGTTATTTTAAATTAAACATTAATCAAAATTTTATTTAGTGGTAAACTATTGAAATGAAATCAACCATACTAATTATTGCCCACAATGAGGAAAAACACATAGATGAATGTTTGAAATCCATATCTAATCAATTAAAAAAGCCAGAAGAAATAATCCTAGTAGCTCATAATTGTACAGATCAAACCGTTAAAATAGCTAAAAAATATTCACAAGTAAAAGTTTTAGAATATAGTGGTCCGTCCGGCGCTGTGTTTTCTAGAGAATATGGTTTAGATATTTCAAAGGAGAAATTATTGTTTGCACAGATGGAGATACAATAGTTAGTCATAATTGGTTTGGATCTCTTTATAATATTTTAGAAAACAACAAAACAATCTCAGGAGTAGGGAGTATTGTGTATGTTAAAAATAATTTCCTTATAAATTTCTTCAATCTAAAGTATTTTTATTTTGATAGAATTTTTGGTTTTTTAAAACCATTAAAGAGATTTTGTTTTTTGGAGCAAGTTTTGCGTTACGTAAAAGTGATTATATTAAAATCGGGAAACTCGAAAAACTTATTAAAAATAAAAATATAATAGGTCTCGAAGCCTGGCCTGATGATTTTTGGCTATCGTTAAAGCTTCAAAGCCTTGGAAGAGTTATCCTCGATAGAAATAGTTTTGTGATAACTTATGCAAAAGAACAAGGCTTAAGAGAAAGTTTTTCTAGGTTGCTTAGAAATATGAGAGATAGTAAAAGATTGTCAAAATATTTTAATAATATAAACTAATCCATGTCGAATTTGCCGTTGTAGCTCAGTTGGTAGAGCGCGTCCATGGTAAGGACGAGGTCTCGGGTTCGATTCCCGACAATGGCTCAGGTGTTTACTTTCACTTAAAAATGAGTAAAGTTAAATAAACTCAAAGTTCTATAAAGATGATGAAAGACGATGCAATAAAAGAGGTGCCGTACATTACCGAAGAAGGGCATGAAAACGCTAAGAAAAACCATCTAAAGGAGCTAACCTTGGATCATTTCAAGAGGGTTCCATCAGCTTGTTTTGTGGTTGTAGGTAAATCAACTCAATCCCAGTGGAGTAAGATATGTATGCACTTGAGCGAATCTTTAGGCATACCTCAAGATTCCTCATCAAGGCTGAAGCTTTTTCCAAGAGAACAAAAGTTCAATCTGGAAGAGATCACTTCCAATTCCTGTACCCCAGGTTGTATTGGCGTGATTGCCTCCGGTATAACACCTAAACAGAGAGCACTTCTGGAGGAGTCATTGAAAGACGGCAAGGTCTTATCCAAGCATTATGTGATCTTGAGTGGTCACAAGAAGTTGCAGTCATCCGAGCTTGAGGCCCAATTACGGAAATTTCTTGAGTGTTTCTTCGAAGACGAGCTCGCTGAGCGTCTTTAGTGTCAGCGTCCTGCTGTAGAAGCCCTGCCGAAAGGTGGGGCTTCTTTCTTTTCTATATTTTGCTAAAGTATATACTATGGACAATCAAGAGACTCAAAAAAAGATAGACGAATTAGAAAGTCAGATGAACCAGACGGATTTTTGGGCTGACAAAAATAGAGCACAATCAATAATAAAAGAAATCCAAGAGTTAAAAGATAGACTAGAAGGTTTTGCTAAATACGATAAAAAATCTGCAGTCTTAAATATTTTTGCTGGTGCCGGCGGTGACGACGCTGAAGATTTTGTCAGAATACTTTATGAAATGTATTCAAAGTATTTTGAGAAGAATAATTTTTCAGAAAAAATAGTCCACGAACACAAAACACAAAGCGGCGGATATAGAAATATTTCTGTAGAAGTGAAAGGGAAAAATGTTTATGGGATTTTAAAGAAAGAATCTGGCGTACACAGACTTGTGCGAATCTCTCCTTTTAATGCTAATGCAAAACGTCACACATCTTTTGCTATGGTTGAGTTTTTACCGCTCGTAGAAGACAAAGATGATTTTTCAATTCCGAAAGAAGATTTAGAAGTTTCTTTTGCTAGGAGCTCAGGTCCCGGCGGACAAAACGTAAACAAGCGAGACACAGCCGTGCGGCTAACTCACATTCCGACAGGCATTTCTGTGCATGTGGAATCCGAGAGAACTCAAGAAGCAAACAGAGAAAAAGCAGAAGGAATGATAAAAGGTAAAATTATAAAAATTCTTGAAGAACAGAAAAAAGAAACAATAGGCGAACTCTCTATTTCTAAAACAACTGAAAACGAATGGGGAGTCAGATTCGTTCATACGTCTTTCAGCCGTACCAAATGATAAAAGACCATAGGACGGGTGTGGAGATCAGAGATTTAGACAAGGTTTTAAAATCTGGGGAAATCGAAGAATTTATCAATGCAGAAAAGCTTATATAAGAACTTCTGTGGATTTAAAAAATTTGCTATACTTTAGACTATGATACGTTTTGAAGATGTTACAAAAAATTTACCCGAACTCAGGAGGAGCTTCTGTCGAGGATTTAAGTTTTGAAATAAAAACAGGAGAGTTTGTTTCTATCGTCGGTCACTCCGGTGCTGGTAAAACAACAATAGTTAAACTCTTGCTCGGAGAAGAAAAACCTACAAGCGGAAATGTTTTTTTTGAAGAGGTTGAGGTCAACAGTTTGAAACCTTCAAAGCTAACAAGCCTTCGAAAAAGAATCGGTACAGTTTTTCAAGATTTTAGACTTTTGCCAAACAAAACAGCTTACGAAAATATCGCATTTGCGATGGAGTCTGCTGGTAAAACAGACGAAGAGATAGAGTCAGATGTGCCTCATGTCCTAGACCTTGTTGACCTTGGTTCAAAAGCTTTTCATTTTCCGCACCAACTCTCTGGTGGAGAAAAGCAACGCCTCTCAATAGCAAGAGCGATTATAAACAACCAGAAGTCGTCGTCGCTGACGAACCGACAGGAAACCTAGATCCAGTAAACACTTACGAGGTTGTTCATATTCTAAAAAAGATCAATAGTCTTGGAACTACGGTTATTTTAACAACACACAACAAAGGCGTCGTGGATGCTATTCACAAAAGAGTTATTACCCTTGAAGATGGTAAGGTTATTCGTGATGATGAGAAAGGAAAATATATAATTTAATTTAAAAAATATGCGTGTATTAGATATAAAAAGAATAATAAAAGGAGGTTTTCTAAATTTTGTTAGAAATGGATTTGTTTCTCTTTCTTCAGTTTTGGTCATGACGATTACTCTTTCTGTTGTTACTCTTATTATCTTGTCTCAAGCTGTTTTGAATTTTTCTTTGAGTCAACTTCAAGACAAAGTAGACGTGACTGTGTTTTTCACTGTCGGTGCTTCTGAATCAGAAATCCTAGGAATAAAAACACAGCTAGAACAACTCCCAGAAGTTGCAAATGTAGAATATATTTCTTCAGACCAAGCTCTTACGAATTTCCGAGAAAGACATTCTACTGATTACTTAACCCTTCAAGCTCTTGAAGAGCTCGACGAAAACCCGCTCGGTGCGACCTTAAATATAGAAGCAATCGAAACATCTGAATACGAGCAAATAGCAAATTTCCTAGAATCCGGAGACGCCTTAGCGAGCAACCAAAGAGTTATTATAGACAAGGTAAACTATTTCCAAAACAAGTTAGTCATAGACAGACTAATATCTATCACAGAAGGTGCAAAAAGACTTGGCCTTGGGATCACAGTGGTTTTAATTTTGATTTCGGTTGTTATCACATTTAACACTCTTCGCCTCAATATCTATATCGCCAGAGAGGAAATAGGCGTTATGCGCGTTGTGGGGGCTGAAAACCACTATATACGAGGTCCGTTTATGATAGAAGGTATGATTTACGGAATAGTCTCGGCGTTTATCACAATGGTTATTTTCTATCCTATTTCTCTTTGGCTTGGAGCAAATATGTCAGATTTCTTGGGTATAAATCTCAACACTTATTATCTTTCAAACTTTTTCCAACTCTTCGTCATAACTCTAGTTTTCGGAATCCTTCTTGGAGTTATATCAAGTTTCTTAGCAACTCGCGCATATCTTAAAAAATAAAGATGGCTGAAAAAAGATCCAAAACAAAATACATATTCGTAGTCGGCGGAGTTATGTCTGGTGTGGGTAAAGGAGTCACGACAGCTTCCATAGGTACAATTCTAAAAAGTAAGGGCTTCCGGGTCAGCTTGATAAAAGCCGACCCTTATTTAAATGTAGATGCTGGCACAATGAACCCGACAGAACACGGAGAAGTTTTCGTGATGGATTCTGGTCTTGAGACAGATCAAGACATGGGGAACTACGAAAGATTTCTTAATCAAACCCTTCCGAAAGAAAACTACATGACAAACGGAATGGTTTTTAAATATGTTATCGACAAAGAAAGAGCTTTAGGCTACAAAGGCAAATGCGTTGAACCAACTTTTCACATCACAGAAGAGATTTTAAGAAGAATAAGCGAGTCTGTAAAAAAGACCGATGCTGAAATAGTGGTGGTGGAAATCGGCGGAACTGTTGGTGAATATCAAAATGCTATTTTCTTAGAAGCTGCACGCCAACTCAAAAACAAAAATCCAAAAGACGTGATGTTTGTTATGGTCTCATATTTGCCGACACCAATGTCTCTTGGTGAAATGAAAACAAAGCCAACTCAAAACGCTGTTATACAAATGAATTCATACGGAGTTTCGCCCAATATTATTGTCGCTCGAGCTGAATTACCAATAGACAAAAAACGCAAAGAAAAAATAGCCAGCATGACAGGACTTCGTTCTGCTGAAGATGTTATCGCCGCACCAAATGTAAAAAGTATTTACGATGTTCCAGTAAATTTTGAAAACGATGGAATCGGTCTTCGTATTTTGAGCCACTTTGATTTGAAACCAAAAAAGAGAGATTTAAAAGAATGGCGAAAGATGGTAGACAAAATGAAAAAAGCTACGAAAGAAGTTAATATCGCTGTCGTCGGAAAATATTTCGACACGGGAGATTTTGTTCTTTCCGACGCATATATTTCTGTCATCGAAGCTTTGAAAATTTCTGGCATTCACGAAGGTGTAAAAACAAACCTGCACTGGCTTAATGCCAAAAAATTCGAAACAGGAGGTAAAAGAGAGTTAGCAAAACTTGTTAAATACGATGGGATTTTAGTCCCAGGGGGGTTTGGCGAGACCGGGATAGAAGGGAAGATAAAAGTTATCGAATACGCTCGTGTGAACAAAATCCCTTACTTTGGTTTGTGCTACGGTATGCAACTCATGGTTGTAGAATACGCGAGAAACGTCCTAGGTTTGAAAGACGCAAATACTGTCGAGATAAATCCGAAGACTTCAAATCCCGTGATAGATATAATGCCAGACCAAAAGAAAAAGCTAGAGATAAAAGACTTCGGCGCTTCTATGCGACTTGGAACTTACGAAGCAATAATCAAAAAGGGAACAGTAGCGTATGACGCATATAAGAAAGCGAAAGTTTTAGAACGTCACCGACACCGATACGAAGTAAATCCAGAATACGTAGAGATGATAGAAAAAGCCGGACTTGATTTCTCAGGAACTTCTCCGAGCGGAGTTTTGATGGAGATTGCCGAGCTTCCCAAAAAGATCATCCATTCTTTTTAGGAACACAATTCCACCAGAATTTTTAGCACGACCCCTAGACCAGCATCCACTTTTTAGTGAATTTGTTAAAGCTTGTTTGAAGAGGAAATAACATGCTAGATAAAATGCAAAAACGTCCATACTCGCTAGAAGATCAAGTGATTATTGGTTTAACAAATTTAAAGAGGTTAAAAAGACATTAGAGTCTGTTTTTAGTTATAAGGCAATAGCTATAGAACACGTAGGAAGCACCTCTTTGGGAATAAAGCAAAACCGCTTTTAGATATTTTGGTTGTTGTAAAAGATATAAACGACATCTTTAAAGAAAAAGAAAAAATGAAAGAATTTGGCTATTTATGGGAAGATAATTATATTGCCCCTGATACTTCGTTTATTTATAAATTAGAAGGAGAGGGAGGGGAAGAAAGAAAAATAGAAAACATTCATGTTGTTCCTCCCGGACACTTTAAGATTAATCATTTCATATTACAGAGAGATTATTTTCTTGCCCACCCAGAAAAATTAAAAGAATATGAAGATTTAAAAGTTAAACTAAACAAAAAATTTCCTGATGACTATCCTTCTTATCGCGCGGGAAAAGACCAGTTTTTAAAAGATATTCAAAATTAGCAGAAGAATGGAAGAGAATAAATAATATGGAAAAAATGCCAGAAGAAAACAAAATAGAAATTAAGCCCACAGGTTCATATTTTGAAGTCGATGAAGATGGTTATTTAATAAATCCAGCATCTTTAGATAAAGTTCAAGAAAAATGGAAACCCGTCTTGGATGATGTTGTAGAAGTTTATAAAAAACATTTTGGCGATAAATTGATAAACGTTTATGTTCGTGGTTCTGTGGTAAAAGGTCAGGCCGTAGAAGGTGTGTCAGACCTAGACAGTTTTGCTTATGTGGATTTAAAAGATGATGAAATAGAAAGTGGTTGGCAGGCAGAATCCCGAAAGGAACTAAAAGAAAAGTATCCTTTTGTAGAAGACTTTGAAATATACGCGAAATCCTTCCTGAAAATCCGGAATTTATTATTTCTCAATCTCTTTGTTTGTATGGAAAAGAAATACAGGTAAAGAAAGAAAGCCTGGAAACGATATGATTCTTCATATTTCTAATGATCAAAGATATGAAAATGCAGAAAAATGGTTTAGAGAAATAGATCCATCTCTTGAAGAAGATATAAAAAACAAATGTGTATGGCTTATGAAAAATATTTTGCGTTCTGGTTTTGAAATCACAATGGAAAGATCAAAAAGATACACTCGTGATTTGTATCTGTGCTACAAAGATTTTTCAGAATATTATCCAGAGAAGAAAATTATGAGAGAGGTTTTGGATTTAGCCTTGAACCCAATTTCAGATAAAGAAAAAATATTAGAAATAAAAGATAAAATCACTCCATTTTTATTAGAAGAAGCTAAGAAGGTTTTAAACTAAAATCCACTCACGCGGTTTTAGTTTAGTTCTATTTATTTCTATTCATCTCGCATCGGGGCGTTTCTTACTATTTCGACAATCTCGTCTTCGTCGTCTGTTATTGTGTTAAATTTAAATCTTCTGGAGAGATAGTTTCAAATTCTTTAAGAAGTGTGTTGTCTATAAATCCTTGTAGAGGTTCCCAGAATTTTCTACCGACTAAGATTATCGGCACTTTAGAAATTTTCCCAGTTTGAACGAGTGTTAAAATCTCAAAAAGTTCGTCTAGAGTTCCAAATCCACCAGGGAAGTAAAGGTAAGCTTCTGCAGAATAAGCCATTAAAACTTTTTCGTGTGAAGAAAAAGTAAAAGGAATTTCTTCCGTGACATATTTATTTGTGTATTGTTCCATCGGAAGCTTTATAGTTAAACCTAAAGAAGGTTTTCCCATTTCGTATGCGCCTCTGTTTCCAGCTTCCATGATACCTGGTCCACCGCCTGTGACGATGCTGTATCCGAGCTCTCCTGATATTCTTTTAGAAAGTCGCCAAGCTCTTTGGTAGTCTTCGTGGTCTTCTTTAAGACGAGCAGAACCCCAAAAAGTCGCAGACTTTCCGTTGTCCTTGTGAGCTTTGACCATTTCGAAGCCTTGTCGAAATTCTTCGTTCACAACACAAATACGAGTTTCTGTTTCGTCGCCTTTTGTGAGATAGATACATCCACTTTTTATTTCATCTATTGAAAGACGCTTTGGTCTTAATGGTTTTCCTTCTGTCATATTTTTATATTATAGCAGATTAAGATAATTTAATTTCCACATTGTTTTTCTTTCATTGCTTCTAAAACATTTTTGTATTGTATTTCTTCTAAAATTCCAGCAGGCTTTATTGAGTGCCAGGTGTATCCCGTAGATTCTTCTTTTGTTAATTCAAAATTAGTATCTTCTATTTTATATACAGATATTGGAACCAAAAGTCTTCCTTCTAAATCTTTCGGAATCACCATCTTGATTTTTCCATCTTCGATGCTTAGATCAACACCTTCGTTTGTTGACCAAGGGAAAGAATGGCATACAGCAAAACCAATAGAAGGAGTCGCATAAATAGCAGAGTAATTAATTTCGCCGTTTGGGGTAAATCTTTTTCTTGGTTCTAAGGTTTTTATATTTTGAGTTACTGATCCGTGGTATAGATATTTCATATAGTTTTTATCTACCTATCTCAGAAAAAGAAATTCCTTTGTAAATATATTCAAGCACTTCTTTAATTACCGGAACAGTAGAAGGCAGATTTTTTAATTGGCGTCCAAATTATTTCGTAGCACTTTTCTGGCTCTGCGTTTATGGGTTCGTTTGACCATTTATTTGTTTTAAAGAAAAAATCAATGTAATCATATTCATGATTGTCGGGTGTTATTCGGTAAGATGTGTGAACTAATTTTATATCATCTGTTTCAATATCTACACCAACCTCTTCTTTCGCTTCTCTAATCGCGGCTTCAGTAGGGGTATTCATTTAATTCAACATGCCCAGATGGCATTTGGTATTGTCCGTCTGCGTACCCAGTGTTAGCTCTTCTGAGTAAGAGAATTTCGTCTCCTTTTTCCAGGATAACGAATACAGCAATTCTAACCTTATGTTTTTGTTTCATAGATTTATTTTACCTTATTTTGAGAAAAAGTTTGAATACATTTATTTCTAGCCTTCTTCTTGTGTTTTCTCCTAACGTGCGAAAACATTAGCAAAGTGAATTTCCGCTTTTTTGATATGGAACGCTTCGCTTACAAGCAACCAAATTCAGTTGCTGGACATACGGACCTCGGAAACCCACGGTTTTCCGACGGACTTCGTCCTGCTTTCCTCACGGGGAAACATTTGTTTCCCAGACCCCTTCTTTCTAGTCCAGCATCACTCACTTCGTTCGTGCTGCTGGACTAGGACTCAGACTTAGATAGGCGGTACAGAAACCGCAGTCCTACCATTAGACGATCCAGCAATTAGTCTAATTTATACCAGAAAAACTCAAATACAAAAACCCCTTGAACGCTTTGCGTTCAAGGGGTTCCTCTATCTCGCCGCCTTAGTGGCTGGAGGCTGATCGTTATTCAAGATGTCGACATAAGCCTCAACCTCTTGTATCTGCTTAAGTCTATGTTCTTCGAACTTTTCCTGTCCCCACACAGAGTAGAACTTTATTCCTTTCAGGAAATTGGTTTCCTTCCCAAGGAAATTGATAGGATCTACTCAAACTCTTCCGCTAGGCCAATCCAGCACTGCTGTATCCAGGCAGGGGAGAAGTTTTGAGAAATATCAGCATCCGGATAATTCTCATGGAAATAGTCAATTCATTTTCAGGGACAACATAAGGGAACTGAGTCGCCTTAATGATGTTTGAAATGAATATTAGTCGATCTCTGTCTTCCGGGAGTATGTAGTGTCGGAGAGACATTAGAGCCACTTCTATTTCTTCCCCGTCTTTTCCACGAGATTTTCCTGAGTGGTTAAAATCGTGGAACAGAGCTGCGATGAGAAGGTCTCTCATCCTTCAGGGTCCAGCTTGTGGTATACACCTCCGTCATAGCACTGCCACAAAACATGGAGTATGTGGCGTATATTATGGTAGGGTTTTATCATATTGGTAGAATCTTTCAGGAGAACCTGAAAGTAGCGACGCAGGTTCCCAGCATAGAGACCATGCTTGTTGTCGATGATATCGACAAGACTTACTTGGTTTTTCATGGCTTTGGGTTTTAAATGAACTTTCCTTACACTTATATTTTAAGCTTGTTAAGTGGTATAAGCAATAAATTTTGTTACGAAGTATTCGACAAAATTTATTGAGTTTGATATAATACAGGAATGATAACCGAGACTAAAATAATAAAGACGATATCAGATCTAGGTCTTTCGAAGACTGAGGCGAAGGTGTATTTGTCTGTGCTTGAGTTAGGAGAAGCGACCATTCAAGAAATCTCGAAACAGTCCAAGATAAAGAGAACCAGTCTTTACTATATTTTGGAAAAGTTAAATAAAGAATCTGTCATACTTGCAACAAAAAGAAATAAGAAGTCTTTGTATGTAGCCACTTCTCCAAAAGAGTTAATGAAAAGAACCAGGGAAAGATTGGCAGAGTTTGAAAATATATTGGACGAACTAGAAGATAGAAAGCATGTTGTATATCACAAACCGAGAGTTTACTTTCTCTACGGAGCTCGGGCTTTAAACATATTTGGCAAATGATATTTGATTCGAAATGTAAAGATTTCAGAATTATTACTGAAGGTTCTAATTTTTTAGATTTCGTTCACGAAAAATACATAATCGATGAGATTATTAAAAAGAAAAATCTTTAGGCATAAAGAGTAAGCAGTTGATTGTTGAATCAGCTTACGCTAAAAAACTTGTAAAAACGACAAACAACAAAACAGAGAATCGGAAGTTTCTTCCATCTGATACTAAAATACCTTTTACTGAAATAATCACAGACAATTTTGCTGCGTTTGTTTCTCCTCGATGGGACAACTTCTTATTTGTCACACAGAAAATGACTCTTTCGTTCAAAGTAGAAAATCTATGTTTGATTTGATTTGGAAAATTATTCCTTAGTTATCCAACCTTAAATTAGCTTTTTAATAAAAATTGTTTTATAATATAGCATATGGATACACTACTCCAACAAATATCTTTTTCTTTATTACATCTTTGGCGGTTCTCGCAATAAGTTTTTTCGTCATAATTCTTCTCATAAGACTTCGCCGGCTTTTTAAATCATTAAACCGCCTTGTGGATAAGCTTAACAACACAGCAGATTTTGTGGGCGAAGAAGCAAAGATCTTATCTCAGATATTAAAGAAAGTGTCGCTTTTCGCTTTATTTTCCCAAAAACGAAAGAAAAGGAAGAATCATTTGTCTGAGTCTTCTGAAGACAAATCTCTAAATAGAAAAATCCGAAGAAAAGTCTAGTTTCTATTTTATAAAAGGTTATAATATAAGAGTCGCCTATTATTAATAAAAATTGTTAATGTGCATTTTGCACTGTAATTATGAAAAAGAAAGTTTCGAAGAATAAAGTCGGGAAAGTTGTCGCTATCGGTGCTGCCGCTGTTGTTGCAGGTGCTGCCGCATATGCATTAGTTGGCCCGAATGGAAAGAAAAATCGTGCTAAGGTAAAAGTGCGGTGAAAAAATTAAAAACAAAGTTACTGAAAACAAAGAAGTTAAAAAAGTAACAGGTGAAATAAAGAAAGTTGTTGCGAAGCTAAAAAAGATGTTAAAGGTGCAGCGAAAAAAGCGAAGTCGGCTGTAAAGAAAGCAGTTTCTAATACAAAAAAGACTGTTAAGAAGACAGTTAAGTCTGCAGTTAAAAAGCAATAAAGAAAGTAGCAAAGAAATAGAAAAAAGTAGAAGGATTATAAAATAATAATTATTATTCTATGGATTCAAACAACAACGGAGGTGGAGGAGCAACAACTATTATAATTATCTTGATAATTATAGCTGCGATAGGAGTGTGGTATTTTACAAAAGATAAAAATGAGGAACCTCAAACACAAGAAGATTCTCTAAACATAGATCTTTCTTTGGGTGAAGAAAACGGAGAGTCTCTTCCTCAATAATTTATTTTTCAAGTAAGTAGGTGTATAATGTAATAAGATGGACGGTCGTTTTATAAACATAATTTAAAAATTATATGCTTACAACAATCGCAATCATATTATTGGTACTATGGCTTCTCGGTGTGGTGGGAGCTTATACGATCGGAGCTTTTATCCATATACTTTTAGTCGCTGCCATAATAATGTTTCTAATAAGAATTATTCGAGGAGAAATCCAGTAGAATAATAAAGACAAAAATCCCCGAAGGGATTTTTTGTCTTTATATTTATCTCTTCACAAAATCCACTCATTGTGTTATATTTATATCCTAAAGTCTCCTTATGGGGATACCCTATGTCAGGGTAAATTTTTTTTATTTATAAATTAAGAAACAAGTATGCAAATCAGAAATATAGCAATAATCGCTCATTGACCACGGTAAAACAACTCTCACAGACGCTATTTTGCGCCAGAACGAGATGGCTGCCGAAGGTGTATCAATGGACTCAAACGACCTTGAAAAAGAGCGTGGTATTACTATATACGCTAAAAACACTTCTGTTTTCTACAAAGGTACAAAGATAAACATCGTGGACACGCCGGGCCACGCTGACTTTGGTTCTGAAGTTGAGCGAGTTCTAAAAGCTGTGGACTCTGTGCTTTTGGTGGTAGACGCAGCCGAAGGTCCGATGCCACAAACAAAATTCGTTTTGAAAAAATCTCTTGAGCTTGGGCTTAAACCTATACTTGTTTTAAATAAAATAGACAAACCAGCCGCTGACGTGAAAATGGCACAAGATGCTGTATACGAACTTTTCTTCGAGCTTGGTGCCACAGAAGAGCAACTAGATTTTGAGACTGTTTACGCTATCGGAAGAAATGGTAAAGCTAAACTAAAAATGGAAGACGAGCTAAAAGACCTTACACCTTTACTTGATCTTGTTTTAGAAACTGTACCAGAAGCTGGAGGGGAAGAACAGACAGTGAAGCCTCTTAAAGCTCAGGTTTTCAACCTAGCATACGACAACTTCCTAGGAAGAATGGGTGTTTGCAGAATGTATGAAGGTGTTATTAAAGATGGCCAAAAAGTTTTCGCCAAAGACACACAAGGAAATATTCACTCAGGAAAACTTTCTAAACTTTTCTCTTTCGAAGGTGTGACAAGAAAACCTGTCGAAGAAGCTGTAGCCGGAGATATCGTGATGATAGCCGGACTTCCAGAAATATTTATCGGTCAAACTATTGTTGATGTAGAAACAACAGAAGCTTTGCCTGAAATAAAAGTTGATGAACCGACAGTCTCTTTCAACATGATGGTTAACGATTCTCCTTTTGTAGGACGAGCAGGTAAACTTCTAACCTCAAGACAAATCAGAGAAAGACTAGAAAAAGAACTAGAGGTAAACGTGGGTCTTCGAGTTGATTTTGGCGACCAAGCTAAGTTTAAAGTTTACGGAAGAGGTGAACTTCACTTAGCTATTCTTATTGAAAATATGCGAAGAGAAGGTTTCGAGCTGGCAGTGTCTCAACCAGAAGTTATCATAAAAGATATTGACGGTGTGAAAAGTGAACCTTTCGAAGAAGCGACTATTGTCGTACCGGAAGAATTCTCTGGAGCTGTTATCGAAAAGATGGGTAAGAGAAAAGGTCTTATGCAAAACATGGAAAACGACGGCAAGAATGTCAAAATGGTTTTCCTTGTTCCTACACGTGGACTTTTGGGATATCGAAATGAATTCGTAGTGGATACGAGAGGTGAAGGTATATTAACTACAATCTTCGCAGGCTTCCATCCTTATGCTGGGGTTGTGACAAAAACAGAGTTTGGTTCTATGATCTCTATGGAAAACGGAAAAGCTCTTGCTTTCGCGTTAGACAACCTACAAACTCGAGGAGTTTTGTATATACCGGTGAATACTGAAGTTTATGAAGGTATGGTTATCGGATACACTGTAAAAGGTGAAGATATGGTTGTGAATCCAACAAAAGGTAAACAGCTTACAAATATGCGTGCTTCAGGTTCTGATGAAGCTGTGAAAGTTGTTCCTCCTCTTGAGCTAACTCTAGAGCTTGCGATGAGTATGATCAGAGCAGATGAGCTTCTGGAAGTTACTCCAGATGCAGTAAGACTTCGAAAAATGTTTTTGAAAGAAGGGGAGAGAAAGAGAGGAGCTAAGAGCTAAGTTAAAATAAAAATAGCCCGCGCCGAAGGCGCGGGCTATTTTTATTTACAAAACCTTTTTCAAAAAATCTTCAAGTTCTTTTCCCTTAATTTCCCGGTAAGTGTTTGATGCGATTTTGCCGAGCTCGATATTCATAATCCTGATTCTTTCAAGTGCTCGGACATCATAATTAAAAGACGCACACATTCTTCTGATTTGTCTGTTTTTACCTTCAGTTAAAATTATTTCAAAAGTATACTTGTCTAATTTCCTCACCTTTGCTTTTTTTGTTGTTTCTCTTCCGAGGCTTACTCCATCTCGAAGTCTCACCATAAAATTGTGCTCTATCGGCTTGTTTACTTCTACCACGTATTCTTTTTCGTGATTGTATTTTCCGTCGAGAAGTTTTTTGGTTATCCGGCCGTCGTTTGTCACTATGAGAAGCCCGCTAGAATCTTTGTCTAGTCTTCCCAAAGGAAAAACCCTGAAAGGGAATTGGATTATGTCTTTGATCTCTTCTTCACCTTCTTGCTTTCCGACCGTCGTGACTCCGACTGGTTTGTTGTACGCATAATAAACAAGTTTCTCTTCCTTTACTCCTTTTAGGGAAACGTCGTCTCCTTCGTTTACAACATCTCCAAGCTTTGCCCTTTTTCCGTTTATGAGAACTTTACCAACAGAAATAAGCTTATCTGCACCTCTTCTTGTGGTGATACCTTGGTCTGCTAGATATTTGTTTATTCTTATGGAATCTTTGGTCTTTTTATTTTTATCGTGTGTCATGAAGTTTGTGGTTAGGTATAAGGGCAAATAGTACGAGTACTCCCAAGATAATAAACAATTCTCGGTAGTTTGCAATAGAGAGCGCTAATGTCGCCACTATCGGCCCGATAAGCACCGCAATAGGCGATGCGTTTCGGAATATAGATATTTTGCTTGTGTCTTCTTTATTTATCTTTTTAAAGAAATATGTTTCGACAGAAACTTGTATCATACTAGCCCCAAGACGAGTAAGCGCTAGAGCACTCGCCCAAATCCAGAGTTCGCTACCTTCTATAAAACCTATTGAGATAGTGCAAAGACCCATTATGATTATTCCAGCGCCCATTATTTCTTTTTCGCCCAATATTTTGTCTGCAATTTTTCCCCAAGGTATATCAAACAAAACGTAAGGTAAATGCATTATTGCGAAGACAGCTCCTATTTCTTGCCAAGACAAACCGACATTTTCAAAGAGATATATTGGCATGTAAATAGTCATCCATGCAAAGAAAAAATACAAAGTGAAGTTTACCAAGTAAACGTTTCTTAAATCTTTGTTTTTGAAAAGTTCAATAAAGTCTGAGATGAAATTGAAGCCATTTTTCTTTGGGAAGAGTTTCAAATATTTAAACTTGTGAGTAAAAAAATATGTCATCGACAAAACAAAAAACCCAGATACAAGGTAAACTCCTTCAAAACTTATTTTACTCACCAAAATACCAGCGATAAAAGGCGCCATAAGGAAAGCTAGGTTGTAGATTGTTAAGTAAAAACCTCGAGTGTTTCCAGTTGAAGCGTTGTCTGAATAGTGCGATACGAGCACATCTACTGTCAGATACATTGCCACCGCAGATATCCAATACAAAATAAAAATAATTTGTAAAAGTATCGGCTCTTTCAAAAAAACCAAACCTAGAATCGATAGTATATAAATACTTGCAACCCCTTTTAGGGTTCGATAAACACCAAACCTTTCTAAGACTTTTGGCATTTGGCTTATGTAAAAGAGGGAACCAAAAGAAGCCAAGGCGAAAAGTATTCCTATTTTTGACCTAACGATAAAAGTTTCGATAAAGCTCGAATCGATGTACGAAGTCAAAGCCATGCTTATGGTGAGGATAAAACTCACAGCAAAAACAGACCTAATTTTTATTAACTTACTGTGACTTAACATATTTTTAATTGTAGCAAACTATGAGCTCAAAATGACGGGGATAACCACAGGTCTTTTTCCTGTTGCTTGGAAAAGGAATTTTGTAACTTTTCGAGTGATGTTGTCTTTAACATAATCGAAATCGACAGGATCCATTCCGGCAATAGTTTCTTCTGTAGTTTTTTTAATCATATTTCGTGCTTTCTTGAGGAGTTCTTGGTTTTCTTTTAGATAAACGAAACCTCTTGAAATAAGATCAGGTGATTTTTTAACTTGTTTTGTTTTCATGTTTATCATTACAACCATTACAAAGATTCCATCTTGTGCCAAAGCCTTTCGGTCTCGGATAACCAAGTGTTGTGTATCAGAAACAGAAAGTCCATCGATGATTACAGCTTCGCCTGGAACTTTTTCTTTAAGTTTTATAAGCTCTTTTCCTTCGTTTCGGATTTCGATAACACTTCCGTTGTCTGGAACGACAGAGTTTCCTTTTGGAAGACCTAAGCTTTCAGCAAGTTCCACATGCATTTTTAGTCTATGATGATGTCCGTGAACAGGCATAAAGAATCTATAGTCTATTTGTTTGTGGAGCCATTCTAGTTCACCTCTTTTACCATGACCAGAAGCGTGAACTACGTTGTCCATATAAGTGATAACTTTTGCATCACCTCTGTACAAATTGTCTTTTAGTGCATCAACAGCGCTTTCATTTCCTGGAATAACTGAAGAAGACAGAACAATCGTGTCTGTAGAACTAAGCTTAATTTGTTTGTGTGTTCCGTTCGCCATTCTCATAAGAGCAGCAAATTCTTCTCCTTGAGCTCCTGTCGCGATTAAAACAATCTTGTGCGGCGGATAATCATCCATCTCTTCAAGTCCAATAACATTTTTGAAATCAGTGAGCTTGAGTTCTTTTGCAATACCCACGTTTGTTTTCATCGATCTTCCATCAACTGCCACGTATTTCCCGTATTTTGTTGCAGAGTTAATAAACTCAAGAATTCTTTCTACTTGAGACGCAAATGTTCCGATTATAAGTCTTCCCGGGGCATTTTTGATTATTGTGTCTATGTTATTTATAACTTCCGCTTCAGATCCAGACCAACCAGGGCTTGTGATACCTGTTGAATCCATCGTCATAAGTAGAATATTTCTATCTTTGAACATTTTGTATTGTTCAAATTCTTTTGGAAGGGGAACACCATCCTTGTTGTCCACACGAACGTCTCCGGTAGAAACAATATCCCCAAAAGGAGTTTCGATAATTACACCAGTTGAATCTGGGATTGAGTGAGTAAGACCAAAAAACCTTACTTTAAAGTCTGGAGATATTGGAAGCGATCCGTCATTTCCTTCAACAACTTTTATATTTAATTTTAGCCCAGGAAAATCTTCAGCTTTTGCTTTTATCAAAAGTGCACCGAATTCACGAGTGTAGATTGGCGGGTTTCCAATTCGTTCTATAAGATAGGGAATACCTCCAATGTGATCCAAGTGTCCGTGAGTCACAACCATTGCTTTGATCTTGTGCTTGTTTGCTTCCAAATATTTTGTGTTTGGAATCATGTAATCAATTCCTGGATTTTCTTCGTCGGCAAAACCAATACCAGCATCGATTATGATTATTTGGTCGTTAAGTTCCACCATTGTCATATTTCTTCCAATCTCTTCTACTCCACCGAGCGGAATTATTCTAATATTTCCTTTTTCTAGAGCTGGGACAGGAGTTAAATCTTTTCGTCCGTTAGAGTTTCCTTGTTGTCGTGGCCGAGGTGCGCCTCCAGAAGACCTTCTTCTTAGTCCAGAACCAGAAGGTCTTTGAGACGAAGAGTTAGGTCTGTTGTTAAACCTTCTTTTGTTTTGTGTCCCTCCATTTCCAGAAGGTTTGTTTGGTGTGCTTTGGCTAGTTCTGTTCTGATTTGCCGAAGCACTATTATGACCACTTCTTTGTGGTCCAGTGTTATTTGTTTTTTGATCCATATTTATTTTTTAATAGTAATTAATAATGTTTGTTAATTTTGTTTGTTTAAGAAATCCCAAACTTTTTCTGTTCTCATATACCAATCGTTTATGTTTGTAAGTCTTTCAGATGGAATAGTTATTTTGTCTATTTTAATATTTTTAACTTTTTGATCTGTAAGATATATAAAGTCTGGAGAATATATGAATATAGCTGGTTGGTCTTTTTTGATCTCAGCGTCTAAGTCTTTAAAATATTTATTTTTATCTTCTTCATTTTTTGAAGACAATATTTTTTCTAAAAGCCCATCTACTTTGCTGTTGGTGTAGCTTGCAATGTTTAAACCTGGGTCGTTCCTCTGGCTTGAATGCCAAAATGCAAAAAGATCTGATTCATTGCTTATTATTTGACCGAAGAAAAGAGATTCATAATCACGCGGTCTTATCACGCTTTGGTTTAGGTTTCCTATTTCAAAAACTTTTATTTCAACCAAAATCCCAACTTCTTTTAAATCTTCTTTTATAAGCTCAACAGCTTTTTGTAATTCTGGTGCGTCTCCTGTGGAAATAGAAAATCTTAAGATTTCACCAGATTTTTTACGGAAACCATCATCCTGCATGATCCATCCTTCTTTATTTAAAATAGAATTTGCTTCTTCTTTGTTTAGAGAGTCGGATGATTCCTCAGTGCCACTATACATTTTTGTTGGTATTGGGCTGTTTATAGATTGTCCGTATCCACCTAAAACCGTGTTCACAATATTTTCTTTATCAATAGATAAATCAATAGCTTTTGCGATATTTTTATTTCTAAAGATTTCTTGTTTGTTTGCATTGAAAAATATACCAAATACTCTTGAAAGATTTACGTTTGTGATAATCTCGCCATTTGTTTCCAAGATTTTAGCTTGTTCTCCACTTATCGCATTTATTTGATCTACGTTGTTCTTTTTGAAGTCTTTTATAAGATCGTTTTCGTTTTTATAAAATACGAATTTTATTTTGTTTATAAATGCTTTTGGTCCAGAGTAATGTTTGAAAGATTTTAGAGTGATACTTTCTATTAGTCCGTTTTTCTTTTTTTGTATTTTTGTTATTTTGTATGGACCAGAACCCACAGCGTATAGATTTCTGTCAGAGAAAGTGAAATCATCTGTGTCGAGCTCTTTCCAAATGTGAGAAGGAAGAATACCAATAGATGTATTTTCTATAAACCCTGAGTAAGGAGAATTTAATTTAAATTGAACTGTGTGTTCGTCTATCTTTTTTACAGACACACTTTGCCAAACAGATTGATAAGGGCTTTTTAGTTTTCCGTCTTTTATTTGGGTTATTGTGTAGACAACATCTTCTGAAGTTACCTTTGTATCATCGTGAAAGATTGCATTGTTTTTTATTTTAAAAGTATATGTTAGGTTGTCTTCGCTTATTTCATAGCTTTCTGCTAAATCCGTCTGCATTCTTCCAGACGAACCTTTTTTCATTAAACCAGAAAAGACGATTGTCGTAAGATCTTTGTCAGTGTTGCTGTTTGCCAAGACAGGATTTATAAATCTTGGTGATCCAATAACACCTTCTTCTATTTTTCCTCCAGCTAAAGGTCTTTCTATTAGATATCTTTCATTTATTTTGTCCAAAATCAAAAAACCACTAACAAAAACCCCGATAAGGAAAATTATGAAAAAGATCATTTGCCAATAAGAAAAAGCGTGAATAGCCTTATTGATTTTGTTTTTTGAGGAGAAAGAAGACTCCGGGTTGTTGTTCATAGATTGTTTCTCTGACTATATTACAGCCAAGATAGAAGAAACAACAAGAAGCGTAGCTAAAACTATGGTAAATCTAAATAGGAATTTTTCAAAGCCTCTTCTTGTGTGGTATGTGCCACCACCGTCGTTTCCACTACCAAATGCAGAGCCGAGTCCGGCGTCAGATTTTTGTAGTAAAATACTTATTATTAATAGTATAGATAGTATAATCTGTACCCAAGGTAACATACTGTTCATAGGCTGTATATTAGCAAGATTTGAAAAGTAAGGCAAGTCTAATTAAAAATTATCGGTTTTAACCAGATTTACTTTCCAAAAACCATGATTTTGGTATTATCTATATATAGAGTATTTAGTATTTCAATTTTAATAAAAATTATATGTTTTTCGAAACTTTAAAAGCCAACCTTCTAATAATAGTATTTTTTGCAGCCATTGGTCTTCTCGGATATTGGGCTGTTGTTTCTTTGCAGGTTGATCCAGACGAATTTGAATCTCAGTTGGTTGATGTTAAGCCAATAATAGAAAACGATCCAGCGGGAGTTTCAGAATCCACATCAACCACACCAAGTACATCCACCACAACATCATCAAGCGGAACTTCAAGTCAGACTTCTTCAGGAACAAACAATGCTAAGTATTCAGAAATCAAATCCGCACTTGAAAAACTAGTCTCCGATAATATTTTGATGAAAGCGGGGAGTAGAGGAACAAGAGTCGGAACAGTTCAACAATTTCTAAATATTTACAACGGCACTGATTCGACAATAGATAATGACTACGGACCGACTACAGAAAATCAAATCAAAGCATTTCAAAAAGCAGAAGGTCTAACAGCAGACGGACAGACCGGACCAAACACTTACAAAAAAATGATAGCTTGGTTAGACAAACAATAAAATAAATAAAAAACATTTCACGCGAGTGAAATGTTTTTTATTAAAACTTTTTTTATTTTTAATTTTATTTTTTAAAAAACAAAAAGTGAAAAATATTTTTTTTAAAAAAAGTTTTCCACAAAAGTAATTTTATTTTATTGTTTAAATATTTTTTATAAGAGATAATTATAAATGTAAGTGTAATAGTTTTCATAAATTAATTTTTTAATTTATGTATGTCGGAATTATTACAATTTATTATTTAGTTTTTTTAAATAACTATCATGGCTGCAAAAAAGAAAGCAAAAAAAGCAACAAGAAAAGTAGCGAAGAAAAAAGTTGCTAAGAAGAAAACAGCAAAAAGAAAAGTAGCAAAAAGAAAAGTTGCTAAAAAGAAAGTAGCGAAGAAGACAGCAAAGAAAAAATCTTCTCGCCGCCGAAGATAATTCCTTAGTTGTCTGCCTTGTAGACAAGAACCCCGTCAAAGGGGTTTTTGTTTTGTATAAATTTGTCTATTTATTTAAGCTTTGAAAAATGCTAATATCTTCTTATGTCAATTTTAACCAAAATAAAGGCTATTTTCGGGGATCAAAACCAAGATTTCTTAAATAAATCAAAGAAAATAGTAGAAAAAATAAATAGTTTAGAGGCAGAAATATCTTTATTAAAAGATGAAGATTTCCCAATAAAAACACAAGAATTAAAAGAAAGGATTAAAAACGGCGAAAGTCTGGACGATATTTTACCTGTTGCTTTTGCATTGGTTCGCGAGGTTTCCAAGAGAACTAGAAACGAAAGACACTACGATGTTCAGCTAATCGGAGGTTTGGCAATGCACGAAGGAAAAATTGCCGAAATGAGAACAGGAGAAGGAAAGACTTTGGTTGCAACTTTGCCGGCTTATTTAAATGCACTTACTGGTGAAGGAGTGCATGTGGTGACTGTGAACGACTTCTTAGCAAGACGTGATGCGACTTGGATGGGGCAAGTCTATGACAAACTCGGTCTTTCTGTTGCCGTTGTTAACTCTCAAAATATTTCTTACATGTACGACTCAAGTGTGCAAGGTGAGAAGGATGAAGAAAGAGATGAAGTTGGGTCGTTTAAGATTGTTTATGAATTTTTAAAACCTTGCACAAGAAAAGAAGCTTATGACGCGGACATAACTTACGGAACAAACAATGAATTTGGTTTTGATTATCTTCGAGACAACTTAGCAACTCAAAAAGAGGGAATAGTCGGAAGACCTTACAACTTTGCTATCGTCGACGAAATCGACTCTATCTTAATAGACGAAGCGAGAACTCCACTTATCATCTCAGCCCCTGCAGAAGATTCTGAAAGTTTGTATATAAAATTTGCAGAGATCGCAAAGAAATTAAACAAAACAGAACACTATGAAGTCGACGAAAAACTTCGTGCGATAACTTTAAACGACGCCGGTGTGGAGATGGCAGAAAAACTTTTAGGTATTGAAAATATTTACACTGAAAAAGGAATTAAGCTAGTTCACCATTTAGAGACAGCTATCAGAGCAGAAGCGCTTTTTACTCTAGATAAAGAATACGTGGTAAACAACGGCGAAGTTATAATCGTCGATCAATCAACAGGAAGAATGATGCCAGGAAGAAGGTTTAACCAAGGTCTTCACCAAGCTCTTGAAGCAAAAGAAAGGGTAAAGATTCAAAAAGAAACAAAAACAGTTGCTTCTATTACTTACCAAAATTACTTTAAGTTTTATAAAAAGCTTTCAGGTATGACAGGAACAGCGAAAACTTCCAGTGAAGAATTTTTCAGTGTTTATGGATTGGATGTTATAACAATACCGACGCACAAACCTATCGCTAGAGTCGACTTAAACGACCAGATTTACCAAACAGAAATCGGTAAGTTTAAGGCTATCGCAAAAAAGATAAAAGAAGTTCACTCTACTGGTCAACCAATTTTGATTGGTACTATTTCTATTGAAAGAAATGAACTTCTTTCTAATTTCTTAAATAAAGAAGGCGTGCCTCACACTATTTTGAACGCCAAAAAACACGAAAGTGAAGGAGAGGTTATCGCTGGTGCAGGAAGGCTCGGCGCTGTGACTATTGCCACAAACATGGCTGGACGAGGTATCGACATCAAGCTTGGAGGTGAACTTGCGACAAAAGAAGAAGGCGACAAGATAAGAGAGCTTGGCGGACTTTTTGTTTTGGGAACAGAAAGACATGAATCAAGAAGAATAGACAACCAGCTTCGGGGTCGTGCAGGACGACAAGGTGATCCAGGAAAAACTCAGTTTTTCGTTTCTCTAGACGATGATTTAATGCGAGTTTTCGGAGGCGATCGAATAAAGACTATGATGGGAAGATTTGGAATTGCCGAAGATCAGCCAATAGAAAACAAAATGATAACGTCTGCTTTAGAAAACGCTCAAACAAAAATAGAAGGTTTTAACTTTGATTCACGAAAGAGAACGCTAGAATACGACAACGTTTTAAGTACTCAAAGAAAGGCTGTTTATGCGCGACGAAGAAAAATGCTTTTCGCAGAAGATTCTGAAATAAAAGAGTATCTACTTTCTATTTCACCAGACAAAGAAAAGATAGAAAACGTCATTGCAGAAAAAATATCACAAGTTGGAGAAGAAGCTTTCTGAAAACTGTCAGAAGGATTATCTTGCATGTAAACGATATTTTATGGACAGAGCATTTAGAAACTATGGATTATGTGCGTTCTTCTGTGAACTTGCGAGCTTATGGACAGCGAGAACCTTTGATCGAATATACTAAAGAAGGTTTAACTTTATATCAAAATATGGAAGCAATGTTGGAAGAGCAAGTTGTATCTTTGGTAGATACTATTCGCCCGACAGAAGCTGTGCAGGAAGTAAAAGAAGCCCCAAAGCAATACATTGAAAACTCCGTGAAAGACGAAGACACAAAAGGTCAAACTATAATAAAAAGTGAATCAGATAAGATTGGAAGAAATGATATTGTGATTATTGAAAAAGACGGACAGACACAAGAGTTAAAATTTAAGAAAGCAGAATCTCTTTTGGCTGAAGGTTGGGTTTTGAAAGGGAAGAATTAGAAAAGGTTCAATAAAAATGGAAGAGCCCTGGCGCGTTGCGCCGGGGCTCTTTCGATAGGGTCCACTCTACTTCTTTGGTTCAAGCGCTCGACGCACCACCTGTTCGGTGTCATGTGTTGTATGCTTGCCCATAAGGATTCGCGCTCCAGCCCATGCCATCGAAACTATCTGGCGTGACTCAAGCTTTGTTTGCCGTGCCATCTCACGTATCATGGCTTCAACTGCGTCATACTCGTAGACACGCGGAGTGTACGAGTTGACCTTGTCTTTCCATTTGTAGTACTCGGCTACCCAGAAAGCCTCCAGAAGCCAGATGTCACAGACAACAGCATCCTTGTCACCAAGGAGTGCTCGTCCAAAGTTCACAATCTTGCGCCTGCCGTCTCGTGGTGGTTCAGAACCGAAGTCCATTTTCCCAACCCGGAAATCCTCGAGCATCTTCACGATGGCAGGTAGGAAGCCTTCACCGTTGAATTTGGTTTGGCCCCGCTCGAACATGTGATAGACTCGCGCCGCCGCCCCAACATTTGCCTGGAAGTTGGTATGTGCGCTGGTGATCGCAAAGAGTTGGGTGAAGAGATCGATGTCCTTGATACCGTAGGTGGGTAAGAGCTTACGGAAAACCTTTGGGGTGTCGTGGTACCAATCCTTGTTTTTGACACCAAAAAGGATACACTTCAAGAAACGTAGGTCATCAAGCCTGTTTTTTGGCGTTCGATCTTTTCTCAGGAACTCGAGGATCATCTTCTGAAGCTTTCCCGCCCGTAGCCTCTTCTTGTTCTGAGCACCAACACGTGCGTAGGTGTCAACATCATCAAGGAAGTCGTCATACTGATCTTCTGAGAAATCATCGTCGAAATCCTCAAGATCGATGAAGTCCATGAGGAATGTCGCCCAGTCTCCACGAGCCTCCATGTACCTCTCTTCACCTCTACCAATGTTATGATTGAAGTGTCGAAGTAATGGGTATGCGTCAGTGCACTGCTCCTTCTTCAGATTTTTCACCAGCTTGATGCCAGAGAGAATAAAGAGTATGAGGTGTTCATACCCCACATCTTCTCCTCGTTCCGATTGGGAGATGACCCGGATGATGTCTTTAGACGGTCCAAGGTGGACCATTTTATCGCCTGTGGTTCCACGTTGTGCCATAAGTTCTTATTATTGGGTCCCGATTGAAATCGGAAGGGGTTCGTTTAAAGGTTCAAATACGAAAAAAGATTAACATTTTTTGGTGTTTTGTCAAAATTTATACCCGAAAAAATAAGGATTTTGGTCTAAAAATCGCCAAAAACAAAACAAAAAACTTTAGGCTGGAAAAATATAAAAGCATAAAAAACCTATATTTAAAGCCATTTTTAGGGCTTGACAGACAAAAAATTTAAGGTATTGACAAAAAAAATAGCCCATGCTAAGATATGGACGTAAGTCCCGTCGGGGGCTTTTTTGTTTGGGTTAATCCCATCAAGAACCGTTCTAATTAAATACAAAAATCTTCAAAAGGTATCTTTGTATATTGGTTACAACGGACATACTACCATGGTGTTGTCGGAGCGAAACCGTCACATATGAATAAAATATATAAGAGTTTCAGCAATTCATTGCATTCTTTTATCCTCTTGCCTTTATTGGTAACAAACATTTCTGTAGGAGTCGATAGTAAGATCGATCTTTCAGCTTTAGAGGATAAAATACGGTCTGGTTTCGGAGCTTCCGAAATAATAGACGAGCAGTCAGCTCTTTTAGAAGAACAAAAAATAAAAGCCGCAAAGATTGATGCATATTTTGGTCAGTGGGATTTACCTGCTTCCGGTTACGGATTAGCGATGGTGAAAGCTGCTGATAAATACGGCATTGATTGGAGGCTTTTACCCGCTCTAGCAAAACTAGAGACAACAGGTGGTAAACACGTTTGTAAAAACCCAAAAGGAGTAAATAATTGGTTTGGATGGGGTTCTTGTAAGATAAGATTTGATTCTGTTGAAGAATCTTTTGATATTATTGCAAAAAACCTAAGTGGTAATAATCCTAATACGGAACATTATTATAAAGACAAATCAGTTGCCAAAATCCTTGAGGTTTATAACCCACCAGCAACTCCGGGTATTACGCCCAACTATCACAAACTAGCTTTTAAGATTATGGATGAGATCGAGAATATCGAAATTGACCAAGGTCTTGAAGATAAAAATGTTTTAGTTTTTAACAGATAAACAAAAAGTCAGCACTTCGTGCGCGACTTTTTGTTTATCTTGTTTATCTGGAAAAGACAAAAGACCGCGGCGTATGCGCGCGGCCTGTTTGCCTAGTAGTTAGTAGTCTTTCTGTAGATCAGCTTTATCATCGGTGAGCTTTGCCATGGCACCAGCCCAATCTACAGTTAGAAACTCTCTAACTTGTTCAACAGAGACCTTTTTCAGATCCGTGAACCTTGCTAAGATGGCCTTGGTAAAGAGCTTACCCTTTTCTCCGCCCAAAACTTCATCAGCGATACGGACCGCTTCTTTTTGTCCACTTAAGTAGTTGTTGAAAGTACTCATGGTTTGGATGCTATCCTTGGTTTTCTAAATTATACCACTGAAATAATTAAAGTCAAACTAAACCTCTTTTAAAGATTCAATCATTATGCTTTTTTCTCCATCACGAATACTGAGTTTTCCTTTTATGGCTACACATTTATTTTCTACCAACATTAGCGCATATTCTCTAAAAGTTTCAGGAAATGCTACAGCCTCCATATTTCCTTCAAGATCTGAAATCTTTATAAACGCCATTTGTCCGCCTTTTTTGGTTATAACTTTACGTACACTTTCGATAATAACTGCGCAAACAACATTCATGTTTTGAAATCCTGTTTCGTTTAATTTCTTTAAGTTCATTCCGCTTTTGTCTATTTTTTCTTTTACACGTTCGAGAGGATGTCCAGAAATATATAAACCAAGAAGTTCTTTTTCCCAGACTAATTTTTCTTCTTTTGTGGCGAGCCCACCTTCTTTTATTGCGAGTCTTGATTTTGGTGCCAAGTCTGCATCGAAAAGCGATCCTTGATTTTTGTCTACTTTAGAAAAAGATTTATTGAAAGCCAAAAGCTCTTCCATACTTTGAAGAAAAGTTCCTCTATCTCCAAAGTCGTCTAGCGCTCCGGCCTTTATCAAAGCTTCTAGAGATTTTTTGGTTACGTTTTTATGCTGAACTCGCTCAAGAAAATTTTCCATTGAGCTAAATTTTCCAGCTTTTTTTCTCTCTTCTATTATTGCATCAGAGATATCTTTACCTAAGTTTTTAATAGTGTAGAAACCAAAACGTATTTTATCTAACTCTCCATCTCTTTCATTTTTAATAACAGTGAATCCGCCGAAGCATTCGTTTATATGCGGAGACAGAACTTCGATATCCATTTTTTTACATTCATGGATAATCTCAGAAACTCTTTCGACGTCACCTGACTCTGCCGTGAGGATGGCTGTCATGTATGGAACAGGGAAGTTGGCTTTCATGTATGCTGTCTTGTACGCTAAGTTTCCGTAACTCGCAGCGTGAGCTTTGTTGAAACCATATGCTGCGAAAGGTTCGATAAGAGCCCAAAGCTCGTCTGCTTTTTTTTGCGTCATTCCATTTTTCAAAAGACCCTCCATTAGTTTGTCTTTTTCTGCCATCATAACTTCAGGAATTTTCTTTCCCATCGCTTTTCGGAGTTTGTCGGCTTCGAGCCAAGAATATCCAGCCAGCTTTATAGCGATCATCATCACGTCGTCTTGGTAGGTGATAACCCCATAAGAGAGATCTAAAATATCTTTCATTCTCGGATCCAAGAAACGAATCAAAGCGGGATTGTGTTTTCTTTTTATGTATTCTGGAATCATTTCCATAGGACCTGGTCGGTAAAGAGCCACCATGGCGTTTATGTCGTCTATTTGTGAAGGCACGAGTTCTTTAAGATAACGAGTCATTCCAGAAGAAGAAAGCTGGAAAACTCCCATCGTTTTTCCTTCGGCGAGCATTTTAAAAGTTTTCGGGTCGTCTATTGGAATACTTTCTATTTCGATTTTTATATTTTCTGTTTTCTCCACAAGACGAATAGAGTCAGCCAAGATAGCTAAGTTTCTAATTCCCAAGAAATCAAATTTAATAAGTCCAGCGTCTTCGACAGCGTGCATATCGTATTGAGTAATAATCTTTCCACCTTTTGGATCTAGCTGAACAGGAGCATAATCAGAAACTTCTGTCGGAGATATAACAACACCAGCAGCGTGAACAGAAATATGTCTGGCGCAACCTTCTATCTTTTTCGCCATATCGATAATCTCCTTTACGACTTTGTCATTTTCATACATTTCTTTGAGTTCTGGTTCTACATTGAGTGCGATATCGATAGTCATCGGGAATCCTTGTTTTCCAAGAGGAATTAGTTTTGAGATTTTGTCTCCAATATCATATGCATATCCTAGCGCTCTAGCCACGTCACGGACAGCTCCACGAGCTTGCATCGTACCGAAAGTACCGATTTGTGCCACAGCTCTTTCACCGTATTTTTGTTTTGCGTATTCGATAACCTCGTCGCGTCTGTTGTCGGCGAAGTCCATGTCGATATCTGGCGCAGAAGGTCTTTCTGGATTCAAAAATCTTTCAAAAGGAAGTTTAAAACGGAAAGGGTCGACGTTTGTAATACCTAAAAGATAAGTCGTGATAGAACCAGCCACAGAACCTCGGATGTTTGTTAGAATTCCATTTTCATTTGCAAAACGAATCAAATCTCCCACAATAAGAAGGTAAATCGAAAATCCTTTATTTTTAATAATCTCAAGTTCGTATTCTATTCTGTTTACTATTTCCGCATTTTCTTGTCCGTATCTTTTTTTAATACCTTCGTAAACATATTTTTTGAGTTGTGATTCCGGTGTGTGTCCTTCTTCTAGACCGAATTTGGGAAAACCCAAGTTCCGAGTTCTAGATTTATATCCACCATCTCTGCGACTTTCAAAGTGTTTTCTATTGCCTCTGGAATATCTTTAAAATACTCCAAAGCTTCATCAGGATTGATAAAATGATAATCTCCATTGAATTTAAAATTTGTGCTATTTGTGTTTATCGCCAAAAGTGTGTTATGTGCGTCGCTGTCATCTTTATGTAAATAGTGAGAATCCCAAGTCGCGACTATTGGCAAACCTGTTTTCTTACTAATTTTTTTTATATCTTCGATGATTGGTTGATACCATTCTATTTCTTTGTGGTTCATTATTTCAAGAAAAACATTTTCTTTTCCGAAAATTTCGATGTATCTTTGGATTAGATTTTCTGCTTCTTCTGTGTTTTTGTTTTTGAGGTGATGTATAAATCTACTTCCAGGACAACCAGAAAGACAAATTATACCTTCTGAATATTTCTCTAAAATCTCTTCGTCCATTCGAGGTTTATAATAATATCCTTCCAAAAATGAAAGAGAGACAAGTTTCATTAGGTTTTGATAACCTTGGTTGTTTTTTGCTAAAAGAGTTAAGTGATATCTTTTGTTGTCTATTCCAGAATCTTTGTCGTGACGAGTTCTCTCTGCGATGTATGCCTCGACACCGATTATTGGTTTTATCCCAGCATCTTTACACTTTTTGTAGAATTCTATCGCTCCGTACATTGCGCCGTGATCTGTCAGAGCTAAAGCTGGCATGTTAAATTCCTTGGCTTTTTTCACCAAATCCTTTATTTTAGACAAGCCGTCCAAAAGAGAATAATGAGAGTGCGTATGAAGATGTACGAATTTGGTATCCATATATTTTATTATTATAACAGCTCGACGTGCTAATATGTACTTGCATGAAATATGATTATGTTGTCGGAATAGATGAGGTCGGACGAGGTCCTGTGGCTGGTCCTGTATACGTCTGCGCGCTTATGATAGAAGCCCAAAAGCTTGAAGAATTCATAAATTCCACCGGACTTCCTCTTCGTGACTCTAAAAAACTAACAGAAAAAATGAGAAAAAAATGGTTTGACAAAATCCAAGAATATGCAAAACTTGGGTTTTTAAAGTATGTTGTTTCTTCTGCCAGCTCTAGCGAGATTGATTCAAAAGGTATCGCTGTCTGTATAAAAGCATCTGCACAAGCTTCTGTTTTAAAATTAAATTTGGATAAAGAAAAGACAAAAGTCTTTTTAGATGGAGGACTTTCTGTTTCGTCGGATTTTATTCAAGAGACCGTGATAAAGGGTGACGAGAATATTCCCGTGATTTCACTTGCTTCTATTGTGGCGAAAGTTTTGCGAGATGAGAAAATGGAAGATTATGCGAAAAAATATCCTGAGTATCTTTTTGAGAAAAATAAAGGTTATGGCACGAAGGCTCATTTAGATGCTGTAAAAAAGTTTGGGCTTACAGAGCTTCATCGCAAATCATTTTTAAAAAATTATATTTAGATTATGAACAATAAAGTTAAAACACCTGAAGATATTTTGTTAATAAATAAACCAAAAGGTATAACTTCTTTTGATGTTATTCGTCAGCTTCGTAAAAAACTTGGTATTAGGAAAATGGGACACGCTGGAACTCTCGATCCTTTAGCAAGTGGACTTATGATTATCGGTGTGGAAATGGGACAAAGAAGTTAAGCGATTATATAAAGCTTGATAAAAGTTATGTGGCGGATATTTTACTCGGAAGAAAAACAACAACAGGCGACATGGAAGGAGAGATTTTAGAGGAGGCAAAAGTTTATTTTGTCGAAGATGATTATATAAAAGAATTGATGGAAGCTTTTCACGGCGAGTTTGAACTTTTGCCTCCGATATACTCTGCAATTAAAAAAGATGGAAAACCTTTGTATAAATATGCGAGAAGTGGGGAAGAGGTGGAGATTCTTCCAAGAAAGATGAAAGTTTACAAAAGTGAGTTCTTAGGGAGCGATAAAGTCGAAGAAGGATTTGTAATAAGGGTTTCTTTCGACGTGGCTTCTGGGGTTTACATTAGATCTTTGGTTCAAAAAATAGGTGAGCTTTTGGGCGCGCCAGCAACTCTTTATGACCTAAAAAGAACTAAAATAGGGGATTTCGATCTCAAAAAAGCTGTTGATTTATAAGGTTTTAGGCTTAGTCTGTGAATGTGGGTAAAACTTGACTTTAGTCTGATTTATGATATATTGTGTTAGGAAACCAAACCTTGAACCTTGTTAATAAAGTCTGGGATAAAGCCCAGACAAAATCATGAAGAACATCAAACTTTCGCTTTTCGTGGTGCTTGCCTTTCGCTCTTCGGAGTGAAGGCTGATGCGCAGACATATGAGCCCGCTCCTTTTTGGGGTGATAACGAAGTGTCTGCCACCGTTGGTTATCTGACCAAGGTGATGGCCTACGACTTCGGTACGCAGGTGTATACTCGAAGGGTGGTTGTGAATTCAGCACCCTTTGGTATCCCCAATTACGGGGATTATTCCGTGATAGCATACGAAGGAATCCTCGCAGGATCGGGGATTGATACTGTGGTTTTGAACTTGGTCTCAAGTCCAAATCTGGGCTGGCGTTCATGGGTTGTGATTTTGGATGCGAACTACGACGAGGTAATACCTCCGGTCGTACTGTTCAATCAATCGCAACCTCTAGAGCCACTACAGATTAACTTCCCTGATCCGCAGTATGGATACGATGGGTCGCTGGCGGCGCGTAGCATTAGCTATAATCCAGATGTGAATTCCATCTTTAATCCTCCAGACGGGGAAGACTACACGAACATCTTCAATGTTCGTCTCACCTGCAATGGTCCAAGTAACTACGATGTTACGCGAACTCAATCTTACAGCGGCTTCAGTGCGGCTCAGGGCTTCATCGCCAACTTCAACCTGCCTCAGGATTTGAGCGGGGAGTGGTGCTTGGATGCTTGGGTCAGTGTGACTCACAATTCCAACACTCCGAAGTATTGGAATGGAGAAAAAGTTCAGTGGGATTTTTACCCGCCGTGCTTCACGTGGGTGAGTATCGTGACCAGCGTAGATTCGGAAGAAGGGGTGGAAGGCTTCAATGCCCATCCGAACCCCTTCAATGAAGTCTTGGCGATCAATTCGCCGGTGACAACCGAATATCAGGTTGTAAACCTTGCTGGTCAAGTCGTCCTCTCAGGGCAGCTTACCCCAGGTGGAACCATCTTGGAAACCTCCAGCCTTCCGGCCGGAGCCTACATCCTGCAGACCGAGCTTGGCACGACCAAGTTGATCAAGCAGTAAGATCTTCTTCATGAAAAAACCGCAGGCGCAAATGCATCTGCGGTTTTTTCGTTGTATAATAAATCTGGGTCGCACATTCAAACCATAAAACCACAAACCATGAAAAAGCTCTTCATCTTGTCTTTGATGGTTTTGGTTTCATCCAAGACCTTCTCTCAATATCACACAGACATCGTTCCAAACGAAGTCGACAGCAACAATTTTTTCTATTTTGTCTGTCTTTCATACATTGTTCCGAAAAGTAGTACAACAAAATTCCAGAGAAAAGTCTTGCGTGAAAACGCCGTGCAGGGGAATCGAATCAACAAGGCGGAGATCGAGATGGTGATGTTTCCAATGAAAAGGTATGACCAGAAGTTTCATCCACATATCTTTTTGAGGGTGGATGCGATACCTTCATCATACTTGTCATCTCGTTTTGGTTTCGGGCTTACAAGCAAGCCTCTTCGATCTAGCTTCGGCATCTTCTATGGAACATATTATCGAAGGGTTCTGTACGAATCCAACTTCACCACCAGGCGAAAAAAGTCTTTTGAGAACTACAACCTTTTTGGTCTCTACACGCAGTCCAGGTCTGACCATGTGAACTTCTCAATGTCTTTAGCAATAGAGAAGACGCATACCTTTTTGTCTACTCGTGTGGGTGGAAACATCGGAGAGGTTTTACGTTTAGGAAAAGATGGAGCGAGGCTTCGGACTCTTGAAACAGTGCTAAGCTACGAGAGCTTGACCGGATCTGGAGTTGGGATAGCATTTTCTCCCGTTGGAGGATCGAAGGTTGAGTTTTTGCGGGTTTTCCCTGATATACAAGATATCATCGAGCAAGCGAGGTTGCAGAAGAAGCTTACCCCGGGATTTTTGTTTAGGGTCTCATTCTGCGTGAACTAAGCTTTGTGGGATATAAAAGGTCGACCATACGGTCGGCCTTTTCCTATATACCTAAATCTCTTTTAATTTTTCTTATAGTCAGAGCTCTTGTTGCGAGTATTATTATAAAAACCAAAACCACGCCCACAGCCACAGCAACTTCAACACCAAGAGAAGAGACGATAGAGTCTATTGGAAGTATTGAACTACTTTTTATTTTTGTTTCGACTGGTACAGACCACTGACTTCTTGCTCCTCTAGCGTCTGTGACTCTAAACGACACAAACACAGTTCCTTTTTTGAGGTTTTCTTGTTCAAATTTAAATTTACCACTTGCACTTTGGAATTCTTCTTTTATTAGGAAGTTGTTTCTTTTGCTTGTTAATCTTGCTTCGATGTTTCCGTTTGGAATTGTCTCTCCTTTTATTTCTAGTTTTTCTCCGACTTTGATTTCAGCTGGATAAGATGTGACAACAGGAACTTCTAGAGCTTTTACAACGATATCTAGGAAGGTTTCGTTTTTGTTTCCAGCTCGATCGTAAGCTGTTATTACGAGCTCATGTTCTCCTGGTTCAATGGACTGTAATTGTATTTCGTTGTTTGAAATTTTTTCATAATCTAAAATCTCACCGTTTATGGAAAGTTCAAAGTTTTTAACACAAGATATTTTATCTGTTATTTTTATATTTATCTTAGGTTTTGGATCAGTAAGATCTGACCTTCGTATTTCATTAGCCTGTATTTCTGGCGGAGTGTGATCTATTTTTATTTTGAAATGTTCTGGTTTGCTCCAGCCAGAATTATCTTGAAGAGATAAATGGAAATACCAAATACCGTCTTCTAGATTTTCATATCTTTTTTCTACTATTGCTGGGCTGTTTATGTTGGTTGGTTCTGTGTCTGGTCTTCTGTCGAATGAGATCTTGCTTGCAAGTGTGTCTGGTTTTATATCCCAAGAGAACGCCGCAGTGTTTTCTCTTCTCCAAACAATTCCGGGATGAGTGCTGGAGGTGATAAGTGAGTCTGGCTCACAAACCTCTTCACTGACTGTGTCTTCTGGTTCTATTGGTTTTAAATCATCTACCTTGATTACTTCTGGTTCTTTGAACTCGACTTCAGAAATATTGAAACTAGCGCTTGCTGAGTTTATTAGGATGTTTGTGCCAAGTCCGTTGTTTGCTAAAACAGAAGATGAAAATATTTTTACATCTGCTGGACCTGCATTTTTACCTTTTAAATTTATTGTAAGAATTTTTCCAGAATTTCCTTTAAATCCTGGTGTTAAAACTATTCCGTCTAGTTTAATTTCTCCTATTGCGTTGGAAAAACTAGGTTCCTGAGCCCAAAAATCTATGATAGATCCAGCTTTGGAAATAGAAGTAACTTGTAATTTGTCGGAAGGGAATTTAATAACAGCCGAAGCTGCGTTCATCGCTTGGTCGGGACTTGAAACAAAAATACTAACAGAGAAAACCTTACCTTTTTCGTAAGTTCCAGAAGATGGCAAAACGCTAAGGCTGGCCGCTAGGGAAGTAGCAGGAAAAGAAAAAACAGAAATCAACAAAACTATGAAGACGTTTTTGATATTTTTCTTAATTCTTCTGATTGCCTTCTCCATAATATGAAAGATGCTATAAATATTATTCCTAAGATTGATATTATTATTTTTCTGTCGAAGCATTTTGTTCCGACACAGATTTTTCCAGGTATTTCTACTTGGACTGTCCGAGTGTTTTCATTGTGGTCTATTGCTGTTACATATATTCTCTCATTTAATCTTTGATTCTCCAATACGTAAGGGCTTTTTATGGCAGTGAATTTCTTTTTTCCTTCCACTATTTCATAACTTCGAATACCAGAACCTTTGTCGTTTGCTTCAAATATCAAAATATATTTTCCATCTTCGATATTTTTATCTTTTATGAGAGTGACCTCGAAGTTTTCTGGCGAGATTTTGTCTACTAGGTTTATTACTTTATTTGTTTCGCCAGGAGAAAGATTGACCGCTCTGACAGAGGTTAAAGTCTCCGGCTTTCTTTCTTCTGTGCCGTTTCCATCATTTAAAAATATTGAAACTTCAGAAAGCACGATATTTCCAGAACCTTCGTATTTTGGGGAAACTATGATTTGAAATAATTTTTCTTCCCCCTTAAAACCTCCAGCTATTATTCCTGAAAAATCAACAGAATTATTTTTAGTATCAGACGGGTTTTCTATCCAAGCTGAAACAATACTTCCACCAGTTATTATTCTTTTTATTTCAAATATGTTGTCTAGTGTTATTCTGCCTTGAACTGCGTTGTAGAAATCTTCTCCCGTATCTAGATTTATTGTTATTAGAATCTCATCGCCAACTTTTGCGACTTCATTTTTGTCGGAAATTTTTATATCTAAAGAACCAGCGAAAGATATTTGAGCGCCGAAGATAAAAAATATGAAAATGTAAGATAAATATTTCATGATTATCCTGTCCAATTAAATGCAATAATACTGAAGTCTACTAGGTTTATTTTACCATCTGCGTTTAGACAGTTTGACTCAGTGATGGTTATCTCACCAGAAAGAGGTTTGTTGTACCAAAATGCTGCAATAGAAAAATCTACAAGGTTTACTTTTCCGTCTTGGTTTAAATCGGCTCGACAAGAATCATTACCGGGAACTTTCGGGATGTTTTGGTCACCCACGCTAAAGCCGACCAGCTTACCAAAATTACTAGCTTCTCCAGTGTTTAGGTTGGTTTTTGATCTAGCGCTGTGAGAACCTTCTTCAAGAGGTGCAGAGTTGAAGTTGTAAAGATAAATACCGTCACCATCTGACTGTGTATTAACAAAAAATTGATTTTCTGAATTAACCTCTATGGTCACGTCACTTTCCGGGACTGTTTGTCCAAAAATTGCAATATCGTCTCAGTCTTACCGCTGACTTGTCCGTGTCTATTGTCGGAGCCTAAAATATTCCCGTGACATCAATAGAAGATCCTTGTAATATAAGAATAGGGGAAATGAAAAAGGATTTGATCCTAAACCATCTTTATCTTCAGCTTTTACTTCGTGAAGTTATAATTTCCTGGATTTAAATCTGTAAGTTTTACTCTAAATTGCGCATCTGGACCAGCTATTGTTTCTATTGCTTTTTGACCATCTTTTAATATTGTGATTTTAGAAAGAGGATAAGCTCTACCAGAAAACAAAACCCCAGTTTCTGGGTGGCCTTGAACTTCCACCACCTCCCTCCACCTTCCACCACCACCTGATGGCGGAGTGACTGTTTGGTGATTCATCATCGTCTGTAAAAGAGCTACAAATCTGGATCATCTTGGGTAATCTGTAAAGGTGTCGCCGTCGTTGTCTTGTCCATCAAACATTGAGGAGCGGGAACTATGGTTATCGTGAAGTTCGATGTTTCGGCGGAGTTTATTTTCGGTGGACTAAAAGCAAAAAATAAATACAAGCACACAGAGTGAGTGTTGATATTATTCCAATATAAATTTTTGCTTTACTTAAAACCATTTTAACTTGCGATAATAGATAATGTCATTTCTATGTTGTAGTCATCAGCTGCTTGTTCTGCTGACGGTTTGGCTTACATCGATGTCTGTTATATCCCAATGCAACTGTGTCGGCCCCACTAGCAGCACTTGCAAGTGTGATAGAGTCTGTCACACCTTCTTCAAAAGATTCAGCAGAACCTCCGAAATGTTTGTGGTGGCATCCACCTTCTGGGTTATGGTTATGCTCAAGGGTCGATGGTCATCGTCCGCCAAGCGAATCCGTATCCGCTCCATCTCCGGCACTTGCTGTCGGGTCGTTAAAATCATAGTCTGCCGTCAGATCCATCCTGCAAAATGCTGTCGATCCAGCACTTGCCGCCAAGGAAACAGTCCAGATATTCCACCCGTTGGATTTGTAACTTTATTTTTTGGTCGGTCACACTGAAGATTCCTGTTGTGGTTTGGTCTGGAAAAGAAAATCAGAGAGAGATCCATAGAATAGAGAAGGTGATGCGACAGTGACAGCGCCGCTGTCTACAATGTCTACTGATATGCACCAGCACTTGCTGTGATTATTTCAGGTATAACAGAATATGTATCGAGTGGTGTTCCATCTGGATTTAACCACACGCAAACAATAAGAAGTGTTCGCATCTGCACCATTATCAATTAAAGAAAAATCCCACTGACCATCCTCTTCCTGCCGTTATAGCAGAAACAGAGTTTGTAAAATTATTTGACTTCTTTCATAGGTTTGGTCTACCACATTGTCTCCTCCGTGCGTCGGGTCGTTCGCATTAGATGTTAAATTGTCACCATCGTCCGGTGAAGCATTATCATTAAAAAGATATTAAAGATGCTCCGTGACATCAGAGTAATTTCTCCAGTGAAAGATGTAATGCTAATGTTCCTGATTTTTCTGCGAACTGAAGCTTAAAATTTTCACCACTCTGTAGAAAGCTCTGCATCGCTTACGTGAAGAAGAGTTCTAAGACGAAATGCGTCACCAGTTCCAGAAAGTGTAGCGCATGTATCTTGAGAATCGAGCCGATCCCACATCAGCCGTATCTGTGTTGTTGAAAAATCGATAAGAAGACTGATCTAATGTTAAGGTTGAAGTGGTTCCAATTATTTTTATAATAATACTTCCGCCAGCGGGCGCAGAAGCGGTGCTACCACTTGATGTTTTTGTAAAGCGGTTATAGCAGCTGGATTTGATCCGGAGTTTACGCGCCCTGTTACAATATTGAGCGTGCCATCATGACCTGCTTTAGTTCTAAATTCGCTAGTCTCTGTAACTTCTCCGGAAGGTTATTCGCTCGCTGACAGTGCATGAGAATTGTATGAGTATGAATCAGTGTTTATAGCAGTTCCAACTAATATAACATCTCCTCCAAAATCAGAGCTCAGGTTTGAACCAGAGCCAGTTATAGACCAACTTGTTCCTGCAGTCTCATCGCTCCCACCATCATTGTCCAGTGTCCACTGAGTTACATCATCTTTAGTAATAGAAACCATCTGTCCGATTAGAAGATTCGTACCTGACGCGCTAATGTTTTGATCTCCCGTGTATAGAGACGTTACTTTTATGAAAGCCCTTATTGAAGCTGGTCTCAGTATCCACCTGAGGAGTGAACCCCCAATGTTCCAGAGTATGTTCCCAGTGGTTCCCAACCATTTCGGTGCATCGGCTCAGTTAGAGACCCTGAATTAATGAAAAGTATTAGCATGTCACCTATATCGTGGTCTGGATATGGCACAGAGGCTGTTGTCTAACCTGCTGTAGGTGCTCCCGCAGACCTTACCCAAGTATCACCTCTGTTAACCCCTGCACCTTGTCTAACTCTTATTGCTGTTATTGCACCAGAAACAGCCGAAGACATGGTCGATGAAACTGCGGGCGTCTCTGTATTTGTGCCCTCCCATATAAGTGTTTCAGATATAGCAACCCGAACATCTGATCCTAAGGTTGAACCATACCACCGTGCTCTTCAACCGTTGATTTCGAAGTTATTCCACTCGCTGATATGTTGTGATTTGATACATTCGTAGCTAGATTTCCATTTTGTGCGTTTATCATTAAGACAGCATCTCCGGCAGTTAATCCAATATCTGAATCCAATAAACCAGACCAGCTAGTAGAATCTCCATTTACAGAGTAACTACCAGAAGATAACATAAGTTCCTGTGGCAGATCTAAATTTTAAACCATTTTTGCAAAAAAAGAGGATTTGAACCCGGACTAGGTGATGTCTTAACAAAGGTGACACTTGGAAAATCCTTCACTTCCACCGCTATTTTGTAAAAAGTTTGTATTTTTACTGATCCTGTTCCACCTCCCTCTGGATCCTCCATCTGTCCACCTGAAGACATGATGTCCAACCGGATGCGCCATTGTTACTGTTGATGGTCTGTTTACTATTATCGCTATCATTAAGTCACCCGGTCTTGGGTCTGGTTGGCGTACCTATAACTACCTTGATTGCCATAAAATTGCACCGTAATGTCAGGTGAAAGAAAACCTACTCTTTAGATTACTGCTGCATTACCTTAGCAGGGTAGATTGGCGGAAAATAAAAACTATGATTAATAGAATTACAGAATTTTTTTTTAAAACTAGAAAATAAATTTCTAAGAAGTATTTTTTATATTGTATATGTGCTCTATATTCATTTCTCAATAAATTACTTTTATATTCATAACACTCTCTTAAATTACTGAGCTTTACTTCTTGTTCTTCTCGGTGGAATTTTTATTTCTTGACCTTCTTTTAGTATAAAAGGTGGTTTGATTTTGTTGACCTCTACTAAAAGTTCCTGCAATGTATTTTATTTTCGCGAGATATTTTTTCTATGGTGTCTCCTTCTTTTACTGAATATGATACCCATTTTTTAATCCATTTTTTCTTTTTCTTGTTTAGTCTCCAGATCGCGAATATAAATATAAGAATAAAAATTATTGCCAGCTCGATAATCAAACCGAATACTGTCGGTGCTGTAAAAAACCAAATAGTTTCTGATTTGGACTTGGTTAGTTTTTCTCCGCTTTTTATTCCCACACTTGCGTCTTTTGCTTCCGTCGTATTCGAAAACAGCTGTCGCAGAGTATAATCCTCCGAGTAATGGTTTTTTGAGTTCAAAATTAAAATCGTAAATTTCATCTCTTAAGACAGGGAATTCTCCACCAAATCTCTCATGAGTTAATCCGAAAGTGTTTTACGTTTACTTTTATGTTTGTGTCGATAGAAACATTTCCGGTGTTTTTAATAGAAGGTTTTAAGTAAATTGATTTTTTTACTTTTTCTATTTTAAAATCAGAGAATTCTAACATTCTTTTATTTCGCCTGGCACACTTACTGCGACGCGAATACCACTACGAAGACTAAGCGACACCCCTGTGTCACTATCTGATTTGCTTTTTATTTCTTTGGACTAAAATACAGCCGTTGTGTTCACCGACGGGAAGCATCTCTCGGGACTTTGATAGTAAATGGAATTATTATTTCGTCCCGGCTGGGATTGTTATTTCTATTGTGCCGTATTTTTCTCCTATTTTTACATTTTCAATATCTTCTTCTAATTTTTCTATATTAAAACTTATCCATGTTCCGACTTTTTTCGACTTTCAATTTGTGTACATGCAAAACCTCCCCCACTTGATCTTTAGTAATCTCTTCCGTAAAGAACTAGTTTTTAGTTCGTTTGTGCTGTTGATTACCTTTAATTCTTCAGCGAATTCACCTGGATTTATAGTTTGCACGAAGATAGATTCGTTCTTGGGTTTTCCCGCTCTTGGATATGCTGGTCTTACACCAAAACTCGCAGCTAAAAGATTGCTTGGTAAAATAAACTAACCAAAACAGCAAGGAAAATTGTCCTCTCAAAAGCTTTTAACATAATAGAATTGTATCAAAATTTTTTTGTTTTTAATAGCGATAATAGACAAAGTCATGTCTATATCATAGTCTCCAGCGGCTGGTTGTTCTAAGGATTGTTTGAGAAATATCTATATCACGGACATACCAGTCTCCGATATCATCAGATCCTGAAGCTGCTGTAACTAAGGTTATAGAATCGGTTGTTCCCTCATTGAAAGAGTTAGAAGAACCAAGAGATACTCCTGTTGTTGTACAAGTTGCACATGCTCCAGATGAAAGAGTTGCCCCTGATGCGTCGACTGTCATTTGGCCACCAACAGAATCAGCGTCTCCACCGTCTGTACATCCAGAAGAAGTTGGATCATTGAAGTCAAAATCTGTTCCAGCCGAATCCCAAACCGCCGTTGGCGATGATGCAGCCAAAGAAACGGTAAATCCGTTGTCTGCTGCGTCTGGGTTTTGGATATAGATTTGTTGTGAAGCTGTACCAAATGTACCTGTAGTTGTCTGACAAGAAAAGCTAAATGCAGTTGCGCCTAAAACCACAGAAGGGGAGCCAACTGTTACATAAGAAGAGTCTGTTATGTCTACAGACAAGGTTCCTGCGTTTATTGTTTGCTGGAAGTTCGAAGTGCTGGCCGCAAAGGCTATACCTGCTCCTGCTAGTGCAAAAGTGAAAATAAATCCTGCTAGTGCAAGTTTTCTTATTGGGAATTTACTAATAATTAAGGTACTAATTTCTTTTTCCATATATATAAAATTTATTACTCTTAAATAATAAATCCTAAACCATATGTTTGCAAATGTTTTAAATGTGGAAAGTGTTGATAACTTGGTGTATTATATGTTTAATGATTAAAGACAAGGTTGAAAAAATTAAGATATATTCCGAAAAGTATAGATTTTATATCATGCCGGTTGTTTTATTGCTTGGATTTTTTCTTGATTTTTTAACACTTCAGCGTGTAGACCGTCTTTTTGATAATCTTATATTGATTACTCATCTTTTCATCTTGGGTACAACCATTGCACTTTTGTTTGCCAAAGATACTAGTTTTGGTCAAAGGTTTGGGATTTTAAGACACGCACAAAAAATAGAATACGTTATGCTCTTTTCTTTTGGTGCTGTTTTTTCTGGCTCTATAATTTTTTATTCTAAAAGTGCCTCTATTGGATCTTCTTGGCCATTTCTTTTGGTTTTGCTTATTTTAATGCTCGGAACTGAATTTCAGAAAAAATATTTTCAAAGGCTTGTTTTTCAGATAAATTTTTATTTTATAGCAATTTTTTCTTATCTTATAGTTTTAATACCTGTCTTAAGAAAAGATATGGGTCCGAGCTTGTTTTTTGCTAGTGGAATACTGAGCTTACTTTTTATACTTTTGTTTTTCGCTTTTCTTTATTTAATCGATGGAAATAAAACTAGAATATATTTTAGAAAAATGATAACAGGAGTTATTTCAATTTTTTTGATTTTTAATTTGTTTTACTTTACGAATATTATTCCGCCGATTCCGCTTTCTTTGAAGTTTACCGGAGTTTATCATTCTGTTTATCGCGTGTCTTCAAACAATTATATTGGATCTTACGAACCTGAATCTGATTGGAAGTTTTGGAAAAAAAGAAGTAACACTGTTCATCGAGGATACAATGGCGCTGTTTATGTTTTCAGTGCGGTTTTTGCTCCGACAAAATTAAATACAAAAATATATCATCAATGGCAGTATTTTGATAATATCGAAAAAAGTGGATTGATTCTACAAAAATAGAACTAGCTATTTCTGGAGGAAGGGAAGATGGCTTTCGTGGATATTCTCTGAAGAGAAGTTTGGAGAACGGCAAATGGCGAGTTGTGGTCGAGACAGAAAGAGGGCAGAAACTCGGACAAATTAAATTTAATATTGTTTCTAAAAAATCAGCTTTGAATTTAAAAGAAGAGTTACTTTAGGAAATTAGAAAAGAAAAGGCCCGCGCTTCGCGCGGGCCTTTTCTTTTCTAATTGAATTAGATTCGGCTAACGTTAACGGCGTTAGGTCCTTTTGGACCTTGTTCCATTTCGAATTGAACCTTATCTCCTTCTCGTAGACTGTTGAATTCTACATCAACCAAGCTTGTAGCGTGGAAGAATAGATCCTTTTCTGATGCTTCATCTGGTTTAATAAAACCAAATCCTTTATCAGTAACTCTTGCGATTGTACCTGTTTGCATGTTCTATAAGAGAAACTACTTCTAAAATCTCAAACCGATTACTGTAGTTTTAAACCCGACTTCGTTTCTCTTACAGCTCAAATTTGATACTAGTATTAAAGCATCTACGAAAAATAAAGTCAACTAAATTAAAAAGATTAATATAAGCAATCCGGCAAATATTCTATAAACGCCAAATATTACGAAAGAATTAGTTTGGATAAATCTTATGAAAAACTTAATAGCTAAGTAAGCAAAAACAAAAGAAAATAAAAATCCTAAAGATATAGCCAAAAAGTCTTCTGAAGAAAAGGCTATTTTTGATTGGATTAAATCATATCCGGTCGCGGCGAGCAGGGTCGGTACCGCCAAAAGAAAAGAGAACTCAACAATATTTTTTCTTGAAATCCCGAGAGCCATTCCACCGATTATTGTCGCTCCAGATCTTGAGACCCCAGGTATTATCGCTAAAGCTTGAATAACTCCGATTAAGAAACTTTTCTTGTATGATATATTTTCGAGTGGTTCTTCGTTTTCTTTCTCTATTTTATTTTTCTGTAAAATTTCAAAGATAATTATAATAATTCCACCAATAATAAGAGCCAAAGCTATTGTCTTTAGATTTTCAAAGAGAAAGTTTTTAACTATTTTGTAAAGTATAAAACCGATTACTGCCGTCGGTATAAAAGCCGTGATTATTTTTTTGGTTAAATTTAGATTTTTTAAAACTCTTTGCCAATAAATGAGCACGACTGCCAATATCGCTCCGAGCTGAATCACAATAACAAAAGTTTTGAAAAATTCTGTTTCTGGGATTTTCAAGAGATTTCCCGTGACTATAAGATGAGCTGTGGAAGAAACAGGCAAAAATTCTGTCAGACCTTCAACCGTTCCTAAAATCAATGTATCAAAAAAGTTCATATTAGTATTATTTAAAAACTCTGATATTATAGCAAATTTTCGGATTATGAGCTGTTGGTGAAAATTGATATAATGTTTTTTATGAAAGTTATAGCGTTATCTTGTTCGCCATCTCGAGGAAGGAATTCTGACACAATGTTGGATAATTTTATTCTTGGAATAAAAGAAGTTTCAGATATAGAGGTTGAAAAAATCTATTTAGAAGATATAGAAATAGAAAATTATAATTACCAAAATAGTAAAGGCACAAACGAAAACGAAGTCGCGTTTAGAGAATTAACAGAAAAAATTCAAAACAAAGCATCTGGACTTGTGATCGCCACACCAACTTATAATTTCTCGGTTCCAGCACATTTGAAAAATTTTATCGACAGACTTCGATTTATCGCACTGGATATGGAACGTAAAAACAGTCTAGGGCAGCCAGTCGGAAGATTGAAAAATCTTAAAACATATATTTTGGTTTCTGGGGGAACTCCTGTTTGGGCGCAAAAGATTTTGTTTTTTACATTTCCACCTTTTTGGCTTCGAGGCGTCTTTCTGTATTTTGGTGCGCGTGTCATGGGGGCTTTTTATACCGGAGATATTAGAGCTTTTGAAAATAAAGAAGTTTTAAATAAATGTAAAATAAAAGGAAACAGATACGCAGAGAAACTAATGAAAGGTTCTTCTCAAGGTCTTCTCGAAAATGTTTTTTGGCGTCCACCGCAGAGCAAATAGTTTGTTATGGTAAATATTGTGTTTTAAGGTATAATGAAGATATAACTATTCGCTGATAATTTCAGGAAATAGATTTATTATTAGATAAAATTTGAATTTATGAATACTAAAACTGCTTTAATTATTTTAGGTGTTGCTGTTGTTGTTATTGCGATAATCGCTATTGCTAAACCTAAAAAAGACAACACATCTACAGAACCACAAATAGACCCAGTTACAGGGGAAGTTATCCTTGGTACAGGTGGTCCAGATGGTGAGACTGATTTAGGTCTTGATGGTGAAGCGAATCCTGCAGATCCAAACGCTCCAGCAAATCCAAATTTTCCAAAGACTGGATTTAAACCAGCTAAATAATCTAGCGAAATTTAAAAGCCCCGCCGGCTGTGCCGGCGGGGCTTTTAAATTTAACCTAATAAATCTTCTCCGAAAAAACAACAAGTCTTGAATCGTGAGTTTTTAAATATTCATTCCAGCTTCCATCGCAGGTTATTAAGTTTAGCCTAACTATTCCATCAGATGCAGAAAATATTTCTGTCGTGTCTTTGTCTATTGGAAAACTTTTTATATCTACAACTTTAAAGTTTGTAATATTTCCATAATTTTCTGTGATACTTATCACGTCGCCAATCTTCACATTTTTTAAATTTGTGAAAACAGCATCTTCTCCGTTTTTCCAGTTTACGTGGCCGGCGAGTACTGCACTTCCGATTTCTCCTGGCACAGTCCCGAGAGAATACCAGCCGACGTTATAAGAAAAGGTCGGAACAGCCATCGCGCCATCTAAAATCCCCACAGCTTCAATCGGCGCATTTACACCAATACTTTTTATAGTAATTTTTACAGGATAAGATTCTCTTTCCTTTACCTCTGTGATTTTTATTGTTTCTTGATTTTCTTCTAAGGTTGCAACACCTTTATTCCCCCCGAAAGCAAAAACACAAAGCAAAAAGAATACAAAAAACGCAAGAATATTCGGTAAGTTTTTTTTCATCCTGTGATTATAGCAAAAAAATGGCTTAAAATATAGTTTTATTTAACTTGAGATTTTTGCTAAAATACACAAATGACAAAGAAAATCTCAAACGGAGTTGTTCATAAAGTTCCAAAAGATTTAGAAAAAGTATTTCTTTCTAATCCAAAAACTTTAATAACTTGGGAAGATATTACACCACTCGCACGAAACGAGTGGATTTGTTGGATTGAGTCTGCAAAGAAAATTGAAACAAGAAAAAGGAGAATCAGAATAGCTCTTGAAAATTTAGAGAAAGGTAAACGTCGCCCGTGTTGCTGGGCTGGTTGTACTCATCGTTAATTTATTTTGCTTTGGTTGATTTCTTAGCTTGATGTACCACAACCTGAGGAAAGGGAAGCTCGATACCTTCTTTGTCAAAAGCTATTTTTATTCTTTTTC
>JAWKSO010000001.1:0-222427 GCA_041389105.1 Minisyncoccota bacterium | reverse complement strand
TCTTAGATTTTCTTGTTCGTCGTCTGTGAAAGGTAGGTTTTCTTTTGTTTTATCAAAACTTAAAATATTGTGACCAACCAAAACCACAGCTTCTTTCATGTTTTCTTCAAAAGAAACTTTTCGTCTAGAAAAAATAGTTAGCTTACTTTCAATATTTTCCAACGAAGAAGAAAGTCTGTTTCTTTCATTTTCTAAAGTGAATTTTTCTTCTTGTTCTTTGTATCTGTTTTCTTTTTCTTGTGAAATTTCCGTTCGGATAGAGTCGATTTTTGATTGAGCGTCTTTTAGGTTTTTATCTAGATTCTCCATTTGAGACAAAATCTCTCCTCTGTTTTTCAAAAGCAAGTCGAGCTCTTCTCTAGAAACTTCTCCTGTTAATTTATACTTCTGACGGAAACTACTCAAATTATTTTTGATTTCTTTAAGACTATTTGAGATATCTAGAGTGTCCCCGGAAGCTAAAGCCTTATCGATACCATCGTGAATAGAGTCGATAAAAGAGTTGAACTCGCTGTTCTTTATCGAAATACTCGCGTCACCTTTTGAAAGTTTAGATTCTTCCAGTTCAACAAGCCCGTCTATTTTTCCCAGTGTTCTAGACAGGTTTTCTTTTGAAGATCTTGTTTCAAAAACACTTCTTTGGATTTCTTCTATCTCTTTGTTTTTAATTTCTTCGAAAGAATTGTCGGCAACTATCTTAATACCAGAAAGACGCGTTTCAATATTTTCTAGCGATGTTTTTATTCTTGTTTTTTCATTTTTTAGAAAAGATTCTTCGTGAGTTAAGTATGAACTCTCTCTTTCAAAATACATAAAGTAAAGGCTCGTCAGCTCTCCGCGAAGCTCTTCTCCTTTTTGGATTTTTTCAACCTGCTTTTTTAAATATTTTATGTGTGGAGCAAGCTCGCGTCTGATACCTTCTGTTTGTGAAATATTCTCGCGAGTTTTAGAAAGTTTTTTCTCACTTTCTTTTAGGCGAAATTGATAGATTTTTAAACCAAGAGCATCTTCTATCATTCCTCTTCGTTCTTTTGAAGTCGCTGTCAGAACCCTATCTGCATGACCTTGTGAGATTATATGGTGACCCGAAGAACCGATATTTACAGAAGAGAGAAGTTCCACGATATCTTTAAGTCTAACCTCTGAATTGTTTATTTTGTAGACATTGTTTCCGTCGGCAAAAACTTCTCGAGTCAAAGAAACTTCATCGAAATCTACATTTATATTTGAATCGCCGTTGGCAAGTTTGAAAACTCTTGATTTGTTGTCAAAAGTTATTGTCACTGATGCGCGGTTAAGCTTTGACACTCCGCCAGAACCTTTAAATATCAAATCTTTTCCAGACTTTCCTCGAAGAGATTTCATGGATTGTTCTCCCATAACAAAACGAAATGCTTCAACAACGTTAGATTTTCCGGATCCGTTTGGCCCGACGACAGAAGTTAGGGGGTGAGTAAAATCAAGTCGGCTTTTTTTACCGAATGATTTAAATCCGTTTAATTCAAGTGACTTTAATTTCATTTATGAGAATATTTTAGCATAAAATGAAAAAACCACCTGTGAGCAACAAGATGGTTTGATAGCAGCTGTAACGCAACCTCTGGGTGTTTTCGTTGATTGGCTCACCCCATTATTTTGATCTCCGTTTGGAGAGTTGTGTCAATTTCAGCCCACCAGGGTTGGTCGAACTTCTACGACCAACCTCTGGGGGCATCTACTCGGCAAAAAAACAAGAGCGTGCACTTTCTCTCGGCACAGACGAGTCCTTGCTGAGGGGCACTCGAGTGGGAGCAGAACCCTTTGCCCATACGTGTGAACGTATAATCTGCTCTTAGCACGGATCCACATAAAATCTATCATAGATAATCGTATTTGTCAAGCATTTTTAACTTTGTATTTTTGTTTACCTAAAAAGCCTTATCTTTCAAGGGTTTTTAAAGGTGGCTGAAAATTTTCTTTTTTGAGTGGGTTTTGATAAAGCAAAAGGACGGCGCGCGGAGCGCGCCGTCCTTTTCCTTCTATGTTTTACGATTCATGTTCCACGCTTTACGCTCTACATCACTATATCCACTTCTTCTTCACCAAAGCGTTTCTAGCAGCTTCTTGTTCAGCTTCTTGTTTGGACTTCCCTTTTCCTGTTGCCACTTTTTCTTCGCCGAAGTAAATAGCTATTGTGAAATTCTTGTCATGATCAGGTCCGACTTCAGAAACAACTTCATACGAAGGAGTCACTCCTACAGATTCTTGAGCTTTCTCTTGGACCAAACTCTTTGAATCGATATAAGTTTTTTCTCGAACTATTTTTTCAATTCCTCCAAAAAGACAATCGGAAATAAATTTCTTAGAATTTTCATATCCAGAATCCAAATATATCGCTCCGACTATCGCCTCGAAAGTGTTTGCCAAAATATAGCTTCGCGCTTTACCTGTGTCTTTCGCTTCGCCTTTTGAAAGTAAAAGATAATCATTTGCCCCCAATTTTTTTGCTGCGTCAGAAATACTATTTGTGTTTACAAGCGCTGCTCTGATAGAAGTAAGCTCTCCTTCAGGCTTACTCGGAAAACGAGCATAGAGCTCTTCTGTTGTCACAAGTTCAAGAACAGCGTCGCCTAAAAATTCTAGACGTTCGTTGTGACCAAAAACAACTCCTTGGTTTTCGTTTATGTATGATCGATGAATAAAAGCTTGTTTAAGTAAATCTTTGTTTTTAAAAGAGATACCAATTTTATCTTCAAAAATAGAAAAATCTTTCATTTTGTTATTAAACTACATACCTTGTGTAAACAAAGTTTCTGATTTGCTTATACCAAGCATGTAATGATTATTTTGTAATATACTCAACTGATTGCGCCAAAAGAGGCAAGATATCGTCGTAAGTTTTGATATCTTCAAGCTCTGCAAGGGTAAACCATTTTCCCCCATCAAGCCCACCATTTGTATTGACTTTCATGTCTTCAAATGGCGATTTAACAAGGTAATAACTTACCTGCTTACGAATTTTACCTTTTTCTGGGTGAGATGCAACATATTCATTTTCTCCTAAAAGTTTGACTATTTCCACAGGCAAACCTGTCTTTTCTTTTATCTCTCTGACAGCGCCGACTTCTGAAGTCTCTCCTTCTTCCACTCCACCTTTAGCAAGAGTCCAATATCCAAAAACATCGTGAACAAGACCGAAATAAAAAACTCCGTCTTTCTCAGAAAAGATAACTCCGCCAGCTTTTTTCTCAACTGGTATTTTTTCGATATCGACTTCTTCTTTTTTCTTTTTTGAAGTTTGATCTTTTCCTGGTTCTCCCATTTCTTTATACACAGCACCAAGAACTCCGTTTACGAATTTACCAGATTTTTCTCCACCGAAAGTTTTCGCCAGCTCAATAGCCTCGTTTATCGCAACTTTTGGAGGAACTTCGTTTTTGTCTGAAAACAAGAGCTCAGCCAAACCAATACGAAGAACGTTTCTATCGACCATAGAAATCTTTTCAAGTGGCCACTCAGGAGCAGCGCGAGTTATTATTTCATCAATAGATTCTTGTTTATCGAGAACAATTTTAAGCAAAGTTTCCATGAATTCATCCACAGAAAGACCTGGGCCGAATTCAGAAGTGTTGTGGACTAGGTTTTCGTGTAGATTTGTAGACGTGCGACCGTTGAAGTCCCATTCAAATAAAGTTTGTAAAATTATAGAACGTGCTAAATGTCTGTTTGCCATTTTTTCTCAATTAACTATTACAAAGAATATTGTATCACACAAAAAGAAAAAGCAAGCATTATTTGCTCGCTTTTTCTTTCTTGTTTTTAGCTACAGATAAAACCTGCTTACCTTTATACATTCCTGTTTCAAGGCAAACCCGGTGTCGCATGTGAGCAACCTTAGTTTCTTTATCAACAACTAAGCTTGTTTCTGGGGCTTTATGATGAGAGCGTCGGTTTTTTGTGTGAGCTCTCGTGTGTCGCATTCTTATAACCATATGGGAGGTATTATACAGAAGAGCGAGAATTTTGCAAGTCTTATAAACTTCCGATTCAAAAGCCGGTGTGATAAAATTAAACCTATGGAAATAAACGATTTATCTAAAAAAAGACATACATTGGCTCACCTTCTAGCTCAAGCTGTTTTGGAGCATTATCCGTCTGCCCTGCCGACACTTGGCCCAGCTGTGGACAACGGATTCTATTATGACTTTGATTTCGGAGCGGAAAAGCTCGGCGACGAAGACCTGAAAAAAATCCAAAAGTCGATGAGAAAGAACCTAAACAAATGGACAGAATTTACTCATAAAGAAGTGTCTGTAGATGAAGCAAAAGATTTTTTCGCTGGGAATATTTATAAACTTGAACTTATAGAAGAAATCGCCGAAAAGGGTGAAAAAATAACTCTCTACACTTGCGGAGGTTTTACAGATCTTTGTCGTGGTGGACACTCAGAAAATCCTTTCAAAGAAATCTCTTCAGACTCTTTCAAGCTCTCTCACATTGCTGGAGCTTATTGGCGAGGCGATGAGAAAAACAAAATGCTAACTCGTATCTATGGACTCGCTTTTGATTCTGAAACAGAACTAAAAGAATACGAAGCGATGATAGTCGAAGCAAAAAAAAGAGATCACAGAAAGCTCGGCGCCGAGCTCGACCTTTTTACTTTTTCTGACTTGGTTGGACCTGGTCTTCCACTCTTCACTCCTAAAGGGACAATAATCCGAGACGCTATCGTAGAAAAAATCGCAAAAATCCAAAAGAAATTTAATTATCAAAAAGTCGCAATCCCGCATATTACAAAAGCTGATTTGTATAAAACTTCTGGGCATTATGACAAGTACGGTGATGACCTTTTCAAAGTTAAAGGCCGAGGAGACACAGAGTTCTGTATAAAACCAATGAACTGCCCTCATCACACTCAGATCTTCGCTTCGGGGCAAAGAAGTTATAAAGACTTACCTTTACGATACGTCGAGACGACGACTGTTTACCGAGATGAACAAGCCGGAGAGCTAATGGGTCTTTCACGTGTGCGAGCTATTTCTCAAGACGATGGGCACATTTTCTGCCGACCAGACCAAATAGAAGAAGAAATAAAAAATGTAATTTATATAATCAAAGAATTTTACGATTCTTTGGGAATGCTCGAAGATGGGAAATACTGGGTTTCTCTTTCTGTTCGTGATCCGCAAAATTTAGATAAATATTTAGGTGATGGAAAAATCTGGGACAATGCTGAAAAAACTTTAGAAGATATTTGTAAAAAAGAAAACCTAAACTACAAGCGCGTCGAAGGTGAAGCTGCTTTCTACGGACCAAAAATAGATTTCCAGTTCAAAGATGCGCTAGGTCGAGAATGGCAACTCGGCACAGCTCAACTAGACTTCAACATGCCAGCGCGTTTTGGACTAGAATACACAGACAAAGATGGCGAAAAGAAAACTCCTGTTATGATTCACCGAGCTATTGCAGGTTCACTTGAAAGATTTTTATCTTTAGCTATCGAGCACTTCGCGGGGGCTTTCCCTGTTTGGATGTCGCCAGTTCAAGTGGCTGTTGTACCAGTAAACACTGATGCACATGGAGATTTTGCAAAAGAAGTTTTCGAGAACCTTCTAGAAGCTGACGTGCGAGTAGAACTTTACGATGAAAACGAATCTCTAGGAAAAAGAATCCGACAGATAAAAACACAGAAAATTCCTTTCACACTTGTGATTGGTGACAAAGAAAAAGAGTCTGGAAAGCTGACCGCCGAAGGTAGAAATGAAGAAAAGCACGAAGATTTAAGTTTGAATGAAATTATTAATTTAATTAAAAAATAATATGACAAGTAATAATATACACAACTTAATGTCACAAATGACAACAGAACAAAAGTCACTTTGGAGAATCGAAAACCACTATATTGAAGAGGCTGGCACAGCAGAAGAACGATCTTTCTGGGAAGAAATGAAAGAAGATAAAAAAGCTCATATTGAAGAACTAAAGGAATTGATAAAAAACACGCTTTAAGTATATAAAACAAACAAAAAATCCCTTAAGGGATTTTTTGTTTGTTTTATATATCAATATCTGCAACCTTCGCATTTGTTTGAATAAATGATTTTCGTGGAGGAACTTCACTACCCATAAGCATATCGAAGGTTTTGTCAGCCTCAATCGCATCGTCTATTTTTACTTGAAGAAGAATTCTGTTGTCGGCATCCATTGTTGTTTCTTTAAGTTCGTCTGGGTTCATTTCTCCGAGACCTTTATATCGTTGAACAGAGAATTTTGGTTTCTTTTTGTTTCTTCTTCCAAAACTTCTTCACCTGATTCAGATTCCCCAGCGTTTTCAATCTCTTCTTCTGAGACTCCTTCGTTTTTCAAAAATTCGTTTTTCTCTTCATCAGAATACAAATATGTTTTTTCTTTTCCTTTTGTAACTTTGTAAAGTGGTGGTTGAGCAATATACAAATATCCCGCTTCGATGATTGGTTTGAAATATCTATAGAAAAGAGTCAGAAGAAGTGTACGGATGTGTGCACCGTCCACGTCGGCATCTGTAGCGATAATTATTTTGTGATATCTTATATCTTCAATATTGAATGTATCACCAATAGAAGTACCAATAGCGATCACCAAAGACTTAACTTCATTTGAAGCGAGCATCTTGTCGAGTCGCGCTCGTTCGACGTTCAAGATTTTACCTTTGAGCGGAAGCACAGCTTGAGTTCTTCTGTCTCGTCCCATTTTTGTAGAACCACCCGCAGAGTCTCCCTCTACTATGAACAGCTCTGATTCTTCAGCGGATTTTGACTGACAGTCAGCAAGCTTTCCAGGAAGTGTCATACCTTCTAGAGCACCTTTTCGAAGCACAGAATCTTTCGCCGCTTTCGCAGCTTTTCTAGCTTTCAAAGCCAAAACAGCTTTGTTTAAAATAGCTCTAGCTTCATCTGGGTTTTCTTCTGGAAGTTTGAAAACGCATCGGAGAAAACAGATTCCACAGCACCCCGAGCTTCCGGACTTCCTAGCTTGTCTTTTGTTTGTCCTTCAAACTGAATCTCTGGCATCTTTACAGAAACAACAGCTGTCAAAGCCTTCCAAGACGTCGTCTCCCGTGAAGCCTCCTTCTTTTTCGTTTAGGATTCCGTTCTTTTTGTTGTAGTTGTTTATAAGTCGAGTCAGAGCTGTTTTAAAACCAGTCACGTGCATACCTCCTCCTGGCGTGTATATATTGTTTGCGAAAGGCACAATACGAGAAGAAATATCATCCACGTATTGCATAGCTATTTCAACAGACAAATCCTATTTCTTTTTCAACATAGAAAATCTTCCTATGAACCGGTTTAAGATCTTCATTGTAGTGCGCAACCATAGAAACTATTCCTCCTTCGAAATAAAAAGTCATTGAAGGTATTTCCAGACCTTCGTCTTTAATATAAAAAGTATTCTCGTCGTTTTTATTTTTCCTTCATATTCGCGAGCGTCGTTTATGGTAATCCGAAGATTCTTGACCAAATAAGCCTGTTCTCTGTAGTGATTTATTATTCTCTTCCAATCAAATTTAACTTCTTTAAAGATTTCAATATCTGGCTGAAATGAAACTATCGTTCCGTTTAATTTTGATGTTCCGATTTTTTTAACCTTACCTTGAGTTTTACCGATTTTGTATTCTTGAATGTGAATTCCACCTTCTCTGTGAACCAAAACTTTTGTGTTTGCTGAAAGTGCGTTTACTACAGAAGCACCTACACCGTGCAGACCTCCAGAAACTTTATATCCTTTATCTTTACCTCCGAACTTACCTCCGGCGTGAAGCACGGTCATGATAGTCTCTAGCGCAGAAACTTTTGTTTTTGAGTGAATCCCTACAGGAATACCTCGGCCATTGTCTGCGATGCGCACGTAATTGTCTGGAAGAAGTGTGATTTCAATATGGTCGCAGTGTCCAGCCATCGCTTCGTCGCGAGAGTTGTCGAAGATTTCTTTTATAAGATGGTGAAGTCCGTCTGGTCCAGTAGAACCAATATACATTCCTGGTCGCTTTCTAACAGGCTCTAAACCCTCGAGAACTGAGATATCATCTGCACTATAATTACTAGTATCTTTTGCCATATTTATGAGTTTTATTGATTATTTAACTAGATAATTATAGCAAATTTTGACCCAAAAAACAACGATTTTGAGAATTAAATTGTGGGTAAATAAGTCTAAAATATTTGACAAAGTTACATATTTCAGTATAATTTAAACAAACACACCAATCATGAAAAAGTACGTTCTAGCGAGCGCAATCGCAATGTTTAGCATTCTGTGCTACACCATCTCCAGCTTTGCACAACAAGGTTTCCACGGACCATACGAAGCTCAAGATATCGGAAGTGGTGGTCAAGACATCATCACAATTGAGTATCAGGGTCAAACCTTTGAACTTGTAAGTATGAAGCTCGAGGACTTGGATCTAACCGAGAATGATCACATCGAAGATCTCTTAAGGGCGACTAGATACCTTGGGCTTCGTCCATTCAACAGTGAGACAGCCAAGAAGATCGATCTCGATAGGTTCATTTCTCGAACAACAGGAAGACACACATTGTGTCTGAGCCATTCACTCTTGATAACCTGGAAACAGGGATACTCTACATCTCATACATATCCAACAACAAAAAGGGGTTAAGCCCTGTTGGAGATGTACACCGTGGTGCATATGCGAACATCAAGTGGTTCTACAAAGATGGTGATAGTTTTCTATTCTTGAGAGCCATCTATGAAGCCAGACCCTAATTCGTACCTAAGGGGCGAAAAGGGAAAGCCCGCAACTGTTGCGGGCTTTCTTCATTCATTGACAAAATTACATATTTAAGTATAATTAAGTCGAACCAATACACTAACAACACAAATGAAAAACACCGTTCTTTCCATCTTTCTAGTACTCATGGGCCTGCTCCCTTTCTCAGGGATAATGGCCCAAGAACTTGAGATAGTTCACCCGAAAGGTCTCCCCGAGGATATCCAATGGAACCTGGCAGCCAAGGAAATGGAGCTGAGTCTCAAGGACTATGAATACCCTATCCCAGCCTCCTGGAATATCCACCAGAGGCCAGAGATCGAGAAGCTGAAGTTGGTTTATGTCAAAGCCAGAAGCTTCGATTTGAATGGCAACTTGCTCGATCAAGCGAAGCAGAGAGGGCTTAAACCATGTCCAAATTGGGTGCCGGTCCAAATATACCTTGAAAAGGTATCTTGAACCCGCCGTGTGGTTTCCACTCGACCAATTAGGAGAAATCCCTCGGGTCGGATGTAAGCACAGTAAGGCTTGGACCAGCCCCTGCACCAAACAGGGATTCTTTCCGGATAATCCGAAAAGGGTCTTAGCTACCGACGTGTTTGTATTCACCACTACAGACACAGAGTAACACCTGGCAAGGAAATTGCCATTATGGGCGCACTTCACAGTGCGCCCATTCTCATAGACAAAAAGTTTAATTTATAGTATATTGTTTTCAAACCAGTAAATTCCTGCAAGATGAAGATACTGATAACATACGCTGTTCTTTTACTTTTCTATTGGGTTTATCCCGATGAAGACTGATAAAACACAACACCAAAAAAAGAGCGTCGCCAACAGCGCCGCTCTTTTACATTTACATTTATCTAACCTCCCAACCATTCCCTTTTATTTTTGTATACAAGTCTTCCATTATCGGTGCGACCTCATCGTCTGAGAGAGTTTTTTCGTCGGATTGAAAAACAAGTCTATATGCATAAGAAGTTTGATAATCTTTTTGATACACATCCACAAGTCGCGGTTCACGTGCAAGAAGTTTCGCTTTTCTAAAATATCTTCAAGCTCTTTTTTATCTGTTTCATTGGGCAAAAGAACAGCAACATCACGAACGATAAAAGGAAAGCCAGACCATTGTTTAAAATGTTTGTTCTCTTTTTCTAAATTCTCAGAAATTTCATATTCAGAAATATCTAAATTATTTTCCTTCACATATTCGTCTATCGTCATTTCTTTAATTTTTTTATCAGCCACAGCTACGTGGATTATTTCTTTATCCGCCTCAGGAAAAACAGTACCGATTTCAAAAATCTTAATTTCGTCCATTCCTAAAACTCCCGTGTTTAATCTATTCATCTCAAAAGACTCTTTTATTCCGTCAGAAATATTTGTTCGCAAATGTGATTTACCTTTCACACCTCGAGCGACTTCGACCTTCCCTTTTTTCACAAAAGTGTAAGTCATAACTTCAGAATACCCTTCTTCAAGAAGCTTTTTTCGCACAGCAAAAACCTTCGCAAAAGTTTCGTTTATTTTTGGTTTCTTAAAAATCTCTGGCATCACAGGCGCGACTTTTTCATAACCGATAACTCGCGCGACTTCTTCTACTAAATCTTGTGTTAGGTTTAGATCGAGTCTTTCTAGAGGAACAAAAACTTGGAAAATCCCATCCGTCTCAGAATAATCAAAACCAAGTGAAAGCACGGCTGTCGTTATCGTCGCCACGTCAAAATTTGTACCCAAAATTCTATTTATATCTTTTTGAGAAACGACGACCATCTTTTTCTTTTCGAAAGTTTCCCGAGTTGGATATTCATCTACAATTTCTTCGAAAACGGCTTCTGGGAACATCTCGACAAAAAGCGCAGAGAGCTCGACCATCGCCGGCGTGACGTAAACAGGAGACAAATCGTTTTCAAATCTTTTTGTTGAATCGGTAAAAATCCCAAGTCTTTTGGCTGTTTTACGGACAGAAACTGGATCAAAATTCGCAACTTCTATAATCACGTCTTTTGTGTTTTCGTCTACTTCGGCTTTTGTTCCACCTTTAACTCCAGCGATAGCGAGAGCGCCTTCATCGTCGGCGATAACCATGTCGGTTTCAACAAGCTCTTTTTCTTCGCCACCGAGTATGTTTATTTTCTCTCCCGCTTTTGCATTTCTTATAGTTATTGGCCCTTTTATTTTCTCAAAGTCAAAAGCGTGTGTCGGTTGTCCGCAATCAAACATCGTAAGGTTTGTCGCATCGACAACGTTGTTTATACTTCGCTGTCCGATAGATTCTAAATGCTTAACGACCCACTCTGGTGAAGGTCCGACTTTCACACCACGGATAATCCGCGCAGAATATCTTCTACACTTCTCGTTTTCGATATTTATTTTTAAACTTGTTTCTTTTGATTCAGGGATTTTATATTTAGGAGTCGGATCAATAAAAGTAATTTGCAAAAGTCCAGAAAGCTCTTTCGCCACGCCTTTGTGTGAAAGCAAATCGTGCGCTCTGTTTGGTAAAATATTTAAATCAAAAATAGTATCATCTTGCCAAGTTTCCATTCCATCAACTTCGCAAAGATGATAAGTGAAAACATCTGCCAATTTTTCAGGCTCTGGGATTTCCGGAATATACCATTTTAACCAGTTGTAAGATATTTTCATGTTATAAATTTTCAATTATCTTATCATCACTTTCTATTGAAATAACTCCTGGCAACTGAAAGAAAAAAGATTTATGATCTCCAGAAACAATAACCTTTTTCCCGAGACCCATTGCCATTCCAGCTTCATACCTAGCGCTTTCTTGATTTTCTTCCCACAAATAAACTAATGCGTCAGAGTTTCTTATTGCGTCTCTTTCAGTTATTGCTTTTTCTTTGTCTTGTTCTCTGCTATTTTCAATACCAATCGTCCAATCAAAAGTTATCGTATGACCATTTTGTTTTAATAGACTCATAACAGATTGTGCTCTTTCAACATTATTTGATGCAACGTAAATTTTAGACATAAACTAAAATTGATTAATTCTCAAATCACCTTGATAAAAATATCTCACATCTGAAATTTGCCATTTGACCATCGCCACGCGGTCGAGTCCTCCACCGAAGGCGAAGCCTTGGACTTTCTCTGGATCAAGTCCGACATTTCTCAAAACCTCTGGGTGGATCATTCCTCCGCCCATCATCTCGAGCCATTTGCCTTTGAACTTTGTATGAATCTCTACAGACGGTTCCGTAAACGGAAAGAAACTCGGTCGAAACTCAACCAAAACATCTTCACCCAAAACTTGTTTGTAGAATTCTAAAAGAACAGCTTTCATGTTTGCCAAACTAACTTTCGGTCCGACCATGCATCCATCGATTTGAAAGAATTGCATTTCGTGTGTTGCGTCTGTGGCTTCGTTTCTGAAAACTTTTCCGACAGAAATAAAAGCTCCTTCTGACTCGCCAGATTTTGCTAAAGCTTCTAGAGACCTGGCTGTGGAGTTTGTCGCATGAGTTCGCAAAACTTTGTCGTCTTGTCCTTTTATGTAAAAAGTATCTTGCATGTCACGAGCTGGGTGGTCTTTCGGGACGTTTAGTGCGTCGAAGTTGTGCCAGCCATCTTCGAGTTCCGGACCAGTCGATACCTCAAAACCAAGTCCGGAGAAAATCCTGATAGCTTCGTTTGTAAGAATATTTAATGGGTGTTGTCTGCCTTTTTCCATTTATCTAATATAGCAATTTTACCGCCTTTTTAAAAGCTCTCTTATTTTTTGACATTACACACATTTTTGTTGGATTTTAAAAATATAAAATGTAAAATATAGTTATGGAAAAAACATTACATAAAAAAAGTTTAGTATTCTGGGCGCTGATAGCATCTGTGGTTTGTATCACGATTATTTCAGTCAGTCCTGTTATTAAAAACAATAGACAAGAATCTCTTGCTCTCGCATCTAAAATGACGACAGCAAAAGACGCGATACAGAAAAAAGACATTTCTGGAAAAAGAATTATAAACACATTAATAGTAGAAGATTTTTCTTCGAGAAAAAGTAGTCATGAACCAAAAATCAAACAAACTATTTTTATAGATGGTAAGTCTTTTGAAGTTATTTCAGAAAACATAAATTCCCAACTAAAAGATGGGACATATGAAGTAAAAGGAACTCTCGATTTGAAAACAAACAAAGTTACTTTAACTAGCGCGAAATTCTTAGGAGCTCTTAGCGACGGACTTCGAAGTGAATCTTTGGATAAAAAGGCTGTCTCTTCTGTAAGTAAAACAAATGCAAAGAAAATCGCAGTATTTTTAGTTGATTACAAAGATACGGCATCTCAACCTTTCTATCCTCAAACAGTAAACGAAATAATGTTCGGTAATGGTAAATTTGCAAACTACTTTAAAGAAGTTTCTTATAACAGACAAAGTATCACAGGAGATGTTTTTGGTTGGTACACTATTCCACAAAACGTCGGAAGCGGAGTATGTCAGGCAAATCCATCTGATCTTGAATCTTTCATTGCAGGAAGTCCTGTGAACTTAAACAATTACGGAAATATTGTAATAATCACTCTTTGTAATGGCTCTGTTTCAAACGGTAGCTCAAACACAAGCCCTCAACCTTTTGTTATAAACGGAACAACTTACAACAAAACAATAACTTGGGTTAACACTTCTGCATCTAAATGGAACCAGGTAAGCGACCAAATGACAGAAAGCATGGCTGGTGATCATATTCTAACAAACCTTGAACACCTACTAATCCACGAATTCGGACACGCTCTTGGTCTTTCTCATACAGATGGATTGAAATGCCAAGGAACAATCCCTACAACAAACTGCCAACCTGTAATTCTTGGAAATTATTTTGACGCAATGTCTTACGAGACTATCGGACTTCATTTCAACGCTTGGTCAAAAGCAAAGCTGGGCTGGTTTACAAATACAGAATTAAAAACAATCACACAATCAGGGACTTACACTATCACCAACCTAGAGTCTCAACCTAGTTCTCTTTCTTCGACCTCAGCTAAAGCATATAGAATCAAACCTTCTGTTAATTCAAGCAAGACTCCTATCTGGATAGAGTTTAGAAAAGCCAATGGATTTGATTCTGGTATCGCCACCCAAGCCTTCAGTGGAATGCAAGGCGGAGGTGGAGAAACTCCCCCTTACAATGTTTCTGAAAACCAAAACGGAATAATGATTTACAAAGAAGGTTTTGAAGGAAGCCTAGGAGGACAAATAAACGCGCCTTCAGCAAGATTGGTCTATCTTAGAAATTCTCCAAACCTTGGAAATTCAGCCAACCCTTATCAGGTGAGTCTAAATCCTGGTCAGACTTTCTCAGAACCAAGATATGGATTATCTATCACAACCCTACAACCCCAAAACGCAATAATACAAAAATTCCAAGTGACCATGAACCCAAATCTGGCTTGCACAAATCTTCCTCCAAAGTTAAGTACTGGATTTGGAAACATTCCGAGCACAATCGCTAGAGGAAATAATGCAACAATCTGGGTAAGTCTTACAAACATGGATTACATATCTTGTCCTAACTCAAACTTTGTAGCGACACTTGGATCTGTTCCTTCTGGGGTTTTGGCAGCTAATTTTACATCTGGCTCAGTGGTAAACTTCTTATCAAACCTAGCTCCGGACGACGAAAGGATTGTTGGACTTAGTATATATGTCGGACCAACAACCCAAGTTGGGCAATACAACTTTCCAATAAACATCACAAACTCATCTTCGGGTCTTTCTGGGACACTAAACATTCCAATAAATGTTATATAAAAAATAAATCAAAGAGCGGGCGCCGAAGGCGCGCTCTTTTGATTTACCCCTAACTTATCTTACGTCGCAAATAAAATAAAAGCAGTTTCCAGGAACTCTTATATTTACTCCTCAACTCGGAAATAATAAAAATTTATTTTATTATTTCGCTCGCATTACGTCGCAAATAATTCTTTCTATACTGATTTCCGTGTTGTTGCTTTCTATCTCTTCTTATCAAGAATCTATTCATCTTGGCTGGAAGTTTGTCGCACGCTTGACAAAACCTAGAGCAGTATCCGCTCAGTTTTTTCAAACAATCATCGCATGATAAGTGAAGCACGTGACAATTCAAATTCCGACAATGTCGATGTTCGTCACTTTTGTTTTTGTCACACAGGTGGCAAACAGAAATAATATCGTCGCCTATTTTCTCGCCCAACCTTTCATCAAAAACAAAGTTCTTTCCAAGAAATTTATTTGGCAAACCCTTTTCTTTCACTTGCCGAGCGTAGTCGATAACTCCACCTTTTATGTGTTTTACATTTTTAAAGCCGTTGTGCTTCATCCAAGCAGAAGCTTTTTCGCATCTTATTCCTCCTGTGCAATAAAGCAAAACCTCTTGATCTTTTTCATCTCGAAACATTCATCTACTTTCGCCAACTGCTCTCGGAAGGTGTCTACTGGCATTATCTTCGCTCCTTCAAAATGACCGATCTCTGCTTCATAGAAATTTCGCATGTCTATCACGGTCGCGCCTTTTTCTATCATTTCGTTTACATCTTCGGCTGTAGCGTATTCTCCCGTGTCGGCAGGATTGAAAGTTTTATCATCCAAACCATCAGCCACTATTTTCGGTCGGACTTTTACGATAAGTTTTAGGAAGCTAGATTTCCCTTTTTCCTCGACGGCGACTTTATAGGGCACGCCAGAAAATTCTGCGATAGACTGAATAAATTTATCAAACTTTTCAAAGTTGTGTTCTGGAACATTCATCTGCGCGTTTATTCCTTCTTCTGCAATATATATTCTCCCAAGACATCCAAGCTCTTCAAATTTAGCAAAGAGAAAATCCCGCATTTCTTTTGGATCGGCGATTTTTACATAACGATAAAAAGAGATTGTTTTTCGGCGAAAATCCTCTTTTTCAAGGTCCACCAAAAGCTGTTCTTTTGATTTTGTGTTTACGAGTTTTTCATACTACAGATCAAATATTAGAACGTTTTCAAGTTTTTGGGAAGTGTTGACAAGTTTTATAATATATTATATGAATATATATGGATAGCCTAAACAAACCCTATCAACATAGATCATGGGTGAAATACCAGCAAACACCACTCAATCTGACGCTCGTGAAGCTCAGATAAAGGAGAAAGTTGCATCGGCCATATATAAGGTAATGGTGCATGAGGTAAGACAACGATTCACTGATGAAGTGAATGACATGCTTTCAGTAATCACACAGTCCTCTGCGGGGCTAACAGAAGAAGAAAAAGTAGCCATAAGGACAACATTGATCAATGAGATGAAAAATGTACTGAACAACATATGATTGTGGACACCAGAGATAGTAGTAAGCTCCGCCGGCACACCGGCGGGGCTTTTCTTTTTCCTTTATCCCCTTCACTCTAAGCGAAAAAAATACTTCTTAAGAAGACTCGTCGGAGGCGCTTGTTTACAAAGCGCCGAGACGGGAAGAAAATCCGACTTATGAACGTCGAATTATTCTGTTCTTTTTAAGAAGTATTTTGTGGAGCGACTCTTTACCCCTCTTTTTTATCTCCTCCACCAACTGGCAATACTTTTCATTTCCCTCACCCATCGCTTTTGGATCACACGGTGCATCCCAGAATTTTAAATTCAAAATCTCATCAGATACGCGCAAGATTTCTTGCTTTAGGTTCTCAACCTCTTCGCTTGTCGGAGAGAAGATGTGTTTTGTGAATTTACCTTTGTCGTCTGCTTCGACAAACTCTAATACGCCTTCGTCCATCACAAATTTACCATCTTCATAAAGTTCCAAAAGAAGTTTATAGAAAACTATCTGTCTGTAGTATTCTCCATTTGAATCTTTCGTTTCGCCTCGCACTACCTTTTCTGATTTTGGTTTTCCTGTCTTGTAATCCACCACTCGCACGTGTCTTCGGCTGTTGTCGACGAACTCTAATTTATCCAAAACTCCAGTCAGTCTAACTTCGTCGCTTAAATAAACTCCGTTTATTCTAAACTCTGTTAAGACATCTTTATTCCATTTACCTTTGTTTTCTGCATACCAAGCATCGAGCGCTTTGTGACCCTTGTCGAGCAAATCTTCCCTGTCGTTATCTCGAAGTGTAGCGCCAGCTAATTTCTCTTCGAATTTCATCAAAAGAAAATCTTTTCCTGGCTGGTCTATTTTTAACGCTTCGAAAAAGTCCTGTAAGACAGCGTGAATAATAGTTCCATAAACTTGATATTTGTTTTGCGCTTCTGGCAAACGAACCAGGTTTCTGTAGAAATACAGCCAAGGAGATTTAAGATAGTTGTTCAAAGCAGAAACAGACAAACCTTGAGAGAGGAATTTCTCACGAACGAATTCTTTGTATTTTCTTTGTAGTCTTTGCCACTTGATGAGAGCGACTTTTCTTTAAACAAGATTTCTTTTTTAGTAGAAAAATCTTTGTGCAAACCGTCAACATCTTGAATGTCTATCAGCGACTCGTCTATCTCGCCGACAAACTGACTCGGAACTCTTTCTCGCCCATCTTCACCAAAAGTTGCATAGGATATATGGACTTCTTTTTTTGCACAGTGAGAGCCACATAGAAAAGTCTTCGCTCTTCCGAATCTTTGTCGTCATCTAGATAATCAAAGTCGTTGTCTTTTTCATTTTTGATAAGAGAATAAACGCCAGGCAAAAGCTTTAAAATATCTCGTCTTATTTTGTTTCCCCAATGTCCGTCATACGCGCCGACGATATACACGTATTCAAACTCTAAGCCTTTTGACCTGTGCGCCGTCATAAGTCGCACAGATTCGACAGAACCTTTCGCTTTTCTTTTGATTGAAATATTGTGTTTTTCTAGAGTTTCGATGTAAGTATAAAAATCAGAAAGTTTGGCGTGTGGTTTTGTAGATTCTAAACTTCTCGCTTCGTCGAAAAATGTGTTTAGAGTTTCAAGCTTTTCTCCGCTGTGAGAAAGTGAAAGTGCCAAAAGACCAGATTCTCTAAAAATCTTTTCAAGACAAACTATCAAATCGTCGTTCTTCGAACTTTTAACCCAGCTGGAAATCAAGGCAAAAGCTTCTATAAAAGACTCTTTATTTTCTAGTGCTATTTTATCTAAAAGCCCTTCTTTGTTTGAAATAACATCATACAAATCGTATTTTTTCTTTTCTTTTGCGCTTCGTATAACCCGAACCAAATCTATCGGCGAGATTTCAAAAAGATCTAGGTGAAGCATCTCGGCGAGAATGTCATCATTGCCAAAACTCTCGACACCTTTTATCATCGTGATAAATTTTCTGACATACTCATCACGCAAAATATCTTGGTCTGATTCTATAACATACGACAAACCAAAGCGCGAAAGCATATCCGCCACGGGAAAAGCGTCGCCATTGTTTCGATAAAGAACGGCAATCTCTGAAGGCTTCACACCTTCTTTTATTTTTTCTCCGATAGAATGAGCGATAAAATATTTTTCTGCGGATTCATTGTCTAGAGTATAAAAGTGAATATTTTTCTCGTCTGTCTTTTGATTTGATTTAAGCTGTGTTTCTCCTTCTATAAGACTATGGGCAGAATCCAAAATCTTCTGAGAAGAACGGTAGTTTTCTTCGAGCGCCACTAATTTCGCTTTTGGATACAAGTGCTTGAAATAGAAAAAGTTTTCAAGCGACGCTCCTTGGAATTTAAAGATTGACTGTTTTTCATCACCTACGACAAAAAGGTTTGGGTTGTCGTGAAAGTTTACCAAAAGTTCAAGTATTTTATTTTGAGCGTTGTTTGTATCTTGATGTTCATCAACCAAAATATATTGGTGATCTTCTTGAAGTCGCAAAAGTAAATCCGCGTCCGCACGAAGAGATTTTAAAACCTCCATAATCATATCGTTATAATCGTATTGCTTTTTCTCTACCAAACTTTTTTCATACGCACTATACACAGAAAAAAGTTCTCTGTTTTTCTTTATTTGTTTTTGCAGGTCTGTGTATTTTCCTTTCATCTTTCCTTTGTGTGCACCCTTTTCGTGATACAGATCAGAAATCCTTTCAAAATCTCTTTCGGCTATTCCCACGATTTCTTCAAAATCTTCTGGAGAAATACCTTCTCTTTTTAAATCAGAAATAGCAGAGAGGATCGGTTTCGTATAGTAAAGCGTGTCGCCAAAAGGTTTTAAAATCTCGAGCTTTGTCTGAATTATTATTTCTTCTATTATCGCTATTTGATCGACATCAGTTATACTTTTCGAACCGATAATTCTAGGGAAATTTTCTGGATTACTTTTTATCACGTCGTTTGAAAATCCGTGGAATGTTTTTATCACGACAGAATATGCAGAAGAACCTATTATTTTAGAAAGTCTTTTTCGCATACTTGCCACGCCTGACTCTGTAAAAGTTAGCGCTAGGATGTTTTCTGGAGAAGCGTCTGTTTGGCGTAAAATATTTGCAATTCGAAGAGAGAGGATTTGTGTCTTCCCTGTTCCTGGACCAGCGACAACCATCACCGGGCCATCTATAGCGTCGACAGCTTCTTTTTGGGCCTTATTTAAACGCTTATATTCTTCTAAAAACACTGATTCGTCTTTTTTCATATTTTGATTATAGCACGATGATAAAAGTTGAGTGAAAGGGGTTATAATTAAACAAAACCTAAAGCCATGAAAAAGATTGGATGCATAAGGTGTATACCAATCGAAAAGATTGGTATTGGCAAGTGGGAGTTTTGCAAATTCCTAGGAGGTAGAATCGTCGTCTACAAAATAGACAATGACAAGGAGGATAGTGTCGTCGGAGAATATGAAAATGTGGAAGACCTGCTAAAAAGAGGAAGGAGACTCGGATTTCACGGAGTAGACCTGTTTTCCATATCTAGACTCTTATCATAAAGCCCTGACAAGTCAGGGCTTTTGATTATTTATTTTTGTTTTTTAAGCCAAGTGTTATATTTTTTTACCATTAGATCAAAACCTTTTGAATTGTTTGCTATTTTTTCTTTACCATGAACAAGTTCTATCTTGGCACCGATATCGTTAGTATTTTTATTTTTTACCTTTTTTAATCTTTCTATTCTTTCTTTTGCAATTTTTATAACATCCTTTTTACTTCTATTTACAGATTTAACAAATGAGTCAGATGAAAGTTTTTTCCAGTTGCCATTTTAACAAATTCTGGAAAAGTCTTTGACATGCCGAGTTTCCAAACCTTTAACATTTCTTTACCAATATTTTTATTATCTACGATATATCCATATTTCTTAAAGAAATATTCTCTCCATTGACTTAAGGCAAGTTCTGCTAAACCATAGCCGTGGTACGAACAAGTGCTTTCCCAAGAATAAATATGCGGAATATTTAAAAGCATAACAGAGTTGTGTTTAAATGCAGAAAACCTATTTCTTACACTCTTGGCTATTTTGATAACTTTTTCTTTTGTTAGATTTTTTGTCTCGTAAATCTCCTTTTCAAAATACATAACACTCATGATACCCATCATTCTAAGAGGTGAAAATGCATGCAGCTTTTCTAGCTTTCTTTCAAACAAATCAAATGGGTAACTTTTTCCGTCTTTGTTTTTCGCATATCTGGTTTTCCATTCAATGCTTGAGAAAATAGTATCCATAAACATACTTTGTGTTTCAGCCCAAGCTGTCGAGCCTGGTGGGTATTCGTGATTTACACAAACATCTTTCATATCAGAATTTAAATAATGAGCCGCGTGACCTCCTTCATGGAAAAGAGTATGTATACCGTCCTCACCGGCACCAATGGTTCCAGGGACCAGATTGCAGGTAAAATTAGCCTGCCCTTTTAATCTTTTATTTCCATTAAATCTAATAATTTCTGGCCAGTGACAAAAACCATTTGAATATTTTCCTTTTCTGTCTAACAAGTCTAATTTTATCTTACTTCCACGAAAATCAATTCCTAGATTAGCAAAGGTTTTAGTCCAAACATCTAAAGCTATATCGAACTGAAAATATGGATCTTCTTCTTTTTCAAAATCCGCAGAAATCATGTAAGAGAAGTTCCAAGGTTTTTTCATTTTTGGATTACCTTCAGCAATTTTGGCAACCTCCACAAACGCAGATTTAGTTTTATCAAAAATTTTATCGAAAATTTCAAATAATTTTTTCTTTGTCATCCCTTCTTCAACAAAAACCTTATATGCATAGAAATCTTCAAAACCAAGTTTCTTGGCAAACTCGTTCATAAGAGAAACATATGTAAGATAATCATCAACGAAAGCTGGGGCACTTTCTTGCAATGATTGATAAGCAGCTTTTCTAGTACTCTCATCGTCTTCAATACCAACCATAAGCCGAAGCTTACCGTTTGAGGCAGGGATAAATTTTCCTGTTTTGGGATCTTTGTAACCATAAGGAAATTCACTCTGATCTTTTTTCATCTTGGACTCCAGTTTTATTATCTTATCTTTGAGCTCAAGTAGATCTTTTGGGGTTTGATATACACTAAAAAATCTTTTCCAAAGCAAGAATCTTTCTTTTAATTTATTTTGTGAAATTTTAATACACTCATCAACTTTTCTAGAAAGTTCTATATTTGCTTTAAATTTATCAAGTTCTTTTTTAGCTTTAGTAAATTTTTCGTCTACAGAATGATCGCCCATATAAGAAACCCAAAAAAGATCCTCGTATTTTTTATGACGTTTAAAATATTCTCTGTTTAAAAATTCAATAAATTTTTCTGCATCTTTAACTTTTATTTTTTCTGGATTCTTTGGTGTTATTTTCATAAATATTTATTCTTTAGGTTTAAAATCAAGCGAGCAGGAGTTTATGCAATATCTTTCTCCTGTCGTGTCTTTTGGACCATCATTAAAAACGTGTCCCAAATGCGCGCCACAATTTTTACAAGCAACCTCTGTGCGAGACATTCCGTGACTTTCATCTTTTATTAAATCAATATATTCTAGGTTTTCAGGTTTATCAAAACTCGGCCAACCTGTACTTGATTCAAACTTTGCATCTGAAGAAAAAAGGTTCTGTCCACAAACTTTACAAACATACATTCCCGATTCCTTGTTATCTAAATGCTCACCAGAAAAAGGCGCTTCTGTCCCCTTTTCTTGAGTTACTTTATATTCAATCTCTGAAAGATTTTTCTTTTTTTCTTCTATATCCATAAATTATTTACTAAATTTTCTAGAAACTTCTTCCCAATCTATAACATTCCAGAAAGCGGAAATATATTCAGCTCTTTTGTTTTGATATTTTAAATAGTAAGCATGTTCCCAAACATCCAGACCCAAAATTGGCACACACTTTTCTTTTGCATCACCTGTCTGCGCAGGCAGGTCCATCAATGGATTGTCTTGTAGTGGGGTTTGAATAATTTTTAAACTTCCACCATCTTTTACAAGCCAAACCCAACCAGAACCAAAAAGCGTTGAAGCTGATTCTGTAAATTTGTTTTTAAATTCCTCAAAACTTCCGAAATCTTTTTCTATTGCAGATAAGAGCTCGCCTGCTGGTTTACCACCTTTATTTGGACCTATTATTTCCCAGAAAAAAGAATGGTTCCAATGACCTCCTGCGTTGTTACGCACAGCTCGGTCAGAACTTGAAATATTTGCAAGGGTTTCCTCTATAGATTTTCCTTCCCATTCACTTCCAGAAATAGCTTTATTTAATTTCTCAACATAACCAGCATGGTGCTTCGTATGGTGTATTTCCATCGTTTTAGCATCGATGTGTGGCTCTAGGGCGTCGTACTCATATTTTAATTTTGGTAATTCAAACATAAACTAATTATACCAAAAAACCCAAACCTTTGCAGGTTTGGGTTTTTTGTTTATTTTTTCAAACTATCTCTGATTTCTATTAAAACGTCTATTTCTTTTGGAGTTTTTGGTTCTGCTGGTTTTTCGTCTTCTTTTCTTTTTAATTTATTCATTGCTTTTATCACAATAAAAAGAGCTATAGCTACCAGCAAAAAAGCGAGAATTGCATTTATAAAAGAACCGTAAGCTAAAACAGATGCGCCAGATTCACGGGCGACTTCTACGGAAGTAAATCTCTCCTCTCCTGCGCCACTTAAAACAACAAAAAGATTACTAAAATCTGGGATTTTCAATATTCCAGAAACAATAGGCATTATAACATCGTCGACCAAAGATTTAACGACCGTACCGAAAGCTGTACCAATAACAATACCGACAGCCAAATCTATCATATTACCCTTCATTGCAAATTCTTTAAATTCCTTTAACATAACAATATATTTAAGTTTTTAATAAACTTATTTTAACAAAAGATGGAGACGTCGCATAGTGGTCTAGTGCACTACCTTGGAAAGGTAGCAAGGTGTCAAAGCCTTCGGGAGTTCGAATCTCCCCGTCTCCGCTAAAAGCCCCGTGAAGCGAAATCTTAAATTTCTTCTACTCACAAGAAGAGTTAATCAAAGATCTTGTTATTGGTCCAACATATCCATCTGGAATTGTTTTTAGGAAAATTTGCATTCTTTTTATCGCTCCGTCAGAGATTGGACCAAGTATTCCGTCGGCTGGACCTGAGTTAAATCCTAATCTGTTTAGGTGTCCTTGTAGTATATGTGCTTGCGTAACTATTGCTTTTGTATATGCATCATATTTTCCATTCCATCCACCTGTTCTTAAGTTTTGTGTTAGAAGTTGATCAGCAGGACAAATGTTTTTATCTTTATTTAGAGAATCTGGATTAAGGTTACTTGGAGTTCTTGGAGGGGTTAATCCAAGCTTTATCAAATACGAAGGAGATGCGGCTGTAGAAGAAGAAACGAGTGAGCCAACAGAACCGCCGCCACCTGATGATGTAGGATTAGTAAAAGTTATTGATCCGTTATTTTTTACATAATTTGTAACATCGCTCGCTGTCGCTGTGTTGGTGAAAGCTCCGTCGAGCCAGGTAATAGCTAAGTTAGAAACATTATTTGCAGCAGCATGACTTGTGGCGTTTCCAGAAAGTGTAAACGTAACTTGTGTATCACTATCGCGCATGACAACAGCAGTAAGTCCCGCGGGAACATTCGCTACTGATACGTGTGTGTTAAGTGTGATTGGGTCTACGAATGTGTCGTTTGCAAGTGTTGCAACAATTGACCCAGTGACTGAACCATCGTTAGCACCAGCCTCTGAGAAAGAACCTGAATACGAAAGTATAGGGTCAACATTATCAAACGTAATTACGCCATCGTTTTTTACATAGTTTGTTACGTCGCTCGCGGTTGCTGTTGTGGTAAATGCTCCGTCGAGCCAGGTTATCGTAAGATCTGAAACATCGTCGGCAGCTTCGTGACTTGTGGCATTTCCTGTTAGAGTAAACGTAACTTGCGTATCACTGTCTCGAGTGACAACAGCACTCAAACCGGCAGGGACATTGCTGACTGATACGTGTGTGTTAAGTGTTATAGGATCTACAAATGTATCGTCTGTAAGCGTTGCTACGATTGAGCCGGTAACACTTCCATCGTTCGCACCAGCTTCAGTGAATGAACCAGAGTACGCCAAACTTGAAGTTGGGTCGTCAAAGGCAACCGCTCCATCGGTTTTTTGATAGCCGGTTACCGCATCTGCCAAAGCTATGGTGTTAAACGCACCATCGAGCCACGTAATTGTTAAGTTAGAAATGCTATTTGCAGCAGCGTGACTTGTGGCGTTTCCGGTAAGAGTAATGGTTGCTTGAGTGGAGCTGTCTCTGGTAACTACAGCCGTGAGTCCTGCTGGGACATTAGTTACCGTAATGTGTGTGTTGAGTGTAAGTGGGTCTACGAATGTGTCATTAGTGAGAGTTGCGACTATTGAACCGGTGACTGAGCCGTTGTTTGCACCAGCCTCTGTGAACGAACCTGAATACGAAATAGAAGCATTTGGATTTGCAGAAACCGCCATTGCAGAAAATGGATCAGCTGGTAGGTATTGTGTCGAAGCGGCGGTATTTCCGGTAACGCTATCTGTTAATACATTTTCGTCTTCACCGCTGTTGTCGTATGCATAGTCTACGGTCGTCGTACCGCTTGAAGCAGATGCAAGTGTAAGAACAACTTTGTCGTAATACACATCGGCAGCGTTTACTGTAATAGGTGTGCCGTTGTTTTTAACGCGCCAAACGGAAGTTGAAAGACCAGATGCTGGCAAGAGCGGAAGTGTATCGTCGGTAAACGTAATCTGAACCTTGGTGTTTCCTGAATATTTAATCGCGCTTGTCGCGACAGGACCTCGTCCGTCATCACCACCGTAGAAATGTGCTTCAAGAGCTTTCCACCAGCGGAAACCAAGACTTCTTATGTGTTCATCGGTGTTGAAGTGAAGCTGGTCACCAATACCATCACTGATGATGTCAAAATCATAACTTTCTGGTCCGTATAAAATATTTGCATTATCTCCCCACGCTTCAATGATAGCCAAACGAACGCCTTCGGCGGACGTTGGCGCTGGTTGAAGCGGACCAATCACTGCCGCAACGAGTTTTGGCGCGCCAGGTAAATCGGTGGCAATGTCAGCTGCAAACTGATCGAGAGCTGCGTTGTACTGACTTTTGTGCGGCCAGAAATAGCGTCTGATTCTCCTTGGAACCACAGCACTGCTTTAACAGCGTTTACGCCCGACTGAGTCACTTGGTTGACCATGTTGGTAAAACAGTTAACGCTACTGAAACACACGATTCCTCCTTTTGCCCAGTGTGTGTTTGGTGCAGCAAGCTGTTTACCTCCCGTTGCTGTTGTAATGAATGCCACGGGAATGCCAGTATTCTCTACAATATATCCACCCAGAACTGGCCATGTAGAACCAACGTCACTCGTTGCACCAATCGTGTCGGTGTCGTCGTTGTCTTGTTTCCAAGCGTCCAACTCAGTAAAGACAGTCGGAAATACCGTAGCTGTTGGAGCTGTTGTTGCATAGTATTGTTCGTTAATTCCGTTACCTTCGGCGTTTGATTGTCCGGCGACCACATAGACGTCTCCGATACCAATGTTCGTAGCACTGTCGGTTACTCCAGTGTCAGCACTACAGCGCACTGTCAAACTTCCCTGTCCAACATCTCCAACAAGTGTTCCACTAAATGTTCCTCCAGTAACTCCAGCAGCAACCGTAGTAAACGCGCTTCCCGCAAAAGAACCCTCTACATTTGTACAGGTGTTTGTGTACGTTCCAGCAAGCGAAAAGGTGTATTGATCACTTCCATCTCTTTGAAAAATTTTGTATTGAGGATAATTTGTTTTGGTTAAAGTAATCGTTGCGGTCGCTGGATTACTGAAGGTTATGGTTCCGTTATTTTTTACGTATCCCGTGACATTGCTGGCTGTACCTTCTGTCGTAAACGCCCCATTAAGCCAAGTGATGGTTAAGTTTTAAATATTGTTTGCAGCAGCGTGGTTGGTTGCGTTTCCAGTGAGTGTGATGGTTGCTTGAGTGGCGCTATTTCGGGTAACCACAGCCGTAAGTCCTGTGGGAACATTGGTTACTGTAACGTGTGTGTTAAGAGTAAGCGGATTAACAAACGTGTCGTTGGCAAGCGTTGCAACGATTGAACCGGTGACAGATCCGTTGTTATCTACCGCTTCAGTAAATGACCCGGAATATGAGATTGAGGTTGGAGCCGCGCCTTCAATACGAGCAATTCTATTGCGTGCTGTGCCGTTATATGTCGTAAATTCTCCCCAAACCAAAATTTTTCCATCAGGTTGAACAAAGCTGCTTTTTACAACTCTTGTTCCTGCTGTATTAAATCCCGTGCCCGGATTAAACGTCGTATCTACAGATCCGTCTGAGTTGAGACGCACAATTCCATCTCTACTGTATCCATTAAAACCGGTAAAGTGCCCTACGAGGATAATCTTTCCATCAGGTTGGAACTTAACATTCACGGGATACGACACCGTAGGACCTGTACCCACATCAAACCCAGAATCAATGGATCCATCACTATTTACACGTGCAACGGTGGCGCGCGCAGTACCATTAAAGGAGCTGAACTGGCCACTTACAACAATCTTACCATCCGATTGGAGACCTATTCCCCATGTTGTAGCGTTAAATCCTGTTCCAATATTAAGAGTACTGTCAAAAGAACCGTCTGTGTTCATTCGAACCAATCCTTTTCTAGTGCTACCGTTAAATTGAGTATACAGACCGACTGCTAACACTTTCTCGTCAGATTGAACAGCTAAACCAAGAACAACACCGTTAAAACCCGTCCCCGGAGCAAAACTTGTGTCTAACGTACCATTTGTATTTAATCTAGCTATTCTATTGCGACTCGTACCTCCAACAGTAGTAAATGCACCTCCAACAACAACCTTTCCGTCTGACTGTAAGGCGACCTTAAAACCATAGTTGTTAAGACCCGTACCTGGATCAAAAGTGGTATCAAGACTTCCATCCGAATTAAGTCGAGCAATTCTTGCTCGACCCACCCCTTTATATGAGGTGAAATTTCCGGTTACAATAACTTTTCCATCAGACTGAATCTTAATATCTCGAACATAGGCATTAAAACCTGTTCCAACATTAAAGCTTGAGTCCAGAGAACCATCAGCATTTATACGCGCGATTCTGCTTCTTCCTGTACCGTTGTAATTAAGAAAATCTCCACCAATGATTGTCTTTCCGTCCGCTTGCTGTGCAGCCGCCCAAATAATGTCGTCGGCGCCACTACTCGGAGCAAAACTTGTATCCAAATCTCCTTGTGCGGCAAGAGCGGTTGACGGGGACTGAGATATTAGTAAAAAGAACGCTAAAGATAATACGAGTGTGTTTTTTAAAATTGTTTTTATTTTTTTATTTAAGTTAAAAAATGACATAACCGCTTATATTTTAACATAAAAATGAGTATTTAAAACATTGATTATTGTGGATTAGCTTGGTTTTTTGATTAGATATTAATATGTAGCATTTCAAAGAGTTTTTCTACTGAATCTACGTGTTTAAAAAGTGGGTGAAAATGCATCAAAGAACGTTGGTTGTGTTTTCCTATAATATAAATCTTCTTTTTTAAAGCTGCTGCTATTCCAAGTTCGACAAACATATCTGTGCCAGATTTGTCGCTAAGCAAAACAAAAACGTCACACTTTTTTATCTCAGATTCTATCTTCTTTGCCATCAGACTACACTTCTTTTTATTATCCGAATACGGCTTAAGCGAAGGTGCGTCAATCCAAGAAGAAATAACTTTATGTTTTTCTTTTTCTAATGAATCACGCAATCTTAAAAGCTCGTTCTTTTTCTTAAATCTTGAGGCAAAGTAAAACTTCATAATTAATCAGAAGATCTTAATCTTTTTACTCTTTCTTCTACCGGAGGATGAGTAGCCCAAAGATTTTGAAACCAGTTTGATTTATTTTTTGAACCAAAAGGATTTGAGATGAAAAGATGGGCTGTGGCATGGTTGGCTTTTTTCATTTGCCCTCCGTGAACAGAAATCTTTTCCAAGGCTGAAGCTAAACCTTCTGGATATCTGGTCAAAAGTGCGCCGGATGCATCTGCTAAGAATTCTCTTTTTCTGGAAATAGAAAGCTGTATTAGTGTCGCTATCAAAGGAGAAAGAATCATCAGAACAACTCCGACAACCATAAGCACTAGCTGGACTTGTCCTCCACCGCTTCTGTCGTTGTTTCTTCCGCCACCAAAAAGATGTGCTCGAAGAAACATATCTGAAAGCAATGTTATAAATCCAACTAAAACAACAACCAAAGTAGAGACAAGCATGTCTTTGTTTCCAATATGTGAAAGCTCGTGCGCGATCACTCCTTCGAGCTCTGTCCTGTCCAAACGCTCTAAAAGCCCGGTAGTGACAGCCACAACAGCGTGTTCTTTGTTTCTTCCAGTAGCGAAAGCATTCGGCGTGGAGTCACTTATGATGTAAAGTTTGGGCATTGGAAGACCGGCAGTGATAGCAAGATTTTCCACAACATTCCAAAGCTCTCTGTGTTCTTCTCTTTTCACTTCTTTTGCGCCAGTCATCGACAAAACTATTTTATGAGAAAACCAATATGAAAAGAAAACTTGAAAAAATGCGAAAATAACAGCTATATATAAAATATCTGAGGAACCAAAATAAATACTTAAAAAATATCCAAGGGCAATAACAACTACAAGAAATATCGTGATCAGTAGCCAAGTTTTCCTGATATTTGAAGATTGGTGAGTATAAAGTGTTTGCATAACCTTTATATTTTAGCAAAATTTGGCAAAGAAAAACAGGTCCGAAAGGACCTGTTTTTCTTTAATAAATTTTTGTTATTTAGCTGAATTTACCAATCTTTCGAAAATCGCCATCACAGAAGGAGATGTATAATTTGTTCGGAAAATATAGCCATTTTTTTCTATCGATTGTGCGTAGTTCACTTGAAGATCTGCATTTTCGCATCCAACATTGTAAACAAGAGCAATCGAAACTGGTTTTCCAGAACTTGAAACAGTTGATATTGAAGTAACATCACAGTCGCCTATTCTTGGTTTTGAAACATAGTATTCTGAAGGAACATCTAGAGTCAACTTATCTTCTGAAACTTCTTTTTCAATCCACTGTGAATCTTCTGGCATTGGGACATAAACATTTGCACTTGATTCTGAGCCGACGAGTGGATCAACCTCCATCACGTCTTCGTTTACCATAACATCATCTTTTGGTTTTTTTGTTATGAAGAACACAACAGTAAGAATAACCAACGCTAACAAAACCATCAATCCACCTTTGTTTTCTTTTACTTTATCCATTTTTATTTTTATTAAAATTATTAAAATTTAACCTTTACATTTTCTCTTTCTTCTTCTCTTCCTTCTAAATCAAAGAACTTTCTATTTTCAAACCCGAACAATTTACCGATAATATTGCTTGGAAAACTCTCAAGTTTTACTGATAAATGTTTTACGTTGTTGTTGTAAAATCTTCTCGCTGCTTGGATTTTGTTTTCTGTGTCTGCGAGCTCTCTTTGGAGTTCGAGGAAATTAGAATTTGCTTTTAATTCAGGATAACTTTCTGCGACAGCAAAAAGAGATTTCAAAGTTCCAGACAAAACATTTTCTGACTTTGCTATTTCTGATTGGTTTCCAGAAGACTCAGCCGACATCGCAGAAACTCTAGCTTTGGTCACCGCTTCAAAAACTCCTGATTCGTGAGCAGCATAGCCCTTTACGGTCTCGATAATATTTGGAATAAGATCGTGTCTTCTTTTAAGCTGAACATCTATATCCGCCCAAGCTTCTTTAGCATTTGCAACAAGTTTTACAAATGAGTTGTATGAGAAAATAGCCCATAGAACCAAAACACCTAAAATCACATAAACTATAGTCATAATAAATTAATTTAAAGAATAACATTACTATTTTACCAGAAAATGCAGATTAAGACCATAGATAAAAACCCTTTAAAATAAGGGTTTTTATCTAATATTTTTTATTTTTAAACTTTTTCTGCTTTTATCACTTCGTCTTCTTTTTTACGAAATTCCCTTTTTACCGCGAAATAGTAGATTATTGCACCGATAATTCCGAAGATTAGGAGAATCAAAATCCAGACAGCCTTGCTTTTTATTGGTTTTGAAATAGCGTGAATCAACATTAAAATCCAAAAGATAAGAGAAGCGAAGAAAATTGCAAAGATAAAAAATACAAGTAAGAGACCAACAGCCAAAATACTTCCGAGCCCGCCTCTGTCTTCATAATTTATCTCGATTTTATCGTCACTGAAATTCTCTCCCAGCTTTTCGAATTCTTTTTTGAATTCATCCATCTTATTAAACTCTATAGTTATAGATGGTTTTGACTTATCTTCACTTACTGTTTGTTCTTCTGCAAAAACAAGATTGCTATTTAAAACAAACAAACTCAAAATAAATGCAAAAATTATTTTTTTCATTTTTTAAATTTGATTAATTTTAATTACTTTTGGATATCCTCTGCGACAACAAGAAGTGGGCTTGCAAGAAAGATTGAAGAATAAGTTCCGAAAAACATTCCCACAGCCATAGTCATTGAGAAAACTTTTGTTGATTCTGGACCGAAGAAAAACAGAGCAAGTAACACAAGAATAGTCGAAAGCGAAGTGTTTATCGATCTTGTGTATGTTTCGTCTAAACTCTTCCCCACAACCTCTTTGAAATCTGTTGCGTTTTTTCTTCCGAGATTTTCTCTGATTCTATCGAAGACAACTATTGTGTCGTTTACTGAAAGACCGAGGATTGTGAGCACAGCGACAACAAAGAGCGTATCAACTTCTGCGCCCATTATCTTTCCCATCACAGCAAAAGCTCCAGTAGCGATGATAACATCGTGAAGAAGAGTTATGATTGCGATTATTCCGTATTTCCAAGAAGAAACTGGTTTAGAAACTTTTCTGAAAGTATAAGCGATGAAAAGGATTATTGAGATTATTACGATAATAACAGCTATCGTGGATTTGCTTTTCAATTCTTTTCCAACAGAAGGTCCAATAGATGTGAATGCTTTTTCTTCTACATCTCTTTGACCTCCGAAAGAAAGTGCAGAAATAAGACTCACTCTTTCTTCTTCTGTTAAACTTTTTGTTTTAACAAATACTCCATTTTCTTCTGTCGGTTGAACTAAAAATTCTCCAAAAGACAAGGGTTCTATTGTTGATCTGATTTCGTTTATATCTGGTCTTTGATCTAAATATTCTATTTCTGTAAGAGACCCTCCCGTAAACTCTATGCCAAATTTAAGACCATCTACAAACACCAAGAGAAGTCCTCCGAGAACAAATAAAGCAGATATTGTTAAAAATATTTTTCTGTTTTTTATTACCCACATATTATTTTGTAAATCCATTACTGAATAAAAATCTTGCCACTTTACTATTTTTCGACGAAACAGAAAAAAGTAAAACCTTACTTACCACGATGGCAGATATCATACTGACAAGAACACCAAGACCGAAAGTTAAAGCGAATCCTTGAATCAAAGTTGTACCAAACCAAAACAGAATAATCGCTGTGATAATACTTGAAAGGTTTGAATCTCTAATAGATGACCAAGCTCTTTCGAAACCAGTTTGAATAGCTTCTACTATTGTTTTACCGGTTCTCATTTCTTCTTTCATTCTTTCAAATATGAGTATGTTTGCGTCCACAGCCATTCCCAAAGACAAAATAAATCCAGCTATTCCTGCGGCTGTCAGAGTAACAGGGATAATCTTAAACACAGAAAACATCAACAAAGAATAGATAATCAAAGCGATTACTGCTACGAGCCCTGGAAGTCTGTACCAAACCAAAAGCAAAAGTGAAAGAAGTGCGAAACCAATCATCGCCGCAAAAACTCCAGCAGACACAGCTTCAGCACCTAAAGAAGGACCGACTGTTTGTGTGGAGATGAGTTCAATAGGAACAGGAAGTGCTCCAGAGTTTAATCTTCCTACGAGTTGTTTTGCTTCTTCTGGAGTGAAGTTTCCTGAGATAACAGCCTGACCTCCAGAGATAGCTTCTCTGACGACAGGTGTAGAAATCGGCGCTCCGTCTAGATAAATAGCTACGATTTTCCCGACGTTTTCTCCTGTGATTTGTTTAAACAAATCAGAACCTTCTTTGTTGAAACTTAAAACAACCATCGGCTCACCACCGATTGCAGATGTAGATCCTCCTTGAGAGAATTCAAGGGAAGCTCTTTCTAAATATCTTCCTGTGAGTTGAGTTGAAATAAAATATGGATCTTCGATAGAAGTAAGAGCTACTTCTCCAGAAAGAACTTGATCTTGAATCGCTTCAAATTCAGCGACTAATCTATCTTGTTCTGGACCTGCTGGTCTTTCTGTTTTGAATTCTAGTAAAGGAGTTCTTCCGATCATAGAGACTGCTTCATTTATATCAGTCACACCTGGGAGCTCGATAACTATTCTGTTTTCACCATCATTTATAAAACTAGCATCTTGAACCAAAACAGTAGTTTCAGAAACTCCGAATAAATTGATTCTTCTTTCGATAACATCACGAAGTGAATCCATCGCATCGCTCACCTCAGATTCGTCTATATTTGAAATATCAGCTCGATAAACCAAACTCGTTCCTCCAGATAAATCAAGACCTAACTTAAATTCATACTTACTATCAACCGCCCCGCTCAAACCTCCCGTCGTATTAAAAATAAAATACCCGATGGCTGCGCCAACAAGTAAAACCAACAAACCTAATATTCTTTTCTTTAACATGGGCATATTGTACACCTATATTTTAAAACCTTCAATCTTCACTTTTTTGTTACTTGTTTCTTAATTTTCCTATATATTTATAGCTTAAATACACAATTACGAAGCCAAGTAAGAGTCCGGCCAAAATATCAGCCAAATAATGAACTCCCGATATAACTCTTGAAATACTGATTATTAAAGCAGAAAAAATAAAAAATATCCCTAGCTTTCTGTTTTCAAAATAAACAGCCATCGCCACCGCAGCAAAGACGGTCGCATGACCAGACGGAAAAGAGTCGTTTCCACCAAAAACAAAAAGCGGAGAAAATTCTGGAATACTTAAAAACGGACGAGGATGGGAAAATATAAATTTTAAAATTTCAGTGAGAGACCAAGATGAGGCGGTGACCAAACAAACAGTAAGGAAGGCTTTTATATCTTTTTTTATAATCAAAAAAAATACAAAAACGACGATCATCAAAAGAAATGGAAATATCTGCGCAAAAAAATAAACAAAATAATCAAAAATATTATTTTTATAAAGAAGTGAGTTTAACAAAATTGAAGATTCTTGTCCGAACACAAATTAATTATACAATATATTTCTAAATAAAATCGCAATAGTTATCGGTCCGACACCGCCCGGAACCATGGAAAACAAAGATGCTTTATCTTTACAATCTTTAGAAATATCACCGACGATTTGTCCGTCTTCTGAACTTGATCCAGCGTCGATCAAAACAACTCCCTTTTTTACAAAACTCTTTTTTATCATATTTGCCTCTCCTGTTCCAGATATTATAATATCTGCGTTTTTATAAATCTGATTTTTATTCTTTGTTTTTTTGTTTACTTTTTTTGGTTTTAAATCTGAAGCTTTAAGCCAATCAAGCACAGGCTTCCCAACCAAAAGTCCATCGCCAACCACCACGATTTTTTTATTATCTAAAGGAATATTATAAAAACTCAAAATCTCAAAAACAGCGCCTGCTACAGGAGGAAAAAATGTGAAATCACCTTTCGCAAATTTTTTATACTTTTTTTCACTTAAAACATCGATGTCTTTTTCTGCGGGAACAGTGTTCAAAATCTTTTTCTTATCAATGTGTTTTGGTAAAGGAAGCTGTACGACAACACTATCAAATTCTTTTGAAATATTTTTTATTTCTTTTATCAATTTAGATTGGGTTATATTTTCTTCGTACTTAAAAACTCTAACCCGCACGCCGACATCTTCTCCGAATTTCTTTTTTAAATCAATAAAATTATCAATGACTGGATTATCGCCGACATAGAAAATAGCCAAACTTTTTTGTAAGTTTTGCTCTTTTATAATTTTTATTAGTTTCTCTTTTATAAGAGATGCTATTTTTTTACCTTCGACTATTTTCATTTTATATTCCTAAAAATTCATGCTTTAAATCATCTCTGTGAATAATCCTTCTATCCCTGTTCATGCTAGACAATATTCCCAGCGCAATAAAGCTGGTCAGTAAGTGCGAACCACCGTAGCTCATAAAAGGAAGGTTTATACCTGTTACCGGCATAAGTCCGATATTCATTCCCACGTTTATTATAACGTGAGACATAATCATAACAGCTACGCCGACACCAAACAACATTTCAAAATTCGTCGCGCCATATATAGATTGCCAAATAATTCTCCAAACAATAAGTAGATACAGAAACAAAACAGTGACAGAACCGATAAATCCCCATTCTTCAGAAAAAGCGGCGAAGATAAAATCTGTTTCGTATTCTGGTAAAAATTTTAGACGAGATTGAGTTCCGTATCCCACACCCTTTCCAAAGACTTTTCCTGAACCGACAGCGATAGTGGATTGATACGCATTGTAACCAGTATTTTGAACATCAGATAAAGGATCAATAAAAGTTTTAAGTCTGGCTTTTTGATAATCTTGGAAAACAAAAGTCCAAAGAAGAAAAAATGCAAAAAGTCCGATACCGAAAAAAGCAGCCAAGTGTTTTTTGGAAATACCGGAAACCATCGACATCCCAAGCCAAATCATCAAAATAATCATCGCTGAACCAAAATCCGGCTGAAGAAAAACAAGTATAAAAGGAAGTCCGGCGTATAGAGCTGAAATAAAAATAAGTTTTAGGTTTTTGATTTCCACATGTCTTCGAGAAAAATACTTAGCTAAAAGTATTATCAAAGCAAGCTTCATAAAATCAACAGGTTGAAAAGAAAAAGCTCCGAAATCAAACCAACTCGTCGCACCTTTGTTTGTAGAACCAAATAAAAACAAAAGTAAAAGAATTCCGACAAAGAAAAGATACGTTCCTCCTATTATTTTTTTATTCTTAAAAACCTTGAAATCAAAAAAAGAGGTTAAAATAAAAGCCACAAAACTGATAACTATCCACATTATTTGTTGGCTGAAAAACTGAGTTTCTCCAACAAAAGATTTCATAGTAATAAGACCCGCACCTAAAATAGGCGCAATAAGCAAAAGCAAAATCCAATCAATATGTTTAAAACTAAGACTTTTCATAGAATTATATTCCTAGTTCAAATATATTGACTTGAGGGAATATGTCAACTCTTGAAGGATTTTTAGCTAAAGGTTCTGGCCAAGTAAAAACTATCGGCAATTTGCTGTTTTTTGGTAGATTTCTGACGAAAGTTTTACTGACGTTTATTACGTTGTCGTTTTCATCATAGAGTATTAAAAACACATCTAAATCTTTTATTTCCAGAAGGGTTTTGTTTACAACATTGGCTGTTACTTTCGGTGAATCAAAAACATTTGATATAACTTTATCTTCCACAGAAACAGAAAGTGCATTTCTTTGTTCGCGATTTATTTTAATCCAAGCTGGAACATTGGTGAAAGTAAAATCAACTCTGGAAGGAACTCTGTTTCCAGCGTCTATTCCCGCTTCGAAAATAGCCGAGCGATCATTTGATGTTATAAAAGTAGAACCTTCTCTTCTACCCAAGAAAATATTATTTTCATCGTAGACTCTAAACTCGTAATTTATTTTAGCTATTCCTGCTTCTCTGTTTTGGTTTTCTACATAAGCCATTAGGTTGTAGATTCCATTGTCGACAGGAAAAGCGCGTGACCAAAGAGTTACTAGTTGATAAGACTGAGCTGAACAAGCCATCAAACAAGATCCGCCGCAGTCGATTCCGGATTCGTCACCATTTTGTTTTCTATCGAAACATGTCGGCTCTCTGTTGAAATACGGCCAAACAACGATTAAAGCCATGACCGCTAAAACAAAAAGTACGATACTTAAATAAGTTAATTTTCTTTTTGATGACCAAGTTAAAGACATGACAATATTTTAACACAATAAATTACTTTAATTAAAAACAAAAGACCCTATAAACCGGGTCTTTTGTTTTTAAGATCTTTGTGTTGGCGACTAGCTACTTTCCCCTAAAGAGTATCATCGCCACTACAGCGCTTAACTTCTGTGTTCGGAATGAGAACAGGTGTACCCACTGCGTCAAATCACCAACACAAAAATCTTAAATTTTATTTTATTTGAAACACATCGAACGATTTTAAGGAGCCAGGAACCCTTGGGTTCACTGGCAAAAAGGTGAAGGGAGGAGATCTCTTACTTAAAACAAAGACTAACGTAAAGCCGAGAGAGAATACCTTCAAACACAGGCTTATCATCACCTGCTAAGACCGTGAACGCAGACCGCGTCGATCAGTTCAACTTCACCGTAGTGAGGTCGAGTTTCTCAATAAGCACCCTTGTATGTAAGGGAATTCTCCACCCTTCTCCGATTTTAGAGCAAAGCCCCTTAAAATCGTTCGATGTAAATATAGCAGGTTGCAGTTAAAATCTAAACAATATGTGACTTCCAAAGTTCCTATTAGGAATCGAAACATTAGTACTCCTCCGCTGAACCGATTACTCGGCTTACACGTAGAGCCTATCAACCTAATCATCTCTTAGGTTTCTCAAATGATTACTAATCTTGAAGTTGGCTTCCCTCTTAGATGCTTTCAGAGGTTATCCATTCCCGACATAGCTACCCAGCGTTGCTTTTGGCAAAACAGCTGGCAGACCAGAGGTCAGTTCAACTCGGTCCTCTCGTACTAGAGTCAAATCTTCTCAATAATCAACGCCTGCAGTAGATAGGAGACCAACCTGTCTCACGCATGATATCATTCATTCCTGAATGCATTGGACTATACGTTCACCCTTTTTTAAATTAGGATGGCTAGTTTGTAGTCTCTACAAAGGTTTGTCTTGCAACTTACCTTCTCGGTATCGTCCGGTCAATGTTAATGACTTTGGATTTCACCGAAAACCCTAGCTTTTCTTAATTCTTTTGAATTAAGACCGCCGTGATGCGATTGGTTCTGTTTATCTTTTTCATAGACGAAAATTTTTTAAAGTGCCACCTTTAGGTGTACACACTGAAATTATTAAATTTCAGATAACAGTTGTATTCTTCTTTGATGTTTTTACATGTCTCGTGGGATTCAAACTGTCCCGGAATCAATAAATTGATTTCAGAACGGTTTGAACCCAGCTCGCGTAACTTTTTAAATGGCGAACAGCCATACCCTTGGGACCTTCTCCAGCCCCAGGATAAGTTGAGCCGACATCGAGGTGCCGAACATCGCCGTCGATATGAACTCTTAGGCGATACTAGCCTGTTATCCCCAGAGTAGCTTTTATCCGTTGAGCTCCAGCTCCGTCTAAAGGAAACTGTCGGATCACTATGTCCCGCTTTCGCGTCTGCTTGCGATGTCCCGCTTACAGTCAAGCCAGCTTGTGCCATTACACTATCGGCACGGTTTCCATTCGCGCCTAGCTGACCTTTGAACCCCTCCGTTACTCTTTAGGAGGGTATCGCCCCAATAAAACTACCCACCAGATACTGTCTCACAACATTTTTTCTATTGTGGTTAGAATATATAAAATTTAAGGATGGTATTTCACTGTCGAGTAGATAATAGCCAAAACCATTACCATCAAACCTCTCCCACCTATGCTGCGCAGAAATTTCATATACCCAATACCAAGCTGTAGTAAAGCTTCTGGGGTCTTTTCGTCTAACTGCAGGTAACCGGCATCTTCACCGGTATTGTATTTTCACCGAGCAAGTCCTCGAGACAGTTCCCCAGTCGTTACGCTATTCGTGCACGTCTGAACTTACCAGACAAGGAATTTCGCTACCTTAGGACCGTTATAGTTACGGCCGACATTCACCAGGGCTTATATCAGCCAGCATACATCATACTACGCACGATTCTTTTTTGAATCACGAGCAATATGATGCACACCACCGATATTTAACCTTCTGGCATTGGTCAAGCGTCACCCTCTATACATCATCTTACGATTTCGCAGAGAGCTGTGTTTTTGATAAACAGTCGCCAGGGAATCTTTCGCTGCGGCCTCCACCACTTTAGATACTTCTATCAAAAGTTATGAAAGCGTGAACTTATTCTCATTTCTTGCTTTTGACAAACTTTCCAAACATAACAAAGGAAAGTTAATCCATCTTTTTCTTCAATTCACTCTTTCCAACACTTTGAAAATATTTCAATTAAGAAATATCCAAAGTGGTGGAGGCAAGCCTTATCGCTAACTTACGGCTGCTTTTTTGCCGAGTTCCTTGAGGACACCTCACTCGTTCGCCTTGGTCTACTCGACCTGATCACCTGTGTCGGTTTGCGGTACGGTTTCAGTACTATTATGCTTAGAAGCTTTTCTTGGAAGCTCGCTCTATCTTATTTACCTACCCGAAGGCAGACATTTATGCTTCGCTCGGATTTATGTAACGCGGATTTACCTACGCTACGTCCTCACGACACAAACTCAAATCCAATAATGAGCAAGATGTACAGAGCTCCGTCCCTCCATCGCATAGTACAGAAGTCACGGAATATTAACCGTGTATCCATCACGTCCGGCTTTCGCCATACGCTAAGGCCCGACTAACCCTTCGCTGATTATCATTGCAAAGGAAACCTTGATCTTTCGGCGCGCGGGGATCTCACCCGCGTTGTGGTTACTTGTGCCAACATTCTTACTTCTACACGCTCCACCATGGGTCACCCCTTTGGCTTTATCGCGGTGCAGAATACTCTCCTACCACCTAAAGTGTTCGAAAACACGATAGGTCCTAAATTTCGGTACTAGACTTAGCCCCGATTATTTGCGGCGCAGAGTCCCTTGATGAGTGAGCTATTACGCTTTCTTTAAAGGATGGCTGCCTCTAAGCCAACCTCCTCATTGTCAAAGGAACTTCACATCCTTAGTTTGCACTTAGTCTAGTTTGGGGACCTTAATTGTAGATCTGGGCTGTTTCCCTTTTGGCCAATGGAGCTTCGCCCCCATGGCCTAACTGCTAAGTTTTAAGTCCTCGGTATTCGGAGTTTGGTAGGCGAAGCGAGATTTCTCCCTGTCTTAACCTTCCAGTGCTCTACCCCCGAGGGGAACACTTAACGCTAGCCCTAAAGCTATTTCGGAGAGAACCAGCTATTACGATGTTCGATTGGCTTTTCACCCCTTACCACAAGTCATCCGATAGCGTTGAACGACTAAACGGTTCGGGCCTCCACGAAATTTTACTTTCGCTTCACCCTGCTCATGGCAAGCTCACATCGTTTCGGGTCTTATACATACTACCTACGCGCTATTAACACTCGGTTTCCCTTTGGCTTCATCGCAAAGCGATTTAGCCGAGCAGTATACATAAACTCGTTGGCTCATTCTTCAATAGGCACGCTGTCGAGGTGCAAGCACCTCTTCAACTCTTTGTAGACACATGGTTTCAAATCTATTTCACTCCCCTCTCGGGGTTCTTTTCACCTTTCCCTCACGGTACTAGTTCACTATCGGTCTTTAAAAGTATTTAGCCTTACCAGTTAGTACTGGCAGATTCATCCGAGCTATTCATGTCTCGAACTACTCAGGAATAAAGACAAAGGAGATTTATTATTTTCGATTACGGGCCTATCACCCTGTGTTGAGCAACTTTCCAGATGCTTCATCTAATAACAAATTTTTTGACTCCTCTTCCTTGCGGAAAATCTCTATCCTACAACCCCAAAGCACTATTACTAATGTAACGCGCTCTGGTTTGGGCTCCTTCCTTTTCGCTCGCCGCTACTGGGGGAATATTCTTGCGTTCGCAAGTTTTTTCTCTTCCTCTAGGTACTAAGATGTTTCAGTTCCCTAGGTTTGCTACTTGGCATATAGCCAAGTGTATCTCGCATTACTGAGATAAGGTTTCCCCATTCGGAAACCTCCGGATCAAAGCACTAGACAGCTCCCCGAAGATTATCGCAGTCGTGCCGCGTCCTTCATCGCCTTTTAAAGCCAAGGTATCCACCATGTGCCCTTAATTTCCTAATAGGAAATTTGAAAACCACATTATGTTCTAATTTTTCTACATTTTAAACTACAAATAAATTTGTAGTTATATTCAATAACATTTAATCGCTAGTAGTGATTAAATGTTTACCTGCTATATTTTATTTTCAAATAACTTGCGTACTATCTTAAATAAAAAACCCGCTTTTGGCGGGACGTCGTAAGACCAAATTAAAGGTATTACTTTGCCCCTCTTAAAACATGGTTTTCTCTAATATTCATACGTGGGTTCTAGTATAGTCATGTGGAAATAAAAGTCAAGTGTTTTCCCCTACTTTGTCATAATACAAAGTAGGCAAAGATCTAGACCCATCTTCCATGTCTAAAATCTCCGTATTTTAAGCCAAGAAACCTGTGAACTCGCCCTTTTTATGTGTGCGTTTAGCACACATAAAAATGACTTCAGACAGCACTGGTTTATAAGGCAAAATATAGAGATTTTTAAACACCATTCCCAGATAGGGTCGAAGGATTTAATTAAAAACAAAAAGCCCTTGCGGGCTTTTTTGTTACTCTTTTTATTTCTACTCTATTTCAAACATTCTTTGTGAATTCCATAGCTTTGGGTTTTCATCACATCCACTTTCTTCTGGATCAGCGTCTGAAATATCGCACCAGTCAAATATTTCTCCGTTTACATAAACTTCAATACCCGAGACTGTCGGATATTGGAAAGCTGCTTGTTCTATCTGCGCAGCAAATGTTGCATCTCCGCAGTGAGCACCCATCACACCTCCTGTTAGATAAACCTTTGCTGTTCCATTTACAATTTCAACACTTTGAAAATCTAAGTTAGTTTGCGTTGCAATAGTATTGTAATAATTTCCACCATCCAAAGATGAGGGGTTTGAGAACAACCATTCATATGTTGCATTTAAGACAGCTGGGGTTTGAGGAACTTGTTTTGGTACGAAAGATAAGTATGCTCCGCAACCAAAAGGTCCGAAATCTGCACCCATTGAGTTTTGAGTAATTAAGGGAACTAGTACTGTTGTCATTTCGCCTGCGTCTTGCTCGGGAGGATTAGTTACTTCTGGAGGATAATTATTCTCATTATCTTTTTCATCGGCCTTATCACCCACAGGAATATCTATTATCTCTTCAGTATCATCTCCTTTGTTTATAAATAAATATCCTAGTATTAAAATCCCAATAACCAAAACTCCGATTAAAATGTTTTTCATATAATTTTATTCTAGCAAGCTCTCCCATTATTGCAACAAAAAAGCCCGCGCCTCCGGCGCGGGCTTTTTTTCTAAAAACTATTTTCTAAAAACCAACAACTATCTATTTCCCTGTATCATATTTTTCTAGATAAGTTGTGAGTTGGCGGTTTACTTTTACGAAGGTTGTTCGTTTGGAAAATTCTTTCAACCTGCGTGCGCCGATGTATGTTCCAGTACTTCGAAGCGAACCGAGCAGGTCTTGTATAAAATCATGAATACTTCCTTTAAAAGGCACGAGAGTGTGGCGACCTTCGCTTGCTCTATGAGAATCTTTTTTGCCATAAAACTGTTCCATCGCTTTGTTTGAACTAGAACCGAAATATTCTTTAAACTTTTTTCCATCTATCTCCACCACCTCTCCTGCAGACTCTTCGTATCCAGAAAACATAGATCCAAACATATTAAAATCTGCACCAGCGCAAAAAGCTTTCGCCACACACGAAGGAAATTGCTGACCACCGTCAGCGATAATCCGCCCGACACCTTGTTCGTTCGCCACACCATGAGCCGCGTCCGCACATTCTATCACTGCCGAGAGCTGCGGATATCCGACACCTGTCATCTTGCGAGTCGTACAAGCAGACCCAGGGCCGATTCCCACTTTCACGATATCAGCGCCAGCCAGGATGATCTCTTCTGTCATTTCGTTGGTTACGACATTGCCGGCGATTATAATATGCTCCGGGCACATTTGGCGGATTTCTCTCACGGCTTCTAGGAATCTTTGTAGATATCCGTTTGGTACATCGATACAGACAAAAGAGAAATTTTTAAGCAAATCTTTTTCTTTCATCTCACGAAGTTTGGCAAAATCCTCATCGCGAATTCCGAGCGTGTAAGCCACGTAGTCCGGAGCAGAAAAATCTTTGAAGAATTTTTCGAAATCTTCCACAGAATAGTATTTGTGAAATGTTGTGATTATTTTGTACGGAGAAAGTACGCGCGCTATTTCAAAAGTCCCACATGTCGCCATGTTGGCTGTCATTATCGGACGGCCTGTCCATTTTTTCGGAGAGTGATAGAAAGTGAATTCTCTTTCGAGTTCTACTTCTTTTCTAGAAGAAAGCGTGCTACGTTTCGGCCGGAGCAAGACATCTGAATAATCTAATTTCACATCTTCTTCTATTCGCATTACCTATGTATTATACACCTGATTTGAAGATAAACAAAAACCGCGCCGTGAGGCGCGGTTTTTGTTTTTATATAGACAGAGAAGTTTGCGGGATTCTAACTTTTTTACCCCATGTGTTATTTTCAACAACTCCAGTAAATGAAGGTGAGTTTTGAATTGAGTCCCATTTAAAATCAAAGGCACCAGTGTTTAGAAATCCAAACATTAAGTACTTGTGAATATACTCATTATACGGAACAGTATTGTCAAACTGTGGCTGTTGGAAATTAACCAACCTAAGTATAAGATCCTTATGGTCACCAGCCTCAATAATAAGCCCATTACCGCCCAAAGGAATATCGATTGTTTCTCCTAGATGAAAATTTGGATCTTCTTGTAATTCGTCATTTTCCCCCAAAAGTTTTTTCGTTTTCATCTCTGACTTGAATTTCATCAAAATACGGCTTTCCGTCAGTTGCCATATAGGCAACTTTCATATCTTCAAATCTAATATCACAAAGTGAATTATTTTCTACTGTAAACTTTAAAACATTGAACTGAGTTATGTTTTGCAATCCTTCTGGAGTATCTCCAGCTATTGATATTTCTACATCGTTTGAATTACATTGACCAATGCTTCCGTTTTCACCTCCATCACCCTGACAAAAAATTGGAACACCATTTGTCGTATCCAATTATAGTTCCTTCTGCGCAAGCTTCTTCGTCCGGCAATAAAGAAATCGCTATTTGATTGATCGTAAGTCTCTAATACTGAACTATTAAATCCACCAGGAGTAGCGGGCGTACCTATTACTATATGATAGTTACCTGTTGGCCAATTTTGTTGAATAACTTCAATCCCATCATTCAGTGTTCCATTTGGTGCTAAAAATCCAATAGCTATTGCACTTCCGTGAACATTTATTTCTAAGAGTTCGTTTTGCTGGAATATTACAACTAGTCCAAGTTACAGTAATATTTTCACCAGTCTGATAAGTTTCTCCACCATTTGGAGAAGTAATTTTATCCACGGCGCCGTATTTGAATTACATTGAGCTGTTTCGAGAACTCTACTCCTCCACCACCTCTTATACTACTTTTTAAAATTGCATCAATAGTAACTGTATCTAGAACACCTGTCGCCTTTAGTCCGTTTAGATTCTGGAAATCCATTATCGCAGATTCTGTCTTCGGTCCAATCAATCTGAAATAGCGCCATTATACAAACCTGCAGTCAATACTTCTTGAACTTTTAAAATAGTTTCTGACCTGTCCTCTTTTATAAACTTCACCTTCTGTTATTTTTGCAGAGAAGTTTATAACGAGCGCTTTGGTTTTCAGTCTTAACCCCAAGTAAAGAGCTTTTTGTAGAATTGTCTGCGCTACAAAACTTGTGAGTTTTAAAATAGCTTGAGTGTTTACATAGAGACAATAGCTGCAAACCTATCACCCCGGCTATAATTTTATTTTTACTAAATAGTTTCATTTTTTTAATCAATTATTTTTAATATACTTATTTTAACTTTTCAAGATATTTTGTAAGGAAATTATAAATATACTGGGGAAAAGATTAAATACGTATTTTATATGTAAAACAAAATCCGCGCCGTGAGGCGCGGTGTTTGTTTCAATATTGAACCTTCTTTTGAATAGAACTACTCGTGGTGAGAAACAGCGTTTTTCGCTCTTTCTATTGTTTTAGCAGCTGCGTCTTTACCACCAAGACCGAAGGCAAGACCTCCAGCGATAGCAAGCATCGCCACTATACCAGTGAATAGAATTTGCATAAATGCTGGAGCGATACCAAGCTCTGAAAGAGCAATGATAACAGCAAATACCCAGATAGCCCATTTAGCTACTGAACCAGCCATTTTTGCAGATCGAACCCCCATTGCTTTTGCTGAACCTTCAACCACCCTTCGGATAGCATCAGATACAACAGTTGCGATAATAAGAATTAACGCAGCAATAAAGACCTGTGGTAAGTAACCAAGAACAACATTTCCTAAGAAATTGTTTACTTGATTAAGTCCCAAAAGCTCTAGAGAAGTCATTAGGAACACCACAACGATGAACCATTTTGCAATTTCTCCACGAAAGACTCCGACATCTAATCGAAATCCTCCTCGCGCAAGAGCATCTTTAAAACCAATATTGTCAAAAAGCTTATTGATTTTAAGAGCATTGATAACTTGTGCAAGTGCCTTACTAACAACAGAACCAATCGCCCATCCGATAATAAAGATTATTATCGCAAGGATAAGATTTGGTACGAAGTTAATAAAACCAACCCACAGACCTTGTAGAGATGAACTAAATACATCTCCCCATGTTTGAATAAACATATAGCTATATTTTTATTTAGACTTGCGTCGTAAATATAAAATTAATTTATAACTTTAAAAATTCGACCTTTTTAAAGTACAGTTATATTATAACAAGCCTTTCTTAACGTTTTTTGAGAGCCTCTGTGGATAAATCTGGAGACTTAATAAGCTCTTCGTGAGAGAATTCGAAGATATCACAAACGAGTTTGTCGTACATATTTGATCTGTATTTAAATTCATCGACTGAAAACACTGCGTAATTAAGCTCTTTTCCTATCTCAGACTCGAGAGTTTTAATAATATTACTCAAAGTTTTCATTTTTAGGTTGTCGCCGACAATCATCATGTCTGCGCGACTATCTGTGTTTTTTATAAAAACACCGGCGATAACAAGAAGCTTTATCTTCCCTGCAGGCTTCAATCTTTTCATGAGTTCATCTCTGTTTATTCTATCACTACCGATCAAAAGACTTTGCAAAGGATCTAGATATTTAAAATCTGGATCAAGAGTCCAGCCTTCTACTTTTCTTTTTACAATACTCTTACCTTTTTTATTTTTTACTTCTTGCTCTTTTGTGAAGCTTTTCTTTTTAACCATTCCCGCAGATTTTAGCAGATTTAATTCTGTTCGAGCGGAGCTATCTTTTATTTGTGCACGAACAGCAACTTCTTTCGTTTCAAAACCAGTTTCTGGATTCATTAAAAAAAGTCGCATAACTTTTACAAGAGGCACACTGCTAAATCAAAGTTTTCCTAAAATATCCATTCTGTTTAAAAGATTATTTGATAATATCTTCCTGCGATTTGTTAATTGTATTATACAAGAAAAAGCCCTTTTAATCAAAATAGACACGAAGGGCTTTTTGTTTTGTTATTTTTAATCATAACAAAAACCGCCATTTCTGGCGGTTTTTGTTTTAATCTACCCCTCTATTTATAATACTTAATTTAAAATTAGTTTTTTAAATCACTACTTTCTAAACATAACAAAATTACTATTGTGTGCACTGGATAATGCACCTGTTCCCTTATGAGACCACCTGCCATGTTTCCACACACCATCTGGTACATGTAAGTTTCCTCCATATTTAGCAAGCACTGATCCTACAAAGTAGTAGTGGTTGCCATCTTTTAGTTTTTCTGGAATTTTATCTGTATTTTCATAAAGATATTTTTCATACTCTATACCTGGTAAATAGTGAGTGTCTTTGAATTTCTCATGGAGATACTCCGTGACCGACTTCACAGTCATTCCTTTATTTTCTTGTTGAGCTATCCAGTTATTTAAGTCTTGGTCTGTGTCTGGATTAAATATTTCTGGTTCCCCTAATGATTCATAATTGAGTAAAGCTGTTTCTTGATTAGTGAGATATGTAAAAGACTCTTCACTACGCGCCGATTCTTGAAAATCGTTAAGGTTTATATCACCTTGTCTTATCCACTCTGGAATAAAAGTAATTTTTGATGTGTCATAAAGACCAGCAAGAGCGCCTTTGAATTTTTCCAAAATGTATCTAGATCTCTAGTGAATTTTTCTTTTTGTTCTGGGGTTAATTCAACATCTGCACTATTATCTTTATTATTAAATTTCGGTGTTTCCATATTTTATAAATACTACTTTCTAATACCCCAATTCTACCCCCCGATAGAGTGAGTCAACCGACCTTTTTCATTCAACAAAAACCGCCATTTCTGGCGATTTTTGTTTAAATGTTTCGATTCCTTATTTTTCTTCGATTAAATACTAATTTAAAACGAAGAGATTTTTGACCGTTTGAAATATTACGTTTAGAAAATAATAGTATTTTGCTTTATAAAACTTCACTGTTTGAGGAAAGTATAGACTTTCCGAGTTTGAAGTTTTATTAGCTTAAAATCTATTATTTTTAGTAATATTTCATCAAGGTCTTGAACTTTTGTTTCTTTTCCTTCAAGGGAAAAGAAAGAGAAATTATTATTTTAATTCCGCTTTTCCTCCAGCTTCTTCGATAGATTTCTTCAGAGCTTCAGCATCTTCTTTCTTCATTCCTTCTTTTACTACAACTGGTGCAGATTCTACTAAATCTTTAGCTTCTTTAAGACCAAGACCTAGAGCTTCTTTAACAGCTTTCATAACTGGGATTTTTGCTTCTCCGAAAGATACAAGTTCTACGTTGAACTCTGTCTTTTCTTCAGCAGCTTCACCAGCACCTGCGCCAGCTCCACCCATAACAGCCACAGCAGCAGCTGAAACTCCGAATTTCTTTTCTAGAAGTTTTACAAGTTCGTGTAAATCAAGAACTGACATTGAGTCGATAGATTCAACTAGAGTTTTGAATTTAGCTGGAACTTCCACAGCTTCGTTTGCAGTTGCAGGAGTTTCTACAACTTCTTCATTTTGAACGTTTTCTTCTGACATAATATTTTAAATTAAATTGATAACTTAAGCGTTTTTTGTTTCAGCGATTTTTGAAAGCGCTGTAACAAATTGTTGGATTGGTGTATTGATAAGGTTGACAAATTGTCCGTATAGAACTTGTGTAGAAGGAATTGTCGCAATAGACATCATCTCTTCTTTAGTCATATACTTCCCTTCAAAAACTCCTCCAACGATAGACATATTGTCTTTGTGGGTCTTTTGAAAATCGTAAACTTCACGCGCTGGAGCGATAGGATCTTCTCCGTAAGCGATAGCTAACATACCTTCAAGCTCTGGCATTTCACCTGTAATAGATGATCCATCAAAACCTTTTTTCAAAAGAGTTTTCTTTACAACCTTGTAAGAGATTCCGTTTTCTCTAAGTTTATTTCTAAGAGAAGTTTCATCTTTTACTAAAAGCTTCGTAAAGTTTACAAAAACAACTGATTTACTTTCTTTAGAAACATTTTCCAAAAAAGTAACCATCTCCTTTTTCTGATCTCTTGTTTTTGCCATGAATTTAATCAATGAACTTTTAATGTGTAGTCTTTAAAATAAAAACGACATTTTTGTAAAAGCAAAATGTCGGCTCAAAATATGGGAAAATCCCAATAGTTCGACCTCGGTAAGATTGACACTCGCAATGCGAGAAACCTACTGTCTTGAGCCCTACAAAGTACATATTACTCAAGTTTGTAAAAAAGTCAAACAAAAATACTAAGAAGATTCTACCTCCACTTGGTCTCTGGAATCGTCTGTATAATCAACAGCCAAAATCAAAAGAACGCCAGGAGCTATGATCATCAGAAATATAAACAAGGTTTTAAAAAAGTGATTATTTAACATAATAATTTATCTTCAAAGATGACTAGCGGGTGCGGCTCCAACAAAACAAAATGTGAGTGCCGCCGCTAGTCGTCTTTAAAGACAAGCGCTCTAGTATTATAACAAAGTTTTTTAAATACAATCCCCAGAAACACAAAACCCGCAGGGGCAGGTTCTTATGTTTGTTTTGTTGTTGAAGCTTACAATAAGCGACTCACATTTGTATCTTATCATATACCTTTGACAAAGTCAAGTTTTTGTATAGAATTAATATGTTTGTATCGGATGGTTGCTCTTAGGAGAGGAAAGTCCGGACACTCCCCGCTTCGGCGGGAGCAAGGTAGCGGGTAATGCCCGTCTGGCGCAAGCCAAGAAGATGCGAGCAGTGACGTCTTAGCCGAAAGGCGAGAATTCCTTCGGGAATAATCTAATGGAAACATTAGGGTGAAACGGCAAAATTCTTACCCGGGTGCAAGGCCGTGTTAGCGAAAGCTAAAGTGCCGCTTGAGGTTTTTGGCAACAAACATCCCAGATAAATAACCATCTATTACAGAATCCGGCTTACAGATACAAATAACAGATGAAAAGTACTGCATCACGCAGTACTTTTTTCTCTTTAGAATCTGGAAGCCGGCTTATATTTCCTAACGAGGGATATGTGAAAGTGAACTTTCCCATTTCCGAGTGACGAAAATATATGAGACGACGAAGCGAGTGCTCTTACAGATACAAACAAAAATATGAAAGAACGCTGCTTTACGCGGCGTTCTTAATTAAATTAATTATTTTATTCTACCCCTCACACGAAACACAAACATTTGCGTTTTGGCCTACTTCGATCTTTTCACTTTTTGCATTATTGTTTTTAGTGCTTAACTCTAGAAGTTTCTTTCGTCCGAATTGTTGAGCTGCGTTCGTGCTGTGTTGGTAGTACAGTTTCCACCTTTTTTCCCAAGCATACAAGTAAAGTGCGTTTAGCTCTTTGATCGGCATTGTCGGGTCAACCATAAGGTTTAGTGATTGAGCTTGGTCGATAAATTTTTGTCTGTCGGCTGCTTGGTCAATAATAACCTTTTGATCAATTTCACTAAATGTCCTAAAGACCATTTTTTTCGTGAGGTGTTAGACAAGTTAAGTGCTTTGGACTGAACCGTCGTTGTCTCTTATACTTCCCCAAATCTCTGGAGTGTTTTGACCTTTTGCTTCTAGAAGCTCAACCAGAGCTGGGTTCTTGATAGTCACCTTCATTTTATCCACGTCTTTCACGAAAGCGTTAGACATATATGGTTCGATACCTTGAGAAACTTGTCCCAAAATAAAGGCAGAGATGTTGTCGGTGCAATAGCCAAAGAGTTGTATTTCTTCTTCAATAACCTTTAAAGTTTCTGGTTCTCCATAATCTTTAGCTAAATCAGCAGAAGCTTTGTATGCTTTTTCTTTTTTTATTAATTTAAATATTTCTTTGTTTAAAACTATTAGCTTCTTCACTTTCTACTGGAATATTGTTTTCTTGCAAATATGTGTGCCATCCCAAAACCCCAAGACCAAGCGCTCGGTGCTCTTTTGCAAACATACGCTCTTTGCATAAAGTAAAACGCTGACTGCTTTCTGATCTTCACTATTTTTTAATGCTTCCAAATTTTCCAAAAAGTCAGTTATCACGGTATCTAAAAACATGGTCAAAGTCTCGACAGCGTCTGTGTCTTTCCATTCTTGGTAATGTCTGATGTTTATAGAAGACAAACAGCAAACAAAGATATTTCGTCGCTTGTTGGTAGACAAATCTCAGAACAAAATTACTTCCATGAATCTTCATTTTTCTTATCTTTGTAAACATCAACAGTGTTGTTGTTTACTGTGTCAGAGAAAGAATATAAGGATATCCGATTTCTGTTCTTCTTTGTATTATTTTGCCCAAGTTCTTCTTTTTTCATCATCACCTTCAACCATGGATTTAAGCCATTCGTCTGTCACGGTGACAGCGTATGTTGATTCTTGAATAGGATGACCTTCTGTACCGATGTTTAAAAATTCCTCAATATCTTTATGTTCAACAGGAAGATATGGTGCGAAGTGACCTCTTCTGACAGAACCTTGGCTAACGATATTTATCAAATTATCGAAAAGTTCCATGAAGTGCACAGAACCAGAAGATGTTCCGTTGTCTTTAATAAGTGCTCCACGTGGGCGAAGTCCTGCGAAGTGGCCGGCTGTTCCACCTCCGTATTTTGTCATCATTCCCACTTCAGCGTGAGTATAAAGTATGCGAGACATATCGTCTGCTATATAGCTAGAAAAACAGCTTATCGGCAAACCTCTTTTAAGTCCGTAGTTTGACCAAACAGGAGAAGACAAAGAGTAAAAACCTTTCGACATATAGTCGTAAAACTTATCAGCGAAGCCAGGCTTTTTTAGATATTCTTCAGCTTTTTCTGCTATTTCTCTAATTCGCTCTTCTGCTGTTACGCCCTCCATGAGGTAACCCTTTGATAAAAATTTTTTACTGTTTTCGTTTAGCCAATACATATTTTATAATTTTTATTTAGTTAGTAATGTTTTAGAATAAATCTTCGCTTGTAATACTTTTACTTCTCTTGTCGTAATTAATCGATCTTTTGTTAAAGAAATCTCCGTGTTTGGTTGCGATAACTTCATCGTAAAACCAATCTGATTCTCCAAGGAAGGTTTGGTCTACTTCAAATATTTTCTTAATACCTATGCTTTCTAAAGAATTGTTGAACCTTTGTTTTATAAATTCGAGCACGACTGTCTTAGACATAAAATCAAGTTCACCTTTTTCAAATATCCAATCCACCACTATTTTTTCTGCTTCATAAGCTTCGTGACATTGTTTTATTACAGCTTCGTTGAAATCTTCATCAAACCATTCTGGATGTTCTGATTTTAGAATGTTTATTATGTCTATTCCAAAAAGTCCGTGTATTTGCTCTTCTTTTGAGGTGGCTTCTACTGCGTTTGAAATGCCTTTGAAAAGGTTTTTATGTTTATTGAAAGACATTATTATCAAAAACTGAGAAAAGAGAGAGACGTGTTCTATAAACAAAGAAAAGAGAAGAATAGACTGAGTGTATTCCCTGCCGTCTTCGCTTCTTGCGTTTTTGATAGCTTTTTCTAAATAGTTTACTCTGTTTACTAAAGCTGGGATATTTTGGATTTTTCGAAACTCGTCGTTAAGTCCGAGTATTTCCAAGAGGTGTGAATACGCATCAGTGTGTCGAACTTCTGATTCGGCGAAAGTTGCTCCGACCGCACCGATTTCTGGCTTTGGCATTTTCTTATAAAGATCACCCCAAAAAGTTTTCACTGCGACTTCAATCTGTGCGATGGCAAGCATCGCATTTTTGATAGCGCTTTTTTCTATTTCATTTACATTTACTTTAAAATCTTGAACATCACTTACGAAGTTGAATTCTGTGTGAATCCAATAAGAGTGTCTTATGGCGTGAACATAATCATAAAGCTCAGGATATTCGTAAGGCTTTAAGCTGATTCTCTTTTTAAACAAATCTCTTTTTCGAAGATCAGCTCTTTCTTTTCTGTATAAAATATAAGCCTTTGCGACAGTGTGAAATTCACTAGACATCAAAGCTTCTTCCACCAAATCTTGAACATGTTCTACATCAGGACAAAAAGAATCAAGTCCACAGATAAATTTTTCTTCTTCTAGAGTTTTTATAACTTTATTTGTTACTTTCTGAGCATCTTCTATTTGTCCATGTCTAACAGAAAGCATTGCTTTTAAAATAGCCTGATTTATCTTTTCCACTTCGAAGGGATGAACCTCCCCGCTTCGTTTTTTCACATAAGAAATTGTAGGTCCATTTTTCATAGAGTTATTTAAAATATCTGATAATCACTTAAAACTTTTAAATTTTTAGGTTTAACCATTTTAACAGAATAAGACGCTCTTTTTAAAAAGTAATCCACAAAAAATCGTCAGAAAAGCCCTTGTAGAATAGATTATAAAACTTGTAAAGAAAAAGTCCTCAAAAGTTTATATTTTTGAGGACTTTTTCTTTTTAATTTTTAGAGTTTGAAAAAATTTGTTTTATTGCATGTTTACTGAGCTCACAGTTTGCCCAACCTTTATGTTGTTTTGGTCTGCCCAGCCGGCACTCACCTCAAAAACAGTAGAAGCTGGATAGGCTGGTTTTATAAGACCTTTGAAATCAGGATTTACGTTTTTGACAATATCCACCACGTTTCCTTGGTCGTTTACGAAGATAAAATCAAGAGAGAAATTCATATCTTTCATATGAAAAGTATAGTAATCCTCTTTATCGAAAGTAAACATCTTACCTTCGTTTGGGCTTATAGACTTAACATTACTAAAACCTTGAGATCTTGATCTGTCTGTGTTTGCGACAGAAGCCACAAGATGACTTCCACCTATTCTAGCGACAACGCTTTTTAGATTTTCTTTTGGTTCTGAGGAATTTTCTGAAGACACTTGATTTATAGAAGAATTTTTACCAGCGAAAATCAAAGCTCCCGCAAAAATAATAACAACAGCAATCAAAACAACTAAAGAAGTTTTCATCACTTTATCTTTATTCTCTACTTTTCCATACAATACTCCGCCAAAGCGGTAACTATTTAAATATAATAATTTATAACTAGAAAAACTGATTAATCTATTACAGAAATTATAACATATAAAAAAATTTGTAAATAGTAAAAAGTCTAATAAAAAAGAAAACCCGAAATCGGGTTTTCTTTTTTTATATTGAAACTTTGAAACTAAATATTTATGCAAAAACAAATCGAAGATAATATGCTGTATTCTGTTCCGTTCTACCCTTCACAGATGCAAGCATCTGTGAACAGGTTTTCGTCTCTTTTATCCATAAGAGCATGGAGTTAGATTATTATCCCTCTAACCAAGGTACTATGAGCTAGGCTCATAACCGACTCTGTTTTTACTTAAAGTAAAAACACTCAAATTGAATTATTCCACGACCAGCTTCCGCTAGCCGTGCCTTGTTACGACTTAGTCCCTGTCACCGAATTTACCTTAGGCCATGCGAATGCACAGACTTCGGGTACCCCCGGCTCCCTTGACTTGACGGGCGGTGAGTACAAGACTCGAGAACGTATTCACCGCGGCTTAGCTGATCCGCGATTACTAGCAATTCCAACTTCATGAGGTCGGGTTTCAGACCTCAATCCGAACTAAGGATAGGTTTAAAGGATTGGCTCAGTGTTACCACGTCGCGACCCGTTGTCCTACCCATTGTATTATGTGTGTAGCCCAAGACATCAAGGGACATGCTGACCTGGCGTCATCCTCTCCTTCCTCCCAGCCCTAAATTCGCAAACATAAAATGTTTGTGCGCTTAGGGCTAGGCAGTCTCGCGTGACACTTGTAACACACGATGAGGGTTGCGTTCGTTGACCCACTTAAGGGAACAATTCAAACCACGAACTGACGACGGCCATGCATCACCTGTCTACCCGTCCGAAGAAAGAACACCTTTCGGCGTTCCGTCGTGTAGATTTCTAGTCTTGGTGAGGTTCTTCGTTTATCGTCGAATTAAACCACATAATCCACTGCTTGTGCGAGTCCCCGTCTATTCCTTTGAGTTTTAATCTTGCGATCGTACTTCCCAGGCGGCAGATTTAACGCGTTAGCTACGCCTCAGAGAGGGTCGATACTCCCTAAAGCTAATCTGCATCGTTTAGGCCCTGGACTACTGGGGTATCTAATCCCATTCGCTACCCAGGGTTTCGTGCTTCAGTGTCAGTGATGTGCCAGTGTGCTGCCTTCGCTTTTGGTGTTCCCCATGATATCAACGGATTTCACCCCTACACCTTGAGTTCCACACACCCCTCACATACTCTAGCCTGACCGTATCCTCTGCTCTTCTCGAGTTAAGCCCGAGTCTTTAACAGAAGACTAATCAAACCACCTACTCACCCTTTACGCCCAATGATTCCGGATAACGCTTGAGGCTCTCGTATTACCGCTCCTGCTGGCACGAGATTGGGAGCCCCTTATTCATGAGGTAACGTCAATAATTTCCTCCCTCATAAAAGATGTTTACGCCCCGAAGGGTGTCATCCATCACGCGGTGTCGCTCCGTCACGCTTTCGCGCATTGCGGAAGATTCTCGACTGCAGCCTCCCGTAGGAGTTTGGACCGTGTCGCAGTTCCAATGGTGGGGGTCAGCCTCTCAGCTCCCCTAAGCGTCATAGCCTTGGTAAGCCATTACCTTACCAACTAGCTGATACTACGCAGGCCTTTCTAGAAGCAAAAAATCTTTACCCCGGAGGGTCTATCCGGTATTAGCTAATCTTTCGACTAGTTATCCCAGACTTCTAGGTAAGTTCCCACGCGTTACTACCCCGTTCGCCACTAACCAGCGTGAAAACTCCATCCGAAGACTTCATTTCCACAAGGTTCGTTCGACTTGCATGCCTTATCCACACCGCCAGCGTTCATCCTGAGCTAGGATCAAACTCTATTTTAAAACTTACTTAAAGTAAATTTAGAACGAAACAAAATACAGAATACTATATTTTGTTACTGGTTTCTTAACTCTATTATCTTTGTTATCGGTTTATCATTTTTTTGGACTCTAACTATTTGCTTTGGATTACAAAAACAAATAGTAGATTTTAGAAACTATTTCAGGGTATGAAATAGTTTCCGTTTGTTATATGCATAACTATTTAGTTTTCAAAGTAACATTCGTCTTTTATAGCTCTCAATATTTGAACTCTCTAAAAGAAAATCCATGCCGAAAAGCAGATATGACTTGCGACTCTGGCAAAAAGCACAGAGCTAAACTATTTATACAAGTGTCATATTATTTTTTCGATATTGCTTCAGCTATAAAGCAACGTAGGCCCTATTATATACATGTGGAAAAAGAAGTCAAGCTTTTTTCTTCCCAATTTGCCTATTTATAAATTAGGCAATAAAAACAACGTTTTTGTCTAATTTAGGGAGGTTTTTAAATGAAAAAGCCTGCGCAAATTATTCTATTTGCGCAGGCTTAGGACTTACTCTAAGTAGACTCGATTGAGAATGAAATCAACAGCAAGGCTACCAAAGTAAAAAGTGTTGTCCCAATTCAAAACCTTTGGGCTGGTTTGGTTACCCGCCATAACATACGGCGGTGTGACATAGATGAGATTACCAGCTGGGTCAAACTTTGTTACAACATCATCCCCAGCTGGAGTCTTAACACCGTACACATTGTTAGCATTATCCACCATAATCCTATCCATTGAATTTGGAGATGATCCAAAATCAATAGATTCGATATAGGTGAAGTTTGTTCCAATTAATGAGTACTTCGCGACCCTAAAATCATTTGCTGAATTTCCTGCGTCATATGTAAAGTAGAAAACCTCAGAAGAGTTTGAGGTCATCACTATCATGTTGTCAGTATCCAGCAAAGGTAAACCTAGAAAGTTCATCTGTGTACCACCAGCTGCAATGTTGTTTATATCATACCGATAGACCCTCCACTGCTGAGGAGTAAGGTTTTGACTAACTATCATCAGGTAAAGATAGTTATTCAAGACAACAACACTACGTGGGTATCTGGAGTCAGCCCAATCGTTAGTTATTAACCTATACTGAAGGTTGGCATTAGTCAGTTCAACAAAGACTTCCTGCTGATCGTAAATCACGCGAACATCTATATCATGAAAAGAGTTCGCCGGAACTATACGACTAGCACTTCCGACGCCTCCGCCGTAGCCAATCATTCTAGGTTTTTCTATAGAGGAAGAAGTGCCGCAGAGACTCTGCCAGCTGGAACCGGAAAAATAATCAAAACAACCAGTGGTTGTATTGTAAATAGCTAAACCTTGCGCAGGATTAACTATTGCATTACGTTGTGCTGTGGTAATCCCTGGTATTAAAACACCCTTATCGTCAGACTCCACATGCAAAATAGCAGACAAGTCAGGCAACGATCCTGTTTCATTGATTCCAACATTTTGAGAAAAGATGCTGGAGGTTAAAAGAACAAAAGAAAAAGTGAGAGCAGAGCTGAGGGTTTCCATGGTTACTGAGTTTTTAGTTTAATTTAATACTAACAATTTTTTTATACTTTTTAAATAAATCATAAAAAATAATGTGGAATATTAGTATTTAAAAACTTGTAAAAAACCCAACTTTTGTATACGATAGAGTCATGACATTAAAGACCATACAAAAGAAATTCTCTAATTTAATATATAAAACACTTTTATTTCACACCTTTAAAAAATCGCCTCGTGAAAGTATTCTTTTAAATCAGTGTGATCTTATGATTTTAACTATAGCGTTTAATAATTTAGAAATATTAGAGGTGCAGTTTGAATATCTAAAAAAATATTTAAACGACCCCTTTAACTACGTTATAGTAGATAATTCCAATAAAGAAGAATATTCTAGAAGAATAGAAATTTTCTGCAGTAAAAATAAAATCTCTTATATTAAGATTCCTAAGAATCCGTTAACTGGTTTACGAGCAAGTGGATCTCATGGAATAGCTCTAAATTGGTGTTATAAAAATTTGATACGAAAATATAGTCCAAAATACTTTGGATTTTTAGACCACGACATCTTTCCACTTAAAAAAGTATCAATTATAGACAAACTTGAGAAGAGTTTTTATGGAGCAATAAGAAGTAGGAAAGATCCATATTGGTACATGTGGCCAGGTTTTTCTTTTTTTATTTATTCAAAAGTTAAAAAATATTCTTTTAATTTCTTTCCGTATCATGCGGGGAAAGATGGATCAATCTTCTTAGATACTGGTGGATCAAACTATTTTTCTATATTTAAAAAAATTGGTAAGGAGAGTATAAGAACAGCCGAGAGTAAACTCATAAATTTATTTACTGAAAAAGAATTTGTAAAAGGAGAAGACTCAAGTCAAACTTTTGAAATAATAGACGGTGCTTGGCTTCACCTAAGACAGATAGCTTGGCGCGAAGAATCTTCAAATAAAATGGAGGATAAAGAAAAGATAGTCAGCTTGGCTAAAAGGTTTTTATACTAAAACTATATCTTTTTGTTTAGCTCTTCTAGACTTTCCCCTTTTTCTATTTTTCTATCACCTAAGGCTTTTAAAATAGATTCAAAATTAAAACGAAGATTTTCTGACCAATCTTTAAAATATTTTTCACCTAACTTATTTCTTGGACTTATCATCCTATCTGACTCCAAAGTAAATCTACTAAAATTTCCTCCATGAGTAACAATCACCCTAGAAGGTATCTTGGTTAAAGTCTGGACCAAATTTTTAGCTTCTCTGTCTGTAAGACGTTTTGGTAAAACAGAAAGAATTCTTTGAAAAACACCTTCGTCTATTAAGAAAGTTTTTTCATCTGATTTTTGGAGTAAAACATAGACATGAGTAGCAAAAGAATTAGTGACTAAATGGAGAATATATTTCCAAAGTCGTTTATCATTCCCAAAAACAAAGTAAAGAAAAGTGAAACTTATTTTTGGGAATTTTAAAATAAATAAAGTAAAAAGTTTAAACCTTTGAAATCTTGAAAAGCTTGGCACTAAAATGTACTTGTCTGGATAATTTTTAACTAGAGATTTTAAAGTAGATGTTTTACCTGAACCAGGCAGGCCGAAAAACTGAACACTATTTTTTGACATAGATAACAAAGCTTTCTGAGAAATAAGAAAGTAGTTTAACTAGAGTTTTATTCCAAGGCATTTTAATGATCAACCATTGAAGTGAATTTGAGATCATGCGCATCAAAGAAAATCGGAAAAGTTTGCCGAAAATCGCTGGATAAACCTTCTTAACTTTCATTCCTTCACTTTCGATAAGGTTAATAAGGTCGATAATGTCTATCTGTCCTTTATGGAGAGTTTTTTCTTTTGCTTTATCTTTTCCATGATAATTTGGACTTTTCGTCACAAGAACAAAACTTCCTCCGGCTTTTAAGAGCTTCTCAACTTTTGAAATAAAAAGTTTTTTGTCTGTAAAATATTCTAAGTTTCGAATAGAAACTATATTATCGAAAGAATTTTTGAAAATCACTTTTCAAAAAATCCAAATTAACAAAAGATATTTTATTAGAAAAATTTTCAAGCCTTTTTTGTGCGCGTGAAATCATTTCTTCTGATATATCAAGAAAGGTTAAGCTTTTTTAGCATTTTCAATATATTCCATTGTCAAATAGCATCCCCGCCGCCAATCTCAAGAACAGAACCATTAATTTTTTTGCAAATATGGTAAAAGTGATCTTCTTGTTTGAAAATAATGTAATTTTTCAACTTCACCAGCCTGCCATCTATAATATGAATACTCTTTTCATATTTGATAAAAAACCATCATAATAGGATTTTACATAATCTGGATGAAGATTTTGTCAGAATTCATGCTAAAATACTATCACATTTAAAGACAATAATGAAGTTTCAAATCTAACACAAAAAATCAACTCCTTTTTTCAAATTGATGTAAAGAAGGTTAAAGAGGGCTTCATACCTACTTAGCGGACAAATGGTCGGAAACCTGTTGTCTTTTGTTATCGCAATAACAGTATCTCATTTTGTCAGCAAAGATATTTATGGAACTTACAGATATATCGTATCAACAGTAAGTTTTATTGGGGTTTTTTCATTAACCGGTCTTTCTACGGCAATAGTTCGAAGCTCCGCTCGAGGTTTTGATTTTCTTTTTACGTATCTTCTATAAAAAGATCTCTGCTTTGGTCTTCGCCTTCTATTTTAGTAAGTATTGGAATTGGGGCTCGGTATTTTTTACACGGAAATACAGTTCTTGGTTTTTCTATAACTTTAGGAGGTATTATCTTTCCTTTTGTTCAAGCCCTTCTATTATATAGATCATACTTAAACGGAAAAGAATATTTCAAAGCATTGATGAAAGGAAATTGCTTACTCATTAGTTACTTCATTTGCGATTTTGACTACACTTTTTGGAATCCGACAGTTGTATATTTAGTTTCTGGATACTATCTTTCATCTACTAATAACAATAATCATCACGATTGCTGTTAGAAAAATTTAAACCAAATAAAGAGGTGGACCCGCAATCAGGAAAACTAGAACACCACATGAGTTTGATGAACATTCTAGATATTGGAGCGACGCAATTAGACAAACTTTTACTATTCCAAATAGAAGGACCAATCGAGGTCGCTAGATATATCTTTGCAACAATAATTCCAGAACAGCTACGTGGAGTAGTTAAATACACCTCAACATTATCAATGCCGATTTTTCTGCACTTGATAAAAACATCGTGAAATCGAAAGGGATTTTTCTTATAAAAAACTTTTTTGATAACAATTCCTGTGGTTTTTATTTATGTAATAGCCGCACCTTTTATTTATAAAATATTTTTTCCGGCCTATCTAGAAGTCGTCGGCTATTCTCAGGTTTTTGCCCTGTTGTTAATTTTGATGGTGGTATTGCCGGAACAATATTAAAAGCCAAAAACGAAGTTAAAAGCTATATTTTGTAAACATAACCTCAAACATAGTTAAAATTGTATTGCTTGTTATTCTTGGTCTTACTATGGGGTTTGGGGAATTATTATTTCTAGAATCATAAGTCGAATTATTAGTTTTAGCATTTCTTATATTGCATTAAAAAAGATGGTTTAATATGAATTTAATTAAAAAAAACCTTGTAACATTAATATTGATTAGCATATTTTCTATATTATTAAGTTTCCTATTTGTAAGATTTTTCCCAGAATTGCCTGTTGTGTCAGATTCTGCTGACTATCATGAAATAGCTACAAACCTAAACTCAAACGGCACATATGTAACTATTTCTAATGACAAAATATTGTATCCACCTCTACCCATCTTTTTAGCCTTGATATATTCACTTGGACTTGGAACTTTTGCGACAGTTTATTTTATTCAATATTTACTTGTTGGAGGCATCGCTGTTTTTACTTTTTTAATACTTAGAAAATTTACAAAAACAAATATCTGGCTCTCTGTAATAGCTTCATTGTCGATAATGTTCTGGCCTTATTTGATTTTATACTCACAATTAATAAGCTCAGAGGTTTATATTCTTTCTTGTTAATATTTTCTTTGTTTTTATTGATTCATATAAACAAAGATTCGAAGCCTAAAATCCTGATCGCCACAGGAATTGTTTTGGGGCTAGCGATATTAACAAGACCAGTCGCACTTCTTCTTTTCCCTTGGATATTGATAGCTCTTTTTATTTTTTTAAAAATGCCAAAGGTTTTTTGGAGAAGTTTCTATTCCTTGGAAAAAATATTTAATCATCGGCGCGATAATGGTCATAACTATATTGCCTTGGGAAATTTATGTAAAAGTAAAATACGACAGAATTATTCCTGTGGCTTCAAACTTATCTTATGTTTTTGAAAAAGCTAACGGAACAAAAGCCTATCTTTCAACAGACAGCACAGAACAAAAAGAAGTTTCTTTTCTTGAGGCAAAGCTAAAAAATATTTATCTTTTTTGGAACCCAGGAGCAACAGGTTACCACTTAGATATTTTAAAAGAAAAATATCCAGCTGCTAGACATTTGGTTACTCTTTATAGAATAGTTTTCTTGTTAATACTAGGACTTGCTATGGTCGGGGCATTTCTTCAAAGAAAAAACAAACTCATCATACTTTTGGCTATTGTTATTTTATACTTCTGGGCGCTTCATACCATCTTGTTTCCCTTCCTAGATATACGTTGCCAATTATTCCTTTTGCGATTATAGTTGCAGTATCGACAATAACTTATGGATTCAACAAATACAAAAATATTAATAGCCATTCCGGCTAAAAATGAAGAGTCAACAATTCTGGGTGTTGTAGAAAATATTAACATATTCACTAAAAACTCTAATTTGAGAGATTTCTCTACTGTTATTTTTAATGACAGTTCGACAGACAAAACAAAAGAAATTTTAGAAAATAAGGGTCACAAGGTTTTTACTATTTCAAAAAGCTTTGGACTTGGTCATGTTTTTACAAAAATAACTGAGTATTTTTTGGAAAATAATTTTGATTTACTTGTAACAATAGATGGTGATGGACAATTCAATCCTGAAGAAATTTCAAAAATTATACAATCAATCTTAGAAAGAAAAGCAGACATGGTTACAGGATCTAGGTTTTTAAAAGATTCTAAAACCATAAATATAAGCAAGGTTAAAAAACTTGGTAATAAAATGGGTGCAAAATACATAAGCTCTGTTTTAAAAGAAAAGTACTACGATGTAACTTGCGGGTTTAGAGCTTACAGCAAAGAAGCAATTATGCGAGTTCACACTTTCTCAAACTTTACTTACACACAGGAAGTTTTTCTAAATCTTGGTTTTAAAAAACTAATAATTAAAGAAGTTCCAATAACAACAACATATTTCAAAGAAAGAAAATCAAAAATGGTTAAAAGTGTTTTTAATTATGTTTTGAAATCTTTTAAGATAATAGTTAAATCAATTCTAGTTTATTCTCCAATGAAGCTCTTCGGAAAAATTGGAACTTTGTGCTTTTTAATAACTTTGTTTTCTGGAATTTTTATATTTCTTTGGGATAAATCAACCGGAAGCGTGACACCCTTTAAATGGGTTGGTTTAACCGCAACAATATCCGCAATAACTGGAGTTATAATGTATTCTGTTGGACTTCTGTTGCAGATAACAAGTCGAATACAGCTTACAAACGAGGAATCTTTATACCTTCAAAAGAAAAGTCTTTATTCTAGTAAAAAATAATGAACAATCTATTAAAAAAAATATTTAACAAAGAAACTTTTATTGAAGTTTTTAAGTACGGAATAGTAACTCTTATAAGTTATTTTTTTCTTGTTGGATCAATATATCTTTTTGAAAATATTTTTGGATGGGATGAAAAATTTTCTTATGCCATAGCGCTTACAATAAACTATGTTGGGGTTTATATCGGATATAATAAATTCGTATTTAAAACAACTCACAATATGGGAATGCTAAAAAGGTTTGTTATTGTTCTAATATTATCTTGGATTGCAAACAATCTATTCTTTGCACTTTGGCTTGATGTATTTTCTATTCATTATACAATAGCCGTTATTTTAAATACTGTTTTTTTGGGTGGTTTTAGATTTATTGCACAAAAATTCTATGTTAGAAAATAGAAAAAAAGTTGCTCTTAGTTTTGATGTTGAGCTTTGGAACGAAAGTGAGTGGTTAAAACCACATATTAAAGAGGAAATTCTTTTGAGTGACAGATCTTTTGAAAAAAGCATCGACAATATTTTAAATCTTTTAAAGAAAAATAGTCACACTGCAACTTTTTTTATAACAAAGGAAGTTATAGAAAAATTTCCAGAATACATATCAAAAATATCTAAAGAAGGACACGAGGTTGGAGTTCATGGACCAAAACATATAAGGTTAGAAAAATACGATCCGGAAACTTTTACAAAAGATTGTAAAAATATAATAGAGAAAATAGAAAAAATAACTGGTCAAAAACCAAAAGGATACCGAGCTCCACATTTTTCACTTAACCAAAAAACCTCTTGGCTGATTCCAACACTTGTAAATCTTGGGTTTGTTTATGATTCAAGTGTTTTTCCAATAAACCTTAATGAATACGGTATTTCTAACTGCCCCGCCAAACCTTACAAAATATCCAATGAAAATATAACAAAAGAAAATCCTGACTCAAACCTAACAGAAGTTCCAATATCTATCGCATCTTTTGGAAAAATAAAAATTCCTTTCGCGGGAGGCATATATTTTAGAATTTTACCTTTATTTATTTTTAAATGGTTATTAAAAATTTCGTCTAAAAATTCTACTCCGGTAATATACTTTCACCCTCATGAATTAGAGCACTCGACTCCGCAGATAAAAAGTGGTCCGTTTGTTAAAAGATTGTTGAAATATTGGGGAACAAAAAGCAGTTTTCAAAAACTTGAAAAAATCTCAAATTCTTATTCTTTTGTATCAATTTTTAATATTTTTTAGGACTGATTTTTAGGTTTGTGGTCTAGTTTTAAATATATCAATTTTATAGTAATCTATACCTATGCAAGCAATCATTTTGGCTGGTGGAAGAGGAACTAGGCTCCGCCCTCATACAGAAGAAATACCAAAACCACTTTTAATGGTAGGTGACAAAACAATACTAGGGCACCAAATAGAGACTCTTTCAAAAGAAGGTGTTTCCCCTATTGTAATCGTTACTGGATTTCTAGCAGAAAAAATCGAAAATTTTGTGAAAGAAAACTTCCCTAAAGAAAATTTTATATTTGTTCACAATGAAGAATACGAATCATCTAAACCAGCTTTCGCGATAATTAAATCCTTGGAAAATTTAAAAGACTCGACAATATATCTAAATGGTGATGTTTTTTATGAACCACAAATTTTAAAAGAAGTTATTGAAAACAAAAACGAGTCTGCGACCGCAATCCAAGAAACAAATTGGGATGAAGAAGAGGTAAACGTAATAGTTGATGAAAATGGATTTGTCACAGAGTTAAGTAAAAATCTTACAAAAGAAGAAAGCTTCGGTGAATTTATAGGCGTTACAAAAATCGGAGTTAATTTTATCAAATCAATAAAAGATGTTGCGGAGAAAGAAGGAGTAGAGGTTTTTAGACATTCTTTTGCGATTGATCTTTTGAACCACGTAATACATAAATCAGAAAATAAGATCGCAGCTGTCAATGTCACAAAATTAAAAGCAATCGAAATAGATACTCCGGAGGATTTAAATAATGCCAAAGGTAAATTTAGTATATAATTTAATTATGGAAAAAGGTCCCGAAAAAAATTTAGGTAGAACTTATGCCGGAATAAATCTGGAAGGAAGAAAGGCTATGAAAGATGGCTCTGTTCCTGAATTTAAGGGTTTCCCACCAGAGTTTGAGAAAAGAATGAATGTTTGGGCTGAATTTTCCAATGAAACAAAAGAAGAAATAAAGGAGAGAATTATCAAACCCTTAGAAGAAATTGAATCTTCAACAAATATAGATTTTTATCTTGCTGATAGAGATTTCAAAATACATTCGTCTATTATGCAGGGAAAATTGGACGGCGATTTAAATGTAAATGAAAAATATCAAAACCTTCTTGAAAATAGTGACAAACTGAAAAAGGTGTCAGAAGAATTGTCGGGAATAAGTATAGAATTAAAATATTTATTATTTGATAAAAAAGGAACAATAATCTTAGCATCCACAAAAATACCTGATCAAATTCCAGAATCTAGAGATCTCATAAAAGAGGCATATGCAGAAGAATCCATATATGCTTTAGATATTCCAATATTTCATTTAACAATTGGAAGAGTTTTAAAACTGCCAGAAATTGAACAGGTACCAGAATCTATGAAAAAACTAAAGACTCTTATAAGAAATCTAAGATTGCAAATATCATCAGATCCTATAAATGCAAAAATAGATGGGGTAAACTTAGCACAAGGTGGTGTTGCAAAAGGTGGTAAAACAAATCCAATAAAAAATAATGAATAGTCTAAAAAAAATAATAATAAAATTTATCTATCTTTTTTCTTTTCTTTTTCCTAGAGATAATAAATTATTTGTGTTTATTGGTTGGCATAAAAAAACAGGTGGAGAGGTTTTTGCTGACAATGCAAAATATTTTTTCTTATACACTTCACAAGAACAAAAAAATATAAAGTCCATCTGGATAGCAAAAAGCAAAGAGCTTGCGCAAAAACTAACAAGTCTTGGATATAAATCGTTTTACAAAAAAAGCTTTCTAGGATTTTGGTATCAGTTCCGGGCGGGTTTTTTTGTGATTGATGCATATATACAGCCCAATAATTATATGCTTTCTGGGAGATCTAAAATTGTCCAACTTCTCCATGGAAAAGGAATGAAGAAAAAGGGTTACGCAGATAAACCAGAAAAAGTTCAGGATTTTATATTTAACACTTCCCCGTTTACCTTGAGTATTTTGCCTGAGATTTTTAAAGAAGATTCAAAAACATTTATCACGGGATACTCGAGAAATGATATTTTTTACAAAGAAATAAAAGACTCGGAGATTGATGTTGATCGACCTATAATTGAACATGTAAAAAATATGAAAAAAGACAAGAAAATAGTAATGTATGCGCCAACCTTTAGACGTGGTCAAATAGAGTTTGATTTTGATAAAGTTCTTCCAATGGAAAATCTAAAAAGTTTCGCAAAAGAAAATAACATTTTTTTTATACTAAGTCTTCATAATAAATACAGAGCTCAACAAAGTGAAAGTAAGATAGAAGAAAATATTGGATTCCTGGAAGAATCTGACATCTATCCACTTTTAAAAGAAGTAGACGTTTTTATAACCGACTATTCTTCTTCATTTGCAGATTATTTGTTGTTAGATAAACCAATAGTATTTTATCCTTACGATTTTGATGAGTATAACGAAAAAGAAGGATTGTCTGCAGACTACGACCAAATAACTCCGGGGCCTAAAGTAAGAAATTTCCAAGATCTAAAAACTTTGATACTCTCAGAAGATTCTTACGGAGAAGAACGAAAAAGAGTGCGAGATTTATATCACACATATCAAGATGGATTATCTTCTAAAAGAATCTGGGAGATACTTTTAAAAGAAAATAATTCGTAAGTCAAAACTACTTTTTCAAACACTCATTAAAAAGCTTTCGGTATTTTTCTGCATGAACTTCTACACTAAAATCTTTTGATGTTTCTTCTGCATTAGTCTTCATTTTATTTAAATCAGAATCAGATAAAGAAGAAACCTTAATCAAAGTATCAGAAACAGATTCTTCTGTGTCGTCAAAAAAGTATCCATTTTTTCCATCTTTTAAATATTCCACAACCCCAGCCACCCTCGTAGATATCAAAGGAAGACCAAAAGCCAGGCCGTTCATAGCCGAGATACAAAAACCTTCACGAAGAGAAGTAAGCAAGAAAAAGTCAGAAACTGCATAAAATCTATAAATATCCTGTCTTTCTCCCAAAAAAATAACTGAATTTTCTACGTTCAAATCTTTAGATAGTTTCTTTAGTTCGTTCATTAAAATTCCATCACCGATAATCACAAGTTTTCCAATTCCACCTTTTGTTAAATATTTTGTAAAACCACGAATCATTAAGTCGTGATTTTTTTGTATAACCAGCCGAGCAACAGTTAGAAAAACTAGTTCGTTTTCACTCGCAGAAATTTCTTTCCTTATCTCTTCTCTTTTTTCTGAAAATTCTTTTTTGGATTTCTCTATTTCATTTATCTCAACGCCATTATAAATAACAGTAAATTTACTTCGTGGTATTTTCTCGACATGACTCACATGATCAGCAACTGTATTAGAGTCAGCTATTATTGTGTAAGTTAATTTTGATAAAAGTTTGTTTAAAAACCGATGAGAAGCTGGTCTTTTCGTTTCGGTATTATGCTCAGCAGTTATAACAACGAAACCAAAAAATATTTTCAAAACCCGAATAATAGTATTAGATAGAAACATCGCCGTTTTTACTATTTGTGGTTTTTCCTTTATTAGAATTCTGGTTAGTTTAATTAGTGAACGAATATCAAAAAAACCCTTAAAGTTTAATTTGTATACTTTTACACCCTCTGGAACCAGGTGATAGAAATCCCCTCGAGGAAATTGCATAAGGGTTATTAAAACAAAATCAAACTCCCCCTTCAAAAGATTCATCTGGTCAACTGCCAACTTCTGAACACCTCCAACAATAAAGTCGTTCATCACTATGGCGACCTTTTTCTTATCTTTTGTCATTTTTTTTCTAAAACAAAAAAGTAATGATATTTGTTTAAAGGTGGACTAAACTCTTTTAAAATTTTAAAATGTTTTTTGATCTTTTTTCTAACGTCACTTTTAGATGTTTGCCAAAAGTCTATCTCCCAGTAATGCTGATCAGACTCTTCAAACCCTGGAAACTTTACCGGGAAAAGCAAAGATATGTCAAAAAAATTTTTCTTAAAAAGAGTTTGAATGAAGGGGATTTTAAAAATAAAATTAAATCCGGTGTTTCTTCGAGGTAAGGAAACTATAACGTATTTAGAAGATGTTCTTAAAAGCTCAGACAAACCTTTTTCAAAATCTTCAAAAGGAATATGCTCTAGAACCTGACAAGCCATCGTAAGGTCAAACTTCTTATCTTCAAAAGGTAAAGATCTTATATCAGCCACAGTATCAGCCCCGACTTGCGGGTCAAAATCAGAAGTATGAACACTATACCCCATTTGTTTTAGAAGAGACGAAACAACAAAACTTCCCGGACCAACCTCTAAAACACTTTTTACATTAAGATTTTCAATCGCAGATATTTGATATGAATAAGAAATAAACCTCTCTAGTGAGTTATATTTTTTACCTTTATAATGTTTTATATCTACCTGAGCCATTTTATTTTACAGAAACTATTGTATACCCTAGAGGGGTTGGGTGTCTATCTATCACTCTTTTAGGGGTTAAACTATCTAAAATTAAGGCTAATCCATAAAAGAAAACCCTGACCAAGGTGAACAAAAAAACTGGATGAAGGAGGTTCGCACTAGATGAGAATCTCTCTCCTATACGTGTAACCCGGACAGAACTCCAGATATTTTTAGACATTAAGGATGTTAGTCCCTCATAAGTCAAACGACAATAGTCGTGAGGCTCCGGCATTTCGTTTGCAATAAATGGCGAAATAGAAATAAAAATACCTCCCGGTTTTAAGACTCTATAAACCTCTTTTATAAACATTTCTCTATCTTTTAAAGTATAAAGAGCGTTTATAAAGATTATTCCGTCATATAAATTATTTTCAAAAGGCAGGATTTCATTACAGTCAACTTTTTTAGTTTCTGCATCTTTTGGATTTAAATCTGTTTTTATTAAGGTAACTCCATTTGGAAGCAAGGCTTCGTAAGAAGAGGCGCCAGAAGCTAGATCTAAAATATTTCCTTTTAAGAAAGAAAATTCCCTCAATAAAGATTCTTCCGTGAGAAATCTAAAAAGTGTTTTTCTTTTTAGGATTTTTTTAATAAATCTAAAAACCATAACCTTACTTTAGCATAATAATAAACTCCGTCAGATATCAGCATTTTAAAGTCTTTCATGTCTGTAAACCGTCCGACAAAATTTCTTGGAATTAAAAACCTTTCAATTTTGTGGGTTAAAAGTCCTGGCAAAGTTGTAACAGCCGCTTCCCAACCTTCTTCAAATAAAACATCCGTAACCTCCTTAGAATACTTCCCTCGCGGATAAGCCAAGATTTTTCTTGTATCACCCTTTTTGCTTAAAAACTCTACACAACCTGAAAGCTCAGTCTGAATCTCTTCTTTAGATAAACTAGGGAGTTCTTTATGACTAAAAGAATGCGGAAGTATTTCAAAGTTACTACCAGCACCCATCTTTTCAAAATCATCTTCTGTAAAAATATTTAATATCACTTTGTCGCTTGTTGTAAACTTTGTTCCTAATAATTTAGGAGCGATAAAAATACTAGCTTTTATGTTGTATTTACGAAGAACTGGTAAAACGTTTTGTAAATTATCTAAATATCCGTCATCGAAAGTTAAAGAAACGCAAGAAGAAATATCTTCTTTTTTTAAAAACATATCTATCAACCTTGAGAGAGGAATAATCTTCAAACCAGATTCACTTAAATACTTCATTTGTTTTTCAAAATTCTCTGGAGTAACAGTAAAAAATGCATTATTCGCAGCAATAGAATGATACATCAAAACAGAAGCTCCTTTTGTAAGCCTTGGATAAATTTTATTTAAAAATACTTTTAAAAACTTTTTCATATTTCTTTTAAAACTTTATCGACTAAAGAATCCAGACTGTGGTGATTTTTAACAAAATTAAAACAATCTTTTCTTATTTTGTTTTTTTCTTCTGACGAAAGTGAGAGAAAAGAGTTTACCTTTTTCGCCAAATCTTCCCCATCTTTAAAATTAAAATATAGATACTCAGACAAATACGAAAACTCTGTTCCCTCCCAAATATTCTGACAAACAAAAGACGGAGTGCCCAAATACATAGATTCTAAAATCGTTTTGTCGAAACTTCCAGGATCTGTGGCATTTACAAACAAATCATGACTTTTAAATATTTCTGCTGTTTTATCAGGGGAAACACCGGGAATAAATTTAATAGACTCTGGAGAAAAACCTGAACTCACCGTTTGTAAAACCCTATAATAATCTTCGTCTATTTCCCTTTTAGTTGGACTGCCCACAACAGAAAGTTTGGCGTCTTTGTGAACTTTTAAAATACTATTAAAACCTGAGATTATTGTTTCAATATTTTTTACTGGAGAAATACGCCCAAGAGAAAGAATACCTTTCTCCTTTCTTTCTGTGACACCACCGAAATCTTTAAGCAAAATACCAACTGGCATTATTTCTGTTTTTTTAAATTTGTTTGTAAAAGAATCTTTAGAAGTACAATAAACTTTATTAGAAAGTAAAACAGAAATTCTAGTTAGAAAACTTCCAGATGGATGGTTCCTCCACATTAAAACCTTTTTACCAAAAAGTCTCCAGAAAACACCGCCGAGCAAAACATACTCTTGATTCATATGAACAAAGACAGTTCTGTATTTCTTTCGAAGTTTCCAAATATATTTATAGAAATTTAAAATATATTTTATTTTAGAAACTCTACTCTCTTTCCCCAAAGACATGACTTTCACATTCTCAGGCAAATCATATTCACCCTTTTCAAGACAAATAACATAAATATTTTCTATTTTTTTAGAAAACTCAATAATCCATTGGTGAAAAAACCCGAGAACTGAATCATTTCTATCAACCTTTTGTGTAATTATAAGAATACTTTTTTTCATACTATTTAATAGTTTTTTCCAAAGACTCTTTAAATATTTTTGTATAAGAATCTAAATCTTTCGGTATTTGATCTAAAGCCAATAACTTGGCTCTCTCTACTTTTTCTTTTTGGTTTTGTTCATCCTCAACAACCATAACTATCTTTTCCGCCAAAATTTTATCATTATCTTGAGGGAAAATATTAGCATATTCTTTTGGAATAATTCCTCCGATAGCACCCACGTCTGTAGTTATAATTGGACAATCGTTTAAAATAGCTTCCACCAAAACGAGTGCGAAGCCCTCAAACGAAGAAGCCAGAATTAATGCTTTTGAATACTTCATATAGCTTCCGACATCGTTACTCCAGGGAACAACCACTAACCTATCTAATACCCCGAAATCTTTCGCTATAGCCTCATATTGACCCAATAAAGCCCCGGAACCGAGCAATACAAGTTTTAGATCAGGTAAACGAGAAGAGGCTCGGGCAAACCCTCGAATAATAGATTCAACGTTTTTCTGGCTCAAATCTGCCGACATATAAAACATAGTCTTCACGTCTTCTTTGATCAACCTTTCCAGAAGGTTTTAGCATTTTAGGTACATCGATGAAAATCTGAAGGACGTCTATTGTATCTTCTTTAATTTTGTATTTTTTAACTATTGATTCTTTTATACGGAGAGCATCTACTCTTATTCTTTTTGCTGACTTTAAAATAATCCCAGAGAGAAAACTCGAACCCTATCTAGAAAAGAATGCTTAAGAAAAAATGGGCTTAACATATCTGTGTGCACTTGAACGTGCAAAGGTTTATTGAAAAACTTTGCAAGGAAAAAACCTACCCATCCTTGTTCGAATGGATCTTGAACTGAAATAACCCAGTCAGATTTTCTATCTCTCTTAAAATCTTGAACCCGACAAAAAAACTTTTTATAAAAGATGAAAATCTTCCATTTTTTGAAGTTGGATGTATAAAAACATTCGAAGAAAGTCGATAAACTTCCTTCTGTGTTGAAGGTCTTGCCACAACAACATGGACTTCCTCACCCAAAGAAGAAAAACCTAAAAATCTCTCATGAACTGAGCTTTTTGGTTCAAATAATTTTACATCTGTTCCTATAAATAAAATTTTCATAGTAGTTTTTTGAAAACACTTTCTAATTCATCGACCGTTTTATCCAGACTAAATCTTTGCGAATATTCTTTCGCATTTTTAGAAAGTTTATTTCTTAAATCTTCATCTTGTAAAAGATTGTTTAAAATCTCTGGTAAATTATCTATTCTGCTTTGTTTATTAAAATCCCATTCTCACCATTTTTTATAATCTCATTTAAGTTTCCCGAATTTAATGCGACAACAACACTCCCTGTCATCATAGCTTCAACAACTGGAAAGAGAAGCTTTCAAAAGAAGACGGCAAAACAAAAATCTTAGCTGCAGAGATTTTCGCTAAAAGTTCTTCTCTTTTAGAGAGCCAGAAAAAGCAACTTTATCAGAAACTTCATTTTGTAAAACTAAATCTTCCAATCTCTTTTTATCCTCTCCATCACCAACTATTAAAAGATTGGCGTTTATTTTAAAAATCGCCTTAATTAAAATATCAAAACCTTTCCAAGGCACGAGACGCCCTGAAGAAATTATTGTATCTTTAGTAAATTTTTCAGACTCTAAAATATCTGGAATAGAAACTCCATTATAGATTCTTTGGATTTTATTTTCTTTCACTCCCCAACCCCAAACAACCTTTTTAAAATAATCGCTCGGCGTGACAACAAAGCTCGCATTACGAACGACAAAAGATTGGATTTTTCGTAAAAAATCTACTCGAAATCCATATTTTTTATTTTGGAAATCATCAATTCTTTCTTTAACACCAAAACCTTTCACTCCCTGTTCCCAAGCAAAATCCCCAGGACACGTATAACTATTGGCTTTCTTAAAATCTTCGCAGATAGAACAGAAGGCAGACCAACGCTCACAGTATCTTGAGCCAAAACAATATCCGCCCAAAATGTGTGCTTTAGTGACTTTAAAAAATAAAAGAAATGCCTAATACCAGTTGGATATTTTTGAACAACACGAAAAGGCAAAACCCGAACTTGGTGTCCTCGCTTTTTCAATTCAGATTCAACCAAAACAGCGTAGGTCGCTGGCCCGCCTATTTCTGGTGGATATATTCCTGTGGCGATTAAAATTTTCATATATTTTCTAAAAGGTTATCGAAATCTTTTGATATTATTTCCCAGTTATATTTATTTAAAACTAAATCTTTAGCGTTATATTTTATTGAGTTTTTAAAATTTTCATCTTCTAAACTAAGTATTCCTTCTTTTATACTAAAAGTATCTTCTGGTTTGACTAAAATTCCAGTTTCGCCATCCTTTAAGAAATCCAAAATACCTCCGACAGGTGTCGCAACCACGGGCAACCCGAAAGCCATAGCTTCTAAAAAAGAATTTCCCAATCCTTCAGAAAGCGAAGTTCTTATAAAAATATCTGAAACAGAGAAATATAAAGGTATTTGATCGTGCGAAACAAATCCTAAAAACTTGACTCTGTCATTTAGGGTTAAAGATCCAACAAGAGTTTCAAGCTCAGCACGAAGATCTCCTTCGCCTAAAATCAAGAATTTATAATTTAGAGGTAAAAGAGAAACGGATTTTATAGCATCCTTAACTCCATTTTTTAAAACCAAACGAGAAGTTGTCACCAAAACAACATCATTATTTTTTATATTTAATCTCTCTTTAAGATTATTTTTTTCTTCTTCTGGAAATTCTTTCATAAAATTTGAAACGTCTACTCCATTTGGGATTACTGTTATCTTTTTCCTTTCATTGATTTTGCAAAATCAGACAAATAATTTGAGATGGTTTGTATGTAGTCTGCTTTTTTAAAAATCATTTTAAAAAGCGGATAAACAAAAAACACTCTTCTTTTAATATATTTTATTGGGTCACCTTCTTGAAGAGTTAACAAAAATTTAACAGACTTAAAATGAAGTTTTAAAAACAACGCACCAAAACCTGCATAGTTCGCCATTATAGACCAAAAATATCTCGTATTTGTTTTCCTTGTGTAGAGCAGAACCCTTAAAGTAAGCCATGAATGGAAACAAATATTTCTGTAAATTAAAAAATATTTTTCCGAGAAGCTTTTTATTGTTGGCATAAAAACCAACTCGAAAAACACGAACATTGCCTACAACCTCAAATCTTTTATTAGAACTCCCTAAAAGAGTAACCATATCAAAACTCCCTTTTAGGCTTCTGTTGGTAATCTCTTTAACAGCAACTTCTGCCCCGCCAACAAATTCGGGGTAATAAACCAAAGATAGAATAAGTGTTTTTTTAGCCATAAATATAATCAAATAATACCTAAAAATCGCACTTCCGCCATTGTTTACATTTGACATATTTATGTTAATATAGTGTTAATGATTTTTAGGAAAAAACTTTTTGTTTTTCTAGGAGACGCGCCGCTTTAGCTGGTTCTTTTTTTATTACTATTTTTATCAGTTTTCCTAAAGATTTCCAAACATCAGATCAACCTTCATACCGAACCTTTTTATACTAATGTATGCTATCTTGGCTTTTGGTTATATATTTTCAATCTTTATGACAATCACAATATTCGTCCAACGGTTTTAACCCTACAGAAAATCGCACTTGCCCTTTTGGTTTCAGGACTTATCGGTATAGCAATGTTTTATCTGTTCCCTATTTTTGAGATCACACCTAAAAGCAACCTTATAGTAAACCTTCTATCTTTTGGAATTCTTTTTATCGGCTGGAGAAGAATTTGTTTTAATATAATATCTGGTCAACTCGTAGAGAAAGTTGCAATTCTTGGAACAGGAGAAGAAGCAATGGAGATTTTCAAAACATTAAGCCAAAAAACAGTGTTGGCTATAAGGCTGTTTCAATCAGTAATTGATAGACGAAATACTCGCTTCTGATTCAAAGATAAGTAAAATAATAATCGCTCAAAATATCGACACCGACACTTTAATGAAAATCACAAAAAGAGGTCTTCAGACAATAACTCTTTTGAAAGCATATGAAGAAGTTTTTGAAAAAATCCCCGTCAGCCTTATGGACGATGATATGACTGTTAGTATTTTATCTAAGGACAGAAACTTTTTTACAAGCTAACTAGCAGGATTACAAGCGTTCTGTTTGCTTTGATTATTTTATTAATCACACTTCCGATAACTTTGATTTCGAGTGTCTTAATAAAAATAGAAGACGGAAGAAAATATTTACAAACAAAAAAGGGTTGGTAAAGATAGCGAACATTTTTTAATCTGGAAACTTCAATCAATGAAGCAAAATGCCGAGAAAAATGGCGCTGTTTGGGCAGAAGAAAAAGACAGTAGGATTACAAGGTTTGGAAAAATTCTAAGAAAACTTCATATAGATGAAATCCCTCAAATGATAAACGTTTTGAAAGGAGATATAAATCTAGTTGGACCAAGACCAGAGAGACCAGAATTTGTAGAGAAATTAGAGAAAGAAATACCATACTATTTCTTAAGACATTCTATTACTCCTGGATTTACTGGCTGGGCTCAAATTAAATACAGATATGCTAGAACTGTTGATGACTCTCAAGACAAATTTGAATATGATTTATATTATCTTAAAAACAGAAACGTCTTTCTAGATTTTGGAATCATTATCAAGACGATTCAGATTATTTTCACTCATTAATTCGCTGTAAACAGCGAAGGTTTCTCCAAGCATTTTTTCTAAAGTAAAATTCGCTTGTATTCTCTCTCTTGCATTTATACCCTTCTGTTTTCTTTCTTCGCTATTTAAAACAAGAGACTCTAACGCGTTAGCAAAATCTTCTGGTGTGTTTTTCTTTATCAAAAGACCAACAGAAGAATCCACTACTTCAGGAATACCTCCGACAGAAGATGTCACAACTGGCACACCGTAAGACATCGCCTCGATTATCACCATAGGAAAGGCCTCGTAATCCGAGATCAAAACGAGAATATCTGCGTGGAAATATTTTTGTCCCATAAATTCGGTTGGAATAGATTCTATCGAGGTTAAATCTTGAAGACCTAGATTTTGACACAGATTTTCTATATCTTTTCTTTTTAAACCATCTCCTAAAATCTCTACATTTATCTTGTTTTTAATGTCTGAAGATAAAAGTGATATAGTTTTTAGAAATATATCCTGTCTTTTTGGAGGAGCTAAACGACCAACAAAAATAATGTTTATTTTGTCATCTATATTTTCTGAAATCTCAGGTACGACAACACCATTGTGTATAACGATTGAAGACTTTTTATTTATCACTCCGGAATTTATACCAATATTTTGATCATAGTTAGAAACACAAATAACTTTATCTGTTAGTGGCTTCATTAATAATTCTGCAACAAAAGAAACCACTCTTTGGAAAAAGGGTGCGCCAGGTCTAAAGCTCCATCCATGAACAGTAAAAACTTTTTTAACTGGCAAACCAAGAGCCGCCAATCTTCCATAAAATCCCCCACCACCACTATGGCAATGTATTATATCTGGCTTCTCTTTCTTAAATATTTTCCTAACCAAAGAAATTGATTTAAACAAATTTAAAGGATTATAACTGTTTTTAAAAAACTTATTTGGGATAAATTTTATATTTAAATCTACGCATTGATTTTCAAGCCAGCCACCAGGAGAAGAGATTAAAGATACTTCAAAACCTAGACGTGAACCTTCTTTTAAAAGCTCTAAGATATGACTCTGAGCTCCGCCTATTTCACTTTTGGTTATTAAGTAAACTATTTTCATTTACAAAAACTAAATCTGATTAAAAAAATAAAGATCTATCTCTGGGAAAGTTTTTATAGATTCTTCTATATATTCTTCAAGACGTTTTGTTTCGACTACGTCTGGATTCATACTTTTTGCCTTCTCTACATATTCGCGAGCCTTAGTAAAATCTTTTCGATACAAACTAATAACAGCTTTCATCCAATATGGCTGAGGGTGTTTGTCACTTATTTCGATAGCTTTATCTAAAACTTTATCTGCATCATCAAGTCGTTTGGCAACTAAAAAGATTTGATAAATATACATATCAAAGATTTAAGTGTGTCAAAATTGTTCTGATTTTCTACGACATAATCTTCGTAACCTTCTGTTATTGTTTTTATTTCTTCAGTTAGGGAACTTTAACCTTTTAGGATCTTGTAAGATTTGTGGACTTTGACCAATCCCTCTTTGAAAATCAGTTGATGTTCGCCACAAGACCCAGCTCGGTCTACTTTAGTTTTGAATAAGTCTTCATACAAAGGAATTCCTTTTTCAGAATAACCAACTTTTCTTATATCCCAATTAACCGACTGAACTTTCCAGAATGGGATTATTCCAAAAACAAAGACCAAGCAAAATATCCTATAAAAAAAATTCCTAAAGCATATTTTCCAACTTCACCAACAACAATTTCTGTTTTGTAACCTATTTCATTTCTGGTTTTATTAAATAAATACACAGAAAGAGAAACCATCAAAACAACCATCGCATAAGATACAGTTGTATCAAAAGCTGTCTGAAGCTCTAAAATGTGAATAAAGAAATATGTAATCAACACAGAAGCCAAAGCTCCGTCTTCTTTGTTTTTTGTTTTGAAAAGAACATATAAAAGACACAGAAGTAAAACAAGGTAAAGAGAAAAATACAAAACAACGCCGATATAACCACCTTCAACAGTTTGATCCAAGACAACGTTGTGAGCGCGGTCAAACCAAGATTCATTTCCATACTTTTCTGTTAAAAGCCGTATGTCAAAATTTTCCTGATAAGCAATCATAAAATTATCACTTCCCCAACCCGTTAAAGGTTTTTCTTGTATTGCATTTTTAGAAAGAGACCAAACCAAAGGTCGAGCGAGGGTTGATTCTTTTTCGTAGGCTCGTCTTACCAATCCGTCATCTGATAAAAGAGAACCTATTCCAAAAGCTAAAAAAATAATAGATAGAGAGAAAACCCCTATTCCTAAACCTTTTTTAATTTTAATATCTTTTATCTTTGAGATTAAAAATATAACAAGAAGAATTCCGATAGAAATAAATAAAGATATCGAGGATGCTTTCGCCCCACCCAAAATACTCGAGATCCCAGTATAGCCACCTCGTGTATTTAGAAGAAAAGGATTTAAAACAATCAAAAAAGGGAGTAAATATTCATACCAGTTTATTTCTTTTTTGGTTTTAGAAAACAAAAAGTAAATAGAAAGCAAGAAAGCGCCAAGAAGATACATCGCAGCAAAAGATGAGTTTCCAAATAAAAACCCGTCATAAGGATTTGTTTTGAAAATAATATTAAAACCTTGCGGACCTAAAAGCGAGAAGAAAGAATAAATAGCTGATGTAAACAAAACAACTTTTAAAAGTTTTTCCCTACTTTCTTTTTGAGAAACAATCTGGATTAAAAACAGAGTGAAAACTGCCAAGTGTGTAATATAGAAAAGCCCAGACGTTCTTTCAGCTCGAGACCAAAAAGAAGTCGAAAAATCAGCACCCAAAATAGCCGAAATAAAAAGATAAACAAAATATATCCCGAAAACCAAAAGTATAGGTGATTTCCAAAAAGATAGTTTATTTTTTTTATTAAACAAATATATTCCAAACCCAATAGCGTAAAGAGCTGTTACCAAAGAAAGCAATAAAAACCTGGATGAGGAACCTTGATATAGGAAAGATTTAAAGACAAAAAACGGGAATATGGCAAAAAAACCATACATTCCATACTCTAATAAAGTGACAAATACACCTTTTTTATTTTCTATAAACATACCAATATTATAAAGAGAGCCCCTGCGCTAAGGCGCAGGGCTCTTGTGTCTTTCTGATCGTATGCGCAATGTGCCTGATCGAACGTTGGTTGGCACGACACTGCCAATGTTGAGCAATATCAGATCTCTGTCATTGTCTTCGCCGGTATATCTGACAACTCCGTCCATGCTGACATCAGAGTTAAGATATCCGGCCACCTGCTTGTTGGCACAACTCCGCCAATCTGAAGCAATATCACATCTCTGTCCCCGCTATCTCCAGTGTACTTGATAGTGCCGTCGCCGTTCACGTCACCTTCCTCTAAAGAAACATATTGTCACTCAATTTGTTCTTCGATTTCAACTGTAACCAAGGATTCCAACGGTGAAGTCTGTCGTGTCCGACAAATTCATGAAGATGCCGTCATGACTCATGGTTCCCGTGTCTGACGTATACAAAATACTGACCTGAATCGAGCGGAACAACTGGAGGAGAAAATCCATCGGTTGAAAGTCCACGTCCCCATCCGTTTGAAGCAAGTGTAACGAAGACAAATGTTATTATCCTGGGTCGCGAACCTGAACCAAAACCCAATCAACGATTGTGTCACCTTCGAGACAAGATTGCGCAGCACATTATATAAAGCCGTATGGCCCGGGAGGATTAGCACTAGCGAACGCAAGCTGTCGCTTTGAGGAGGAAATCCTTCCTCATGCGCACCAGCGAGATATGCTCGAAGGTGAAGCTGTTGAAGTTCAAAAGTTGAGCCGTAGATAGCGACGCCGTCGATTGAGAAAGTTCCTATAGATGATGATATTGATCTATTGCCATATAGCCTAAATGTTTTTTGTGAACCTGTAACTATAGTTGAATTTAATTCTATAGACCACTTAGTCCAGGGCACCTCTATTTCATCATTGATTATACTACCATCCGGGGTTTGTAATTATCTGTAAATCAGAATTTAACAACGAAATGCTTGGAAGACGCCACCACAAATTGAATCTATAGTCACAATATGGATAATTTATAGAAACGAAATTCACAATAATCACCTAAATCAATATTTTGGGAAGCCAACCCTCAATATAACCGCATGATCCCCCAAAATAGATGATGCGCCAATCGTTACCCCATCATTAAAAGGGAAAATTCCACTATAAGCAACAGGATTTACTGAAAAAAGTGAAGTATCTGAAATGTAAGTTGGCTGAAGAGAGAAGCTTCCATTTTCATCTTCGAAATCCCACCGAATCAACTCTTGTGAGAAGATGTGAACATTTGAAAGAACAAACAGGAGGAGCACAGAAGCTTTCATCTTTAGATTTAAGGGTTTATTAAAGTGTAACAATTTAAGATTATTTTTTAACCTATGAATTTATAAATTGTGGAAAACAAAAAACCGCCTTTCGGCGGTTTTTTGCGAGCTTACACTCAAGTTAAAAGTTTAACTAAGATTAGTTAAGAGCTTTGTAACTTGTCTTGAATGAATCAAGGTTTGGCGTGTAGCCTGTTCCTGAGATAACAGCATCATCAGAAGTTGACCAGTCAACAGCTCTTAGAAGAGCCTGTATTGACCAGCTGATCCAGCCGTTGGAAGCTGAACAGTTACTGTCATTTCAAATGCTTCTTCTTCTCCTTTCGATTAGGTAGTTACCGTTAGCAGTTTGGTCATCATCAGTTGTATTAACAAACTGTTATGACACACCACCAACTGTAGCTGCTCCTGATCTTTCAACTCCAGCTACTGTACTGTTTCCAGTTGTAGTTATTAGAGAGATGCTACAGCATGTATTGATGAAACGTAAACAGAATCACCAATAGCTTTAACTTTGTACTTGATAGGTGAATTCACCACCATCGTACATGATTGTCCTGCTGTAACTGGTAGAAGCAGATGTAGAAACTAGAGCAAATCCATAACTCCTTCTGTTCGGAATTCTTGTGGTTCTCCGTTTGCTGTACCAGATTTTTCTGAAGAATCAGAAAGTTGGTCACCTTCTTCGTTTTCAACATCCATCAAATCTCTGTTATCAGATGTAACGTTTGCTTCTAGAGAATCTCCTTCAGCAAATGTTGATCCATCAAGATCTGTGATGTCAGCAAGAACTTCAAATTCGATAGTGTCTCCTGCATTCATATCGAAGTCAAGATTATCGAAAGTAACTGTTCCTGAAGCACCATCAGCGATAGATGCAACTGATTCTGTATATTCTTCACCGTCGATTACCAATTTTAGAGATTCAGCGATCACGTTAAGGTTTGCACCAACTGGGCTAAATGTAACTGGGAATTCGTCGATAACTACATCTGAAGTACCTTCAAGTCGTAGTTTACCTTTTAGAAGAACAACATCGTCTGTTGAAGAAGAATCATCAACCATAACAATGTCAGCTTCTGGTGAATCAGGACAAAGAGACCAACACCCTGTATCAGCAGCTGCTGAGTAAGAAACAAAGTCTACTGGAACATCCATAGATCCAAGAACGTATCCTGATTCAGTTGTAACAACACCTGAACCATCGATAAATCTTAGGTTATCAACATCATCCGTCCAAGGAGTCTCCGAGATATCAGCAGAGTCGTTAGCTGCAGAAACCGCAACCATGAATTTTCAGTGTCGTCAGCTCGTACGATTACTCCACAGCTTAGAGCAATAGTTTTTGAGAAACATTTACTTTCGGAGAAATCATCAACGTCAGCTGTTCTGCAATTTCTTTCCTTTGAACCACAGTTACATCAACAGATACGCAATCATCACGACTCTGAACCAAAGCTCTTAAGAGTCAAATGAAACTTTAACTGATTGATCATGATGTCTCCATCACTATCAGCTTCAACCCTCGAACTCAGAACTGTTACGTCATCTTCTCCTTCACCAACTTCTTCGTTGTTGTATTGTGAAAGTCTGCTAACGTCGTTAATTCGATCCGAAAAATCACCACTGGCGATGTTGAACCTGTATCACCTCCTGTTGAAGGTGTTCCTGTTGAACAATTTCAGCAACTCAAGCCATGCGTAAGCTGCGTTAGTCATTGGTCCCCAAAGCTCCGTCAGCTGTTACGCCAAGTTTAGCTTGTGCCCACATAACACCTGCTTTAGTTTTTGGTCCAAATTTTCCATCAGCTGTTAAAGCTGGAGCGTATCCTAATTGGTTTACTGCTTGTTGGATTCCCATTACTCCTGGTAATCCGAAAGTTGTACATGAAGATGCACTTCCTCCTGACATAGCTGCGATTTGCGCCATTAATTGGTTGATTAATGCTTGCAATTCAGCAACTGTTTGTGCTTTCGCTGGTGTAGCAAATCCTGCAAACACGAATGCTGCAATCATTACTCCTGCGAATGATTTTTTTAATGATTTAACCATAATATAAATTATCGTTATTAATAAAGAGTGAAGGTTCTACCTTTTATTGATAGCTCCCACACTTGTTCTGTTCTTTCTTTATATATAGACAAAAGTCTCTACATAAAGACGCCACCTTGTTTCGGAATTCTCCAAAACATAAGGCATACAATTTATCGAAGATAAATGTGTACCTGCCTTGTCGACACGGCGGATACCGATCGACTGAATCTAAAATATAAAATAAAACATAAACTTTGCGAACAAAATTTTTGTATTATTTTATGACCTCGCGATTTTTAAAAAAATCGCAAAACCTATATTTTATTTTCAATGATCACGTTTCCTCGATAAGAAAAATAAAGGCAATTTATTTTTCAAACCGATGAATAGCTTCTACTATAAAATAGCTCGAGCTACTCGGTCTCCATTTTAACCTTTTGAAATACAAGACTCCAAAAAATTTTGTGGATAACCAGTTAAATTTTAGGCTTTCGCCTACAATCTGACTGGATACTATATAATCGCATATTTTTGACAAAATTACAATAGAACGTATGTTCTGGTGCGATATTTACAAAATACATGCGATACACTAATTTAGACGTGCCAGCAAGGGATTTATTACAAAATAGGTTTAGATTTTTTAATTTAAAGAATATTTACTCCATCTTTTTTCTCCCATTCTCTTAAGGACATCTTCCTCAACTAAAGATGTGAGTTCTCTTTGGATTGTCTTTGATGAAATACCCGGAAAAGAAGACAAAATATCACCCACCACCACTTCCCTTTTTCTTTTACTATGTCTAGTATTTTTGACCTTCTTTCGGATGGCTTTGGTTTGTTTATAGATTCTGGTTTTTCACTTGGTATATTTTTAGGCGCTTCCTTTTTTCTTCCAAGTTGTCGGTTTGAGCTCTTTCTGTGCTTCGAGAATTCTTAAGAGACATTTCTGTGTCCTTTATATTTATCTTTCTTGGTTCTAAAATTTTATCTTCAAATAAATCTTCTTTTTTAACATCGAAAAGACTTTTCGATAGTGATATTTGATCAGCAAAGCTTTCACCTATTTTTAAATCTTCTATCTTACTAAAGCTCTCTCTTTTTTGCTTGTCTCTTAGAGATGAGATGAGTTCTATTAAAACTGATTTCAAAATCCTTGCATTCATGTCCGATATAAAACCGACAGAAGACGATACTTCTAAAAGAGACACAATCTCCCAAGACTTACTTATAGATCTCGCAATCATAAAATACACGTCTCCAGAAAATGCATGGGACATAGCTCTGGTCTCTGATATCAGGTCTATACTGCATTGTCTTATTCTTTGTTTGATAGGGTCGCTTGAGTCTATAAGGTCGGTGACCATATAAAGCGCAGTAGATATCTTTTCTGTCTTTTTAGACATATTCATAAAGACAGCCTCGTGAGAAGGTTTGACCGAAAGGTTGATGTCTTTTTTGTCCGTTAGATTAGAATTCTTTTCCATGTCTTTTATTTTAAGAATATTAGATTATTATACTTTCTTTGTTTGTCCATTATAGCTATCAAAGTGAAAAAGACAAAAAAGTTTACCAAAATTATGATTTTATAAAGTTATGTCAAATGTCGTTTTTCGCTTTAATTTTTATTTTTTAGATTTTACAAAATATATGTGATTAAAGACTGTAAATAAACAGTATTCACACAAAAATAAAGATTCTTTGTGTTACAATATTCACATCTATGGGAAGAAAACCATCAAAAAATAAACCTAGTAAAAAAGAAGTTTCAAAAAAAAGACCAGCAAAAGATGAGGATTATGAAGTCTCAGAAATTTTTGGTATTGAACTTAAACAAGAAACCAAACAAACAATACTTATTATCTTCTTATTTATCTTTTCTTTGTTTTTTATTTTAGCTGGATTTGGAGCGGCTGGTGTGGCTGGGGATTTTACCTACACAAACCTAAGAAAGCTTTTCGGTGTCGGATACGCACTTCTTCCTATTATTTTAATGCTAGTCGGTTTATCTATATATAAAGCAGAAAGACAAAAAGTCGGTTTAGTGAATTCTATTGCTTCTATTTTGTTTTTACTTTCTGGGCTTGGGTTTATAAGCATCGTCGCCGGAACAGAAAACGCTGGGATTTTAGGTAAATTTTCTGCTTGGCCTTTTATCAAACTTTTTGATATTTATATCGCTGCCCTATTTTTACTTGCTCTTGTTTTTGTTTCTCTTATTTTACTTTTTGAAGAAAGCTTAAGTCTAAAATCTATCGGTGCTTTTTTCAGAAAGATTTTTGGAAAGAAAGAAAAGTCTGAAGAAGATCTTGATGAAGATGAAGAAGACGTAGATGAATTTTTCGAAGACGAAGAAGAGTACGAAGAGGATGATGAAGAAGAGGACGAAAAAGAAGAGCCGATGCCAGTTCCACAGCAAGCTCAAGCAAAAGAAGATAAAGAAGGTTTGGGAATGATGGCAACCTTCAAATCATCTTCAGAATACAAAGCTCCACCTCTTTCTCTTTTAAACAAAAACAGCGACAAGGTCGTGACCGGAGATATCAAAGCTAATTCAGTAATCATAAAAAGAACTCTGGCGAATTTTGGTATTGATGTAGAAATGGATGAAGTCACAGTCGGACCGACCGTGACTAGATATTCTCTAAAACCAGCTCAGGGTGTGAGACTCGCTAAGATCAGCGCACTTTCAAACGAACTTCGTCTAGCTCTTGCTGCGAAAGCAATCCGAATCGAAGCTCCTATTCCTGGGCAGTCTTTGGTTGGAGTTGAAATACCAAACCAAGTAAAAGCTTTGGTTGATATTAGAAGTCTTATTTCAGACGAAGTTTTCCAAAAAAACCAAAAACCTCTTACTGTCGCTCTAGGAAAAAGTGTTTCTGGAAAAGCACACTATGCAAACGTCGCAAAAATGCCACACCTTATCATCGCTGGAGCGACTGGTGCTGGTAAATCAGTAGCCGTGCACGCACTTATAACTTCCCTTCTCTATAGAAACGGACCAGAAAATCTACGCTTCATAATGATCGACCCGAAAAGAGTTGAGCTAACTCTATACAACAGTATTCCCCACCTTCTGACTCCCGTCATCACAGAACCAAAGAAAGCAATCATCGCTTTGAAATGGGCTGTGGGAGAAATGGAAAGAAGATACGATATTTTAGAAGGTCACGCAGTAAGAGACATCGAGTCTTACAACAAAAAGAAAGAGAAAGACGAAGAAATGGAAAATATTCCTTATATTGTTGTTATTGTCGACGAGCTTGCAGATATTATGATGAGTTATCCAAGAGAACTAGAAGCTGGGATTGTCCGTCTTGCGCAAATGTCTCGAGCAGTGGGAATCCACCTTATTCTTTCGACTCAACGCCCTTCTGTAAACGTCATCACGGGATTAATCAAAGCCAACGTCCCAGCGAGAATCGCTCTTCAGGTTTCTTCACAAATAGATTCTCGTACTATTCTCGACTCTGCTGGAGCTGAAAAACTTTTAGGTGCGGGAGACATGCTCTACTCTTCTGGAGATATGAACCAGCCAGAGCGAATCCAATGTGCTTTTATTTCTGAAGATGAAGTGAAGAAAGTTGCAGCATATTTGAAAAACCAATACAAAGACGAACTCCCAGACGACATAAATCTAAGTGAAGTCGGAATAAGTAAAGAATCCACAATATTCGACAGCGGAAATCTAAGCGACGGAGACCAAGATGATTTGTTTGAAGAAGCTAGAGCTATCGTTATCGGAAGTAAAAAAGCTTCTACCTCATATCTACAAAGACGCTTAAAAATAGGATATTCTCGAGCAGCAAGACTCATCGATGAGCTTGAAGAAGCGGGGGTTGTCGGAGAGGCCAACGGATCAAAACCAAGAGAAATATTAGTAAACAACGAAAGTAATTTACCAAATGACTATGAAAAAAATGACAATACAGATTTGGCAGAAGATGACGAAGAAGGATCTAAAGAAGAATATTAGAAATATTATAATATTCGGGTTCTTTTTCTTCATATTGTTTTATGCGATTTTAAACACTCGCCTTATTTCTAGAGGTATAAATCTTTCGATAAATGGTGTAGAAAATGGTAAAATATACGAAGATGGTGTTTTGGCAATAAACGGAAATGCTAAGCGCGCAAAACATGTTCTTATAAACGGAAGAGAAATAAGTTTGGACCAAGAAGGAGAATTTAAATATTTTTTGGTTTTACTTCCAGGTTACAATATAGTGACAATAAGCGCCGAAGATAAGTTTGGTAAGGAAACAAAAAAAACTTTTGACATTGTAAGAGAAGAAAAAAATTTTATTAGTTTAGAGGGCTTGTCTAAGAGCTCGTTATAATTTTATATGGCAGTAAAAAAGAAAAAAGAGAAACCATCAAAAGTAGTTGCAGAAAGAGGTGATGCTGAAAATGCAGCGAAAAATGTCCAAGATACTATTAAAATGATTCAGACTAAATTCGGTGAAGGTTCTATCATGAAAATGGGAGATTCTCCGAAAGTAAATATAGACGTAATCCCGACCGGATCTTTAGGGCTCGACGCAGCACTCGGTATCGGCGGAGTTCCTAGAGGAAGAATTATAGAAATATTTGGACCAGAATCTTCTGGTAAAACTACCCTTTCGCTTCATGTTATTGCAGAAGCTCAGAGGAAGGGTGGCGTTTGTGCATTTATCGATGCTGAACACGCAATGGACCCAGATTACGCTGGAAAACTCGGAGTTAAGATAGACGAACTTCTAATCTCTCAACCAGACACAGGAGAACAAGCTTTGGAAATCGCAGAAAGCCTCGTTCGCTCTGGAAGCATCGATGTTATCGTAATCGACTCAGTGGCTGCTTTGACACCAAAAGACGAGATAGAGGGCGATATGGGAGCTCACCACGTCGGAAAACAAGCCCGCTTGATGTCTCAAGCACTAAGAAAACTAACAGCTCTTATGTCAAGAACAAAGACTGTGGTTATTTTCATTAACCAGATCAGAATGCAGATTGGAGTGATGTTTGGAAACCCAGAAACAACTACAGGAGGAAAAGCTCTGAAATTCTACTCTTCTGTCAGAATGGACATCCGAAGAATAGCTCAAATCAAAAAAGGAGATGAGGTTGTGGGATCTAGAACAAGAGTAAAGGTTGTAAAGAACAAAGTTGCCGCACCTTTCAAACAAACAGAATTCGATATCATATACAACGAAGGTATTTCTCTTGAAGGTGAAATACTTGCGCTCGGCGAAAGTATGGGTATTATAAAAAAGTCTGGAGCTTCATATAGCTACCTTCCTGGCAAAGATGAGAAAGCAGAAGTAAAACTCGGAAGAGGATATGATGCGACACGGACACTATTAAAAGATAAAGAAAACAAAAAACTTCGCGACGAAATCTTAAAAGAAATCAAAGCGGGATTAAAGAATCTATAAATATGCTCGACTACAACGAAATCAGAGAAAGAAAAATAATTGTACACGAAGGTGAGCCATACGAAGTTATCTCATCTCATGTTTTCCGAAAACAACAAAGAAAACCAGTGAACGCCACAAAATTAAAAAACCTAATGTCTGGAAGAGTTGTGGAATATTCTTTTCACGTATCTGAAAAAGCAGAAGAAGCTGACATTTCAAGAAAACCTGCAAAATATATCTTTCAAAAAAAAGGAGAATATTGTTTCTGCGATCCAAACAATCCCAAAGACAGATTCTTCTTAGGATCTGATATTTTAGGAGACTCGATGAAATGGGCAAAAGAAAACAGTGAACTTGAATTAAAAGTATATACAGACAAAGATGGTGAAGAAAAGATTGTCGGTGTATCTGTGCCGAATAAAGTTTCTCTTGAAGTAACAGAAGCTCCACCAAATATTAAAGGAGATACTGCCACAGGCGGAAACAAAGTTATCACACTCGAAACAGGGACAAATATAACTGCGCCAATGTTTATAAATATCGGAGACAAAGTTATCGTAAACACAGAAACAGGACAATATGTAGAAAGAGATAGTAATTAGATTATGAAGGAACTGGAAACAAGAAGACCCGGGGCGCGTATGCGCTCCGGGTCTTTTCTTTTCAGCTCTGCCTTATGCAGACCGCACTCCTTCAGGCGTGGGCTTTGTGTATATAAGGTCCTCAGCATTCGGGCCGGTCGAAATAGCTTGGATCGGTTCTCCAAGATGCTCTTCGACAAACCTGATAAAGTCGGACAACGGACCTTTGATGTCTGTGTCATGACGAATACCCTCACAGCTCCAAGCTTCGAAAAGATTGTACTTTATACCTTGATAGTCTTTAGAGTAGCAGACAAACGCAGTTCCTGTGACATCGGGAGAAAGAACATCAACCTTCGTCATGAAGAGATCTGTGACACCAGCCAATTCGCATGCATACATCAAATCTGGAAGGTCAAGCCATCCAATACGTCTATCGCGACCTGTTGTAGAGCCATATTCCTTTCCGGCTTCACGAATAAGGTCTCCGCTTCCACCCAAAAGCTCAGTGTCAAAGGGCCATTCCCCACCCTTGTGTTATAAGCCTTGAAAACACCGATAACCCTACCCTTTTTCGCACAACCTGGTAGACCAAGCCCCGCTGGTGCAGATGAAGGCAAGCAGTTAGACGAAGTGACATACGGATAGGTTCCATATGTGTTGTCTAGCATCACTGCTTGAGCTCCTTCGACCAGAACTCTGACTGATTTCCTCCCGGCAAAGATCTGGGATACCTCTCCGCCAGAAAGGAAAAAGTTGCGTTTGGCAATATTGATGTTTTGATTCAGCCATTCTACAGCCTCAACCCATTCTTTCAGGGTGCCTTGCGAAATGCCTGGCCAATACTGCTGGTAAATTGACCTAAGAGAAGTGCTATAACTCATCAACTTTTGCTCAATCAATTGAGCTTCTGAGTTAACCTCTACACCATCCGAAGAAAGGTTGAAGATATCTTCGACACGTAAACCGACACGATGGGCTTTGTGAGCATACGTAGGACCAATACCCTTTCCAGTAGTTCCAATAGCCCCGTTGATAACAGCATCTATAGCCCTCTCAAACGGAGTTATCAGGTGAGCAAGCTCCGACAGGTAAATGGTCTTGATATCAAGGCCACGTGAATGAATTTCCTTTACTTCTTTTACAAGAAGCACCGGATCAACAACACGGCCAGGTCCAATAAAGTTTACACGGAGTCCAGCCAAAATACCAGAAGGTACGACATGCAAGACAAGCTTCTTACCTTTATAGATACTAGTGTGTCCAGCATTTGGTCCACCATTGAAGCCAGCCGAGATCTGATACAGTCCAGGAGTGAGCGCAAGCTTTTGGGAAATCTTACCCTTCCCTTCATCTCCAAATTGCAAACCAACGACCACGTCATAGGTCATGTCGAGTTTTCTGCTAATGTTCATGTGACTTTGGTTTAGAGTGAGCTAAGGCTCGTTCGTTTAAAGTTCAGAAATCCTTATAAAATCTACATTAATATAAATGTTTGGTCAATCAAAAAGCCCGCCGTCTTCGCCGGCGGGCTTTTGATTGTTATCTAACAACAAAAGGTAGAAGTCCCATTATTCTTGCTCTTTTGACAGCATTTGCCAAAGCTCTTTGATTTTTAGCAGTTAGACCATTTCTCTTTCGAGAGATAAGTCTTCCACTTGGATTCAAGAATTGTTTTAGAACACTAACATCTTTGTAGTCAATATGTTTTACGTTGTTTGATGAGAAAAAATCTTGCATATCAATTTCTTAATTTTATAATTTAATTTTAACTAAAACGGTATATCTTCTGGATTTATATCGTCTTCGTCTGGATACTCGATAGTATCTAAGTCTGGTGCTTTTTGTTCATTTGTTGCTTCTTTTTTAGCTCCAGAATATGAAGAAGATGAACCATCTGAAGAACCTCTAGAACCAAATTGAATATTATCAGCAATAATCTCAGTTCTGTAATTCTTCTTTCCATCAGCTTCCCAACTTCTAGTTTGAAGTCTTCCTTCAACCATTATACTGCTTCCCTTTTTCATATATTGAGCAACAGTCTCAGCTTGTCGACCGAAAACCACAATATTGTGAAATTCAGTAGACTCTTTTTTTGATCCATCTTTATCTTTCCAAACTCTGTTTGTCGCGATAGAAAAGTTTGTAACTTTCATACCTGATGGAATAGCTTTTATTTCAGGGTCTCTTGTTAAATTCCCTATCAACATTACTTTATTTAGATACATTTTTATTTTTATAGATTCGTAAAAATCTAATTAATTAATTTTAAACGATAATCCTTTTACAATATTAATTGTAAACAAAAGCAAAATGTATTACAAGCTAGCTTCTTCGTCGATAAGTTCGTCTATTTTCTTGTCTACAGCCTCTTTATCCATTGGCAAAGAATCTTCTTGTGCTCCCGCTAAATCATCTGAAGAAACTCTTCTTGACGGTTTTGCAATTCTTGGAGTGTAGATTGTGTTTTCTCTAACAGTCTTAATGATGATATATCTTAAAAAGTTATCTCCATTGTCTGCCATTTTCTTAACCTCTGAAACACTTTCTGGACTCATCTCAAACTTTATCCAACCAAAATATGCTGAATTGAATCTAACATTTTTGTTATCAATCTCTTTAGTCATTTCGTATGCTAATTTGATTTGATTTGGATATTCATCTGAGATAACAAGACCTCCTAATGAATTTATTTGTTCTTTTATTTTACCTACTTCTTTTGCAACTTCTTCTTCAGAAATTGTTGGGATTAGATTGTATCCAATCTCGTAAATAGTTTTTTCTGATTTTGACATTTTCTTTAAAAAAAATAAGGCCTTTCGGCCCGTTTATAATTACCCTGACGTATCAGGAATAGTGTGCTTACTTCGGACCAAGGGATACTTTATGAAAAAGCATCCAATAAGCTACGAGGTGATATTAGCACTTAAGAGATTTTTTGGCAAGAGAAAAGCCCGAGCTGATGAGCGCCGGGCTTTCCCCATAATTGATCAAAGTGGATTACTTTGGAACAAAATAGGGTTTCCTTTTCAGGATATTGAATGTTCTAAACATTGTTGTGGCAGAGGGCTCCGAGAAGCCCTCTGCCGGTAACAATCGCAAGGTGAGCGAAATAGGTGTGTTTGCCGAAGACACACCTTATAAAATTTGCCTGCATCTAGCTTTTTCTGGCATAAGCCACGGCTTGCCGTTACAGGAATATCACCTTACCACTTGGACAAAGTATAGCATATACAATATATTTGTCAAGTGCTTTAATTATCCTATTTTATAAAGCGTTTTTAGGTTATTTTTTACCTGATTTTTGAAAACCTCTAGTTCGACCTCTTTTAATTCCGCTATCTTTTTATAAACTTCTATTACATATTGAGGTTCTGATCTATGACCTCTGTGCGGGACAGGTGCGACAAATGGAGAATCTGTTTCTGTTAAAAGTCTGTCTAGCGGTACAGATTTCAAAACTTCGTCGTAGTCTTTCGTGAAAGTTATAACTCCAGTAAAAGAAATATAAAATCCTAAATCTAAAAACTTTTTAGCTATTTCTATATTTCCCGCGAAAAAGTGTGCCTGACCGCGAAGTTTGTCGCCAGCTGTTTTTTTATATTCTTCTAGTATTTCTAGAGTGTCTTCGTAAGCATCTAGTGTTCCCTTTCGTGGGCGAATATGAAGCATGAGTGGTAAATCATGCTCTAGTGCGAAGTCTATTTGTTTTCTAAAATCTATCTCTTGCGCCCCACGCTCTTCTCCACGAAAATAATCAAGTCCGCATTCACCCACACAAATAGTTTTCTCGCCTAAAAGTTTTTCATAATCTTCTTTATTGAAATCTTCTTTTCCCGATTCATTGGGATGAAGCCCTATACACGCGAATAGATTTTCGTTTTCTTTTGCAAGACGCACGGCTTCTTTTGAAGTTTCCAAACTCGTTCCCACGGTTAAGGTTCCGACTTTTTCAGAATTCATTTTTTCTATAACTTCTTTTTTGTCACTTTCAAAATCAGAAAGATTTAAGTGCGAATGTGAATCGAAAAATTCAAAAGACATATTAATCAAGTCTCTTAAAGATAGGTTCTTTTGGTGTTGTGCGAGTTCCGACAGCTTCCACAACTTTAGCTGAAGTTTCCGGCATAAAAGGCTCTAGAAGAACGCCCATGTAGAAAAGATTAAGCATAAGTCTTGCGACATCTTCTTTTGCAGAGAGTTCGTCTACTTTCACTTTTTTGAAAGGCTGTTCTGTTGCGATAAACAAATCCATTTCTCGAACTTCATTCATCAAATATTCTAAAGCTTTTTGTGGTTCGAAGTTTTTGAAAGCTTCGTGATATTCTTGCCCGACGTGCTCTTTGTCAAACCAAACATCTTTTGGTTCTGGGAGTTTGACGACAACATCATAATTTTCTGCCATCTTAACTACTCTGTTTGTTAAGTTTCCAATACCATTTGCCAGGTTTGCATTAAAGCTCTCTTTTATCATTTCAACCGATATTGGAGAATCTTCGAAAGAGCTTACGTTGTAAGTTAAATAAAATCTAACCGGATCTGCACCAAGCTCTTTTACTACGTCGTATGGATTTATCACATTTCCTAAAGACTTAGACATTTTTTTACCATCTGGACCATTTAAAAATCCGTTTATCACAACCTTATCTGTGTTTTTTATATTTGCCGCCATTAGCATCGCTTGCCACATCGCTGATTGTTGCCGAAGATTATCTTTTCCGGCAATTTGCAAAGTAAAACCTTCTTCCCAGAAATTTTTAAAGTCTTCCCCGTTTGGCCAACCAAGCGTTGAGATATAATTCACAAGCGCATCAAACCAAACATACATGACTTGGTCTTCATCTCCCGGCACTGGCACACCCCAAGGCATTTTTTCTTTTTACGCGTGATATTGAAAAATCACGAAGGCCTCGCTCAACAAACTTCTTTATTTCATTAAATCGAAAATCTGGTAAAACAAAGTTTTTGTTTTGTTCGTAAAAATCTAAAAGAGGTTGAGTAAAATCTGAAAATTTAAAGAAATAGTTTTCTTCGCTTATTAATTCCAAATCTTTGTCTGGGTGAATAGGACATCGCCCATCTACAAGCTCTGAATCTGTTTTTTCTAGCTCACAACCAACACAGTATTTTGCTTCATATGGAGCTTTGTAGATATATCCGTTTTGATCTACTATTTTCCAGAATTCTTGCGCGGCTTTTACGTGACTCTCGTCTGTTGTTCGGATGAAATGTATGTCAGAAGATAAATTCAAAAGGTCTGATAATCCTTTAAATTTTTCAGCGTAAGAATCAACATATTTTTGAACGTCTATTCCTTCTGCTTGTGCTTTTTCCCAAATTTTTGTTCCATGTTCGTCTGTTCCTGTGTTTAAGAAAACATTGTTTCCTATCAATCCATGATACCGAGCTAAAACATCTGCACGAATAATCTCCATCGCAAAACCAACGTGCGGATCAGAGTTTACATACGGAAGTGTTGTTGTTATGTAAATATTTTTAGACATTTTTTTGTAATTTTAAACTTTCAATTTCTTTCAACTTTTTCATTTCTACATCTCGTACATATTCAAGTATTGTCACCGCAACCGGGATAGCTAAGATAAGTCCCCAGAAACCAGCTAAATTTATACCAACCAAGACCGAAAGTATAACCACCAAAGGAGAGATTCCTGTAGCTTTCTGGACCACAAGCGGAGCGATTACATAGCCTTCGAGTTGTTGGATTATAATATAAAGCGCAATAACCATCAAAGCAAGAGAAACTCCACCAGAAGCAAAAGAAAGAGTAACAGCTGGAATAGCAGCCAAGAAAATACCAAAAGGTATAAGCTCGAAAAGCCCAGCGACAACAGCCAACAAGAATGCATACTCTACATTCAAAATCTTAAGTCCAATAAATGTCAAAACTCCCACGATAAGACCCAAGACGACTTGTCCTGTTATCCAAAGTGCTATCTTTTTTTGAGCTCTCGCCCAAAGACCTATCACATACTCTTCGTTTTGAATTGGGGTTACAATTCTAAGAAAATTTTCTATTCCATTTCTAGACATAGAAAGATAAAAAGAAATCACAGCGACCAAAACCACGTTTGCTATTCCACCAAAAAACGTAGACAAAGTAGCAAGAAAACCAGATGAAACATTGTTTAGTACAGAAACTAGATTATCAGCTATTTGATCTACGGCTGAATTTGATGAGAGTTCGTTTGCTATTGTGCCAGCGCTGTCCAAAGATGAAATGTCTACACCACCAATACTAGAAGTTCCTGGGAAAAATTGAGAAACAAAAGGCGCAATATTTACCAGTTCTTCAAGCAAAACAGGAATAAAGAAATAAAACACAATAGAAAATATTGCGACAGTTATTATATACATAAACGCCACCGAAACTCCTCGACTAACACCAATTCTGCTTTTCAAAGAGTTTGCAGAAGTTCCAATAAAAGAAGCGAAAACAATAGAGGTCAGTATCATCAAGATAAGCGACTTAACTTTAACAAGAGCGAAAATAAGGAAACCAATCCAAATTATATTAAACAAGGTCTTAGAAGTAATATTGACTGAATAGGTTTTATTTTCCATACAAGCCAATAATAGCAGTTTTTAGGTCTGTTTCAAACTAGGCGAGTTTTTCTTTAAAATAAGAGATTAGGTCTTCTATTTTAAGTCTTTCTTGTTCTCCGGAGTCGCGGTGTCGGACTGTCACAGACTCGTCTTCTAAAGATTCAAAATCTGCAACAACACAAAACGGCGTTCCGATTTCATCTTGTCTTCTATATCTTTTACCGATATTTCCGTTGTCATCGAAAACAACATTTCCAAATTCTGATTTTAGTTTTCCGAAAATATTTTGAGCTTTTTCTACAAGTTCTGGTTTGTTCTTCAGAAGCGGAGAAACTGCTATTTTATACGGGGCAATTTTTGGATCAAAAGAAAGATAAACTCGAGGCTCGTCACCCATATTATCTTCTTTATATGAAGAAATAAGCAAAGCCAAAACCGTCCGGTCTAAACCAAAAGAAGGTTCGATAACATGAGGTACAAAAACTTCGCTTCCCTCTTCTCCTTGGTCTACGTATTGAAGTTTTTGTCCGCTTGCGTCAGTGTGTTTTGATAAATCGTAATCTCCTCGATAAGCCAAACCATAAAGTTCTTTTTGCCCGAAAGGATATTCGAATTCGAAATCTATTGTTCTTGCAGAATAGTGAGATCGGTCACCGTCACCTATTTCCACATCGTGAACCTTTTTCATATCCAAGCCGACAGATTCCATCCACTCTAGTATCTCGTCTTTCCAATATTCGAAGTGTTTTGCCCACTCGGAAGGCTTTACAAAATACTCTATTTCCATTTGTTCAAGCTCTCGAAGTCGGAAAATAAAATCACGTGGAGTTATTTCATTTCGAAAAGCTTTACCAATCTGCGCAATACCAAAAGGCATTTTAGGATTCATCGAATCTACGACGTTTTTAAAGTTCACAAAAATACCTTGGGCTGTTTCTGGACGAAGATATGAAGTCGCTGCTGAATCTTCAGAAGCTCCAACTTTTGTAGCAAGCATCATGTTGAATTGACGAACTTCACCAAGCTTGTTTCCATCAGGACTTAAAATATTTTTCTCTTTGATTAACTCTGTCATTTCTGAAGGCGTTAATCCTGCCGCAGAAAATCCATTTTCCTCTATCAAGTTATCAGCTCGATATCTTTTGTTTGTTTTTAAGTCTTCTGTTAACGGATCAGAAAAATGATCAACGTGCCCTGTCGCCTTCCAAACATTTTGATTCATCAAAATAGCTGCGTCTAGCAAATACATATCTGTTCGAGAATGAACAAACTTTTTAAGCCAAGAATTTTTTATATTGTTTTTAAGTAAAGTTCCAAGAGGGCCGTAATCATATGTTCCAGCCAGCCCTCCGTAAATCTCAGATCCCTGAAAGACGAAACCCCTTCTTTTCGCCAATGACACTATTTTCTGCATTAAGTCGTTATTTTCCATATATTAATGAACTTTATCATTTTGCGGATTATAATTCAAATCCTTGTTTAGTCTTGTTGTTATATCAGAATATCCGTTGTTTATCTGAGTGTTTGTGGAAACATCTAAACCTTTGTATTTTATATCTTCTATCAAATCCATCACGTCTCCTTGGTGCACCGAAGATGGATTAAACCTTACCTGAAACTGAACTTCTTTTGCTGGAAGACTTCCGCCTGTGCCCTTCTTTACATTTCCAACATTCCAAACTATTTCTTTTGTTGTTTGATTATAAACAACAGATTCACTGCTCGGACTTTTTGTACCGACATATTCCACATAGATAGGAAGTTTTCCTCTCACTTCTGCGCCAGAAACATCGTTTAGAGAATTCACCAAAGACCAAGATATAGTGTAAGTCGTAGATTGACCAGGTGTCGGAGGAAGTGGACCAGTGTTTGTGAAAGCTCCACTGTTGTAAAGAGCGTGTCCGACCATTTGTAGACTTGTCGAGATTTTCAGTGTTTTTCTATCGAAGTTTTTAATATCTAAGAATTCGTTTACATTGTTTGGATCTCTGGCTTTTACACTCAATGTGATATTTGCCTCTGAACCCGAAGTTGGCGGAAGAGTTCCGAAGTTGAAAGTTAGAGTTCCCTTTTGACCTGGATTAGCACTAGCAAAATCCGGGAAGTTTTGTCTGTTCCAAATTATTTTATTTGTAGAACTTTCATAAAAACCTTTCGTATCGATTGAAGAAAAATTTACTATAGATCCGGTAACCTCTGCGACAACTTCAATATCTGTGAGTTTTTGGTTTGTAGAGTTTTCCCAATCTATCTCAACTTTTACATTTGAACCAGAAGTGATCACAACTTCGGGCGCGGGGTTGTTGTTTACTGTAATCCGAGTATCTAGAAGAGGTTTTTGAATAGAAACAACATAGCTTTGAGAATTAAACTGAACTCCCATATCTCTTTCGTTTACATTTTTCTGCTGACCGACATAAACATTGAAAGCTCTTTGTTCTCCAGACTGAGCCAAGATAACTCCATTTACTTTTATCTCTTTTTCAACGCCAGGATTCAAATCGCCCAAAATCCAAATATTGTCACCAAATGTTGGTGCTGGAATTGCAGATTTAAAATCAAAACCTCGCGGATAATCAGCCACAACCATCATGTTTTTTACAACCTCTGGAGTGTTTAATCCAGCTTTAATGGAAAAAGAAATATTTTGATTTGAACCACTATTTTCTGGACCAGAAACAGAAAGGTTAACCGGCGCCGAAGATATGTTTACAGTATAGATTTCGTCTTTAACAAAGATTGCATTTGAACCAGGGACTCGGTATTCGAGAGCTATTTTTATATCTCTTGTTGTTCCTTGTTGTCCGAAAAGTGTTACATTTAAAAGCTCTTTTACAATATCACCAGCAGGAATATCGCCCACGCTTATTCTTTGTCGGTAAATATCTTCACCGAGTCCAGCGCCTTTTTGATATTCTATGAGCAAGTCAGAGTATTCTAGTTTGACGCTGTTTTTATTTGTGATCTGAATCTGAAGCGAGCTCTTCTCCACCAGCCGCAAATGCGTTTCCTAATACACTTATGTCTATGTTGTTGCTTGAAACAGTGTTTGACTCACCAAAAAACATTATCAATCCGAAAATTGCAGAAGCAATAAAAAACACAAAAGAACCCCAGAAAACTTTACGGAACATAGAAGATCTCAAAAGATTTTTAGATGGTTTTTTAATAACCTTTTTCACATCGTCATCTTTCCATGAATCAGAAACCTCATGAGGTCTTTCATGAATCTTAGATCTTCTTTTAGGAAAAATCTTTTCTTTCTTGCTGTATATTTTGTTTTTTAGTTCTTCAATTTTGTTTGAAGACTTTGGATTTTTTTCCATAGAAAAATTATAGCACAAAGATTAAATAAGCTGTGTAGCTCGAAGAGATTTATTCACCTCTTTTACTATATCTTGTCGGACTTTTGTTATTTGATTTAAAACCTCTTGATTGAAAGGACTTTGAGTGAAAGAATACTCCTCCCCGTCTCCCCAATAACCAAAGTAACTCAAAATCTTCAAGCTCAAAAGTGCGTCCATGCTTTTATCTGCAAGTATTTTGTTTTCTTCCATAAAAAGAAAAGCTCTTGTTAATTCGTCAAAAGATTTGGATGTGGTTCGTCTTGTGGACAAAGTTTTTTTAGAAGTCTTAATACTTGAACTTTTGGTTTGGCTTTTTCTTATTTTTTCAGAAAAAAAATTAAGTGGAGTTGCGTTTACTATTTTCCAACCATGTTTTCCTAAGACAAAAGATATTTCAGAGAAATCAAATTCTTGTAGAGCGTATTTTAGCTTGGATTCGTTTTTCCTGACACCCGAAGCGTTGGCTCTAACTAGCCCAATATCTTTTGTAAAAACAAAAAAGGTTTTATCTGCCTCTGCTTTATTTTCAGAGGAAATAATAAAACCTTTTTGTTGTATAGATCTCGTGTGACATTATTTTTTAATAGAAACCTTGAAAACCAAATCATCAAGTGAAAGCTCTTGTCCGTTATTTTCTTCAAAAGATATCGAAGTAACTCCGGCCACTCTTTTTTAACTCATCTTCGAATTTTTGAATTATAGCTTTTCCCGTTTTTTATCTGTATCGACAAAAGATAGACTTTTTCTTCTGGATTTAAATCTGCGTCTTTTCGTAAAGATTGAACAAACCTTAAAACCTCTCGAAAATCTCCTTCTTGTTTTAGTTCTTCTGTAATTTCTGTGTCGAGCTTGAGTTCATCGCCAAACAAAACCTCTTTGACATTCACTTCGTCTTTTATAAGCTCTAAATATTCTTTCGGAAGTTTTTCTGCAATCGTCAAAGATTTTAAAGGTTGTTTAACTTTTATATTTAGCTTTTGTCTTTCCATAAGTCCAAGCGAAACCATTTCGCGAGTTGTCGCCATATTTTTCAAAACCTTTTTATCTATTCTTTTATCTTTCGGCCAAGTTTCCAAGTGAACCGACTCAAATTTATCTGAAACAGCTCGATAAACCTCATCTGCCACGAAAGGTGCGTAAGGTGCAATAACTCTTGAAATCTCCCGAAGCACAAAACGTGTCGTGGCTAAAGAATCTTCTCTGTCTGATTTGTCTTCACTTTTAAATCTATCTCGTGAGCGTCTGACATACCAATTAGAAAAATCATCAACAAAATCTATTATCGGTCTTATGCCTCTGTCTATTTCATATTTTTTCAAACTTTTCGTAACTTCTTTTATCACTTCATCAAGTCGTGAAATAATCCAAGCGTCCAAAATATTTTTCTTTCGAGGTTTTCCTTTTTCTCCACCTTCATACATTTGCCAGAAAGAAAGAATGTTTCGAAGACGCGCCATCACCTTGCTTTGGATTTCACTTACACCTTTTTCTGAGAAAAGTACGTCTTCCCCGCGAACAGCCGGAGAATTCATTAAGAAAAGTCGCACAGCATCCGCGCCGTATTTGTTTATTATCAAATCCATTTCAGGATAATTTTTCAAACTCTTCGACATTTTCTTTCCGTCTTCTGCAAGCACGAGCCCATTTACCAAAACATTTTTATACGGAGATTTGTCGAAAAGCGCCGTTCCTAAAACCATCAATACATAAAACCAACCACGAGTCTGGTCGAGTCCTTCTGCAATAAAATCTGCTGGGAAGCCTTTTGATTTTCGCAAAAATCCACCTTTTGGATCAAAGCCGTCTTTCTCAAATGGATAATGCTTTTGCGCGTAAGGCATCGAAGCCGAGTCAAACCAAACATCGAAAACATCTTCGACGCGTTTGAAAGTTTTTCCATTTTCTTTATTACGATTTCATCTATGTAAGGCCGGTGCATGTCAAACTCTTTCTTTCTTTTCAAATCCATGAAGAAAATCTTCGGACTTGCGTGCACGCCGATACTTTTATTGTAAATTATTTCTGTTTCGTCGTTTGTTAAACCTTGAACAACTTTCTGCCCCATTGTGTTCACACCCATATGAGAAACAAAACCACAGTCTTACTCTTTGTGTTCTTCCATCGCTCTATCGATAATTTTCTTCACTCTTTTTTCAACATCCATCCAAGATTCCCCCGTGTGACCTCTTTTAGCCAAATATCGATCCTCGACAGAAAGACCAAGATACTCGTCGCGTTCTTTTTTTGATATCTTTATCGTGAATTGTTTTTCCATCCCAAGTTCCACTGTCTACTTCGATAAGCTCTGGCGCCTACAACCTCTACGCCACCGACAGCTTTTGAAATAATTTCTGCTGTTTGTTTTGTTCTAAGAACCGGAGAAGAATAAATAAAATCCACACCTTCACTCTTTAATCTTTCGCCTGCTTCTCTCGCTTGTTTTTTACCTTCACTTGTTAGAGGAAGGTCGTTTATTTCGTCAGAGAAAAGTCCGATTAAGTTTTTTACACTTTGTCCGTGACGCACGAAAATAATTTTCGTTATTTGGTCGCCAGATTTTCTCATCAGTTCGTCTTCTGAACTTATGACCAAAGTGTCTCTTCCGTCTGAAGTTTGCCAAACAGGAAGCGGTGTTCCCCAGAAACGACTTCGAGACAAAGCCCATTCACGAGCACCTTCAAGCCAATTACCAAATCTTCCGTCGCGAAGATTTTCTGGAACCCACTTTGTGGTTTGATTGTTTTTTATCATTCTGTCTTTTATCTGCGGCGTATCCAAAAACCAAGAATCAGTCGCGTAGTTTAAAAGCGGTGTGTCACATCGCCAACAATGCGGATAGCTGTGAGTGTATTTTTCTTTTGAAAACAGAAATCCTCTATGTGCTAAATTTTTCACAACTTCAATATCTGCAGATTGGTGGTCGTCTTTTGGTTTTACAAATTTGCCCGCAAAGTCCGTGACTTCTGGTTTGAAATGTCCGCTTTTTGTCACGTGTTGAACAAAAGGCAGGTTGTTTTTCTTTCCAAGCTCCATATCGTCAGAACCGAAAGCTGGCGCAATATGCACCACACCTGTTCCGTCTTCTGTCGTCACAAAATCTGCGCCGTAAATCTTCCAACCTCTATCTCGATTTTCAAGCTTTTCATCTTTTTCATAATAATCAAAAAGCGGTTTGTATGATTTTCCAAGCAATTCTTTTCCTTTAAAATCTGAAACGATTTCAAAAGTTTTATCTTTTAAAACTTTTTCTAAAAGATTTTTTGCAATAACGAAAAACTCGTTTTCAATTTTAACTTTTACGTAATCAACATCTTCCCCCACAGCCAAAGCCACGTTCCCTGGAAGTGTCCAAGGTGTTGTCGTCCAAGCCAAAACAAAAGTTCCAGGTTCTTCTACAAGCTCAAACTCTGCAATCAAAGAAAGATCGGTTATATCTTTATAACCTTGATTTACTTCAAAGTTCGCAAGAGTTGTCTCACATCGCGGACACAAATGCATTGCCTTGAAACCTTTCGTTATTAAATTCTTTTTATATAGTTCGCCAAAAATCCACCAACCCGTTTCCATGAAAGTTGGTTGCATACTCATATACGGATCATCCATATCTACCCATCGTCCCACACGCGGAATAGTTTCTTTCCAAACTTTTTCATATCGAAGAACGCTCGCTCGCGCAGCTTCATTAAATTTCTCTATACCAAAATCTTCAATATCTTTTTTTGTTGCAAGACCAAGTTCTTTTTCTACTAAGTTTTCAATCGGCAAACCATGACAATCCCAACCCCACCTTCGAGACACGTGATATCCCTGCATTGTTTTAAACCGAGGGATTACGTCTTTCATCGTCCCTGGAAGCAAGTGACCGTAGTGTGGAGTTCCGGTCGCAAAAGGCGGACCATCATAAAAAACAAAATCACCTTTTGGAGATTTCTTGTCTAGAGTTTTTTGAAAGATTTTTTTCTCATTCCAAAATTTCAAAACTTCCTCCTCTTTTAAGGCAACTTCTGACTTTTGATTATTTAAATCTGGCTGTTTTTCCATAGTTTTCATATTTTACCATATTAAAAGCTCTTTAATAAAGGGTCTGTGGCTGGTCGTTTTTTCTCCACAATTTGATAAAATAAAAATAAACCTGTACGAACCATGAAGAAAATCTTAAACATAATTAGTCCTCCGAAAAATCTTTCGGAAAAAGAGAAGATGTTGACCGAAGATGACAAGAGGATGTTGGTTATCATGGGGAATGTTTGGGAGCATTACAAACCCATTTCAAGGATTGAGAAGAATCTTTCCTTGTGTAAAGTTTCTTTCAAGCAAACCCATCGCCGTGTTTTCAGAGATGGAGACATGGGCAACAAACTCGACATTCTCTGGCAACAAGTGACCGGACAAAAGATCGTTCGGTATAGACAAAACGAAGAATGACAGGGTGGCGATATACGCTACCCTGTTGTTGTTTTTGTTGTTTTATTAACTATTGACTTTTGTATGTAAATGTGATATAAAACCAAAGAACCAACACATTCACAGAGCCATGAACGGATACGAAATTCGACGTTTCAAAACCAAAACAGGTAACTTCTTTGTCTACGAGGTTGACACCTTGGGGGGAGATAACGGACATGTTGTTGTTGGTGAGGGTTACTATGTGGACCCAAAGGGTAACCTCCTTCAAACAACCAACAAACACTACAAAAAACGTAGCCCTCGAAGAGACTCCGCAATGAAAGAGCGCAATTGGGCGCAAGAAGAATTTGGTGACGACTTCAGTGAAGAGGTCATCAAAGGACCGCTCGCGGAAAAGCTGTCAATACTGTTCGATAGGAGTATCCTGAAAGCTCGAACCTTCGAGCACCACAAGAAAAAGAAGGTCCTTTCGCAGCCCTGTCTTCTGTGCGAGACAGTTTGCGAGAAGCAGAGGTGATCAAAGCTGCAAAAGAACCGTTTAGGTCGTAAGACCTAGTACGAAAGGAACCCGACCCAAGGTCGGGGTTCTTCTTTTTTATCTCCTTAAAATCATATCTATCTCTGGAATAAATTTACCAGACGGAAGTTTATGGAATTGACTAGACATATCTTTGTCGGTTTTTACAAAGCCAAGTTTTTTATAAAAACTAATTGCTTTTTGGTTATAGGAAGCGACCCAAACAACAATATCTTTATCTTCCACAAAAAATCTTTCAATTTTTCCCATAAAAGCATACCTGTTCCCTTTCTTTGGTGTTCAGGTAAAACATAAAAAGCTTTAATCGATAATGATTCCCTTGTCTAGTCCTAAACATTGACCAAGAAGAATGTCACCCTCTTGCAACAAGAAAAATCTTATCTTTTCTGTCAAAAGCTTCTTCAATAGCTTTTTTTCTTTTTTCTATAGAATCTTCTGTAAATCTTGCTGTTATAAAATCTTCAATATCTTTTTCAGATATTCCGATTTCTTCATTTGGATATGTATCTAACCAAGTCTTTTTAAAAGATTATGAATGTCTCTTGCATCTCTGGTTTTGCTTTAAAAATTTCTATCATAATTTACATCCTCTCAGGTGCATCAATTCTAAATATACAGGCCGTTTTTTATAACATGACTTGTCTTTTTTACAAGATTTAAATTAAAAGAAGCGTTTGGATTTTCTTTATCCAAAATTTTTGTATTTCCATACCAAGAGTTAAAAGCTCTTGAAACTTCAAGAAGATAATTTGCAACATGGTGCGGTGCCCACAAAGAAACAGACCTCTCAACTATTTCCGGGAAACGATAGAGGATTTTTTCTAGCAAAGAAGTTTCAGAATTGTTTGTAGAATTTTCATCAAACTTCAAACCTTCTTCTTTTGCTTTTTCTAAAAGAGAGTTACATCTTGCAAAAGTATATTGAACATACGGACCAGAATCGCCTTCAAAAGAAAGAGAAGTTTCCGGATCAAAATTTATATTCTTCCCTGCTTCAGTTTTTAGTATGGTGAATTTGATAGCAGAAATAGCAACCTTGTCTGCCAAAATCAAATCTTTATCTTTCATTCTTTCCAGAACTTCATCTCTGACAGTATTTAAAATTTCTGTCGCAACAGGGACTCCGCCAAGACGCGACGACATTTTCTCACCTTTAAAGCTCATTCTTCCGTGAGAAATATGTTTACTTTTGTTGTTCCAGTCCGGATTGATTTGCATCGCCGCAGAAAGAACAACATCGAAATGAGACGACTGCTGATGATCTGTCACAAACAAAGAAATATCTGGATGAAAGTTTGAAAATTTCAAAGAAAGAAGACCAATATCTTTTGCTTCATAAGTTGGAAAACCTTCTTTGTTTATAAAAACTCTTGTGTGCAAACCAAACTTTTCTCCTTCGTAAACGATAGCGCCTTCACTTTCTGTAAAAACTTTTGGCGTGTTTTCTTTAACAATTTTTTCTCCAACTTCTCCGGCTTCGCTTTCAAAAACAAGTGAATCAAAACGCGACCCAAGTCTGTGAGTCACGTGTTCAAAATAGCTAAGGTTTAAATTTTTCCCGGTGTTGTAAATCTCAAATTCTTCCGATGAAGAGTCTTGAACTATTTTTTTATAAACTTCGCGAACTTCTTTTTGAACTTCTTCACTTTCTTCAAAAGCTTTTGTGCCGGCAACATACGAGTCGCCCAAAATTGTCATGATAGCGCCATTTAAATCTGTTTTTTGTTCTGAAAGATACTTAGAGCCGCCCCGCTTTTTCAATTCCCAAACAGCCTTTGCCACACCCAAAGAAATATCAGAGGGAAAAGACATTCTAACAACATTTCCGCCAGAAAATTCTGCCAAACGAACTAGTGATTCTCCGACAGAATTGTTCATCATGTGACCAATATGAAAAGGCTTAAACAAATTTGGACTTGAGTGTTCAACCAAAATCTTTTTGTCTTTGTAAATATCCAATCTTCCAAAGCCATCGCCCATTAACGAAAAAGATTCTTTGAAAAACTTTTTTGATAGAAAAAAATTAATAAATCCAGGACCAGCCACTTCCACTCTTTCAATCCATTCACTTTCTGGAATTTTAACTTTTATATCTTCTGCAAGAAATTTTGGATTTTTGTTTGCACTTTTTGCCAAAGACATCGCAATATTTGTAGAAAAATCTCCAAAAGATGTGTCGTCCGGATGCTCTAAGTGAACTTGATCTGAAGACAAACCAATTTTCAAAAGCGCTTCTTTAATTAAATTTTCAATCTCTTTTTTAATTTCCATTTTATCTATTATCTCCATTGCCATGCACCACACCTCTTTCTTGTCTTGATTTAAGTTTTTCTAAATTTTTTTCTGCGACTTCTTCAAGAGTAAACCCCAGGTCATTTGAAAGCGCCGATAGATACCAAAGAACATCACCTATTTCTTTTTTTAAATCTTGAAGCTTTTCTTCTTCGATATAATCAAGCTCACCTCAACCTCTCATTATTTTATTAAATTTTTACATTATCTCACCCACATCAACAGCTAAACCAAAAGCAGGATAAATAATCTTTTTATCTCTTGGGTAAATTGCGGTTGTTCTTGCAAAATCTTCGTATTCTTTAAATGTCATGCTTTCATTGTAGCAAAAAAGCTGGCGCCTTAGCCAGCACTCATTTCATAAGGCTAGTTTAACATATTTTTATATGCTACGATAAAAGAAAAACGTCATGGAATTCCCAACAACAACCGAAAAACAATATCCGATTATCGTAGAAGAATTACTCGGATTGTTTAATAAAAAAGCAAAGGATTATGGTGTGCCATGGAGAATACTTCGTATGCCTTCTTTAACCGACCAAATATTCATCAAGGCCCAAAGAATTCGGACATTGCAAGAAACAAAAGAAAACAAGGTTGGAGAAACCATAGAGACAGAATTGTTTGGAATTGCAAACTATTCTGCTATGGCGCTTGTACAAATGAAGCTTGGAATAGCAGAAACTCCAGACATAAGCGCTGAACGTGCTGGAGAATTAGTTAAAGAACAATTTCAAGTAGCAAAAAATCTCATGGAAAAGAAGAACCACGACTACGGAGAGGCGTGGAGAAACATGAGGATTCGTTCTTTACTGATCTAATATTAATGAAGCTACTCAGAGTAAAAGAAATAGAAAAAAATGATGGAAGAAGAATCATCTCTGAGGGAATCGATGCTAACTACCTCGACATGATCAACTATGCGATATTCGCTCTGATAAGGATTCGAGAAGGTGAAGATCCGATGAACTAAGAAAGCACGAACCACAAAGGCCCGCGAAAGCGGGCCTTCTTTTTTTATATTACACAAACACACTCAGCACAGGAAACTTTTTCGCCAAGCTCATTACTTTCTTTTTAATTTCTAATTTTTTCTTTTTATCATCTTTATTTTTCAAAGTTTCAATCAAAAGCTCTGCAACAAATGCACATTCTTTTTCACCAAAACCGCGTGTTGTTATCGCTGGTGTACCAAAGCGAATACCAGAAGGATCAAGAGGTTTTCGTGTATCTTCGGCTATTGAATTCATATTTAAAGTTATTCCAACTTCATCGAGAACTGTTTGAGCTTCTTTGCCTGTCACGCCAAGCGAACCGAAAACATCCGCCAAGATAAGGTGGTTGTCTGTCCCTCCGCCAATCATCCGGATTTTGTTTTTCTTGAAAACTTTTTCCATAGCTTTTGCATTTTTCAAAATCTGTTTTGCATATTTTTTAAACTTCGGACTTTGCGCTTCGCCAAAAGCTACAGCTTTGCCGGCTATCGTATGCATGTGCGGACCACCCTGTGTTCCTGGGAAAATAGCTCTATCGATTTTTTTTGCGATTTCTTCGTCTTCTCTTGTTAGTATCATTCCACCTCGTGGACCACGCAAAGTTTTGTGAGTAGTTGTTGTTATAACATCAAAACCATCGTCAAAAGGATTTCGGAGCGCTCCGCCAGCGATGAGTCCTGCAATGTGCGCCATATCAGCCACAGCAAACGCACCAACTTCGCGAGCAATTTCTACAAACTTTTTGTAATCAAGTTTTCGAGAATATGCAGAAAATCCAGCCAAAATAATTTTTGGTTTTTCTTTTTTGGCGACGCGTCGCAAGTTTTCATAATCAATCTCGCCAGTGTCCGGATTTTTCATTTTGTATGTGACAAATTTGTAGATTTTCGCAGGTAAAGTCATTGGATGTCCGTGTGTTAAGTGCCCACCATGAGAAAGATCCATTCCAAGAACAGTGTCACCGGGATTTAAAAGCGCCGAATACACCGCCAAGTTTGCCTGCGCCCCAGAGTGAGGTTGAACGTTTGCAAATCTACACTTAAAAAGTTTACATGCGCGCTCTATCGCAAGCCTTTCGACTACGTCTGTATATTCTTGTCCGCCATAATATCTTCGTCCAGGATAGCCTTCTGAATATTTGTTTGTGAAAACTGTGCCGTTAGCTTCAAGAACTGCTTTTGAAACATAGTTTTCTGAAGGGATTAACTCCAGACCTTCTTTTTGTCGTTTCTCCTCTCCGACTATCGCATCAAAGACTTTTTATCTTGTTTTTGGATATAACTTTTTGACATGAATATATTTTAGCATGGAAGGTTTGGTTTGGTGAAAATACTTGACATAAAATATCATATATGATATAAAAAATAAAATTACTTAACCCATGAAGAACCAAGCCCTTTTCGCACTGATCACCCTTGCAACACTCTTCTTGCGGCGAACATAAGTCCCAGAGAACTGAGAATATGGCGCAAGCCACGATCGCTCAACCAACCGACTTGATGGAAAACCTGAAAGCTTTTGGTTGATTATAAGGTGGTTGATATCGTGAATGACAACTACATGATCGTCCAAGCGCTTGGAGTGAACTACCAAGATAGAGTACAATGTTCGATTCTCCTCCCTGCTACCAACAAGGAAAAACACCCGTGAATGTTGGTGACACTATCCGAGCTCTTGCTTGAAAACATTGCAGGTAAGGACTATCGAAGAACCTTCCCACCCAAAAATAAGGCAGACCTCTCACCGAGAACCCCTCGGTGAGGGGCTTTTCGTTTTTCCAGCCATTTTAAAAATATGATAAAATCAAGATATGGAAAATAAATACGAAAATCACGTAGATAAAGAATATTTAAAACTTTTAGAGCATATTATGGAGCACGGTGCGACGAAGACCGACCGAACAGGCACAGGAACTAAAAGCGTTTTTGGATATCAAATGCGTTTTGATTTACAAAAAGGCTTCCTCTTTAAACAACAAAAAAGGTTCCGATGAAATCTATTATTCACGAACTTTTGTGGTTTATGCGTGGCGACACAAATCTAAAATATCTTGCAGACAACAACGTCCATATCTGGAACGAGTGGCCTTACAAATCATATCTACAAAGAAATAATTTACCTATTCCAGAAATAAACGGTGAAGAATGGAAAAGTGGATGGCAGAATTTGTTGAGAAAAATAAAATCAGATGAAAATTTCGCAAAAGAATACGGAAACCAGGGACCAATATACGGATATCAGTGGCGAAACTGGCCAGCGCCAAAGCGGCGAACACATCGACCAGCTTAAACAAGTTATAGAAACTCTAAAGAAAAGCCCTGACTCGCCGGATGATTGTTTCGCTTGGAATGTCGCCGATATAGACGAAATGGCAAAAGCTGGACTTCCACCTTGTCACTGTCTTTTCAATTCTACGTCGCGCCGTCAACCCGCCCAGACGGTCGGGCAAGACTTTCTTGCCAGCTTTATCAAAGAAGTTGCGACATTTTTAGGTGTGCCGTTTAACATTGCTTCTTATGCCCTGCTTACGATGATAATCGCGCAAATAGCAGGACTCGAAGCTGGAGAATTTATCTGGACTGGTGGCGACACTCACTTGTATTTGAACCACATGGAGCAAGTCAAAACTCAACTCTCTCGAAAAGACGATATTCGCCCGATGCCGAAAATGAAAATAAATCCTTAAAGAAAAACCTAGAAGATTTCACAATAGATGATTTTGAACTACAGATTACAACCCGCACGATTCTATTAAGGCGCCTATAGCTTAGACATATAACGTGAAGCGTAGAACGTAGAACATAAATATCGTATGGATTTTCATTCAAATTTAAAAAATATAATGAAAGAATATGCTCATCTTATTTATGATGTAACCGAAAAATTTCCCAAAAGTGAAATATTTGGAATAACTTCACAAATAAGAAGATCTTCGCTCTCTGTTTTATTAAACTACACCGAAGGATACGCAAGGCAAAGAAAATCTTTTTAAAACAATTTACAGAAACTTCATACGCCTCACTAAAAGAAAGTTTGGTCACTCTAGAATTTGCTTATGAAAGAAAGTTTTTAAATAAAAAAGATTTTGAAAAACTTAACGAATTAGGTGACAGAATAGGAAAAATGCTTTGGGGGATATTATCAAAAATTAATTAATAACGTTTTACGTTCCATGATTTACGTTCTATGATTTGTATTATCGCGGCGATTTCTAAAAACAATGCTTTAGGAAAAGAAAATAAACTTTTGGCATTTACCGAAGGATTTTGAGTTTTTTAAAGATACAACTTTTGGACATCCAATAATTATGGGGCGAAAAACTTTTGAATCTCTTCCAAAAGCACTTCCAGGACGAACAAATATTGTTGTCACTGGAGATAGAAATTATGCAAAAGAAGGAGCTGTTGTGGTGCATTCTATAGAAGACGCTATAAAGACAGGACTCTCTGAAAACAAAGATATTTTTATCTGTGGTGGTGGGCAAATTTACAAAGAAGCTCTCGAGAAAAACTTGGTGGATAAAATGTATATAACAGAAGTTGATACTGAAATCGATGGCGATACTTTCTTCCCTACTTTTTGGATAAGGACGCTTGGGAAATTTCAAAAAGAATGTCACCCGAAAGACGAACGACATTCTTTTGATTTTTGCTTTGTGGAGTATTTAAATAAATAGACAAACCCGCCGAGGGGCGGTTTTTTTATTTCTTTGACTCTAGATTATATTTAGGGTAAGGTTTAAATAAACAAAAGCCCTTTACAATGGAAGCGATAATCTACGAACCAAACCGGGAAGGCTTTCCCAAACGCGGAAACGCAGATCATGAATACTTGCCTTGGTTGGGCAAACTTTTGGTGGTTCACGATGAAGACCCAGAAGGAAATCTTGTCCTCAATCGAACTGGTACCGGAACCTACGGAATCTTCGGAGCACGTATGGTGTTCGATCTTACCCAAGGTTTTCCTCTTCTCACGACAAAGAAAGTTCACATAAAGAGCATCATTCATGAGCTCCTGTGGTTTCTGATGGGTAGTACGAATATCAAGTACCTACAGGAACATGGTGTAAAGATCTGGGACGAGTGGGCCGATGAAAACGGCGATCTTGGACCAGTGTACGGTTCACAGTGGCGCTCATGGCCAACATTGGAATGGGATCATGGTCACACTGATGATGAGGGTGAATTATCTCCTCAATACATTAAGAAGAGCATTGATCAGATCACAAACCTGATCAAGGGACTCAAGAAGAACCCGCGCGGTCGCCGACATATCGTCAGTGCCTGGAATCCGGCTGAGATCGACCAAATGAAACTACCACCATGTCACTGCTTATTCCAATTCTTCGTGGACAAAGACACAACCTGTCTTGTCAGCTATACCAGCGAAGTTGATAGCTTCCTCGGAGTTCCGTTCAACATCGCAAGCTACGCGCTCCTGACAATGATGGTCGCGCAGGTCTGTGACATGAAGCCAGTGACACTTCGTCCACACCTTCGGCGATTTCCACTTGTATGCTGACCATGTCGAACAAGCACGACTTCAACTTACTCGCGAACCTCGTGAACTTCCGAAGATGATCCTGAACCCAGAAGTGAAGAATATTTTTGGATTCAAGTTCGAGGACTTCAAGCTCGAAGGTTACGACCCTCATCCGACCATCAAAGCGAAGGTGGCGGTTTGAAGAAACACACGACGGAAAAGCTTCGACTCTTGCAGAGTCCGGCCTTCCTTTTTATTTATCCTCCCTGTTTTACTCTTATAAAAATATCTTTTTCCGTCAGGAGATTTTTGATTTTATGTATTTTCTATTTTTGTTTATCTCTATTTTTCTAACAATTTCTTTTTCAAGATCATAACCTAGAATTTCAGACATTCCCAAAAGAAAGATTGCGACATCGGCAAATTCTTCAGCAACTCCATCTTCGTTTTTATGAAATTTAGAAAAAGCTTCTGACAGTTCTTCATGTGCGCGACAAAACTCCAAAGCCACATCTGTAGTGTTAAAACCTTTTTCTACTTTATTTCATTACTTCCTCCTGCCATTTAAATCTACTGACATATTACTGATTTTCGTACTTTTCAGTCTCGCTATTTAATAATTCAAATTTAACTCCTGCTTCGGCAAAGATTTCTTTTCCTCAGCGCCGGCGTGATAGTCGTTTCTTGCGACGACTCTTTCTATACCGGAATTTATAATCATCTTTGCGCAAACGTAGCACGGTGTCATTTGGCAATATAAAGTTGCACCTTCGAGGGCGATACCGACGCGAGCCGCGTGAGCAATAGCATTTTGTTCTGCATGAGCTGTTCGAATACAGTGATTTGATTCTGTTCCATCTTCTTTTGTAACTTTATGCATTTCGTGCCCCACTTCGTCACAATGCTTACATCCTGCAGGAGAACCAACATATCCGGTCGCTAAAATCCTCTTGTTTTTAGCGATAACACAACCAGATCTTCCACGGTCACATGTAGCTCGTTTTGCGACAGCGTCGACAATCTCAAAAAATATTCATCCCATGTAGGTCTTTGGTCTTTCATTTGTCTATTATAGCTTTTATGAGAAAAAGAAAAAAGACCACCGAAACTTGGGTTTCGGTGGCCTTCAAACGTGCGTTGTGGTCAAAGGGTCATATAACCCTTCTTTACCGCGTGAGCGTAAGCGGCTGGTATTCCACCGGCCTCTCTTTCGCTTGGGATGTCAGCATACCTTCTCATGAACTGCTTGGCAGCGGCGGACACCTCCTTAGTCCAGAACTTGTTAAAACCTTTGATGGTTTTTGCATACCCATCAAGCCTTTTAACCTGGTTGCAGTAGACGTGCTTAAGAATAACCACGTCACCACACTTTTGGTAAGCCTTGAGAGCGTACAGAACATAGTCTAGACGCTCAAGCGCATCGAAGACCTGACCTTCGGCCAGATAAACTTTCCTGGTATTGCGAAGCATATCTTCTGCCCACGAGTGACCGGAGAAAGTCAAACCTTCGTTGACTACGTGTTGCAAAATATATGCTCGCCTACAAGACTTAACGGACCAAGGCTCGAAGAAACTGAAGTGCTTCGTGATAATGCGATCAAAAGACAAGAGCTCTCTTAGGTGCTTTTCCTCAGTTTTAAGGTGATATAATGTGTCACCGTTATCTACTTCACCAAGCTCATGAAGTAGGCTAGCCTGAATAAGTAGAGAGCGATTTAATTCTGGCTCACCTAGAAAAGGTAGGGCAGAAGCGAAGACCATGTTCAATGAATTCTGGTGCTCCAGATTCGTTTGAAGTGGAAGATTCGGTTCACATCGCAATACCCTTTCCAGCGAGGAACATTACGGTAACCTTCTTGGAAGATATTCCAGAAAGGCAAAAAGAAATGGTCTTGGGACTTAATGGCTTTCATGGCTCGTAGTTTAAGGTTCAACGTTTGTTCTTTCTTTCTGAGTTTATAGAAAGTATAGATAAAAAGCAAACGACCCCGTCAAGGCGGGGTCGTTTGATTTTTAATTATTTAACCTCAATTCCCATTGATTTACATTGACCTTCTACGATTTTCATCGCTCCGGCTAAATCTTTAGCATTTAGGTCTTTCATTTTAGTTTCTGCGATTTCTTGTACTTGAGCCTTAGTTAGAGAACCAGCTTTTGAGGTTCTGTTCTTACCTGAACCTTTTTCAAGGCCGGCAGCTTTCAAGATTAGACTTTTTGTAATTGGTGTTTTTACATCAAATTCAAAAGATCTGTCTTCAAAAACTCGGAGAACTACTGAAACCTTGTGACCAATATCTTGCTTTGTTCTGTCGTTGAATTCGTTTACGAAAGCACTGATATTTACACCGGCTTGTCCAAGTGCTGGACCTAGTGGTGGCGCAGGAGTAGCTTTTCCAGCGGGAACCTGCATTTTTACTGTTTTTGTTATTTTCTTTGCCATAATAATTTTTTATTTAATATTCTGTATTTTCAGACATAAGTTGAGGCTATGTCAGAAATCGCCCTTTCTTAATTTATCTAGCGATAGGAATCACTATACATTAAAACACCCAACTTGCCAAGAAGAAATTAAATCTTCTTAACTTGAAGGAAATCTAGCTCAACAGGTGTTTCTCGTCCGAACATTGAAACCAAAACGTTGATTTTTCCTCGTTCTTTGTCGATACTGTTTATCTTTCCTTCCAAATCTTTAAATGGTCCGTCAACGATTTTAATAGTTTCTCCGATTTCAGCGTCGATGTTGAATTTATTCTTTTCGTCACCTTTCATTCGGCTGAACAAAACGTTTATCTCTTCTTCTGAGACTGGGACTGGATTAACTCCTGCTCCGACGAAACCTGTAACTCTAGGTGTGTTTCTAACAACATACCAAGAATCATCAGTCACGATCATATCCACCAAAATATATCCTGGATAAATCTTTTCTTCTACTTCGACTCTTTTTCCTCCTTTTATTTTTATTTTCTTTTCTGTCGGCACAATAACTTCAAAAATCTTGTCTTGCATACCAAGAGAATCAATTCTTTGTTTTAGATTTCGAAGAACAGCATTTTCATATCCGGCATATGTGTGGATTGCATACCAGTTTCTTTCTCCTAAAGATTGTTTTGCCATAAAATTAAATAACTTGTTCTAAAGCGCTAGTAAAAATAAGATCAAAAACTCCAAGATAGTAAGCCACGATAAGTGCGATTATGATAACAGCGACTGTATAGATAGCTGTTTCTCTTTTTGTCGGCCATTTTATGTGCTTAACTTCACCGAAAGATTCTTTTATATATGTAAAAAATTTCATAAATTATTGCTAGTTTTTAATTCCTTGGGATATTATATAGGTTTTCTCCTTACTAAAAAACCCCTGCGGGGTCATTTAGAGAATACTCCTATTTTACAATATTGTCAACCACAATATTTATAATTTATATTAATCTAAAAACATGGAAAAAATTAAATTTTATTTTTTCGAAAAAATAAAATTTAACAAAATCAAAATAAATGTGTAAAACTTTTATTGTTTTATTTTTTTATGATGTATAATTTATTTATAAGTTAATCTTTTAAATTTTATTTATGGCAACAGTTAAAAAAACAACTAAAAAAGTTGCAGAAAAATCTCCTGAAACTAAAAAGACTTCAGCACCTCTAAAAGAAGAAAATGTATTTGCAAAAATAGCGAAAATTGTAACCCAGCTTTCTGTGGCAATAGTCGCTATTGTGGTTGTTTTCTCTCCTGATTCTATTTGGGTTTTAGGACCAATAGTCGGCTCCCTTTCTATAATGGGTATTGCACTGGGATACTTTGCTTCAAAATAATCAAAACAAAAGGCCCGCGCCGAAGGCGCGGGCCTTTTGTTTTGATTATTTTACTCTGTAAGTTATCGTAACACTTGTTTGAATTTTATTCTCTCCTGTTGGAAGAGTTGGTTCAAAAGATGGAGCTGATTCGTTCATCACTGCCGCATCCATTGCCATTGCACCTTTAGCATAGTAAATACCACCAGACGCATTTTCTGAAAAATTCTCTATACCAACTATTCTAACATCAAGATTTTTTGCTAAAACTTTCGCTTTTTCTTTAGCTTTTTCTATAGCTTTTTCACGGACATCGGCTTTAAAGTCATCTTCGTTTTCAATTCTGAAATTTGGTCCATAAATATTTGAAACTTCTGCAGAACCCAAAGAAGATATAACCTTACCGACATTTCCTAAATCTCTTACAACAACATTTATTGATTGATTTGCTTCATAGCCAACTAAAGCTCTTTGTCCGTCGTCGCATCTGTATTGCGCACAAATTGCTTTTCCGTATTCGTATCTAGGATTAGCATTGTAGTAAGTTGTTTTTATATCTTTTTTCTTCAATTCCTATTTTTTTTAAAGAATCTAATGTTTCCTTAACAATCGCATCTACTTCTGATTGGGCGACTGAGAGATCTTTGTTTTCCTTAACAACAGAAAAGATATTTCTGCAATATCAGGTGATGCAAAAGTTTCAGCAGAAGCATCGACTGTTATCGTGTCGAAATCACCTGCTTTCTTAAAACCAGTGAAAATCTGAACAATAATATAAACAGATAAAAGTATTAAAACTATTGTAAATACTCCTAATGAATTTTTTATACTTTCTTGTAGTGATTTTTCCATAATAATTAATTTTTAATTTTAATCTTATTATAAATATGAGCGATAGCTATTGATGTTATCGGAAATGTTACAAGAAGTCCGATACCGAGCAAAAGCACCCCCAATAGGTTTAATAAGAAAGCAACGATCATAAACTTGATTAAAAACAAACGATTACCTTTTGCAAGGGCAAACGAATCTTTAATAGCTTTCCAAAAATCGCTCTCTATATCTACAAGACGATAGTAAGAGAATAATATTACTCCCATAAAGAAAATAAACAGAGCAAGGAAGAAAACTAGGAAAACAAAAGGCCCGACTAAAGGAATAGAAATCCCCACAAAAACACCGATAGCGCCAAGGATGATTATCGCAATATTTATAAATATACTGACGGCCAAGAATGAAAGATATATCTTTTGGTTAAAATCAGAGAACAAATCCTTCCATCCGACTTTTTCATCTTTTGATATTTTTAATGAGACTTTGGTCGTAAGATAATACAAAATCGGAGAAACCAAAATAGAAGCAATACTGAATGCAGAAAACATGTCATCTGATCCGTTCCAACCCAAAATAACAGAAACTATCGAAATCCCAAGGAAAAATGGCAATAAAAACTTAAAGTTTTTCTTTACTTGTTTCCAACTTGTTTTTAAAATTTCTTTTAAACTAATCTTCATATTTATTTAATTTCTTTTAATTCAACGTCAAAAATCAGAGTTGAGTTTGCTGGTATTGATCCAACAGAATTTGATCCGTAAGCAAAAGCTGGAGGAAGAACCAATCTTCTAATCTCACCTACTTTCATATTCGCAAGTCCTATTTCCCAACCTGAGATAACCTGACCAGCACCTAAGGTAAATTCAAAAGCTTGTCCACTTTCAATGTTTGAGTCAAAGATTTCTCCGTTTTGCAAATATCCAGCATACAAAACAGAAAGAGTGTCGCCGTTTTTAGAAACAGCATCACCGCTTCCCTCTTGTAAAACAGTCATTTGCGGAGCTTCTGCTGACGCTTGTTCTTCTTCGTCCATATTTTCTGATGATTCTTGATTAGATTGCATATTTTCTTTTTGGGGAGCCTTTTTGATTAAAAAATAAATACCTACACCCACAACGATTAAAATTAATACCGACACCAATAAATCTCTATTCATATTTTTAAAATTTTAATTAATTATTAAACCTTTTTAATATTATAACCTATTTAACTAATTCTTGAACTTCATTAAAAATAGCTTTTGCTTTATATGGATTTATGTTGAACTCTAAAGCCAAATCTTCGGCAGAATACGGGAGCAGATCTTGAGCCAGTATCATTCCTCTCTTTGCTATTTCTTCTAGAGCTTGTTTGGTCATAGAAGGAATAACTGTTACGGGATATATTTTATTTTGAACTATCAAATCTTCTAACGATTTTCCTTTTGGGTAAGTCCAACCTGTAATATCTAAGTTATAAGCTTTCGCATACTTAATCACGGTCTCTGTGAATTTAGTGTTTGTTATAAGCCAAGGAATATACTGCTTGTTTTTCTTTTTATTTTGGTCAAGGTTGTTTATATCTCGAACTCTAGATTCTGCATACATCATTTCGTCTATGTGTGTCCGGATTCCTTCTTCGTTTCTGTATTTTGCTTCTACAAGAAATGTTTGTCCGTTTTTTTCTGCGACCACATCGATCTCGTGAATCACACCCTTACCTTTCATCATTACATTTCGGCGAGTTTTGTATCCATAAGAACGCAAAATAGCTTCTACATATTGTTCAAATAAAAATCCGGCTGGACCTAATAGATTTATACCTCTTTTTAAAGAATACCGTACCGCAATATCCAAATCCTCTTTAACCAAATGTCTTAAAGATTCACGAAAAATATTTGAACTTGTTACGCCTGGTTTTACTTTTTGAGAAACCATTTCACAAATACTATCAGCCACTTTTACGGGAGCTCCTGCATTTTTTATGGAATTACACAATTTTTTTGGATCAAATAATTCTACTTTTCCACCTGATTTTATTATTTCCATTTTGATTTTGATAAATATTAACTATTTTAAAAACGACTCTACTAATGCAGAAACCTCTTCATAAGGAAGTGCCCCAGAAAAAGGATACATATTTCCATCTGAATCTATTATAACCGTATGTGGGGTTGCGTTAAAACCAGCCAAAACTCTTATTTTTGTGAAATCTCTTGAAATTTTGTCGTTTAAAGCCTGGTCGTTTATACATGTATCATAATCAGATTCGTTCACCCCCAAAACAAGCGCTTCTTTTTTCAAAAAATCCTGATTTATGTCTTTTTGATTTTCAAAAAGTTTGTCTGCGTACAAAAAGAAAGATTCGTCGCCTAAAATATTTCCAACACAAGAAGAAGCGACGGCTGCTGGCTTGTTAAAAATCGGCAAGTGTCGATAAACCCATCGCACTTTTCCATCAAATTCTTCCACAAGTCTTTTCATGGTCGGATGATATCTTGCGCAAAAACTACAAGAAAAATCTGAATATTCTACGACCGTTATCTCTGCATTCTTATCTCCTTTTATAAAATCTTCTTCAGTAACCTCTTCTATGGCTAGGTTATCGTTTGTTTTGTTTGAACTATCTACCACAGTTTTACCAGAAGACGAAAAAACAATAGCCAAAGCCACCAGAACCCCAGCGACAACAATAGAATTGGCGATGGAAATTGTATTTTTCTTTTTAACTTCTGTTTCTTGTGGTGTTTCCATAAAATATTTTATTTTTTATTAATACACTTTGCGCACTTACAACCTATCGGCTTTATAAATTCGTTAAAATATTCTTTCCCATAATTATAAGTAATCTCTTCTCCTGCTGAAATGTTTTTTATAGCTTCGATTAAAATCCTGCCGTTTTTATCTATTTCGACTTCGCAATTTGGTTTGCAAGAATGATTTATATATCTAGCTAAATTGTATCGAGGGCTTCCGTCGATTGTGAAATTATCATCAACCTCAAAAAGATATTTCCCTGTGTGATATTCGATATCTTTATTTTTTCTTTTAATACCAATATACTCAATTACAAAATCTCCTTTTTTAAAATCGACTTTTGCCTCTAATCCAAAACCAGCACCTTTTTGCGCCTTCATAACTTTAAATTTTTTCTTTAAATCCTGTGATTGTTTTTCTGATTTCATACACAAAAGTATATCATACGCAAACAAAAACCTCTCTTTCGAGAGGTTTTTGTTTAATATTTAGCTATATTAAAGGATCGTTTGTTGGTGTTTTTCTGAACGATTCTTGATCTGCTTTAGTTTTTGCTTCTATATAACTCTCTTCTGAGGCATATGAACTATCTTCTTGAACATTTGTAGAATCATCACTTTTTATGAAGAAATAAGCCAACAAACCAAGCAAAACTATAAGTATTATAATAAGTAATTTTTGCATATTATTTATTTAATTAATTTTTAAACTAACAATTTCCGTATTCTACAACAAAAGAACCAAAGGCTGGAATAGTTTGAGAACCAGTAAGCGGTGAACCAGATGAACTACATCCGTTTACACTTTGACTAATGGCGCTAGGTGAAGCGTTGTAGTAAATCTGAGGTGCTTGGGTCGTAGCATGAGTTGAGGCTGTAGAGTTTGCATCTTTTCCTGACGCACCTTTCCATTGAGCAAGTGTGTAATCCCATCTTTGTCCTGAAGGAACTCTCTTATACACATGAACATCGGCTGACTGGAATGGGTTTGAGTAGTAGTTATTATTAATCGTACCGAAGTTTGCATACTGCACTGGCGAGACACTTTCATTAGCACGATTATGAAGAGTATATAATCCATAGGAACCAATAGCAGTACCATATACTTTGTTGCCAGTCGTTATATCGTTAAACTGTTGTGCGTTACAAGCTCCGGTTGAACATGTTTGTTCCACTGAGAAGTCAGACATTCCAATACCGTACAAACCAGCTCCGTATATTGTGTTGTTTGTAACACTATTTCCTGTTGAGTTGTTTGTGTGGTCAACCCAGATTCCTTGACTTGGTACGTTTATAACAACGTTTGAATCCACTGTAGTGTTTTTAATGTTTGAGTTTCCGAAGTAAATTCCCATACCGATTTCGTGATATCCAGGATACAAGGCTGGCATACTGTCTAAATCATGGCCAATATCTTTTACGATATTTTTTCTGATTGTAAGACCGTTTGTGTAGTCAAATGCAATACCTCCACCATCGTTTAGAATATCGTCTGCATTTTCAATATAGTTTTCTTCGATAATTCCACTACCTCCAGCCACAATACCGATATAACCTGTGTTTTTAACGATATTTCGGCGAACAATATAGTTTGAACCACTTCCATTTAACTGCATACCGAACAAGTTCCAACCACTATCATCTGCTCCGAGCTGTGCGTCGTTTCCAATATCTGTAAGCACGTTTCCTTCGATTAAATGACTATTTCCTCCCATTAACCATAGACCGACATTATATATATCGTGGATATAATTACTTCTTACAGTGTTTGCGTCAGCAGATGCATTTCCTTCTGGTGTATACATTTGAACTGCTTTGTCTGAATATCTAACTTCCATATTTTCAAACACAACTCGTTTGTTTGTATCTGAGTGGAAAGCGTATTGACTAAATCCTTCAAGTACAAAGTTTTTGAAAACTAGGTTTGATTGATTATAGCCGATATCGATTCCACGAGGCTGGCTAGATATTTTAGTGCTTAGAGTGTTTGGGTTTGCATTTCCTGGAGCCCAGAAGTATAAATCACCGTTTGATGAATTGTAATACCATTCACCAGCACTATCTAAGAATGAAAGTTTACCTTCGAGCATAAAACCCCAGCCAGCATCTTCCCAACTACCACCAGTAAACTGACTACCGACACCATCGGCTGGTCGAGTGATCGTTGATCCTGAATTTCCTGAGACCGTCACTTTTTTATAAGACCAAGGTGTTTCTCGATATACCATTTTAGTGCCAACAAGAGAGTTGGCGGCTTGCTGACTCACCCAACTACTGCTTGTAGTCATGTTTGTCGCTGTACGTGATGATGTAAGAAGCCAACCTGTGTTAGGATGTCGCGCGACTTTCTGTGGACTATTTCCAACAAAAAGATATTTTGGAGAAAGTCCTGCGCCGATATTTGCTTTCCAAATATTTCCAGAGTAGTTTGTCCAGTTTTGAACTGGAGTTGTTCCTGTGACAACAGGTGCTGTTCCTGAACCGTATGCGTCGTATTGTATTGGCGTAGCAGTTGTTCCTGAACTAACAATGTGTAGATATCCTGCATACTCACAACCTCTCTTTAAGAAGATTCTTGTTCCGGCTTGTAAGCTCGATTTTACAGTGTCTAATTTAGAAAGATTCTTCCATGGTGTACTTGCAGAAGTTCCGTTGTTTGAATCACTACCGCTACATGAAAGGAAGTAATCTGGTTTTCCGTTTGGATTAGCTCCTGGTGTTATATTGGTTGTTATGTCTGGACCAACAGCACCGTTTATACCTTGAACTTGCATACCACTTGGTGGTGGAGGTGGTGGTGGAGTAGAACTTGTAGTAGCTATGGCACCCAGAGACTCATTGTAATATGAACCACTGTTTACTTGTTCAATCTTAACTCGCGTAACCATGTATTTCTTGTCTGCGGCATAATTTTGAGTTGAAGCGAATGAAGTGTCTACAACTGGAGAACTATTTAATCTTGTTATAGAACTTGTTCCTATCTCGTAAATATTGTATCCCACACCACTATCTGATGATGCTGACCAACTCATTGCAACCTTTCCTCCTGCATTTGAAAGTACTAGGTTTGAAGGCGGAGCAACATATCTATCTCTTAGAGTTGGATCGCCCAATAATGTCATGTGTGCGTTACCACCAGAGTTAGAGTCCCATATTCCGCCTAGTGGTGGATAGGTTGATGAATTATTGTTTACAGATCTTCTAAATGAATTACCTATTGTTTTACCCATTCCCATTTGATGGAAATATACATATCTTGGTCCGCCAATCATACTCGACATACCGTCGCCACTCGCCAAGAAAGATCGAAGAAGTGAGTTTTGGTCATTCCACTCAGAAGAGTAACTTGCCATTTGAATATTGAATACACCTTTGTGAGGATTGGTTACCATATCCTGAGATGATCCAGCGATACCATCGTGAGATTCTGAAGTATTTGCACCATTGTATGCAGCACTCACCCATTTATAGCTTTGACCACCCATCGCATCTTTTAATCTAGTCCAATATGTTTCGACTGTTACGTTATTTGAATTAACCAGTGAAGGAAATGTCGCGAACGAACCTTTTCCATGAGACCATCCATTATTCATCCATGTATCTTTTATAAATGCCTTATCAGCAGGGACAAATATTTTCTTCTTTAGGTTACTTACTTTGTTTAAATAACTTGTTAAGAGAGAACTTTCTGTTCCTCCAAAAGCTGACATTTTATACATATCAACTCTACCCACTTCCAACTCAAGAGCTGATGGAAGATTTTGACCTGAAACACAGAATCTTGAACTTGTTGGAGGAATATCTAGATTTGAACTCACTCCAGTATCTTGACCTTGTGGAAGAGTCAGAGAACAACCAGATGTCCATGTACTATTCATTTCTCCGTAGAAAGAGTCTGATGATATTCCTCGGCCTAAGTGTCCATCAGGGTTTACATTTCCTAGTGTTGCGACCGGAACGTGACCTAGAAGATAGAGAGCCTTTGTGTTTGTAGGATCTGCATCATATATTGCTTTAATAGAATTTCTAACATTTGTAGGTGTGTCTGCCCTGCTTACATAAATAGTCGAAACAATCCATCTGTCGGCGGTTAATTCGTTTATTAGGTTTTGGATTTGTGTAGATAAAGATGTTTGGAATGTATCATCGACAACAAGGATTAGTTTTCCTCTTGTAACATCTGAAGGCACATTTATACCTGAAGATATGTAACCTGTCGCTGTACCGGCAGAGGTTGATAATACAACCTTATATTCATAATACGTACCTGGTGTAAAGTTTGTATCTGTCCATGTTGTTGATCCTGAGCCGGCTGTTCCAACCTGAGTCCAAGATGAGTCTTCTGTTTTTCTAGAAATAGTCGCTGAGTTTACAGTTCTTCCTGTTACAGGTGTCCATCTTAATGTTATCGTCGCAGGATTTACTGTGTTTGAAACAGCAGAACAAAGTGCCACCGAAGCGTTTGTAGATGGACTTGAAGGAAGTGCAGATGGGTTGCTTGGACAAGTTGTAGAAACTTGAGTTTCTTGATCTCCGCCTGGTGGTGGAGGTGGAGGAACATCAGCAGCCACACTAAATGTGATATTTTGACTTGAAGTCATTGCGTTTCCAGCAGTGTCCTGACATCTTACGTATCTTGTATAAGACTGACCATTTGTAAGTCCTGTTAGGTTTGCGGAGTGGCTAGTTGTTCCAGAACCATTCATTGTGTTTGTCATACTTGAATACGCGACATTGCTTGTGTTCCACTTACAAGTTGCAGATTCGTTTGTTGTTACGAAAACATTTGTAGATGTTGTTCCGAAAGGAAGAACTTCGCTCGCTGAAGGTGTGAAGCTTACTATACTTGGAGCTGTTGTGTCTGCTGGTGGCGGACCTGAAGTTATAGTTAGGTGATTACTCAATCCAGTATCTGGACCGTAAGTAACACATCTAACATGGAATTCTCCTGTTGAACCAGCTGGTACTGTGAGTTGCCCTGAAATAGTTTTTGAATTGTTTACTGTTGGTAAGTGATACTCAGCATACGGCGTTATTGTTGCGCCCCACATTCTGATTTGAGCTGGGTTTGCGCCACTTGGATTGTAGACACAAGAGACGTCTATCGTCGAACCTGCGCTTACAGTAGATAGATGTGCTGGTGTGATTGTTAGAGTCGTTGTTGGTGGAGTGTAGATAGAAAGTGAGTTTTCCATAACCCAACCATCCGCGCCAGTTTCAAAATCAACATACCAGAAATGTATTCCTTGTGTTCCTCCAGCAATCCACACAGGACCGTTTGTGATAGTTCCAAGTGAACCAGAAGCCCTGACTTCCTGAAGAAGCACTGTTTTCTGGAGCTGATCTTGTTGTGTACTTGCTGTTGTTTGAACTTGGTTTTGAATAGAGAAGCTAGTTGAAAGCGCTCTGTTTGGTGTTCCAGTAGAAGGAAGATCCGCTTCATTTCCTGAGGTGTCAACAGAAGAAACTTTATAAGAATATGAAGATGTTGCGTTTACAGTACTGTCTGTATATGTATTTGTAGGATGATTTACAAATCCAATGTTTATTCCATCTCTGTAAACTTTATAAGAAGCCACATCAGAAGATTGAGGATCTGTCGGGTTGGTCCAGTCGATCACTATCTGAGATGATGATCTGTATTTTACAGTAGTGTTTGTAGGATTTGAAGGAGGTGTAACATCGTCGTTGTTAACTATATTTAAAGTAACTGTCTGAGAAACACCGGCTTGCCCACCCGCGGAGTCGCCAGAGTATGGAGTTATTAATATGGTTTGAGGTCCTTGTGCGATATTTGGCCAAGCGTTGTTGTCACCAAACATCATATAAGGTGGAGTGTTTTCTGTTGCTACGTTTGTTCCGTTTAAGTTAAACACAACACTTCCTGTGTCTGAATCGTTTGTGTTTGTTTTAACTCTTACTGAAATATTAGATCCTAGTCCTCCGTTTTGGAATCCGACGTTTACAGTGTTAACTCCAGAAGTAGAAAGTGTTTGTAAAAATGTTCCGTCAGGTCTTGTTAGTTCTATTGAGCTTAATGTAACTTGAGGAGAAGATGTCGCGCCAGAGACTGTAGACGAACGAGTTGATTCCCCAACAGAGTTTATCGCAGAAACAGAGAAGAAATATGTAGTTCCAGATGAAAGACCGTTTATAACAGTATTTATGTTTGGTTGGTTTACAGTAACAGCTGGGATTGTTGAATCCACACCACCTGTAGATGAAGTCATTCTGTAAACTTTATAAGAAGTTGCACCGCTTACTGCATTCCAAGAAACAGTCAAAGATGAAGTTGTCGGAGAGGTTACACTCACGCCTGTAGGAGCAGAAGGGACAGAAAGTGTTGTACCACTTACCGCTGAAGATTGAGCGGAATAATTTGGAGTAGGTGCATTGTCAAAAGCTCTTACTTTATAAAATCTAGTTGTTGATTGGCCCAATCCAGTGTCTATAAATGTGGTTGTGGTGATATTTCCACCAACTTGTGTGTAAGTCCCTGTTGAGGTTGTACTTCTGAAAACATTGTACCCTGCTACAGATCCACCAACATCTGTCGATGCTGTCCATGAAAGAGATATTGAGTTAGCTGTTGTAGAAGAAACTTGCAAACCGGCTGGAACTGTAGGAGCTGTTGTATCTGGTACAGATGTAGTCGAACCACTTACGACGCTAGACTGTGCAGAACAGTTTGTAGGTGTAGAAGTATAGCAAGCTTGGAGTTTATAGAAATATGTAGAACTAGGGTTTAAACCAGAGTCAACAAACGAACCTGTTGTTATGAGAGATGACGGACTAACTTGTGAATATGTTCCGTTTGATGTGTTGCTTCTATAAACTTTATATCCAATATTTGCAGACGGAATCCAAGAAACAACCAAAGATGAGTGCGCTGGGTTTGTTGTTGTGCTACCTGTTACAACAGAAGAAATAGAAGGCGTAGATGGAGGAGGAACTGTGACCGCTGAAGTTGTGCCGTTTACTGCTGTAGTAAGTGAAGATCTATTGTTCGCATTATCTCTTGCAGCTACACGGTATTTATACTGAGTGCTTGGGTTTAGATTCTGATGAGTAAATGTCATCGGCTGACCTGACTGAACAACACCAACTGGAACAGTCGTGTTTATAGCTGTTGAACCTCCATTGTTTGCATAAATAGCATAATCAAAGATGTTTGAAGCTGGAGATGCTGTCCATGAAATTTTCACAGATGATGTCGTCACCTCTGCAACACCAACTCCTGTTGGAGGAGCTACTGTAAGTGTGATTGGTTTAATATTTGTAGCTGTAGAACCTGAAGCAGTAGCCCAGCCTGACAGGTTTTCTGAACTATCCATAGCTCTTACTCTATATGTATACTTCTTGTTCGATAGAAGTCCATTGTTTACAAAGACAGTTTCATCTCCGGAAACGCTAGCAATAGGGTTCGTATTATCTACAGCAGTGTTACCACCATTGTTTCGGTAAATATGATATCGAGATACACCTACATTGTCTGTAGATGGCGCCCAAGAAATTGTTATAGATGATGAAGTTATGTTTCCTGCTCCTAGTTTTTGAGGGGCTGTAGGAGCTTGTGTATCTCCATTTGGAATTCCTGATATTACTTCGTATTCGTTACTTATGTTATATGTTTGACCATCAATATAGGCAACACATTGAACATCGAATCTTCCTCCGTATGCAGAAGGTATTGAAAACGAACCACTTATTTCACTAGATGAGTTTTCGCCCCAGTCCCCAGAGTTGTATGTTCCTACTACTACGTACGGATTTATGGTAGCACCAACCAAAACCATTTGGTCTGGTATCCTACCAGTTGTACCGAAAGTACAAGTAGAGTTTATTTGAGATCCAGCAAGGAATTGTGACCCTGAGTCTGGTGTGATTACCAAACCTTCAGCCAAGTCACGACTTCCATCTACTGTAGCTTCTCTGCCAGTGTTTTCTCGAATATTTATATCTTCACGAGAAGTAGAGAATATTGTTTGAGCTTTTTGGTTTGATCCCCCACTAACAAGAGAACCGATAGAGACCAGAAATGCTAGTCCTAAAACGAGAAAAAATGCTTTTTGTAACTTCATATATAATACGAACAATTTTAATACTAATATATCTATTATATTTTAGTTTTTCTCGTATATATAACTTTTTTTACCCAATGTGTTAATAACTAGCTACTTTGCAAAATTAATTTTCTTGGTTTTTTATTTTATTTAAATCTTCCAAAACTTCTTTTGCATGGATTTCTGGTTTTACTTTTTCGTAAATTTTTAAAATCTCGCCTTCTTTTCCGATAAGATACGACATTCTTTTAATTCCAAGAAAAGTCTTTCCGAACATGCTTTTTTCTTTTAAAACATCGTATTTTTTCATCACTTCCCTTTTTTCGTCGGCTAAGATAGTAAAAGGTAAATCATATTTTTCAACGAATTTCTTGTGACTTTTCACAGAATCCGCACTTATTCCCAAAACTTTAGCCTTTATTTTCTTAAAATTTGGAAAATCGTCTCGCAACATACAAGCTTCTTTTGTACAACCAGGTGTATCGTCTTTTGGGTAAAAATAAATAAGGACAAAATTTCCTAAATAGTCACTTAGGCTATGTTCTTCGCCGTTTTGGTCTAGAAGCTTAAAGTCTGGTGCTTTATTTTTTATTTTTAACATCTTTCTTATTATGATTTTTAATATCTTCTATTTCTAAAAACTCGCAGATTAACCTTGTACTTCTTTTCAAAAGGTTAAATATAATAGCTATTGTTAAAATCCCCAGTGCAATGTCTGTGTTTATAAAAGACACAGGTATCGCCAAGACTGAGAAGATTATAGGAATAAATATTCTAATGTGTGAATGAACTTGCTCTGTTTTGGTTATTCTTTTGTTTTTTATACTGTGAGATTTCCATGCATACAATCTCATTAAAAATAAAAGCACACCGATTAAAATAACATTTAAAGAAAAAGTAATAACCGCGGCTGGAAGATAGCTGTAAAAACCCAAAAGATGAGAAGAAAAAGGTACGAGCGCAACAAACAAAAGAAAAGTGGCGGCTAAATTCTGGAAATTGGTATCTGATGATTTTGCAAAATCAGAAACTATAGAGTGATATCCGCGCCAATACGTAAACAAAACACCAAAAGACAAAATATAAGAAAGGAAAAGTGTATAAGAATTTTTCAATAATTCAAAAATTGTTTCGTTGGTGGGGTTTAAAATCTCTGGAACTTTTATTTCAAAAACTAAGATCGTCATCACGATAGCAAAAATACCATCTGCTAAAAGATCAATTCTTGAAGTGTTGTTTGTCATATAAATATTGTATCAGAAAGTTTTTTTATTATGTGATAAAAAATTTATTTTTGTGAAAAACTTTTTAAATTAAAAGCCGTGCACTTTGTGCACGGCTTTTAATTTAAATCACTCCATCTTTTTGTGCTTGCCAAAGTTTAAAGTAATAACCTTTTTTGTTTAGCAAGTCGTCGGGAGTGCCATCTTCGACAATCTTACCTTTATCTAGAACGATTATTCTATCCATTTTCTTTATCGTGGAAAGTCTGTGGGCGATGACGATAGTTGTTCTGTTTTTCATCGCTTCATCAAACGCTCTTTGGATTAGGTTTTCGCTTATAGAGTCTAAAGAAGACGTGGCTTCGTCTAAGATAAGCATCGGAGAATTTTCAAGCATAACTCTGGCAATAGATATTCGCTGTCTTTGTCCACCAGAAAGTTTGACGCCTCGCTCGCCCACCATTGTTTCGTAACCATCTTTTAATTCTTTTATAAATTCTTCTGCGTGAGCTTTTTTTGAAGCAACTTCTATTTCTCTATCGCTTTTGCATCTGGATTTCCATATGCAATATTTTCTTTAAGTGTTCGGTGAAATAGAACCGGTTCTTGCGGAACGTAAGATATTTTCGAACGTAAATCATCTTGAGTTATGTTTCTAATATCTTGTCCGTCGATTTTTACAGAACCATCTGTTACATCTTCAAAGCGCAAAAGCAAGTTTGTTATTGTAGTTTTTCCAGAACCTGAATGTCCGACGATACCAACTTTTTGCCCGCTTGGTATTTCTAGATTAAATTTTTCGAAAACATCTTTTCCATCTTTGTATTCAAAAGAAACATTTTTAAAAGAAATATCACCTTTTGAAATTTTACATTTTTCTGGATTTTCTGGATCTTTAATATCAATTTCTTTGATCGAGAATTTCAACCATTTCTTTGGCACTAGAAAGTGCTTCTCCAAAATTCTTTATGGCACGCCCAATACACCAAATAAAATCAAATATTCTAGACATGTAAGCTTGAACTAGTACAAAAAAACCAACCGTAACCAAACCTTTTTGCCACATTGATACAACAAAAAGAAGAGATACAACCTCCAGCACGATGGCCAATAAAGACTGTATAAGGTTTTGATTAGCGTTCATCTCCCAAGACCTTTTACCCCTCTTTTTATATTCTTCTGTTGTTTCGTGTGCGTATTTTTTAGATTCAAAATTACGCTGAGCAAATATTTTAATATTTAAAACGTTAAGAATTGAATCAGACATAAGTGCTGTTGTTGCAGAACTCTGGGCCGCCATTTCTTCATCGACAGGAGCTTTTCTTTTTGCAAATGATATAGAAAGGAACACGAAGAGTATTATCCAAACCAAGAAGATAAGCCCTAGGGTCTTATTTTGATTAAATAAAACAATAAGCACACCAACAAAAACAACAAGTGGCGCAAAAAAGTTATAAATTATTGTATTTATAATCGTCCTAAATGCACCAGCAAACCTTCCGTTTTTTGAAACAATTCCCCAACAGGATTATTAGCGAAAAATCTTCTTGAATGATTAAATATTTTAGTGAATGAAAGATCAGATAATCTTTTTATTATTCTACTTTCAATTTTTAAGTTTATTCTACCTGCAATTCTCCATGAGACAGATCCAGAAACCAGAACGATTGCAAGCATTATGAATGTGTTTTTTAAATCGGGAGAAAAAGTAAGTTGACTTTCAGAAATAATATTATCTATTATTTTTTGATAAATCGTTGGAAGTATTACACTACCTAAAACTGACCCTAGAGCAATAAAAAGCATCGAAACAAATATTCCGAGTCGATACCCCTTCGTCTCTCTCCAAAAATAGTAAAAAATCCGAGAGTATTTTACAGTGCTCTTTTTTCTTTTTTATCTTCCATTTTTATTTAGTGAAATAATCTAGTTTTATAAAATCTGAAACACCTTTGCAACAACTTCAAACTCAGGAGTTCCGTACGCATATGGCACGACTTGATAAGTTTGGAAAATAAAAATCAAAGAAGTATCTGTAGCATACCAAGTTGCCCAGTTAGCTGGCTCTGGTGCGAGACCATCATGAGAGGCAACATCCTTATATTCATTATCTAAAACTTATCTCCCAACGCCGCCAAAACAGGAAGATACTGGGCAGGACTTTTTGTAAACACGTCATTTAAGGAAATTCGCTTACCTGTCTCTTTTTCATAGTTGAAAGTTAGTATTTCCAAGTTGCCATGAGCTCCGCCGGTGAAGACAGCCGATTTTATTATGTATGTTTTTATTGTGTCGGATTCTTTAATTCGTAAGTGAAATCCAAAGTGTATTTCATTCCGCGATTAAATCCTAAAATCTCCTTGTCTTCCTCTGTGAAATCTTTAAATCCTGATTCATCTTTAAACTGAAAAACACGATCCGCAACCCATCTTTCTATATCTGGTTTTGCATTCTCGTCTGTTATTCCAGACAAATCGTAAGTTATTTTATAGAATTCTGTTTCTTCATCTTCCCAAAGTCCTGGTTTTTCGATATTTTCCATCTGAACATCTTCGTCTATCCAAATACCTGGGTTGTCGACAACTACAGCTTTTCGCTCTTTAAAAACACCAAAATACATCGCCAAGCCGAGGATTATTATTAAAACTATTGTCTTTAATTTTGTCATAGTTCTTTCATTATATTTATAATGAAAGAATAAAGCAAAGGGCACGGCGAGCGAAGCTCGCCGACCCTTTTGCAAATCCTTTACTTTAACTTAAACGTAGCTCTAACTGTGACTGAAATATCTTTTTCTTTTGTAGATGTGTCGTATGAACCATAGTCAGAAACATCTATGGAGTTTGGCGAAAGCACCTGCACGACTCCACTAGTAGAAGACTGTAATTTACCAATTCTTCCACCGGAACTTTTTGCGACTTCGCTTGCTCTAGCTTTAGCGTCTTGGATAGCTCCACCCAAAAGTTCGACTCTCTTTTCTGCTAAACCACTGTAAAGATATTGAATCCCATAACTCTGGAACAAAACATTTTTATTAACCAAAGAAGAAATAGAATTTGCCACACTTTCAATCTTTTCTATATCTTTAGAGTTAATATCGATAGATTGTCGGAACTCATACTTTTTAGGTAAATTTTGGGAGTTTTCTCCATATTGATAGACTTCATTTACTGAAACTGGTTGAATCGAATATTCTTCTTCTGTCAAACCTTTTTCTTTAAGAAAAGCTTCGATTACTTTCACATCTGAAGCAACACTTGAATATCCACCCTTTAAATCATATTCTGAAGCTATTCTCACCACAGATCCTGTAAATTTGGCTGAGTCTGACATAACTCTGACTTTTGCAGAACCGGTAGAGGTTATCGTGTCTGCGTCACCTTTTTATCTTTGAAAGGAAAATCCCTCCGACAAGAGCTGCGAATATTAAACAAACACCTAAAACTAAAGCTGGATAGAAAAACGGTTTCTCTGATAAATTTTTAAACATATATATAAAATTTATTATTAATAAACATATTATACCTTACTTCTCATTCTTTAAAAATCGAGATTTTCTGTGTCTTTTGGGCTCAGCAAGATATATAGAAACCAAAACCCCAATAAACCTTCCTAGCGTAACGCCGAAAATAGTGAAGAAAGTATATGCAAAGACTTTAGTTGTATTTCCGTCAAAAAAGTCTTGTAAATAAACATCAGATATTAGTCTTGCAATAACATACAGAATTAAGATAGAAATTCCCCAAATATCCATTTTTAAAGTAATCCATCATTTGCTTTCTTTTATCCCAAGAAACTTTGTGAATCTTCGAAAGCAAAAGAAAACCAACCAAAAAAGATCCGGCCACAACCAAAGACACGTGGAACCAATAAAAACCTTCAAACAAAATATCGTAGACTGTTATTAGTCCAAAAATAAAAATCAAAACTTCAAAAAACCGAAGTCTTCTTTTGAGTTTTTTGTCTAGCTTGCCGTCGCGATACAGTTCGTCTGCTGTGTTTTTTAATTCTTCAATCATTTTATTTTTTAATTGGATGTAAGTGCGCCGCGATACCTACAGCCGCCGCGATTAACACAAAGTTTTTAATTATGTATTGTCCTTCAAGTGTTGGCACCATAAATTTTTGCCAAGTTTCTTCTGGAAGAAAAACAAGCGGACCAAAAGTTGTAAACATGTGGATCAAAAGAAGTGGTATAACAACCCTCTCTGCACCTTTTATTAAAAACAGAATTCCTATTATACATTCAAAAATTCCAAAGAGAACCAAGAAAGTTGAAAAATGCATGAAAGGGATAGTGCTCTCAAAAAGATTTTGAACCACGCCACTTGCCGGAGAAAGACCGATGACTTTTAAAAACCCGAACCAGAAGAAGACAATAAAAAGTCCGATGCGAGCCGACGGCAAAAAAATTTTCCTAAAAAACTTTATCAATTTAAAATCCACTTTTTCTATAGTCATATTTTATGAATATAAATTTAATGGATTAATTATATCAAATAAAAAATTATGAGTCTTGAAAAAGAAGAACCTCGGAGAATTTTCCGAGGTTCTTCGTTCAATCTGAGAACTTGGTGTAATACTACGAAACAAGCTCTAATTGCTTTCGCCCTTGTAGAGGAAAGTCGCCTAGCACCTTGACCCCAGCCATCTTGGGCTTGAGTGATACCACCTCCCTTCTTGGGGAAGCAAGTAGTCCGGTTTGGAGAAGTAGATGATAGACAGCCTCTTCATATATATACAAAACAATTTCTTTGTAACTGAGCGCCATGGCCTCAATATTTCGAGGACTTGCATTATACTTGGTACCAGAACTTCCTGCCCCCATAAGAACAGTTGCGATAACCTCAGTACTCGGCACAGGTAGAAGGTTGAAGCACTTGGTTATCAACTCTGGCGCATCTTTCCAACCCCCTTCCTCATTTGAATGAACAGGTAGCGCATGGAAGAACTTTCCAGCAGAAGCAATATACCTGCTTACAGGAACTCCTGCTTGGAATTCATGATTGGAAATTTCTGGCCAATATCGCCTAGAAACTTCCCCGGCGAAACCTCCAGAATTAACAGGCTTTGAGGACTTGCCGGCAAAGTTGACCGCAAAGGCAATATGGTCTGCCGGAGTTTCAAAGATGTCTCCGTGAACAGAGAGAAGTGGCTGTTCAAGGCCAACCGCAGAAAGGAACTGTTGCTTGTTCATAGTGTGAACTATTTGTTTAAAAACATATTACACTAAAAGTATTGTAGATGCTATATATGAAATTTTTACTTGAAAAAGAAAAAGCCTCGCATAAATGCGAGATTTTTCTCTTTTGGGATCCAATAATCCAAGAACTTCGACTTTTGTATCTTATAAATACCTAGAATAAATATACTCTGCCGCTTTTAACTTAGACTCGTTGTCTTGTTTGCTCCATAAAACTTCAACAGCTTTATAATATTCAGGATCATCTTTTTTTATTCTAGGTAAGGACATGTAGACAGGGACAGAATATTCATTGTGCAAAATACTAAACCAATTGTTTAATACTATTCTAATAAAATCTGACCCTAATCTAAAAAAGAAAAAAGCATCATTGTTTACACTATCGCGAAGACGATCCATACATCTACCCATAAAAAGCATTTTATTATTGATTTCTTTTTCGCTAAGATTGAGACCCTTTTCTCTAATTTCTTTTGCTCTTTTTACCATTTCTTCCCCGAGCCCATCAGTGTCATACATGACCTTCGCAGCATGAGAAATCGCAATCATTTTTTGCTTGATAATCTCATCAGTAATTGGATATTGAATAAGTCCAGCATCTATACTTTGACCCAGGTAGGTCTCCCCGATAAATTCTCTGCCTGTTATCTCTTCGTCAACAAAAACATACATGTCCCAGTCGCTATGAGGTTTAGCAAATTCTGAAGCTCTAGAGCCATGAAGAATAATAGCTATTGGATTATATTTTTTAACTAAGTAATCTGTAATTTCTTTTTCCATATAGATTTTATTCTAACTTATAAACAAACCCATTTCTACTCCAAAACCAGAGCGGCGGATGCATTTCAATGGGAGTAATTCCAGAATCCTTAAGTAGATCTCTCCATCTTTTTGATATCTCATCTTTGGATAACTTTTCTGCCTCTTCTTTTGTTATGACACCGAGCATAATAGAGCCCTGGGTTACATGTGTATCTGGAGCGATCTCTATGTGTTCTGTATTTTTTAATTTAACTTTTACGTATTTGCCTAAAATAAAAGACCAGTAGTTAAAAATCTTAGGTCCCGAAAGATATGGAAATCCTTTCTTATGTTTATTTTGAACAATATTTTTTAAAACAAGAAAGTCACAGTCAGAGCTTTTAATGAAGTTTGAAAAACTACCCCATTCTTTATGAATTGTTTTACAAATAGTTTTCCAAGTTGAAATATGTTTATTAGGTTGAAGAGCAAGTTTGTATTTTATTAAACTATTTCGAAGTTCTTCGTCTGACATTTTTGAAACAAGCGAAACATCGAAAACTTTTCTAGTATCTTCATCTTGCCATGTTTTCAGAGCTGACTCCCACAGAGTGTAGCTGTTGCGTTGATAGTTTAGAGCCATCGGTAAAGTAAAATACGCCAACCGATTTTCAATATCTTTTTCAGAAAAGTTTGGATTACTATCTTCTGGCATTTTGGTCTGACCCAAATCTCCTGATTTATACGCCTTTAATAATTCTCTACATTTATTATGTAATGTTTTCACTTCAAGATTATACCAGTTCAATTCCCGTTAGGGGTAGCCTAAAAGGATGTTGATATTTAAGGGTTTATTATGTGGGTGACTACAGGGAATCGAACCCTGATCGAAGGTTCCACAAACCTCCGTGTTAACCGTTACACCATAGCCACCATGTTATATTGATTTGATTCAATACAGTCCAGAAAGGACCCTTATGTTATAGCAAAATAGAAGAAATAAATCCACTAAGCAACTTTTTGTGTCTGATGATCTCCTTCATCCAACAACAATCTTATTTGGTTTTTTAGATCTAAATATTTTTTAATTTCTGGCGAGTTTTCCATTTCTGATATTTCTTGGTTTAAAGTATTCAATTTTCCTAAATCTATTTCACCTTCATTTGAAGTGTTTTGTTCGGATTTAAACTTATCTCTATTTTCCACCAACTCAAAATACTTTCGTCCTACTTTTGTTTCAGAAAATGTAGCTAAAAAATTATGGGAAATTTCTTCCATCTCTTCTCTTGAAAATTTAGACGAGTTAATCTTTTCTTGAAATTTATTAAAAAAAATTATAGTCTGTAAGATCTTCCGCTGTTTTAAGCGGAATATCTGCTTCCTTTTTATAAAACATTTTTCTAAATGATTCTCCAAAATTCATATCTAATTTTTGTTATTTAACTCTTTTTTTCTTTTTCTAATCATCAATCTGTCGAAAACTTGAGACCCGATAATCGCCACAAAAAGTAAAAGTATGTAAGCGAAGACTCCGGTTCCTGTAGAAACAGGTATAGAGCGTATAGATCCAAGGATAAAAATAGTGTACCAGGATGTTATAGAAATAGCACCCAAAGCGAAAGCTAATTTTCTCATAAAGTGAAGTTCTCCTTTTTGGTGACTAAAGTCGTCGCCGAAAGTTATCTCCATCATTCTCGGAGAAATACTAAGATTTAACATAACTCCGTTTAGTATTAAGACAAGGACCGCGAGTGCTTTTGTTAAAAATTTTGAAGAATGAGAGAGTATTTCTGATTGGGGTATAAAAAGCCCGATACCTGTCAAAACCAAAACACCAAGCGCAACCCAAATAACAGAAGAAAGGGTTTCCATTGTTTTATGTTCGCTTTCTGAAATCTTGTAATCTTTCAAATATTTAAAGAAGAATATGTCTGTAATCGTCGCCGCTCCGACACCGATAGCAGCTGCAAAGGCGTGAAAGAAAACGATTATTCCTTTATACTCTGCCAAAAGATTTGTCAAAGAAAAATCTGCGCCGAAAATCGCTGTTACAAAAATAAATGTTGTAAATCCTGCAGAAAAAAGACACCAAGTACACCATTTTCTTAAAACAAAAGCTTGGATTATAACCAAATACATAGAGAACAAAAATGCTCCGACGGTAATTCCAGTGACAAAAAATTTAAAGACAGGAGATATGGATTCTGAATTTAGAAAAATAAATGAATATACCAAGACAATAAAAGCATAGTAAAGCATCCCCAATAGCTCAACACGAATACCGAAAAATTTTGAATATCGACTATTTACAACCTCATCACAACTTCCATTCATCGGACAAACCAGATTTTCTTGTTTTTGCTTTTTTGTATAAACATAAAGAGCCAAGAAAAATCCACAAAGACCAAAAACGAGCGGACCCAAATCAAAGAAAACTTTTTCTAAAATAAAAAACATACTTCAAATTTTAAATTAAATAATTATAAGATTATTATAGCAAATAAAAAATCCTCCAGACATGTCTGGAGGATTTTTTATTTACATTCCTAAAAGAGAATTCATAGTAGATCTAGAATATTCTCCAAAATAACCTGTTCCTTTGTCTAAATTATATGGAGCTAAGACCTTTTCACTGTATTTTTCTTGGAATTTTATAAGTGCAGATCTAGTAAGTGGTCCGAAGAAATTCGTCTCACTTCCTAAAGATCCTGGACCTGTTTCTGCCAAAGAAAATCCTAACTTGTTTAAAGATTTTTGAAGAATCTTAACTTCTAAATCTTTTATTCCATACCAAAGATCTTTTGTTAAAGCATTGTCTGGAGTTGGGTTTGGCATTGGTTCTGTATTCACAATATTGTCTTCTACCACAGCTTCAGGTTCTGTTGTGGCTACTTCTTGTTGTACTGGTGTTTCATTTTGAACTACAACTTTAGAAGAAGCTTTAGAACCTGAAGAAGATGAGCCAGATCCAGACGACAAAGATCCACCATTTTGTTCTTCTGGTTCATCCGATTCTTCTTCCCAAAGAGACCAAATATAGAGAAAGATGTTGTCTTACAAGTTATCGTACCTTCGCCGCCAGAAAAGTATTTTCACAAGATGATAAAGGCATCCAACCACTTCCATCTTCATAGTGATAAATTGTAAGAGATTCTATATCCAGACCTTCAATATCTTCTTCAACATAATCTATAGTAACAATCACATCTTTATCAAATGTTTCGTTTAGTTCTGTTACATCTTCGTCAAAAGCTTTAATAGAGTAAGCATTGTCTCCTGCCCATCGTTTTCCTGAAGGAGCTGAAATAGCTGTTTCACCTTTTTTTTTCAAGTTTGGAAGCTTGAATAAAAAAAGATTATGAGATGAATCTCTTAAAGATGATGGGGCCATGACAGCTATTTTACGATCGCCGCCATTTGTTTCAAGAGAAGCAGACTTTTCATCTGTGACACTGTCTGAAGCAACACTTATTATATTAGAATCACCCTTACAACCGCGCGTAACAAATTTCCACTTTCTTCAACTATATCTCTAGCATCTATTAAATTTTCAATGGTTATAAAGTACCAGTATTTACTACACTCTGACAGGTTTCTAATATCAGTAGAAATTCTAGTTTCAGGTAATTTTGTTTTTGGACATTTTACCTTGGTCACATCATATCGGTCCATAAAATAGAATATAAAGAATCAATATTGGTTGACCAAGAAAGATTTACGATATTGTTGTCGTTCAAAGATACCGATATCTCAGATACTGGAGAGTAAACTAGGGGCAACAACAGAAAAATCATAAGGATCTGAAGAGCACCCTCACCTGTAGCATTTACTGCTGTAATATATAGAGTATATAAAGTTCCGCCACTTAAAATGTGTTATTGTTTCTGAAGTATCGGAAACACTTATCACTTCTTCAACCACATCCTTTCCTTTACCAGTTAAATAATAAACATTATAAGAAGAAACAGGAAATCACCCGACGTTTCTGGCTCATCCCAAGAAACCCTGACATTAAATCTCCGTTATCTCTTACTGCAATATTCTCTGGCGCACCAGGAGCACCACGCAAGGGCTCTCCAGGCAAAGCTAGAAATGATCTATTTTTTGATTTTAAAACTAAACTATCAGAAGGAGATGAAAGGAGTACAACTCCGACAACCAAAACCAGTACAAGTGCTACTAAAAAAAAGACTGGTGAAGCATTATTATTTTTTAGTTAAATTCATTTTTATTTTAACAATTAAACTATAATAATAGATTATACTAAAAAATATAAAAAAAATATGTTTTTTTCCACAAATAAAGATATTTGAGCCTTGTTTTTCAATATCAAAAAGCTGTAAATAATCTATTTAAAATAAAAAATAGAGAAATAAAAATTGTATTATTTTAAATCAGAAAAGCCAGACAAAGTCTGGCTTTTTTTTGCCCAAGAGAGGACTCGAACCTCCACACCTTTCGGCACATCCACCTCAAGGATGCTTGTCTACCAATTTCAACACCTGGGCATATGCAGATATACAGAAGTTTGGGTAAAAATCAAGCCCGGCGGGCTTGGATTTTTAATTATTTAGCTTCCTCTGTTTTTCTTCTGTTTCTGTTTCAGGATTCTGAACTTTCCTGGTGCTGTTGATGCTTCTGCGGCATCTTCTGCTTTTTCGTCTTCCATATCTTCTGCTTTTATCTCACATCTTCTGTCTTAATGATAAATCCAAAAGCTTTTAGTTTTCTTCGGATTTCCTTAGCTGTCTTTTCTCTCAAGAAGTAAAGTTTAGATCTTTTTACGTTTGCTCTTTTTATAACTTCAAATCTATCTACGTTTGGAAATATAGGGGAAAATTCTTTCCACACCCACACCTTCTGAGATCTTTCTAACTGTAATAGTCGTTGTCTGTTCCGTGTTTTCGAGCAAGTACAAGACCTTCGAAAGCCTGAAGACGAGTTTTACCTTTTTCTTGAATTTTAGAGAAAACACGAACAGTGTCTCCTGCTTTTAAGTCAAGATTTTTTCGTGATTCCATATTAACCGGTGATAATTTTATAGCTGTAGTCATGATATTTTATATAAAACACCCAAATTCGGGCGCGTCATTAACAAAAGAGACTTTATCATAAGTATTAGAGTTTAGCAAGCAAATCCACGAAATCTTCAGGATATGGCGCCTCAAAGGTCTTTACACCTTTCTCTGGTATCTCTATTGATATCTTTCGAGCATGAAGAGCAGTCCGATTAAACCCCAAAACCTTCGGCCTGTTTTCTGTATATAAAGAATCACAGATTATTGGATTGTTTAAATATTTCATATGCACTCTTATCTGATGAGTTCTGCCTGTTTTTGGTCTAACCTCCAAGAAAGTGAATTTTTCTCCCGCATCTTCAAAAACGAGCCAAGACTTATACTGTGACAGCTTCACGGCTGCCGCTCGCACCACGAGGCGCTCCACTGACGAAAATCTTTACCGCTTCGGCCTATCGGCGCGTCCACCACACCTTCGTCTGTTTTTATATTTCCCCAGACGACCGTGTTGTAAACTTTTTCTACTTTTCTTTCTTGGAATTGCTCTTTTAGAAATTGAATGTTTTTTGGTTTTTGCTAAAACTATCACACCAGAGTTTCCTATCAAACGATGAACTATACCTGGTCTTTTTTATAATTTTTATTTCTCCTGTTTTTTCTTTTATTTCCATTGGCTCGATTTTCCATTTGGATACTTCAAAACCCAATCACAAAGAGATTTTTCTTTGCAGTCTTTCCGTCATCATGAACAACAAGCCCAGCAGGCTTGTTTAAAATTAAGACATTTTCATCTTCGTAGATTATTTCTGGTGCATGGACATTTAAAACAAAATTCCAAAGCGGTTATAATATGTACATGATTGAAGATATCTTAAAGACAATCGCCAACATAAGAAGATGTTTAAACCACACACTTGGACCGAGGAAAATATCTCCCTCTTATAGGTAATATGTTAATCCATAAGATACTAATATTAAAAGAAACCCAAAATTACGGTTTCCGAAAAATAGGTCTTCGGACTTTTATCTGGAAATAAAAAATATCTTCTGAATGAAGATAATGGTCAGTATTGTAGTCAGTTATGATTTATAAATCAATAATAATAGTAATCAATAATTTAAAGAAGATCCACAGATTAATAAATTGGTTAATGGATATAAATGGGATTCATCGCAATGCTTACTAAGGAAAATTCATAGCCCATATCATCATCTAAATACCTTACGGTCCATCACAACATTATACAAGTGGTATAGACATAATGCTTTTAGAGGGTAACTGCATCTATTGTAATGCTGGCAGCATCACAATCATGCGAAATGAATCTAGAAGAAATAGTTGAACTCCCAAATCAAAATACACTGGGTATTTTCGCTCATCAATCATAGACATTTTAGTGAAGAATACTTGTGATAAATTAAAAACAATCTTAGCATTTATAATTATAAGAATCTTTAGTTTTTTAGAAACAAAAATGACAGACAGAGAACTGAAAGTTAAAAAGGGATAAAACAATTTTTAGAGATATAAATTGCTTAAAGGGCCTCAGAACTTGTTACATCTCTCAATTGATGGCACCCATGATTCTAACTCAGCATTATTACCAATATTCTTCATTCTGTGTCAAATTTACTAATAATAGCAATAGCCTTACCAGAAATTAATGTAATACCCGTTGCAGAATAGGCGCCAACTTTTTGTTGATTTAAATTCTTCATACTGGCTGTCAAAGGTTTTCAGTTCTTTTTATTGCTTTTGCAAAATGGTTTGGATTATAAGACTTATCCCTGCAAAACATATACGTTTTCCTCTATTCTGCCGGCTGTTCTAAGACAAAAGCTGACCACAATGCAGTTCTTTAGTCTGTTCGTTTCTCCATTTGTTTGATTTACTTCATATAATTTATTTTCCATAATACAGATATTTGTCAATAATCCCCAAACAAAAAACACCTTTCGGTGTTTTTTGTTTTTATACCTTGTGTGGGCGATAGAGGACTGAACCTCTGACCTACGGTGTAAACGGGTTGCTCTACCAACTGAGCTAATCGCCCTTCTGCCTCAACACTATACACTAGTGTAAGTCTATCTTCAACTTGTCCCTCGGCAGGAATCGCCTTCCTTTTAGTCGAAACGCACCATTTTTATAGTCGCTTTGCTCGTTAAAAATGGGCGCCTTTTCTTGTTAACTTAAACTTGTCCTGGGAATGCTCTTTTACCATTTTTATAGGTTCGATTCCTTTTCTTGGGTTAAACTTGCAAACAACTTGTCCCTCGGCAGGAATCGAACCTACATCGAGACCTTAGAAGAGTCCTGTTCTATCCATTGAACTACGAGGGGAACTTTTGAAATATAACACAAATGGAACAAATATCAAGCTTCTTCGTATGGAGTCAGAGCTTTGTCGGCATCTGTTTCAAAATTAAATTATTTATAAATTTCAATATTTTATCGAATTTAATTCATCAAAATGCTCTCCTTTTTCATCAAAGAAAACAAAGGATCCATTATCTAGATAATCCTGAACCAAATTTATGACCAAATCCATGAAGCAGAGAATAAGCTAGGTTAAGTTTAGACATTCCCTTCTCTTCCATTAAATTTGATATTCTTTCAACGCCTGAAGCTATTTTTCTTATTGATTCTCGTATTTCATTTTTCTGGGCTGTTTTTAAGACGAGCCTTACACGTTCCAAGGTAGAAAGTTTTTTCTTTGTTTATTTTTTGCATTCCTTCCATACTCATAGACATATTTTTAACTTAAGGCGGTACCCAAAGCCAGAGCATAAATAAAAGATTCTTTACGAGTTACAGAGGAAGTTCATTTTTAGCTATTTCAAAATTAACAAAAACATCTGCTTCTTGTATCGGGAGTCTTGTTTGTCGTGAAAGACTGTTTATAAAAGAAGTATCTGCGGCCAAAGATCCTGAGATGAAAAAATATCCTATTTTATCTCCTGAAATTTCATAAAAATCTTGATATGTTTCTTTTATAAGAGACGCTGTTTTATCCTCGCTTAAACTAGTGATCGCTTTAAATCTGTTGAATGGACTAAAGATTGCAATACGTTCTTCTTAATTTTTCTACGTTTAAAACCATTGTGTTTATAATCTCTCGTTTTACACATGAAGCCAGAAGTGCGTCTTTATGACTAACTATTTCGAACATTGAGTCAGAGTTTACAAAAACGCTTCTTAAAAAGAAACATTGTCGCGAATGAAATGAAAACATTGTAGAAATCTTTTTTGTTTACTGATTCAAATTTTTCAAAATACAAAATAGCGTCTGTGAAAGAAAATACATTTTTCTTTAATCTTTTCTATTCGGTAAGATTTCTTTTTGCGAAGATTGTAGTGCGACGGTTTCTGTGTGAATAAAATCTGAGGGAAAAGAAACGTGAGCGTTTTTACATTTTGTTTTTGTTTATTATGTTTCTTATCGCAGACAAAAGAGCGTTGCGAGGTTCAACTCTGGCTATCTTTTTCTTCGCCACACATCAAAACTTTGTTAGACCCAGAACCAACAGAAATCAAAGAATACCTGATATATTCTTCTGTTATATCTAGTCCAAGAACTTTTTATTTTTTGAGAAAATAGAAAGCATTGTGCTTCTATTATAAAACAAAAACCAAAACTAGTGTAATCAAAATGACCAAAAATAAAGAAATAATTAAAGTATTTGAAAAATATTTTAACAAGATAAGGTCCGTATAGTTTTGTAAGATATGCTACCGCATAGAATCTCGCAGCTCTTCCGACAATAGCCGCAAAAAGAAAAACAAAAAAATTAACTTTAAAAAGTCCGCCAGCTAAAGTAAATATTTTAAAAGGAATAGGTGTGATCGCGGCTATCAATATTGCCAAGAATGTTTGCTCTTTAAAAACTATAGATATTTTTTCGAAAGCTTCTGATAGATTGTAGAAATCAATAATACCTTGACCAAATGTATCAAAAAAAATCGCACCGATAATATATCCGACAACTCCGCCCAAGATAGAAAAAACCAAAGCGACACTGGCGTAGAAAAACCAACGAGAAACTTTTCTAACAGAAATAATAGCTATAAGTAGCACATCTGGCGGAATCGGAAAAAACAAAGATTCAGAAAAAGATAAAGCAGAAAGCGCCACCGTACCCTGCGGACCTTCCGCATTTTTGGTCACCCAGCCGAGCAATTTTTCTTTTTTAAACAGATGAAAAAATTTCATAAATTTCTAACGAGCCTTACTTCCATTTGGCACGCCTTCTTCTGGCACCAAGAAAATCAGTTGATTTTCAAAACCATCCACCGCGACAACCATTCCCTGACTTTCCAAACCTCTGATCACTCTCGGTTCTAAATTTGAGACAAAAACTAATTTTTTGTTTAAGAAAAAATCCGGTTCTGAATAAAATTCACGAATAGCAGAAAGTATTTGTCTTGGTTTTTCTTCTCCTAAATCAACCATAAATTTATAAAGCTTATCGGCACCTTCCACTACCTCCACAGAAACAATCTCTCCGACTTTCATTTCTACCTTTTTAAAATCTTCATAACTTATCATTTTATTCTCCTCTTTTTTTATATCAGTATTTTCCATATTATTTTTTGAAATTATTTTTATCTAAAAATCTTTGTAATATAAGAGCGGCGGCGGATTGATCTTTCTTTTCTTCTCTTTTCTTGGCTGTTTTCCTGGCTATTGGTTTTGTATTGACAAACATATCTGTGTGAAGCGATGTCATGAATTCTTTTTCGAGAAAAACCTGAAAACCTTCTTTTTTCAAAATTTCCATAAAAAGAATCACTTCTTCTCTGATCGTATTTTCCCCTGGGTCTCCTAACGCAATTTTTTCAAAACCTTCTTTTTTACTTAATTCTTTTATTATATTTACAAGATTTTCTTTGTTTTGAACCACGGAATACGGGAAAGCAATCTTCTGATTTTCGTCAGAGATCGCCAGGCCTATTCTTTTCCTTCCATAATCAATACCCAAAGTTTTCATATATATAGAGAGAATAGCACAAAAAACTACGAAAAGAAGCTTTTGTTTAACTTGATTGTGATATAATAAGAGCATGTTAGGAGCTGAACAATTTATAACAATCCCAGGCGGATTTATAACCTTAGGACTTGTAATAGTCTGGAATTTTATATGGAAAGGTTTAGCGCTTTGGAAGGCGGCAAAAACTGGATCTAAACCTTGGTTTATAATACTTTTGGTTATAAATACTTTTGGAATCTTGGAAATAATTTATTTATTCGCCGTCAAAAACCACCCAAAAAATATCTCTAATAAATAAAAATAGCAAACCTTATACATCGCGGTTACCTTTGTTATTGAATTTCTAAATAAACCGTGCTAGTATTCCATATTGTAGAGATAAGTATGGAGGCGTGGCTGAGTGGTTGAAGGCACCTGTCTTGAAAACAGGAGACCGTTTACGCGGTCCGGGAGTTCGAATCCCCCCGCCTCCGCATAAATAAAAAACCGGATTAATCCGGTTTTTTATTTGAAAGAAAAGCCAATTACCAGCGTACTATTTAATGTAATTGTGCTCGAAAATACAAAACAATAAAAGATGAGCAAACAAATTTTTATCTTGAACTTAATACCCAGAAAAATTAAATTATTTATGTTTACTTTGTTAAAATATAAACATTAAAATAAATTAAATTTTGAAATGATTTTAGTCACAATTTTATTACTAATAGTTGGTCTTGCGATTCTAATAGCTGGTGCAGATATTTTAGTCAGAGGAACAGCTTCAATATCTAAAAAATATGGCATAGCTCCTATCGTAATCGGTTTGACTGTTGTTTCTTTTGGAACATCTGCACCAGAACTCGTCATCAACCTTATCTCAGCAACAAACGGCAGTCCAGACCTTGCTATCGGAAACATCTTAGGAAGCAACATTTCCAACATCTTACTTATACTCGGTATTTCAGCACTTTTTGTAGAACTAAAAGTAAAAAAATCAACAACATGGAAAGAAATACCCTTTGCAGCTCTTTCGATAATAGCTTTAGCGATATTGGGCAACGACGTATTTCTAGACGGCGCGATAATGAACTCACTAACAAGAACAGATGGATTAATATTGCTTGGATTCTTTAGCATCTTTATGTATTACATTTTTGAATTATTTAAAAATTCAAAAAACACAGAGCCAGAAGATCAGAAGATCAAAACATATTCGATGGGAAAATCTGTTGCTTTCACTATTTTGGGAATAGTCGGACTTATAGCTGGTGGACAGCTTCTAGTGTCTCAAGCGACAATTCTAGCGACACTAGCCGGCATGTCTGAAATGCTCATAGGACTCACTGTGGTCGCTGTCGGGACGTCTCTACCAGAACTTGCCACCTCTGTGGTCGCAGCGATAAAAGGTCAGTCTGACATAGCTATAGGAAACGTCGTTGGATCAAACATCTTTAATGTATTTTGGATTCTTGGAGTCACCAGCGTGGTCACACCTCTTTCTATAAATCAATTTGCTAGACAAGATATAATGATAAACCTAGCTGTAACTGTGTTGCTCTTTGCATTTTTATTCATCGGCAAAAAGCACACTATTCAAAAATGGCAGGGTGTTGTTTTAATATTGCTATACGTCTTATACACTATCTTCATAATAATGAGAGGATAAAGTAAACTTGCACGATGAGTGCTTTAAAAAAATATCTGGTAAAATATATTTAATGGAAAAAGAACAAATTCTTTTAGAATGGGAAGCATTCGAATATTTAGACAAGAAAAGAAAACCAGATTGGTTTTGGGCTCTTGGTATTATCGCTGTGGCTGGAAGCGCTGTAGCTTTTATTTATGGAAACTTTCTCTTTGGAATATTTATCGTTCTTACCGCAGCGGCGATGATATATTTCGGAACGACAAAACCACAGAAAATAAAACACGCTATCACCACTGAAGGGGTTTTGTTCGACGGAAGAATGTATCCTTATGAAAGACTTAAATCTTTTTGGATGGAAGAACTCGGAGGTGAAAAAAGATTGATAATAAAATCAGATAAAACTTTTATGCCGATAATGGTTATCCCTTTGAAGAAGATGAGACTGGAGAAATGATTTACGGCATACTTTCAGAAATATTAGAGCAAGAAGAAATTCACGAATCTTTCGCTCACAAAATAATGGACAGACTAGGATTTTAAACAAAAGTAATAGAGCTTCGCTCGCCGACCCTTTTGTTTAAATTTCAGAAATATTGTATTATCGCCTTAAGCTCCTGTCGTTCAATGGATAGGACATGACTTTGCGGAAGTTAAAATGTAGGTTCGATTCCTACCAGGAGCACAATGTTAAAAATTTTTAAATATTATTAAATATGAAGAACGCTAGCAAATATGGGATCATTGCAATACATGGAGGAGATACTGAAATTGGAACTTCAGAGATTGCAAAAAACATAGCAGGAGATAATTTTGAATATTTTATAAGCTCATCAAATTCACATATTAAAAGCACTAAATTTAAAAGCCCCCTATTAAGTAAGTCAACTACTTTCTGATTGTTCAACTATTATCTCTATACACGGGCAGCACGAAAAGAAAAAGAATTTATTATGCTTGAGGCTTAGATGACGAATTAAAAAATAAAATCAAAAAATCCTTAGAAAACAGTGATTTTAAAATTTTAGAAAACCAAGCTGGTCTGGATGGTACATCATTAGAGAATGTTTGCAACAAAGGAATTTCTGGAAAGGGTGTTCAGTTAGAGATAAGCAAAGGTTTAAGAATAAGATTAATTAGATGAAACCCTGATGAATTTATTTACAGACGCGGTAAGAAAAATATTAAATAAATTTAAAAGAGCAGGCCGAAAGCCGCGCTCTTTGGCTGTGATTGTCTTTACTTAGTTATTTTTGAAAGAATTGATTTTCTTCTTGATGCTGTGTTTTTAGCTATCACTCCTCTTTGTTTGCTTTGTCGATAGCTTTGTAAGCTGTCGGTAGAAGTTTTTAGCTTCATCTTCTTCCCTGCTTTTACAAGTTTAGAAATTTCTTTCACAGACTCTTTTCATTGTTTTTCTTCTTCGATCATTCACGATTCTTTTTCGGTGAGATACTCGAAGAGATTTTTTTGCTGATGCTGATATTGGCATAATTTAAAAAATTTAATTTTTGTAAGTCTTTAATGCGCGACACGCCTTATTTACGAACTCCGTCATAATACCAGAGTATTTCCGAAAAGGCAAACCTAAAATCTTGTGATAAAATGAAAGAATGATAGCCCACATAAAAGGAAAAATCTTAGAAAAAAATAATAAGTTTTTAGTTATCGAAGCAAACAATATCGGATACCTTGTTTTCGCTTCAAACGACACTCTGTCGATTGCTCCATCTATCGGTGGAGAGATTTCTCTTTGGACATATTTAGCCGTTCGTGAAAACGCTCTTGACCTTTATGGTTTTCAAACTCTAGACGAAAAAAACTTTTTTGAACTTCTAATCAGCGTTTCTGGAATCGGTCCGAAAAACGCAATTTCGATTCTTTCTATCGCTCCGATGGAAACTTTGAAAAAAGCGATCGCCACAGGTGACATGTCTTACATGACAAAAGTTTCAGGTATCGGAAAAAAGACAGCAGAAAAAATTGTCGTCGAGCTTCGCGACAAGTTAGCAAGTCTCGGACACAAAGATGAAGACGGCGCTCTCGCAGGTGAAGCAGATGTGATGATGGCGCTAATGTCTCTCGGATACAGCCAACACGAATCAAGAGTCGCAGTAAAAGAAATCGACTCGTCACTTTCCACAAACGAAAAAATAAAACAAGCTCTAAAAATTTTAGGGAAATAAAAAAGAGCCCCGGCATCCGCCGGGGCTTTCACGATAAAAACATTATCACTTCACGTTCCACTTTTTCTTCTTGTCTTTCCGAAGGAAGCTCACAACGACCCCAACATGATTTGCGGGGTGCCCAAGTAAGGTTGCAAGATCTCTGACTAACCAGACTTTGGTTTTATCACGATCCAAGACCTCACAGATCTTTTCTCGAAGAGACTCAACTCTCGGAGTTTCCTCACCTGGAGTTTCATGATACTTACGCTCCGATTTTCTTAGAGCCTCCTTTGCTTCGATAAGTTCCATTTCGGTGCGGCGGAAGTTTTGAAGGCATGCAACGTCACCCTCCGCCAAACGAACATCGAGGGCGGCCCAGTCTTTCGGTGTCATTTTTTCCATATTCTTCTTCACAGAATCAACAATTTCTTCTTTTGAAGGAGGGTCGGTGCCGTGCCTCATTCTATAATCTTGCCTGTACTGGTCTGCAACCATCTTCGAAAGCCGGGAAGGAAAAGTTGGGTGGCTCATGTTCTAAAGATTTAAGGTTCTCTTAATCCAAGTTAACCACGTAGAATTCAAAAAATCAATCTTTCTTTTTTTGTAAATAAATATAGTATTAAGTTATGCCAGAACTCCCAGAAGTACAAACAACCGTAGATGGTTTAAATAAGACAGTCAGAGGTTTCACCATAAAAGAAGTGTGGAGCGACTTGCCGAAAAAGGGTCACGTCAGAAAAGATGAGATTAAAAATCTCGCGTTTTGGCAATCTTTCAAAAAGAAGGTTTTGGGCGCAAAAATTTTAAAAGCAGAACGTCACGGAAAAAATATTTTTATCAGACTTTCCAACGGTTACACAATCCTGATACACATGAAAATGACAGGACACCTACTCTTCGGTAAGTACAGAGTCGGGAAACAAGAAGACGGAGAAACTCACCACAACTGGTCTTGGTGGCCAGAGAAAAACAAATCCCTCCAAGATCCCTACAACAGATTTATCCATTTTTTGATCAACTTCACAAACGGAAAAAATTTAGCTTTTTGTGATTCAAGAAAGTTTGGCAAAGTAACACTTATAAAAACAAACGATGGGACTGCGAAACACGTGCGCGATTTGGGTATAGATGCGCTGGACCAAAAACTAAACTACGAGATTTTTAAAGAAAGAATATTTAAAAAACCAAACGGAAGAATCAAAAACGTTTTGATGGATCAGACTCTGGTTACAGGAATCGGAAATATCTACTCAGACGAAATGCTTTGGATCGCTGGTATTCACCCTGAGGAACAAGTCAGGAAAATCCCTGAAGCGAAGTTTAGAAAAATGTTTCTCGCGATGAAACCACTTTTAGAAAAAGGTATCGACTTCGGTGGAGACTCAATGTCTGACTACAGAAATATTTACGGCGAAAAAGGAGGGTTTCAAAATAAACACAATGTGTACGGAAAGCGAGGTGAAAAATGTAAAAAGAAAAATTGCGATGGTGTTATAATAAGAAAAGTAGTCGGCGGTAGAAGTGCACATTTTTGCCCAAGCCACCAAACTTTAGAAAAATAAAAAAATTATGGTAGATATTTTAAAATGGTTTCTTGTGATGTTCTTCGGACTTTTTATAGTTTGGGTTCTTATGGGTGGACCACAAAGAGCAGAAGAAAAAAATCTCTCACCTATTATCTCAGGTCCTGGAGCTGGAAGAATCTAATCTTAGAAAGGTAATTTTTAAATTAAATCTTAAGCATTCCAAAAAGAGCGATTCCCGTCGCGACAGAAACATTTAGAGATTCTTTTTTTCCGAGCATTTTTATCTCGACGATAAAATCAGAAATATCTAAAATATCTTTCTCTACTCCAGAGACTTCGTTGCCTACGACAAAAATATTTTTATCACCCACTTTTACATTTTTGTAGTCGACAGAGTTTTCAGTTTGTTCAATAGAAATTATTTTAAAATTTTCTTCCTTTAGTTTTTTTAAAGTCTCAATAATATTTTCTGAAAATTCCCAAGCGACACTCTCTTCTGCCCCTAGTGCAGACTTCGATATGTCGGATCTTTTCTTCCAAAACGATCGAGTGGAGTCGGAGAATATCCGGAAAGAATAATTTTTGAGATTCCACATGCATCTGCTGTACGGAAAATAGCACCCACATTTTGTGCGCTTCGGATGTCGTGCAAAACTAAGATATTTTCTGATTTCATAAAAGTCATCTTACACCAATTGACCTAAAGATAAAAGTTGTGTATATTCGTATAGTATTTTTAAATACGAAATCCGACACCCCTTCGTAGCTCAGTCGGTAGAGCAGCTCCCTTAAGGAGACGGTCGTAGGTTCGATTCCTACCGAAGGGACAAAAAATAAAAATCCTAGATATTGTGTCTAGGATTTTTATTTTTTAATAGAGTTAAAATATTATTTGCTATCTTTTCTGGCAGCATGTCATCCGTTGAAATTATCTCACATCCAATCTCTAAACATCTTTCTTCAAAACAGAAGAAACGTAAACATTTCCTTCAATAAACTTTTCTAGAGTCTTGCCAGTTTTTCTGTATAAATCATCTAGTGATTCTTTTGTAGTATAACGGCCACGAATTCTATTCTCAATCGTATCTTTATTTGCATCAAGAAGTATTATTCCTATACTTTTTTCAACCTCATCTGGTTTTACAAAACCGAAAATTACAGTGGCGATATTTCTTTGATCTATTATCCATTCCTCGAGAAATCCAATAATCTGTCTCACTAATTCTCCAAATTCTATCTGCATTTTCGGGAACGCCCCTTTCATCAAAGTCATATAATTCACAATTTCATTTTGTAAGATCTTTTGCAATTCTGCCATAGTTGTTGTTTTTCCAACCCCATTAACACCTATTACAAATGTGTTTTTAACATCATACAGTTAAAATAATAACAAATAAACCTTAGTTGCAAAACAATCCCAAAAACATAATATTAAATCGATGTTCTTCTTTTTCTCACAGAACAAAGAAGTGGGACAGGTTAAACTCTTGGTTCTCCATAGAGGTTATTATATGGAGATGGTGGTAAATTACAGCTTATAACCACTTAAAGGACAAGCTGTGCAAAACGTCACATTTGCTAAAAATTGATCTTATGTTCTGTTTAGGAAACCGTTGCAGAATGCAAACGGCCCCTTCTGTGAGACAAGATATTGAAAGCCCCGACTAGTTCAGCTTTCTTGCAAACCTATTTGCAAAAACCCTAAAAAACCCATAAAATCAAAGTATTAATAACTTAGTTTTACATAAATGAATAAACAAACATTAATATCAATTATTATTATCGCAGTTGCAGTTATCGGCGGACTTGTTATTTTACAACAAGCAAGCAATAGAGAGGCAAACAAACCTGGAGAATACGATGCATTAGCAGTATGTTTACAAGAAAGTGGTGCGACATTTTACGGAGCTTTCTGGTGCCCACATTGCAACAACCAAAAAGAAGCTTTTGGCAAATCAGCGGAATTACTTCCGTATGTAGAATGTTCAACTCCAGACGGGAAAAATCAGACGCAAGTTTGTATAGACAACCAAATCCAAAGTTACCCTACTTGGATACTTGCAGATGGAACAAGACTTTCTGGTGAACAATCACCAGAGGCTTTAGCAGAAGCAACAGGATGTGAGGACTCTTACAGGGGAATCTTCTAGTTCGGTAAATCTAGAAGAAGGTGCAAGCTCAGAATCAACAAACTAATATGGAATTAGCAAATACAACAAACACCATCTTTAGTATCGGGACGATTTTTATTCAAATTGTTTCGGTTTTATTAATCGTAATGATTTTTACAAAAGACAGAGGAAATCTAGCAAAATGGTTTTCCGACGAATCTCTTGTTTTAGTCTTTATTATTATGGGTGGATCAATGCTTGGAAGTCTTTCTTCTATTCTGAAGTTATCGGATATTTACCTTGCTTGCTTTGTTGGTATCAAAGAATAGCAATATATTCTGTCGCGATTATTTCTTTGGTTTCTATAATCAAGAAAACAAGTTCTGATGTTTGGAAATACATAAGCACGCTTCGTTTTAGGTTTTATCGTAGCGATCTTTCATGTATTCTCAAGGACAACAAACAGCGAGATATTTGACTGTTCGGCTTCTGGACCTTCTTGCCTTCAGGAACTCTTCACGAAGTTTGGATATATAGATATTCCGGTAATGTCCTTAACAGCCTTAGGATTTGTTTTAATCCTTATAATAAACAGAAGAAGATTTAAATAGGTTTTGAATTATAACTGATAGAAATAAATCCCCGCGCCTTACGGGGATTTATTTTTTTATTTCTTAAACAAAACAACACGAAAAGATGGCCCCCAGTCGTAAGCAATATAGTAGTCCTGACACACCCAACCTTCACGTTCGCTCCATGTTCCATATAAAGCATTCCAATCACCATAACTATCACGTAACGACGCAGACGGCATATAACTATCGTACCCATCCTTTAAAGATTCTGGAATTTTATCTTTATTTTCGAACAAATACTTTTGATACTCGATTCCTGGTAAGTGGTGAGTATTTTTATATGTTTTCTGAACATAATCCATTACAGAACTTATATTTTTTTGTCTTCCTTCTTTTTCCAGCCAGTCTTTGAAGAATTGATCTCTGTTCGGATTAAAAATTTCAGGTTCACCCAGAGACTCGTAGTCTAGTAACGCTGACTCTGGATTCACTATATATTTACCAAATTCCTCCTTCATCTCTTCTTGATCGTATAAATCCCTGAAATCCAAATCCTCTTGCCAAAGCGCCTCTATTTTTAATTTTGAAATATCAGAACTCTTATTCTTAAAATAATTCTCCAAAAAAACCTTCATTTCTTTTTCAAATACAATCTTTTTTTCTTCATCTAATTTAAACTCTTGTGACATTCCGTCTATCTTCTGATCTATCTCATTACTTAGTTTTTCTTCTTTTTCTTTTTTCCCAAGTTCGTGCAAAATGAAACGATCCATCTGATGAGAGTCCTTAGTAACTTTATATCTGGTCGTTTCCCTCTCTTCCTCTAAGACTTTTTGCGCCCCTTCCATATCACCCTCTATTCTTAGAGCTTTTAGATCATCGGCGAGTTCTTTCCTGTAATTTTCTCCAAAAGGTTTTTCCATAAATTATAAATTATTTTAATACTTTCATTTTAGAATCTCTTGAGACTTTTATTAAAAAAATTGATAATTTATAAAAGACACGAGTTATCCACAAATATAATTTTGTCCTTTATGTCCTTTAGAGATATAATAAAAGTGTTCGAAGATTTAGAAGAACTAAGATATACATGGTTGCCCACCTTTTGGGTCCACAAACAAATTAGTATAATCAAAATCTTGCAAACTTTCGAACGAGACAAAAAAGCCTGATGAAAAGTGCTTCAGGGAAGCAAAAACAAATTAATATAATCTAGTCGACGGACTGCTAAACGTAGATTTGTACATTAGATGAAAATAGAGTTTGTTCTTTCCTAGACGTAACCATTCGTCACACGCCGTATAGGCGACAATTTAGATGAAAAGATGTAAGACCCGACCCCATTGGTTGGGTCTTGTTGATTTTGGGTAAGATTTTTATGAGTTATAATAGTATATATGGAACAAGAACCCAAAAAAGAAAGTCCAGAACTTAAAAATTATAGTAATTTCCTCAATCTAGGAGATTTTGACCCAGAACCGATTATTAAAAGTGTGCTGAGAGCGGCGAATATAAGAGAATTGCTATTTTTGCCTTAGAAGACAGGATTCGTAAAGAAGAAAACCCGGAACTATTTGATGATGAATATAGAAAATACTAGCAAAAGCAAGTGAAATATCAAGAAAAATAAAAGGGGTAAGTAGTCTTGGAGAAGAAATGATAAATGATTTTTTAAAAGATAAAAAAATCACCGACATTGATTTTATTAATGGTCTTAATCTTTTTGAACTAAGGAATTTTATACACGATGGACTCATCTTCTTTGATAAAAGACTAAGCTCAACAATACTAGCTCTTACAGATGGTAATTTTGAATACCTGCAAGGATTTTTAACTTCAATTAGAGAACAAGTAGTAGAGATAAAAGATGTTATAGATTCAGAAAAATTTGAATTAATACCAAGAAATAGACAAAAAATAGAAGCCTTTAAAGAAAGACTCGATCTTATAAAATATCTTTAGTTACAAAGTCTTTAAAATAAAAATCTCAAGATCTGTTGCGAGTTTTTCTCCTCTTCGGTCATCGTGATACAGAAAAACCAAGTCTTTTAAAGCTTTTTTAAGGTTTTCTTCATCCCAAAACTTTGAGACTGGTAAGGTTTTCTTAAAAACAAACGGATTTAAACCTGTTTTTTTAATATCAGAGTCACTAGAACTCTTCCCTTTTACTAAAATCAGGCTTTTTATAGACCAAGTTAAGATATTGGCGACATCCATCGCTGGAACATTGCTTTTTAAAGCTTTTTGCAATAAAACCCAAGTTTGCTTCTTGTCTTTTTTAGAAAAAGCGTCTGTGAGTGCAAAAATATTAAATTTCTCTTCTTTTTTTGTTGTTATGTCAAAAAAGTTTATGTTTTTAGCCTTTTTTTCTATTGGTTTTAGGTCTGTTTTTGTTAAATTTGATTCTAGGAAGAAGAAAATGTTCTCCGAAGACTCTATTTCCTTGGCTTTTTTAAATATTTTTGACCTATTTTCATTGTTTTCCAAAACAGAATCTAAAATCACGGCTGTCTTATTACCAAAAAGACTCCTGCTTTCTATATAATTTTCGAATTCTGACAAACTAAAAGTATTTTCATCTATAAAAACCTTATCATATTCAGAAAAGCGCTTGAGATCAGACTCAAACGCTTTTTTCTTGTTTTCAAAGTTTTTTCCTGAATATATGAATATCATTTGTTTTTAAAGCCATTTTCTAACTTTACTTTTTGTATTCTTTATACAATTCTCCGTGTCTTTCTTCAAGCAGAGCCTCTTCCTTCTTTAAAAGAAAAGATTAACGATTATTCCAGAAAGTATTGATGTTCCGATAATAAAAGGAGTGTTTAAGATAAGACCAAGACCGATCAAAAGGAAGCTAAGTCCCAAGTATTTTGGGTTTCTAGTATATTTGTAATACCCGTTTGTGAAGTCGTCTATATTGCAAAACATTGGCATTTTTACGACTATGGGAATATTTGTCTCCGTGTTTCTCGGCAGAATATATGACAAGTGTCGCAACCACAACAAGAGCAAGTCCGATAAATTGGTTTAGAGGTTCTTGCATAAACTTCATCGGAAAGAAGATATCTAGCAAAAACCCGGCAAAAAGACCAAGTGCAAAGACAGAGATAGAATAAGAACTTAAATGTGAGACGCTATTTTTTTCCATGTTTTTATTATACCAAATTTTTATACTTGGCAAATATTTATAGTGGTTAAGAAAAAGAGCGCCGGCTGTGCCGGCTTTCTTTTTCTTATTTTAACTCCCCCAATTGTTCCCTGCCGCGAAGTTCACATCCAAAGGAACTTCTGGTTTGTATTTTATAAATGAATTTTCTAAAACATGCTCCATTATATCTTTTATAATTGGAGTAACTTTTTCCACCACATCTTCTTTTATTTCATAAATAAGTTCGTCGTGAATCTGGAGTATTGGGAAAACTTTATCACTCAAACCTTCTTTTTCTATTCGCTCATCCACCATCTTCATCGCAAGCTTTATTATGTCGGCTGAGGTTCCTTGGATAGGCGCATTGATAGCCATACGCTCCGCCATCGCTCTTATAAAAGGAAGTTTGGAATTTATACCACCAAAATATCTTCTTCGTTTAAACAGCGTTTCTGTGTAGCCAAACTTTCTAACAAAATTTTTCGTGTCATCTAAATAGTCTTTTATGGATTTAAACTGCTCAAAATATTCATCGTAAAATTTCTGAGCTTCTTCTTTACTCGTTCCGATATTTTTCTTGAGCGCCAAAACCCCCATTCCATAGAGAATTCCAAAGTTTATAATCTTCGCCATTCTTCGCATTTCTCTGTCTACCTTATCTTCAGCAACATTGAAAACTTTCGCAGCCACAGCACCGTGAATATCTTTCCCTTCATTGAAGGTTTTTATCATATATTCATCACCAGAAAACATCGCGGCAATACGAAGCTCTATTTGAGAATAATCAAAAGACACGAGTTTCCATCCAGACTCTGCCACGAAAGCGTCTCGTATCGCTCGGCCTAAATCACTTCTAGTCGGTATATTTTGAAGGTTTGGATTGTTGGAAGAAAATCTTCCAGTCGATGATCCGTGCTGGATAAACTCTGCATGAAGTCTTCCATCTTCTTTTACCAAATCCGGCAAAACATCTATATAAGTAGAGAGTAGTTTTTGAAGTTCTCGAAAATCGATAATCTTTTTTATAATCTTATGTTCTTCTTCTAATTTTTCTAGAGTTGAAATATCGGTAGAATATCCTCCGCTTGCAGACTTTTTGATTCCTTTCGTCGGTAAGGCCATCTTCGTAAACAAAACTTCAGAAAGTTGTTTCGGAGATTTAATATTAAACTCCTCGCCTGAAATTTTATAAATATCTTTTTCAAGAATTTCTAATTTTTTATGATAATCTTTACTTAGCTTTTTAAGATATCTTGTATCAAGTAAAACACCTCTGTCTTCCATTTTTTTAATCACAGGAATAATCGGTGCTTCTATTTCTTCATAGACTTTTTCTAAGTTTCTTTTCTTTACTTCTTTCCAAATTATCTTTTTCGCTTCTTCGAAGTTTCTTGTTTTAGCAAAATTTAAAATATCTTCAATTTTTGCATTTATCTTTTCAGAATCTATCAGCCAAAGAGCTATCGCGACTTTTCTTAAATCTTCATTGCTAATATTTTGAGATTCTTGCACATCTTCTTTGACTTCCGGTGCACCCTCCCCTGTCAAGACCTTCTTAAATCTCCCAGACAAACTTTTAAACTCGAATCTTTCACAAACTTTTTCTATGTTTTCCAAAGATACAGATTCTTTCCATATTTTTTTAGGTAAAGAAAATTCCACAGGAACATCGCGCATTATCGTCGCTAAAGTTTTTGAAAAGAGCGCTTCTTCTTCACCTTCTTCTAGGAGTTTTACGATTCTGTCTGTTATTCCGGCTTTCTTGAAAGCAGCTTTATCTTTCGAGAGTTTTTTATAAATATCTTCTATCGTTCCAAACTCTGTTATCAGAGTCGTCGCGGTTTTCTCACCAATCCCAGCGATACCGATTATATTGTCCGACGGATCACCGCGCAGACCTTTGTAGTCCGGCAAAAGTTTAGGACCAAAACCAAAACGCTCTTTCACGGCTTTTTCATCGTACAAAACAGTATCTGTAAGTCCTCGTTTTAAAGTAAAAACCTGCACCGCTTTTTTATCTACCAGCTGCAGTGTGTCCATATCGCCGGACGAGATTATTATTTCATTGTCTTTGTCTTTTTTTAAAATCTCAGCAAGTGTTCCCAAAAGGTCATCAGCTTCATAACCTTTTTTCTCGTAGTAAGGAATAGAAAAAGCGTCCATCAAATCTCGAGACTTTTTGATTTGGTCGTTTAGCTCATCGTCGTTTTTCTTTCTGTTTGCTTTGTATGTGACTGTAGCCTCGCTTCGAAAAGTTCCTCCCGGCATATCGTAACAAGCGATAATATAATCAGGATTGAGCGTATTTAATATAGATAAAACCATAGTCGAAAGTCCATAGAGCGCGCCTGTAGGCTCACCGCTAGCAGTCGCAAAGTCTGGGAGCGCGTGATACGCGCGATGGATTATCGCATGTGTGTCGAGTAGAACTATTCTTTTTTTATTTTCTTTAGACATATATTATTTTTCTTTCGTCACCTTCTCCGTGCTCGATTTTTATTTCTATCATACAGAACTGGCGCATTTTCCCAAATCTTGGTTCGGCCATTCTACAAAGAGGATGTTATTTTCGGCATTTTTATACTCTTCCCATTTTATAGCTTCTAAACTTTTTCATCTTCTAGTCTATATAGATCCATATGGACCAATCTTTAAATCCGTGATTTTCTTTCTGTCTATTTTCTTCGCTTATCTCATAAATCTTTTGGATAACAAAAGTCGGACTCAGCACCGGCTCGCCGACGTCGAAAAATTCCGCTACACCTTTCACAAAAGCAGTTTTCCCTGCGCCCAAATCCCCGATAAGTCCGACAAAAAGAGGTCCTGACCCACGCTTTGAAATTATCTCCCGGGCGATGATTTTCGCCACATCTTTAGTCTCCGACTCTGAGATTGTTTTGTATTCCATAAAACCATTTTAGCATAAACCAAAAAGCTTGCCTTTTATCCAAAAATCAAAAGCCCGCGGCCGAAGGCCGCGGGTCTTGATTTTTATTTTGCTATTTTAATACCTTCTTCTGATTTTTCTTTTTCTTCTCTTTCTTCTTTATCACGTGAAATCTTTCGCGCAATAAGGATAATAATGAAGATTATAAGAACTATCAGCAACCATCCGATAAAAGACGATGGGAAGAATTTTCCTAAACTAAATGTATTTGCAGTTAGGTTAGAGTTTCCTCCGACCAATTCAACAATCGAATAATTCAATGAATCTACTTTCGCGCCAAGCGTGCTTGGATGATCGTGTACTCCTAGTAAAGAAGCTACGAGTATTGATTCAGATTGAGCGCTTTTTAAAACGTCTACAATTATAAAGAATTCTCCTTTAGCGTCTTTTGGTAGAGTTTCTACTGAAACAGCTACGGTATGGTTAGATTTTGAATATCCTCCGAGAGTAGATGTTTTTAAAGCAACTTCTTTAGGAAGATTTACTTGCATGATCACATTTTTAAGATCTTTACCAGAAACGTTTTTGTAAGAAACAGTATAAGTTAATGTGTTCCCAACTGAAACCTTTTCTAGATTTGCACTTAGATCAAGCGATAGAAATACAGAACTATTTGTGTTTGTAACTACAGTGTTTGTATTTGTTGTAGAAGTATTTGTAGTACTTGTGTTTGTGTTTACCACTACTCCAGTTGTTGTAAAAGTGGCAACATTTCCATAATCTGTTCCTTCGTCGTTTTGAATAACAAGTCGGAAATAGTAACTAGTTCTTTGTGATAGACCAAGTATTTGTCTTGAAATATTGCTTGAACCTGTACCAATATATTGATTAGGAGTTCTATTTGTCATCGCTGTTGTAGTACCGTATTCAAACCAAGCGTTTCCAGAACCACCATCGTTTATAATAGAAAGTCGTTTAAGAATGCAGAGTTTGTATTTATACCACTAGCGTATGATGTTATCGCAACTAGATCATCAGCTGAGTTGTTGTTGTTTGAATTATTATTATTGTTATTATTGTTGTTTTCGTTATATTCTTCTGTCTGTTCGAAAGATCTTACAGAACCAGAGTCATCATTTGTACACGCTCGGAAAATAATATGTTTCATCTTCATCAAGACCAGAAACTGTTCTTGAGAATTCATCTCCGTCATCGTAATCTCCTGAAACGTTGTAAGTGATGTCACCATCAGAACAAGAAGGTGTAGAGTCGTTATCATCGATAACAAACCAAACATCAACATTGTTTCCGTCTGTAACTTCTCCTCGAAGTCTTGCAGAATCTTCATCAATATTTGTCGCAGATAAAGTTACAACTTCATCTCCATTATTGTTTCCGTTATTATTGTTGTTATTGTTATTTCCGTTATTGTTTGTTGTTCCACCCCAATCAATCGGCACAAGCTCTGATCCATTCCAGAAAGTACATTACCATTTGTGTCTGCAGAGACAAAATTGGCAAATAAAAACCAGAGAAAGAGAACACCAGTACAAACGCGAAAAATATTTATTTTTTATTGTGTTTTTCATATTTTGTGTGCCCTGCTTTCACAGGTTCATTATTTATAACAGATATATTATATCACCTTACAATGTTTTTGTCAAGTGATTTATTTATTATTTATCGGCTTTAATCCTTAATTAAGAGTTTATTTTGTATAAAACATCCTTAAATATTCGATATTTCTATCAAAGACTTAATAATGTGGGGAAGGCTTGACCTTCCCCGACCTCGAAATTCCGAGGACTTCATTATTTTCTTCGTGTTGCGCTTACTCCGTGAAGGAGAAGCACTACGCGTCATCGGGGCAGTCCCGTTTGTTGCGGAGCCTTTGGGGAGCCACACCACGATTTCCACCGGCACTCCTTGAAGGATTGACAGATGGATTTGACAGACTACGATTTCCACCACGGGTCCTCAATGGACCAACATTAGTGTTTGTCGACTGGCTTGTGCGCGTCACATTCGGATTACCTCCTACTCGTGGATCAAAACCACCAGTATTACGACTTTGAGTCGCGCGAGGTTGAGTTGTCGTACGAACTACCGGACCGCGGTTTTCCATATGACCTGAGGTCACAGGTTGCGGTTTAGTTGAATTCGTGCGAGTAACGATTACCGTAGAAACATCCCGACCACTCCGACCAGAAACTGGTGAAGAAGTAAAGGTGTTTTGCTGCGACGAAGTCAGTGCAACACTCGATGAGCGTCCGTTGGCACCCGAGGTACCTTGGAAAACCCCTGGCATCGGCTTGTCCGCCGTCCGTCCAGCGGTGGTGTTACCACTACCGCTATTTCGGATACCGTCCAAAGAAGTGATTCCCTCGCTATCAAAACGGGTAGGCGCTTTTTCAGGCTCGGTCGTGCGTACAGCACCAGTGTGCGAGGCGGGCAGTTTGATCGGAACAGGTTCTACTGTCAGCTCTTTGGTTGTAGTAGGTGCATTGTACACCTGCTGACCCCTTGAACCGATATCGATAAACTGCTCTTGCGAACGGCTCATCTCCACTGGACCAACCTTGTACTCCGCCGAAGCGAAGTCCACAAATTGCTCCTCGGCGACACCGGCTTCGATGGACTTGCATCCACCGCTCCCGTAGCCACCATAGTAGTAAGGATCGTTCGTCCAACCCACACCTGAGCCAACCCAGTCGATACCGACCAGAGCGTACCCATTCCAAACAGCTGAACCACCTGAGGACCAACGGTTTGGAAAGCAGCCACCGAAGCAAGATTGAGGCATACAGCCAAAGCCGTTACCGTATCCCCCTCCGAAGCTAAATCCGAAAGAGAAACCTCCGCCGAATCCGCCCCCAATTCCATAGTTGTTCCATCCACCACCCATGAAGGGCGACTGATACAAACCTCCATAGTAAGGGGAAGCCATCCAACCAGAACTACCCAGTGGCGCACCGTTACGAGCATGCCTGTAGTAATTGTTCTGGTATCCAGCGTGCTTTCCACCCAGGAACTTATAGGTGTTACGCTTGTTCGAGGCCGAAGGATTCCGCTCACCATCAACATCTTTCGTGAAGATGAAGGTTGGATCCTTCTTCCTATCACCAGCTTTCATTGCGATAGGTGCATCAGGGTCTTCAGTGATCCATTTTCCTGAAGCGGAATCAAGTTGGTAGAAGTAGTCTTTTCCGTTCATCTTGGCGATGAAGGACTCTCCTTCTTCAACCCACTCAACATTCGCAAGCTTGGGAACATCTTCACTGAACTCGTTCAACGACTTCTTGGCATCAGCAAGCACGCGATCTTGTCCTTCGCCCGAAGGGCTATAGGATTTGATAATACGCTCTTGCCCATCATAGATAGGTACCAGGAAGTCAGTGCCACTCACATCCACGCCAGGCGGGATATAGAATGGAACCGAGATGTCAGACACCCACACGTTGAGCATGGTGTCCTTCAAGATCAGGGTATTCTTTCCATCCAAAAGGATGATGTAATCACCCTTTAGCCACTCTTGTCGAACATTAGTAGGATACCCGAAAAGGATATCTTCCCACATCTTGTCGTTCACCATGTCTTGGTGAATACCTCCGGGCACTACTGCATTGGTGGCAGCCCAGGCATCAGAGGTCAAAACGACCTCTTTTACCTGCTTCACCCACTCTTTCGAGTGAGCGGAAGTTTGCGCGAATACTGGCAAGGCCAGCATCCACACGAAGAAAATGACAATGTACTTCTTCATGGTTCTTGGGTTTTTATCTTGAGTTTGTTGAGTTACTATCGTTACAGAGTCCAAGACTCTTTCTGGGTATAATATAGCATATCTAGAGTTTTTTGTCAAGCACTTCAGATCACTCTCGGGCGAGCTCTATAGCCCTCTTTTCCCCTCTAAAATATAGGGTTTTTATTGACATAGAGTATAATTAAATGCGTATGACAGTGCTATTTGATGATGAAAAACAGTTAAAACAAGTCGAGCTTCTTCGTATTGCCGAAGAAGAGGATTTAGCTAAGACTTTAGCGGCGACAAAATACAACATCCCCTACATAGATTTAACAAAAGTCACGATAGAAAACGAAGCTTTGAAAACCGTCCCGGAAGATGAAGCACGAGAAATAGAGGTTGCGCCCTTTAATATTGCAGCGAAAAAAGTTTTGATAGCTGTGCACGCTCCAGAGAGAATGGAGGTTTTAAATCTTAAAAAAACTCTCGAAAGAAAAAGGCTACAAAGTAATTTACTTTATGGCTTCTAAAAAAGTTTGGAGAAAGTTTGGGACAGATATCAAGAAGTTTCTCAAGCAGAAAAACTAAAAGCTGGAAGTTTGAGTATCTCTGGTGAAACTCTTTTAAAAACAGCCGAGAAGATAAAACGTCTTGAAGATATCGAAAAAGAAGTTCAGAAAATTTCTGACACAACTTCAACTCACAAAGTTTCAAAAATTATTGAAATTATTTTTGCGGGAGCTATCGCACTTAAAGCTTCCGATGTTCACATAGAGCCACAAGAAGGTTTTGTTCAAGTGCGGATAAGACTCGACGGAATCTTGCACGAGGTTTTGAAGCTTGATGAAAAAATCTACAATCTAATAAACTCAAGAATAAAGTTAGTCTCTGGTTTAAAACTTTCTAAAAACCAAGCACAGGACGGAAGATTTTCTATTTGGCTAAATGAATACGAGGTTTCTATGCGTACTTCTGTTATACCGGGAGCGTACGGTGAAGGAATCGTAATGCGTCTTTTAAACCCGCAATCAATAATGGTTCCGATGGAAGAACTCGGTATTGAAAAAAAACTTTTAGTATTATCGAAAAAGAAATAGAAAAACCAAACGGACTTATAATCATCACTGGACCGACAGGTTCTGGTAAAACCACGAGTCTTTACACCTTCCTGCAAAGAATATATTCTCCTGAAATTAAAATCCTAACCATCGAAAACCCTATAGAATATCACTTAGAAGGAATCACACAAACACAAACAGATCACAAAAAAAGGTTACGGTTTTCTCGAAGGACTTCGAAGTGCGCTTCGACAAGATCCAGATGTAATCATGATCGGAGAAATCCGAGACGGAGAAACAGCGAAAATCGCAGTTGAATCTTCTTTGACTGGTCACATGGTTTTCTCTACTCTTCACACCAACAACGCTGCGGGTGCAGTTCCAAGACTTATCGATTTAGGAGTTAACCCAAAAATCCTAGCTTCTGCCCTTTCACTTTCTATCGCCCAAAGATTGGTTGAAAACTCTGCGTTCACTGTAAACAAAAAAGAGATGTGACGGAAGAAGAAAAAGAAATAATCAAAAGGGTTTTAAAGGACGCGAACGCTTTTGGAAAAGATTTAGCTTCTTATGGAATAAAGCCTGATCAAAAAATAGAACTCTGGAAACCTGTCGGTTGTGACAAGTGTAACAACATTGGTTATAAAGGTCGTATGGGAATTTTCGAAGCCATACTTTCAGACGACGCAATAATAGACATTATGCCGATGAATCCAAGTGAAGATGAAATAAAAGCTATCGCGAACAAACAAGGAATACTAGACATGAAAGAAGATGGTATTGTTAAAGCTGTTGCGGGGATAACAACCCTAGAAGAAGTGAAAAAGGCGGTAGATATTTATGAAGAAGTGAAAGTGAAGAAAGAAGAATAAATCAAAAGGACCGCCGGCTTCGCCGGCGGTCCTTTTGATTTATATTTTAAAAAGATCCACAAACCTCCAAATAATCCTTTTTCTCACAAAGCAAGAAAAGTAATAAAATCTCAAAGGATAGCCGCAGTAACTCCGCCGAAGCGGTAACCATTGCGTCCTTATTAAAGTTATAGAGACAGAGCCTGATTACTTAGAGGTTTATGAACCCTTTTCAAAGTGGATTGTTAATATATCACGAGCAAAATTCTTGTAAAGTGCCTTCACAAAAATATATTAAAAGACATTTATTGATAGGTTGCTTAGACCGAAAATGTCCTTATGTTTAAACAAAAAATCACAAAAGTGATATAATGTTTAAGAACTCTTTAATTAACTACTTTTAGAGATTAGCATAAATAAACCAATATGTCAAGCGATACACCTCAAAATGAAGAAATAAAAAATGATAACTTTTTAGACAACACTTTGCGCCCTCGAAATTGGGATGAATATATCGGCCAAGAAAAAATAAAACAAAATCTAAAAATATTACTTCAAGCAGCCGAAGAAAGAAATCATGTTCCAGAACATATTCTTTTTCACGGCCCACCAGGACTTGGAAAAACAACTCTTGCACACTTGATAGCAAAAGAATCTGGAAAACAAATGAAAATAACTTCTGGACCAGCTATCGAAAAAGTTGGTGACCTTGCTTCCGTTCTGACAAATCTTTCACCTGGAGATATTTTATTCATCGATGAAATTCACAGACTAAACAAAATGGTTGAAGAAGTTCTCTATCCTGCAATGGAGTCTGGTGTTCTCGATATAATCATTGGAAAAGGTCCGTCGGCTAGAACTATCCAACTCGACCTTCCACCTTTCACACTCATCGCCGCGACAACTCGTCCAGCACTCATCTCTTCCCCACTTCGATCTCGTTTTTCTGGCGGAGTTCACAGACTTGAATTTTATACAAACGATGAAATGAAAAAAATCGTCAAAAGAGCCAGCTCTCTTTTAGAAGCAGAAGCAGATGACGAAGCTGTCGACGAAATAGCAAAACGCGCAAGATTTACACCTCGAACTGCAAACTATTTTCTAAAACGTGCTCGTGACTACGCCCAAGTTCAAAAAGAACCAATCAAAAAAGAAAACGTAAAAAAGCCCTTGAACTTTTAGGAGTCGACGAACTTGGACTTTTCGATTCTGACAGAAATATTTTAAAAGTTATTATTGAAAAATTTAACGGCGGACCGGTTGGGCTCGGTACACTTGCAGCTGCAACAAGCGAAGAAGAAGCGACCATAGAAGAAGTTATCGAGCCATATCTACTTCGCCTCGGACTTCTAGAAAGAACACCCCGCGGACGAGTAGCAACAGAAAAAGCTTATCAGCACTTAGGAATTAGGCAGTAGGCACCAGGCTTTAGTTATGAAAACTTTTAAAGATTTGATGGTGTGGCAAAAATCAATGGATCTTGTGAGACTTGTTTATACAGCAACAAAATCATTTCCGATTGAAGAAAAATTTTCATTAACTAGTCAAATTCAAAGATCTGCAATATCCATACCTTCAAACATCGCAGAGGGGAAACTACGCAGAACGAACAAAAATTTTATTCAGTTTTTATACATTTCTCTCGGCTCTTGTGCTGAACTAGAAACTCAGATTATAATCGCTAAAGATGTTGGATATATTAAAACGACTGATTTCGAAAAAATACAAATCGACATAAACGAAATAATGAAGATGATTACCGGCTTAATTAAAAAATTGCTAGAGCCTAAAGCCTAGCATCTAACAACTATCTATGGGATCAACACACAAAAAATTGGGAAAGATGGCAGACAACAATGAGAAAAAATCAAAGGTTTTTTCTAACTTGGTAAAACTCATTCAAATGGAAGCGAAGAAGGCCGGCGGAAACACGAGCTCACCAGGACTCAAAGCTGCGATTGAAAAAGCAAAGAAAGAAAACATGCCAAGCGACAACATCGAGCGTGCAATCAAAAAAGCATCTGAAGGTGGTGCAAACCTCGAGCCGGTCATGTTCGAAGCCTACGGCCCGGGTGGGATTGGTATCATCATCACTGCTCTGACCGACAACAACAACCGCACGAACCAAGAGATAAAACACATTCTTTCAAAGAATGGTGCATCACTCGGAGCGCCAGGATCTGTCGCGTGGAACTTCACCAAAAATCCTGAAGGAGAATGGGTACCAAACAGTACGCTTCCTATCGAAGGCGATGACGCAGAAAACTCGCACAGTAATCGACGCCTCGAAGCCCAAGATGATGTACAAAATGTTTATACGAGTGTTGGGTAAATAATTTTAAAACAAAAACTCTCTTCGGGGAATTTTGTTTTTTAATTCATAGAATGAGTTTATAAAACTGAAGTTGAAGGCGTTATCAAAGTTAGCGTTCTGATTAACAACTCCCGATTTTTTAAGATTATCGGTTGTTTCGATTCCAGCTTGCAATATCTGAGTTTAGCGGCTGGTTTTGATATGTTGGTAAAGTAAGGGATTGCTCTTTTTAGAACTTCAGCCTCTTTCTTCATCTATCTCTGGTGCTAGCTCTTTAAGAGCGTTTATTGCCTGTCTTTCGTTCTTAATATGAATAGTTCCAGGCTTCAGCCATCATTTTCACAAAAGATTCAACCATTTGTGGATTATTTTCTAAAGTCTCTTTTGCAAAATAAACGGCACCTTTCATGCTCACACCAAAATCTTCTGGTTTAATAAGGTTATAACTTATACTCTCTGTCTAAATTAACAGCCTCGTCATACACAAATATAGGGTGAATATCATACGCACCAGAAAAGGAACGGTTTCATGTCATAAGAAATTATAGTTTCAGAAATCTTTGACCTATCAACATTATTAGTCCTAAGCATGCTTTCATAAATCATTGTTGTATTCCCAAACGGCAGAACTCCAACACTTTTACCTCAAAGTCTTTTTGGTGAATTTATATTTTTATCACTAAAAGATACGTATCCAGCAGGAGAGTTATCTGTTACTACTCCAAGTATTACTAAGTCTGCTCCTTTGTCTATCGCAGATAGAACTTCGTCGGAGGCAAGATATCCGAAGTCGTTTTGACCAGTCTGAACCATTTGCATTGTGTTTATCCCCGGACCACCAAAACTAACAGATAAATTTAAACCATTTTTTTCATCAAATCGTTTAAAGCCGCAACAGCATCTCCAACAAAAGAAGCAGATGGAATCCAACTTAACCTACCAGAAATATTCAGACCTTCTGTTTGTGTATTTTTATCCTTACCTTAATGAGGTTAAATGCAACAAATATAACAACGACTATGATCAAAACTAAAATTATTTTTCTCATAACTTAAATAAAAATTAATAATCAATCCTGACTATTTCTTATACCAATAACCATATTTTTTCTCTATGATCAAAATAATACCATACATAATAAAGCCTATCAATCCAGCTAAAATTAGAGATGCCATCATAAGATCTGGTTGAAGCCTTATAGAGCTAATGAAAAGATTCTTACCTATACCCACTTTTGAGCCTGTAAATTCTGCAACTATAGCACCTAAGACCGCTAGGGTTGAGCTGATTTTAAGCCCTGCGATGATGCTCGACATTGAAAGAGTGTAAATAGACGTTATCTATCATAAAATTTTTAGAAGCTTTGTATATAAAAACAGCTCGTTAATATTTTTTGGGAATGGATTTATACCTTTGGTAAAGTTTATAAAAATCGGGAAAAACTAATTACCATGGCCATTATAATTTTTGATGTCAACCCTACCCCAAAGAAAATAATAAAAATGGAGCTAGAACTATAACCGGCACAACCTGCGAAACAATCATGGGTGGTAAAATATGAAGTTTAAAATCTTGGTGAGTGGAAACATAAAAACATTAGTGAGAAACTTAAAGCCACCGCCAAAAGCAACCCTAAAAAAGCCATAAATGTTGTAAAAAATGCAATTGTTAGATCTGCCCTGTTTTGAATAAAGTATTCTAATATAAGGGTTGGTGAAGAGATAAAAGCCTTACATTGTTATTAGTAGAAGAAAAATATTCCCAAGAAAATAATTATTATAAGAACTAAATATGTTACCCATTGTTTTTTCATATTCCTCTTTGTTTTTATGGTCTTTTATAATGAGATCTTGATTTTTTTTCTCTGAAAAGTCGTTTTGATATCTGTAGCAATACCCGCTGTCAGATTCCTAAACAAATTATTTTATCTCCCAGCTCTATTGCTTGTTTATATCGTGAGTCACTAACACAACCGTTGTTTTAAGTTCGCTTTTAAGCTTGCTTAATTCTAAATACAGTTCATTTTTCCATGCTGTGTCTAAAGAAGAAAAGGGTTCATCCAATAATAAAATTTCGGGATTGGTTATAAAACTCCTGACTAAAGACACTCTTGTTTTCATGCCACCAGATAAATCTTTTGGTAAAAAATTCTTAAATTTCTTGAGCCCCACAACATCTATAATCTCATCAACGTTTTTAGTGGTATTTGTTTTAATAATTTTTAAAGGTATTTCTATATTCTCATAAACCGATATGTTTGGTAAAAGTGCCGGGTCTTGAAACATAAAAGACAGTTTATTTTTATTTAAATAACCTTGGTGAGACTCTGAGTTTATTAAGATATCACCTGAAAAAATATTGTTTCTTTGACTTGGCAATATACCTGCAATAAGTCTAAGGATCGTGGACTTGCCAGAACCAGAAGATCCCACAATCACAAGTGTTTTACCTTTTTCTATATCAAAAGAAATATTATTTATTATTATTTCTTTAGGAGAATAACTGAAGCTCAGGTTTTTACAAGATAAAAACATTTTATTTTTTTCTTGCTTTAATTATAAAGTGAGTTGGATATATATCTCCGTTTATTTGCTCTGCTCCTGGAAACTCATGTGATTCAAAAAAAATTTCTAACTCAAAGTTTTTAAGAAAAAATTCACTCAGATAATCAGTCATAGTATGTGAAGGTTCTTTAACTGTGATTTTTCCTTTAAAAATAATTGATTCCACAATTTCTTTTTTAAAATAGTCTTTTCCTTGTTTCTTTTTTTTCTAAGAAATGTCTGAATGGTGAACGACCAGAAAATAAAATAGCCGCCCGGTTTCAAAATACGTAGCGTTTCTCTATATACTGGCTCAATTTCGTCTATTGTTGTATTGCCCATTTTGACACAACAAAATCAAATTCGTTGTTTTCGAAGCTTGTTTAGAAAAGCTTTCTCTAACATCGGCGGAAGTTCTATTTATGTATTTCCACCATTTTCGTCTGATGCGTCTACACCTGAACAATTGGCCCTTTTCTTTTAGTAAGAAATTAAGTGACCTTCCCACAGCCTAAATCTACTATTTTTATTTGAGAGATCGAAGGGTGACAAAAAGTTATTAAACTCTTCTATGGATTTTCTTATTCATCTCTGAAAACATATCTGAGTAATTATCAGCCATTTCATTATATTGTTTTGGGTAGAATTCGCTCATTTCTATTATTTTTAAATTTTAAGGTGATTTAATTATACAAATTTTTTATGGTGTTCTAATATATATTGTATTTTATACTTCATACAGTTTATTTTCAAGGCTTTGTTTTTGTTTTTTGTTATAATTAACAATGAAAATAATCAGCATCGATCCTGGATATGAGCGTGTGGGAATTGCGGTTTTGGAAAAAAATCGTGGAGATCGACGCGAGACAGTACTCCACTCAACCTGCTTTAAAACCTCGTCAAAACTTCCTCTTACAGAGCGGATATTTAATCGGAAAAGAAATCGAAGAAACGATTAAAAAATTTTCACCAGAAGCGCTGGCGATCGAAAAACTATATTTTGAAAACAATGCAAAAACAGCAATGGGTGTCCGAAGCTCGTGGCGCTATTCTCTATGTGGCAAAAAGTTTTGGTTTAGAAATTTTTGAATACACTCCGCTTCAGATAAAGTCTGCAGTGACAGGCTATGGAAAAGCGACAAAAGACGCGATTCCGCAATGGTTCACAAGCTTGTTGAGGTGCCGAAAGAGCTAAAACCTGCCCGAAAATCAGGCGGGCAGGACGATGAAATCGACGCTATTGCCGTCGGAATAACTTGTTTTTGCCTACGAAAGATTTTAAATTTCCACACAAAAACAATAAACCTATTGCAAAAGAAAATTCTTTCTGATAAAAATATCGTAATTATAATAATAAATTTTTTAGAACATGGGACACGATGATTTAATTGGAGAAGATTTATTTGCGAGTGAACTAGACGATGATATGATGATGGGCGAGGATTCTATGGAAGACGAAGAACTTGATTTGGATGACGAAGATATGGAAGATGAAGAACTTGATTGGATGACGAAGATATGGAAGATGACGACTACAGTGGTGGATACAATCAGACGGTGGAATTAAAACAAAACAAAAAACCGCCCCGGGGCGGTTTTTTGTTTGACATAATCTATATTTTATGATATTAAAAAGCTGAAGCTCATTAGAAACCAAACCCAAGTAAGATGAAAAAAGTAACCGGCTGGATACTTCCAGTACTTGCTTTATAGCTCTTATTGCTTTGTTTTTCTCATCAGGGAACACAAAGGAAGAACGAAAAGATGATGTGTTTGGGTCACCCCTTTCATCTTTGGAAGAGTTCGACATAGACAAGTATGCCGAGTCGCCACATCACGAAAATAGGGTGTACTCAATCCTAAAAAGTATGCCAACGATGCAGACTAAGGAGGATGTCGACTCATACATTCGGAAGAGTTTTCCTGAAAGCCCTATAACAGGTGACATGGTAATAAGGAGTGCAAGAAGACACCTTGTTAACGTTCACCTAATTCTTGCCATAATGAGACAAGACTCTGGTCTTGGAACAAAAGGCAAGGGGGCAAGAACCAGAAACCCGGGGAACGTTGGAACCTACGGAATCCGTGTTAAGTCTTTCCGAACCTGGGAAGAAGGTGTAGATGCCGTTGCAAAATGGCTTAAGAAACACAAAAAGCAAAGGGCCGGCACGCAAGCGTGCCGGCCCTTCACTTTTATTTCACAGAAATTTTCACAAAATCTTTTTTACCAAACTTCACTATCATTTCCCTTTTTATTTCGATATTTTCTTTTATCACTTCTCCTGATTTCATATCTTTTACAGCGCCTCCTTTTATTCTTCTTCCGAATTCACTGTTTGAAGGAAGTAGTCCGTTTTTAACCAAAACATCTCCGAGTTTTTCTCCCTTCCCTGCTTTTATTTCTTTTACATCTTCTGGGATTTCTTTTTTAGAAAAAGTATTTTCCCAATTCTCACGAGCTTTTTGTGCATCTTTTTCTGGGTGATACATTTTAGTTATTTCAAAAGCTAAAATCATTTTTATTTCTTTTGGATTTTCTCCTTTCTTTAAATCTTTTTCGTATTCAGAAACTTTATCTAAAGAAACACGAGTCACCAGTTTAAAATATTCAGGAACTAAATCGTCAGACATCGACATAACTTTTCCAAACATATTGTTTGGTTCATCTAAAAAGTTTATCGTGTTCCCCCAAGAAGAACTCATTTTTCTTCCGTCTAATCCGTTTATTATATTTGTCATCATTATGTCTTGAGGCTCTTGTTTAAACTCTTTTTGCATATCACGCCCAGCCAAAAGGTTGAACTTTTGATCTGTTCCACCAAGTTCAACATCAGCTTTTACAGCCACAGAATCATAGCCTTGCATAAGTGGATACAGAACTTCCCGCAAAGAAACACGTTTTCCTTCCTTTAGTCTTTTTGCAATATTTTCACGAGAGATGAATTGATTTATAGAAAAGATATTTGCATGTTCTCCCACTTCTTTGTAGCCGAGTTTTTTAAGCCAACTACTGTTTTGGTGGAATTCGCATTTTTTTAAATCAATAATTTTACCGACTTGTTTTTTATAATTTTTTAAATTTGCTTTTATTTCTTTATCTGTGAGCATTGGTCTTTCAGAGGTTTTATCAGATGTATCTCCAACAATCCCGGTCGCGTCACCAACAATAAAGATGGCCTTGTGTCCGAGGTTTTGAAAATCACGAAGTTTTAAAAGAGGAATAGATCTTCCTAGGTGAATATTTGGACTTGTCGGATCAATGCCGAGTTTTATTCTAAGTTGTTTTCCGCTAAGGAGTTTTTTCTTTAGATTTGCTTTTTCAATAACCTCTTCGACACCGCGAGTTAAAAGTTCTTCAATCTTTTTAGAATCTGTAATTATTTTTGCCATGTTGTGATTTTAGCATTTTGTGCTGTTTTGGTAAATTCTTGCTAAAAACCAAATCGTGAGTAATATAATTTCCACCATTTCGTCTTCAGAAGAGATGGAGAATTTCTATTTTACTGATAATATTTGAGTAATGATAAAAAAACTAAAAAATAAAATAAAGAACAAGGCGAAGGGAATAAAGAATATTAAAATTAAGAATTTAAAGTTTAAAAAACACCACTTTTTAAACGCAGGTTTGGTGTTTTTGGTTTTGGGAGTTTTTGCTGTCGGCGTTTCTATTATCTGGGTCGCGACTCTTCGTGTTCCGGATTTTAAATCTTTCGATGAAAGAAGGGTAGTAAGATCAACAAAAATATACGACCGAACGGAAGAAGAAGTTTTGTTTGACATTCACCAAGATATAAAAAGAACAATAATACCTTTTGAAGACATGGGCGACAACATAAAAGAAGCGACTCTCGCTATCGAAGACAAGGATTTTTATAAACACAAAGGAGTTCAACCAAAAGCTTTCATCCGAGCTATTTTCGTAAACCTAAAATCAGGAAGCTTCTCTCAGGGAGGATCGACAATCACACAGCAAGTCGTAAAAAACTCACTTCTAACAAACGAAAAAAGAATTTCTAGAAAACTAAAGGAATGGTTTTTGGCTTTAAAGCTTGAAAAAGAAATGTCTAAAGAAGATATTTTGGCGACATATCTAAACGAAATCCCTTATGGTGGAAATATTTACGGTGTAAAAGAAGCTGCGAATTACTTCTTCAGCAAAAACCCTATCGATTTAACCCTTGCAGAAGCTGCGTATTTGGCCGCGATTCCAAAAGCGCCGACTTACTATTCACCTTACGGAAAAAACAAAGAACTCACAGACGCCAGAAAAAATCTTGTTCTTTCTGAGATGTTTAACCAAGGAAGAATAACAGAAGAACAATACACAGAAGCAAAAGCTGAAGAAGTGGAATTTCTACCGCAAAGCCGATTTAGTATAAAAGCCCCTCATTTTGTTTTCTATATTAGAGAATACTTAGAGCAAAAATACGGCGCTGATGTGGTGGAATCGGGAGGTTTGAAAGTTGTAACAACTCTAAACTATGAAATGCACCAAAAAGCTGAAGAGGTTGTTTATAAACACGCAAAAGAAAATGAAGAACTTTACAATGCTTCAAATGCCGGACTTGTGGCGATAGACCCAAACACTGGAGAGATTTTGACAATGGTTGGATCAAGAAACTATTTCGATGAAGAGATAGATGGAAAATACAATATAGCAACAGCACAAAGACAACCAGGATCTTCTTTCAAGCCGTTTATTTATGTAACAGCGATGATGAAAGGTTTCACCCCGAATTCTGTTTTGTTTGACACAAAAACAGAATTCCAAACAACTTGTAGTCCTCAAGGTTTTGCCACGAGCGGAAGTCAATCTAATTGTTACAGCCCTTCAAACTACGATGATATTTACAAGGGACCAATTACCTTAAGACAAGCGCTTGGAGAATCTCGAAACGTTCCAGCTGTTAAACTTCTTTACCTAGTAACGATAAACGACGCACTAAAAACAGCAAAAAACATGGGTATTAAAACCCTAAAAGACGCAAACCAATACGGACTAACTCTTGTTTTGGGAGGTGGAGAGGTTAGCCTTCTTGATATGACTTCTGCTTATGGTGTGTTCGCGACAGAAGGTGTGCGACACGAACCTGTTTCTATTTTAAGAGTTGAGGATTCAAACGGAAACATACTAGAAGAACATAAAGAAGACAGAGGCCAGACAGTAATAGACGCGAACTCGGCTAGAATTATTTCTGATATGCTTTCAGACAACGTGGCAAGAACTCCACTTTATGGAGCAAACTCTTTCATATATTTTGGAGAAAGAGATGTGGCTGGTAAAACAGGAACAACAAACAACAACAAAGACGCATGGATGATGGGATACGCACCAAATCTTGCTGTGGGTGTTTGGTCTGGAAACAACGATAACACTCCGATGAAAAAAGGTTCGGCTATTTCAGGAAGGCTTTGGAGAGAGTTTATGGATTTTGCTCTTACAAAAGTTTCGCGAGAAAGTTTCACTCCACCTTTTATAAACGATTCACTAGAACTTAAACCTCTTCTTCGTGGAAATTGGCTTGGTGGAGAAAGTGTTTTGATTGATTCTATTTCTGGAAAACTTGCAACAGAATTCACACCAGAAGAAACTCTTAAAGAAATAACGGTAACAGATGTTCACAATGAATTACATTGGATAGACCGAGTAGATCCAACCGGCCCAAACCCAGAAAATCCAGGAGGAAGACAATACGAAAACTGGGAATACGCTGTTCAAAATTGGTGGAATCTAAACAAGAGCAGATTTAATCCAGTAAGAGAAGATGATATTCCGACAAGTTACGACAACATTCACACAGAACAAAATAAACCAGAAATAACAATCGAACACCCAACAAGATCAGAGGTTTACCCAGCAGACGAGCCGATATTTATCCAACTCGATTACGATACAGAATATCCTGTTGAGTCGTTTGATATATTTGTAAACAACACATATCTTGGAAATACAAAAAACTTACCGTTTAACTTTTCTTTCACACCTTCTTCTGTAGAAAACATACAGGAAGTAAACGAACTAAGAGTAATAATTCGAGACGAGGTCTTCAACAAATCTGAAGCGAGTGTTAGCTTTTCTGTGAATATATAATATGGCTTGGATAATACCTTTGTTTGTTTTAGTTATTTTAGAAGCTGTGGCTGATATTGTTTCCAAAACATGGCAACTTCGCGGTGGTTGGTGGATGGCTGGGTTAGCTTTGTTTACATATCTTCTAGCAAACACATTTTGGCTAATTTCACTTAAAAATGGAGCTGGTTTAGGAAAGGGTGCGGTTTTGTTTTCAATATTGTCTGCTGTTTTAGCTGTGATTATTGGTGTTATTTTTTATAAGGAAAATATAGCAACAATTCAGCTGATTGGATTAATATTGGGAATAATCTCATTAGTGTTTATATTTTGGGAATAATTAAAATAAAAGATATAAATTAAAAACCCCGACAAGGGGTTTTTAATTTATATCTTTTATTACTTTTTCTATTCCTTGTTTTTTGATTTCTTTTAGAAGAGATTCTTTATTTATTTTTATTTCGGTTTTTAAATAAGAATCTGATTTTATAAAAAGCTTATCGTTTTTAAAAGAGACATCCTCCCTTTTAATTTTAATATTTAAAATTCTTTCAAAAACCTTAACCACCACATCTTTCTCAACAGAACTTTTATCTAGAATATTTCCGAACCTTGAAAGAAGGTTTTTAATATCATTCATATTATCTATTCATTGGCATTATCAGATACTGAAAATCTCTCTCGCTGTTGCCTTTTATTATTAAAGGTCTGTTTGGTCCGTTGAAGTTTAAAGTAATAGAATCATCGTCAATAGATTGGAAACAATCTAACAAATATTTCAAATTTATATTCATTTTTACTTCTTTACCTTTCAGAGATCCTTCTAGTTTTGTGTTATTTTCACCAACATCTTTATTTTCTGAGAATATTTCAAATATTTTTTCGTCTGGTTTTATTGAAATTGTTATTTGATTAAATTTATCTGAAAAGACATTTGAAAGTCTTAGTGCGTTTTGAATATCATTCTTAAGAACAATAACAGTTGTCTCATATTCTTTGGGAATTATTTGTTTGTAGTCTGGAAAAACACCATCCACAAGTCTTGAGGTTAAGAAAAAACCAGAAGAACTAAAGGATATTTGGTTTTTATTATAAACAACCTTCATATCGACACTTAAACCGGCTATTACTTTTAATATTTCTACAATATTTTTATAAGGTATTAGAAGTGTTGAAATATCAGCGTCGTTTTTGTTTTTTATTGTTTTTTCTGCAAGTCTAAATGAATCTGTGGCTACGAAATAAATCTTGTCTTCATTTGTATATAAAAACACACTTGAGATTTCTGGTTTAATATCCGACACGGACGAACTGTAGAAGACAGCCTTGATACCCTCTATAAGCTCTTTAGAGGAGATTTCAAAGCTATTGCCATCAACCACTGGTAATGTAGGAAAATCTTCCTTAGGAACTGATTTAAGAAGTACTGAACTATTTTTATTTGAGATAACTAAATTATTTTCTTTTTGTTCTAGTTTAATAATTTTTTCATTTCCTAAATTTAAAACAGTATTATTTAAAACATGACCTAAAATAGCGATCTCACCTTCTTTTTCGATATTTGCAGGAATCTCTATTTCAATACCAAGACTTAGGTTTGTGGCTTTTAAAATCAAAGACTTTCCTTCCGCGGTCAAAAGGACAGAATTAAGAACTTCTAAAGTAGAATTTTTACTTACTATCTTTTCTACTTGAGAAACAGCTTCTTTTATTTTATCTGCAGCACATTCTAATTTCATATTAGTTATATTAAATGTATAAAACTTTATTTATAAAAGACTATATTTATTAACCCTGTTGGTAATGTGGATAAGTTCAATATCTTTTTTAATTTAAACCTAAGAAGAACTTTTTCTTTTGTGAATATCTTTCTTAAAAAGATTTAAAACTTCTAGTAAAAACCAAAGTTTAATATTTTCTGTTTACAAATCTATTTTATCCCCGGAAAGTTATAAACAAAACCAAGTGGTTATTAACATACTTACCAACATGTTTAATTAAACATTATTCTTATTTGTTCTATTTCTTCTACAAGTTTCGGATCTTCCTTTAGGTCATTTTTAATCTTTAAACATGAGTGAATTACTGTTGTGTGGTCTTTTCCACCTAGTTTTTGTCCTATTAAAGGATAAGAGACACTAAAATCTTCTCGAAGAATGTACATTATGATTTGTCTTGCTTTTACTATTTCTTTTCTTCGTGTTTTTTCATAAACACTATCTTCGGAAATATCATAAAAATCACTTATTGTCTTAACAATATTTTGAACAGAAACACTTTTCTTTGGTTTTATATTGTTTTTTATGAGTTTTTTGACCTCAAGCAAGGTTAAATCACGTTTTTTAAACTGAATTTGACAGATTATGGTGTTTAAAGTTCCTTCAAGTTCTCGAATACTTCCACTTATAGAAAGAGCAATATATTCAATAATATCATCAGCTAAATCTATTCCATTTTCTTCTAGCTTGGATTTTATGATAGCTATTTTTGATTCTGCTTCTGGTTCTGTAACATCCACAATCATTCCAGATCCAAATCTTGAACGAAGTCTGTCTTCGAGTCCCGGTATATAGTTTGGGTGTTTATCAGATGAAAACACGATTTGCTTATTATTTTCATAAAGGCTGTTAAATAAGTGAAAAAGCTCTTCCTGTGTCTTTTCTTTATTTGATATAAACTGAACGTCGTCCATTATCAAAACGTCATATTGGCGATATTTTTGTTTAAATTCGTTTGGTTTGTTGTTTCTAAGAGAGTTTACATAATCCACAGCAAACTTCTCAAGCGGAATATAATGAACAGTTTTTCCTGGAAATTTTTCTTTTATAGAGTTCCCTATTGCTTGGATTAAGTGTGTTTTTCCAAGACCTGTCGGCCCATAAACAAAAAAAGGATTGTAAGATTTTCCAGGGTTTTTGATAATAGCTTGAGCCGCAGCAAAAGCCAGTTCGTTAAAGGAACCAACAACAAAAGTATTAAAAACATATCTTGGGTTTAGATTATCTCTTTTATCTATATATAGATTGTTTAACGGTAATTCGTTGTTAATTATGATGTTTTGAGAGTTTCCAAGCTCTCCTTCTTTTTTGTTTGGATTATGTTTATAAATATTAAACTCAACATTTCTAATGTTGTTTGAGTAATTCATCAAAACTTTTAAAATAAGTTTCTCATGTTTATTCTTTAACCAATCTTTTACGAATTCATTCGGGACACCAATATAAGCCGTGCCATTTTCTTGTTTTGCAAGCCTTGTATTTTTAAACCAAGTAACAAAATTTGCTCTAGAAAGATTGTTTTCAATCTCATTTAAACAACTCTCCCAGATTTGTTTGTTATCAATCATAATTTTAAAATTTAAAGCTAAAGTAAGTTAGATGTATTATAAACTTTTTATGAAAAGAATTTTTTCTACGAATTTGTTTATAAACTGTGGATAACTACATTATATAAAACAAAAAAGTTTTTAAAAATTTATTAAGTAATAACCATTGATTTATTTTTATGTCTAGTATATAATCCTCCTACTTATGTCATTTACATATAGTCCAAAAAAGAAAAAAAGAGCTCGAACTCACGGATTTCTTGCAAGAACTGCTACAACAAGCGGAAAGAAAATCCTAGCAAATCGCCGAAGAAAAGGGCGAGCTAAATTGACTGTATCTAAACCTCGCTAGTATTGTATGGCGATTCCTAAACAAAATAGGATATCTAAAGGTTTTTTTGAGGAAATTAACAAAAACGGGAAAGGTCTGTCTTCCCCGTTTTTGTCTATTAAATATCTTAAAAATAACCAAAAAATAAGCCTTTTTGCGACAGTTGTTTCAAAAAAGGTTTCAAAAATCTCTCCAAAAAGGAACTTGGTAAAAAGAAGAGTAAATTCTGTGTTAAATAACAACAAAAACGCTATAAAACAAGGGTTTTTTGTAGTTTTTTATATAAAACCAGGTGCCTTAGACCGAACTTTTGATCAAATAAAGCAAGAAACTATCGATTTACTTAAGAAATCAGGACTTTTGGTATAATTTAAGGATGAAATACTTATTTATGGCTTTAATATGGCTTTATCAAAAGCTAATATCCCCTATTTTCTATCTTTTGGGTGTCAGATGCCGGTTTTATCCGACATGTTCACATTATTCTATGGAAGCATTCCAAAAACACGGATTTTTAAAGGGTTTTGGGCTTTCTGTTCGTCGAATCTCAAGATGTCACCCATGGGGCGGTTCTGGGGTTGATAATGTTCCGGAATAGTTTATAGTTTTTAGCGAAAAATCCCGCAAGGGATTTTTCTATTTAACCAACCCATAAAACAAGAAAGCCGCCCGATTGCCGGACGGCCTCTTAATTATGTGTTACGACGAATGAAGTATTTCAACCTCCGTCAATAGACGCAGACATACTCTTTACCACACGCCTCACTACTAAGGAAATGAGTGCGGTTCCCAAGAGGGTAACGAAGATGAAATATCCAGCAGCAAAGTCCTTGTCTGCGTTGGTATCTAGCCAATCAGCGTAAAAGTTTAGACCAAAAATTAGACCAAAAACCATAGCTGCGATCAGAGTTAAGCCAAACACGGCTCGAAGCAGGGTTACCAAAATCTTTTTCATGGTATGTTTTTTATCTTTGCTTTGCAAAGAGGGTGAAAGTGCAATTTACATGTAGATTATATCACATACAATAATTTTGTCAATGTATTATAAATATTCACCTTTGACCCTACACGAGAACATCGTTAAGAAAACAATAGATTTTGTCCTTAAAATCAGCATCTTCTGACGCTTAAAATATATCGTAAAGAAATTTATTTAATTTGCTTTAGTTAGCCACCCCCGACCCTATCTGAGAATGTCGTTAAGAAATCTCTCTAGTTTGCCTTAAAAACTAGCACTGTTAAGAAAATACTAGAAGTGTACAGACACTTCTAGTATTTTTGAGTTTGCAAGTTTTTTAGCTGAAACTAGAGAGATTTTAGACATGAAAGATGGGTCTAGAGTTTTTATTACTTTTTTATCATGAAAAAAGTAAGGATAAAAAACTTTTATTCAAAACTTTCCAAAAACTTTGAAAATCCCCTTTTTGCGTTAAAATCAAGAAATGTTTACTAAGATTTTTTACGAACCAATATATAACGCCCTTGTTTTCCTTGTGGATATTATCCCTGGTGGAGATATCGGTCTGGCTATTATTTTACTTACTCTTATTATTAAATTTATTCTTCTCCCTCTTCATCGAAAGGCTATTGTTAGTCAGATAAAATTAAAACAAATCGAACCAAAGATAAACGAAATCAAAGAAAAATACACAGACAAACAAGAACAAGCTGCAAAAACCTTGAATTATACAAACAAGAAAAGATAAATCCACTTTCTGGATGTTTGCCAATTCTTATTCAGCTCCCTATTATTTTCGCTCTTTACCGAGTTTTCTTAAACGGCTTTGATTTTTCTTCTGCTGAACATCTTTATTCTTTTGTAAAATCACCAGAATCGGTGAATATAAATTTCTTGGGAGTTTTCGACCTTCAGTAAAAAACCTTTTCCTTGCAGTGCTGGCGGAATTACACAATTCTTCCAAATAGATTTGGCGGTGAAAAGAAATCCTCAAGTTAAAAACGACGGATCAATGCAAGCTAATATTTCTGGAATGATGAGCAAACAAATGCGATTAATAATGCCTGTGTTTGTGGGATTTATCTCATACCAAATATCTGGAGCAATAGCGCTATACTGGTCTGTAAACAATATTTTTACAACAGTTCAAGAGATTGTGATAAACAAAAAAATGGCGAAGAAAAAGGAAGTAATCGAAGCTGAAATTATCAATAAATAATATAAAGCTTTATGGAAACAGAAATCAAAAAACATAATACAAGAATTTTTAGGAAAAACAGGGTTTGATTTTAGTGAGGTTTCTAGTGAGCTTGATATGGATTCTGGATCTTTTTGGTTTTCTGTCCAAAGCAAAGATTCAAATTTTCTAATCGGAAAAGATGGTGAAACAATCCATAGTTTAAATTATTTAATAAAAAGGTTTCTTGATAAAAAGTATAAAGATAAAACTCCTCACGTAACTTTAGATATAAATAACTACCAAAAAGCTAAAGTTGATAAAATAAAAACCATCGCGCATATGATGTCAGAGAGAGCAAGGTTTTTCAAAAGCAAGATAGAGCTAGAGCCGATGAATTCATTCGAAAGAAGAATTATCCACGAATATGTTTCAAAACACTCAGATCTTACTTCAGAATCATCTGGATTTGGGAAAGACAGACATGTTGTTGTGAGTTTTGTGTGGTAAAAGATAAAACAAAGGGCACGCCAGCTTCGCTGGCGGCCCTTTTGTTTTATTAGACACAAGCATTTTTCTCTGGTATATTGAAGTTACCGATTAATAATTTAAACAAGGTCAATCTAAGATTTATTCCAGAAAAAACCAGAATTTCCGTATGTTTTATAAAATTTTTCAAGAAGTAAGACTATTTAATAAACATCAAAGCCTTTTCTAGGTAAGTTTTTAGAGCGACAAAATCGCTTATGAGTACAGTAAACATAATAATCTTCATAGCTTCCCTGCTTGTCGGAGGAGCCGTCGGTTATTTTTTAAGAATTGCGATATCTTTGGGTAAAAAAGGAGGTGTTGAGCTTGAAATCAAGCAAAAGATGATAGAAGCCAAAGAAGACGCACAAAAGATAATCAGTGAAGCAAACGAAAAAGCCGAAGAGAGATTAAAAGAATTAGAACAAGAAGAAAAACAAAGAGAAGATGAATTAAGAAAAGCCGAAGAGAGATTAAACAAAAAAGACGATTCCCTTCTAAAGAAAGAAGAAGAATTAACAAAAGAAACAGAAAAGATAAAACTAAAAATCGAAGAAGTTCAGAAAATTAAAGAAGAAATAGAAAATAAAAGAAACGAAACAACAAAAGAAATTGGAAGAAGTTTCCAGACTTTCAGAAGAAGAAGCAAGAGAAAAACTCATTAAACAAATCGAAGAAAAATACGAAGAAGATTTCTTGGTTAGAATTCAAAAAACTTGAAAACACAGCCGGAGAAAAACTCGAACGACGTGCAAAAGACATTTTAGCGACATCGATTCAAAGAATCGCAAACGATAGTGTTTCTGAGATGATGGCGACAACAGTAAACATTCCTTCAGAAGATATAAAAGGAAAGATTATCGGAAAAGAAGGAAGAAACATAAGAGCTTTTGAAAGATCTTCTGGTGTAGAACTTATTGTGGATGACACCAGGTTCTATAATAGTTTCTGTCTTTTGACCCGGTTAGAAGACAAGTCGCTCAGGTTATGGTTGGAAAACCTAATCATCGACGGAAGAATCCAACCAGCAAAAATCGAAGAGATGGTTGCAAAAAGCACAAGAAGACATAAACAAAATAATTAAACAAAAAGGAGAAGAAGCTGTTTATGAGTGTGGAATCTTTAATCTGGACCCTCGCGTGGTAGGCTATCGTCGGAAGACTTCACTTCCGAACAAGCTACGGACAAAACGTCCTAGCTCACTCTGTGGAGATGGCGCACGTGGCAGGAATACTTGCAGAAGAGCTTGGTGCTGACGTCGCTGTGGCGAAAGCAGGTGCTCTTGTGCACGACATTGGAAAGGCTCTTACTCATGAAGTTCAAGGAACTCACGTTGAGATCGGAATGCGAATTCTACAAAAATTTGGAACAGACCAGAAAATAATAGATGCGATGAAATCTCACCACGAAGAATTCCCTTATGAAACAATAGAAGCTCATATTGTGCAGACAGCCGATGCTATATCTGGTGGAAGACCGGGTGCACGAAGTGATTCTGCTGAAAACTATATAAAACGCCTAACAGAGTTAGAATCTCTCGTAACTGGATTTGATGGTGTGGACAAAGCTTATGCTATCGCAGCTGGACGAGAAGTTAGAGTGTTTGTAAATCCAGAAAACATAACAGATATTGCAGCAAAAGACTTATCTCGAGATATTGCTATGAAAATCGAAAGCGAGCTGAAATATCCAGGTGAAATCAAGGTTGTGGTTATTCGGGAGAATAGAATAATAAACTTTGCTAGATAGATTTTAGCTAAAATTAAAGATAAAAAAGGTTTAAGAATAAAAGGACCGCCAGCTTGCGCTGGCGGTCCTTTTATTCTGTTCCCCACAGCCTTTATTTTTAAGCTATTGCAAGGTTTTTTCATTGATATATAATATAGGCAGGCTTTTGTCACCGCTTGTGGCGGTAAGATGGATGGTCATTATTAATTTAGATTAAATTAAAGTATGAATAAAGCATCACTTGTTGAAGCAGTACACGAAATGCTTGGAGGAACAAAAACTCAAGCAGAACAAGTTGTAGACGGTATTTTTGACACTATTGTAAAAACTCTTAAGAAAGGTGACGAAGTATCAATCTCAGGATTCGGTATCTTCTCAGCTAAAATGAGAGCAGCTAGAACAGCGCGAAACCCAAGAACAGGAGAAGCTGTAAAGGTTGCAGCACAAAGAGTTCCTAAATTTAGAGCAGCAAAAGCTCTTAAGGACGCTGTAAAATAGTAGATAAAATAGTCTTTTCGAAAAGATTATCTAATATAAAGAAGATCAAGAAATAAAGAAAAACCCGGTGTGTGCCGGGTTTTTCTTTTGTTATTAGTTACCATTCCATTCAGAATAAAAATGACTTAAATAATCTTCTAAAAACTTATGTCTTTGTTTTGCAATCCTCTTCCCTTCTTTAGTATTCATTAAATCTTTTAAAGTGAGCAGCTTCTCATAAAAATGATTAATAGTTGTTCCTTTATGAGATTTATATTCTAGTTTTGTCATATTTAATCTAGGCTTTATTTCAGGTGAATACAATAACCTGTTCATATATCCGCCATAATTAAAAGCCCTTGCTACTCCTATTGCACCCAGGGCATCTAACCTGTCTGCGTCTTGAACAATAGACAGCTCTAGTGACTTAAAAGATTTTGTGTCAGCTAAAGATTCTTTAAAAGATATATTTTTAACGATATTTTCAACATGATCTATGATATCTTTCTTTATTTTTAAACTTAACAGAAATTTCCTTGCTGTTCTAGGCCCAATATTTTCATCGCCATTATTAAATTTAGAGTCTGCTATGTCATGTAATAATGCGCCAAGTTCAACAACTAACCTATCAGCTTTCGGTGTATTTTTCAGTATTTTTTTTTTGAATTATTCCAAACCCTATATACATGCCACCAATCATGTCCACTTTCTGCTTTTTTCAGTTTTTTTCTAACAAAATTAACAGTTTTATTTATAATATTTTCTTTTCTCATCTTTAAATTATAACAAATTTAAAAAGTAAAAAGTCGCCCAAAATGGCGACTTTTTACTTTTCTGTGCGGGTAGGGAGAATCGAACTCCCGTCCTCTGCTTGGAAGGCAGATATTCTACCACTAAACCATACCCGCAAATCACTAAACAACAATATCAAATATTTTAAATATTCTCAATCACTTTAATTATATTGCTGGTCGGGATGCCGGGATTCGAACCCGGAGTCGCTCGTACCCAAAACGAGAATGTTAGCCGTTACACCACATCCCGACCAGTAATACAATTATCCTTACTTGGTGATAAGAGCTATATTACCACACTTTATATTTAATACAACAAAAAGAGCGCTTCATACCCTAGGTTTGTTTTTTTAGTTAGGACACATTTTTGTTTTTTATATCAAACAATAATATTCTCCAAAATCTCCACTCTCCCCTGTTTCTTAGTCAAATCAACATAAACACAAGCCAAATCTATCTGCCAAGGTGTTTCAGGTGAAACGTTCTTTTCAATAAGATAAAGATCAATAGTTCTAGCTATTTTAAGAAACTTTTGAAAACTAAGGTTTTCTTCTGGTTTATATCCTGAATAAGTTCCACGTGTAACATTTTCCAGGTTTTCACATGAAACAGCCTTAACTTCAATAAAATATAGCTTTTTATTCTTTTTTGCCACAATATCTATTTCTCCGCCCTGTTTAGTGTAATTTCTTTCTAAAATAGTATAACCGAGCTTTATAATTTTTTTGCAGGCTAAATTTTCGCCAATCTCCCCTATTTTCTGGGTTTTTGAAGTAAATGTTTTCACATGTAACATTTTACTATAAAAACAGGGCCATTTGCGATGTTTCAGGTGAAACAAGTGTATAAATCGTTTCACGTGAAACACTTTGATATTTTAATCATATAAAACCCTTATTTTACAACGTTTTTTAAAAATATATTTGTAAATTATTGGCTTAAAAAGACAAAACTTCAATAGTTACCAACAATACCAACAGGGTTATCCACAGTACTTTTGTTTGTAACCCTTATTTATCAACAAAACAAACTGGTAAAAACAAAGAGACATTTGTTAATAAATTCACAATGTCCTTATATAAAGGACAAAAATATATTATAAACGACAATATAAAAACGCCCTTACTAGGCGTTTTTATATTTATGTGCGGCTAGGGAGAATCGAACTCCCGACTCATCCTTGGCAAGGACGTATTTTACCACTAAACCATAGCCGCTCTTGTATTTTAAAAACACTTAATAAATAAATGTTTTCTTGTGCACCCGGCAGGACTCGAACCTGCAATAACGGTTCCGAAGACCGTTGTGATATCCATTTCACCACGGGTGCTGGATTTTGTCATTATACACGAAGAAAAATAAAAATAAATAGCAAAAAGCCATAAATTGCTATAAAATGTTTCTTATGAAACAAACCTTCGAAATCCCAGAAGAAATAAAAAAGGTTACACAAAATCTTGAAAAAGCAGGATTCGAGGCTTTTATCGTTGGTGGATGCGTCCGAGATCTTTTGATAGGGAAGTCGCCGAAAGATTGGGATGTTACCACAAACGCCACACCAGAACAAATCCAAGGAATTTTTCCGGATTCTTTTTATGAAAACGATTTTGGAACAGTCGGGGTTAAAAACGAAGAAACCGAAGATGAAAAACTAAAAGTCGTGGAAGTTACTCCGTATAGAATAGAAGGAAACTATACAAACAATCGCCACCCAGATGAAGTTAAATTCAGCGATAAAATAGAAGATGATTTAAAAAGACGTGATTTTACAATGAACGCTATCGCGTACTCTGTTTCCAAAGAAGAGCTAATTGATTTATACGAAGGACAAAAAGCTATTAAAGATAAAATGATAGTTGCTGTGGGAAACCCAGATGAAAGATTTAAGGAAGATGCTTTGCGTATTTTGCGTGCGGTGAGATTTGCTTCTCAGCATGGTTTCGCTATTTCTCATGAAACAATGAATGCAATGATGGAAAATGTTGATTTGCTTGAAAATATTTCCGCGGAAAGAATCAGAGATGAATTTCTAAAAATATTAATGTCTTCAGAAGCAATGACGGGAATTTTACTTTCAGAAAAGCTTGGAATTTTAAAATACATAGTTCCAGAACTGGAAGTGGGGATTGGATGCGAGCAAAACGGAAGTCATATTTATGATGTTTGGGAGCATAACTTACGGACTATGCAACACGCCGTAGACAAGGATTGGCCTTTACACATAAGACTTGCTGGACTTTTACACGACGTGGGTAAACCAGCGACACGAGACTGGTCAAAAGAAAAAAACGACTATACTTTTTATGGGCATGAAGTCGTGGGTGCTAAGATGACGAAAAAGATTTGCGAAAGACTAAGACTTCCAAACGAACTTTTAGAAAAAGTTACTAAGCTTGTCAGACACCACATGTTTTTTGCTGATCCAGACGCGATAACTCATTCTGCTGTGCGAAGACTTATCGCTCGGGTAGGGAAGGAGAATGTTTGGGATTTAGTGGATCTTAGAATATGTGACCGTATCGGAATGGGGGCGACCAAAGAAGAGCCATATCGACTTCGAAAATATGAGTCAATGATAGAGGAGGTTATGCGTGACCCAGTGTCTGTAGGAATGCTTAAGATAAACGGAGATAGATTTGTGGAAATGGGATACAAACCAGGTAGGGAAATGGGTTGGTTCTACACACACTTTTAGAAGAGGTTTTAGATGATCCGACAAAAAACACAGAAGAATATTTGGAAAATAAATCAAAAGAACTTTTCTCACTACCAGAAGATGAATTAAAAAAACTCGGCGAAGCAGGGAAGGATGCGAAAGATGAAGCTGAAGATGAAGAGATAGGAAAGATAAGAAAGAGTTATAAAGTGAAATAAGATGCTAAAAAGCCCCGAACGCTTCCGCGTTCGGGGCTTTGATCTGCTCTTGCAGGCGCAGACGATCTCATAGTTATACTGGTTTGAGGTCGAAAATCTCTCCTTCTTCAATCCTATACTGCACTGATTGACCCACAGTAAAACCTTCTCCTTCTTTTTCTGTGTACTCCTTTGTGTCTCCATAAGATGAAGGTCTGATTAGGATCTGAGAACCTCGCTTTCCCAAGATTGTCCCCTTGTGGACAAATCCAAGCCCTTGCTTGAAAATATTGGGTTTCTTTTCTCGATAACCTTCTCCATGTTTATCGCCAGGCTTACACATTTTGTTCTGGTGTCATCTCAAGCTCTTCGACTAGTTTGCCACTGGTTGAGATGTCCTCCTTGTAATCCTTACCCAGATTGATGTTCCAGTAGAAAAGAAAGATATTCTTTTTGAATTTCTTACTTTTGCGTACTAGTGGAATAAAATCCGCATCACCTGCTATCAGAACCAGAACATCTATTTCATCACGGCTTATCCACTCGGTCCCATCTGCTACTAGAGAAGTGTCTACACCTTTCTCTCGACTCTTACCATCGGGATGTGTTATTAGTGGTGACACGTGTGTGACAATACCAGCGTCACCATACTCAACCATCTCTTCTGATTGGAAACGGTTAATTTCTGAGTCCCGAACTCCGATATAGAGATGCCCGTGTAAGAATTCTATATCGTCAACCTTTTCTTTTAAGGCTTTGGCAATAACCTTTGGAAGTACTGGATTAGCAAGGGTATTTCAAAACTTCTTTGTGTCACTTACACTGCCATAATAGTTGTTGATGATATAGAAATATGTACCATCAATAAGCAGCGCGGCTCTTATTTTCTTTTTTCGCGCATCTGTGTACGTTTTGTTGTTTCTAGCACAACAATACATTAAAAATATTTTTTGTCAATTTAAAATAAAAAGAACGCCCGGACCGAAAGGTCCGGGCGTTTCGATTTCGTCGGTGCCTATGCGGCAACTTTATTCCATAGTCCGTAAGAAACCTCGAGCTCGTCTGCTATGGTGTGTATGACACCAACTTGTCCGAACTCGTCGATATTTCCACTCCTCTTGGTTTTACGGTACCTCATGCGCGACACCTCAAATGCTCTCATCATTTCAAACGCCATCCGGGTGTTGTCGGTAGAAACTTTTCCGAAAGCCTCGACGATCACGCAGACTCTTTATGGAAGTTCTCTGGATTACTTACTCTTGCAAAGCGAGCGAATAGCTCCACTGTGTTGTCGCACCAAGTTTCCGGCTGGTGAACCCTCAAGAATCCGCGTAGCATGAAGATGAGCCTGCCACGATTTTTCCTTCCAGAAGAGAGTACGTTGCGTAGGTGTACCTAAGCTTTCAAATTCTTTTATGCTTGTGTACTGCATGGGTGACGTCGGGCTTGCGGTCAGCCACAACGGCCTTTCTTATTTTGGCATCCTTCCGGCCTTTTTTACGAGTCTGAAGAATGTTGCTGTTTAGTTCCATATGCGGAACTACTGTTCGTGGTGTATTCTTGCGAATCTTCATATTGCCTGGTTTGGTGTTGCGCTCAAAGAGCTAGTTTAAACATATAATACTGAAATTTTTTATTAGGTCAAACTTATTTTAAAATTTAAAGAAGAACCCCGACCAGTACTGGTGGGGTTCGAGTCTTCAAGAATGATCCTTTACGCGGCCTCCTTCCTTTTGTTTGGCAGTCCATCCGAAAGGTGCCATGTTGTTGATGATGGCTTGGATCTCACTGCATTCTCCGTAAGCAGAGTAGAGAGCATTCATGAGTTGGCCGATGGCCTCGTTCTCGATCTCTGGTTTGAAGAATCCATCCAACGCCTTTTTCAGGCACTCCGCCATGAACTTGTTCATCTCGAAGTCGTCTGTCACGAAGATGCGAGCGAAACGTTCTGCGAGGTGTTCTCCATAAGGAGAGTTCATGCGGCGGATGATCTTGTTGTCGAAGAGTTTCCTCATGTTCCCAACGACAGATCTTTCGTTGGATTCTTCGCCGAAGTATTTCTCGGCATTCATCAACATTTTGCTGATCCGCGCCTTCATTTCCTGGTTTCCCATGGTTTTCTTCTGTCTTTCATGTGCTTACTCTTTGGTTAGAACAGGGTTTTTTCTATTTGTATTATATCATATTAGTTGAATTTGTCAAGTAAATATTTATAAAGAAAATAGGAAGCACGGCGCCAGAGGCGCGTCTTCCTTATTAAAAAACTTAAAAATCTATAAATACTAATAATTTCGGCACAAATATTATAAGTCCAACAATAGAAGCGGTAGTAGAAACTATAAGAACCGCTCCAGCTGCGACATCTTTTGCATACTTCGCAAACAGGTGATATTCAGGTGAAGTTAGATCAATATCAAATCCCTATTGCAGTGTTGAAGGTTTCAGCTGTCAAAACAGCGCCGATAGAGGAAACTACAAAAAGCCATTCTATTGTTGAAATTTTAAATACAAATCCTAAAAATATTGCCAATGCACCAACAGCTATTTCAATCCAAGCGTTGTGGGTTGTTTTAAGAAAAATCTTTACACCACGTCCGGCATGTTCAAAACTTTGAACCCTTTTAATAATGCTAAAAATTTGTTTTTCTGATTTGTGTTCGGTTTTTTTATTTTCTTTTTCCATACAAATATTTTATTATAAATTTATCTCAATAGGGCAATGGTCAGACCCGAGAAAATCCGCGTGTGTTTTGAAAGATTTTATTTTTGGCAAGATAGAAAGGGAGGCGAAGAAATAATCTATTCTCCAGCCGACATTTCTTTCTCTCGCACGAGTTTTTTGATCCCAATAAGTGTAAACTTCTTTTTGTTTGGGTGTAGACTTCGGAAAACATCTGCGTATCCATCGTTTATAACTTCGTCTATCCAAGCGCGTTCTTCTGGGAGAAACCCTGTGTTCTTTCGTTTTCTTTTGGGCGAGCCAAGTCTGCTTCTGTGTGTGCTGTGTTTACATCTCCTGTGAAAATAATTTTCTTTCCAGATTTTTGAGCTTGTTTATAAATTTTAAAAACGCATCGTAGAATTCTAGTTTGTAGGCTAGTCGTACGGGTCCGCCTCCGCCGTTAGGGAAGTATGTGTTTATCAAAACAAAATCTTTAAAATGTGCAACGAGAGTGCGGCCTTCGTCGTCATCTCCCGGCATATCGATACCGCATGTAACTTTCTGTGGTTTTTCTTTTGTGTAAATCGCGACACCTGAGTATCCCTTTTTTATTTTTGAACTTGAGAAAAAAGAGGTGTAGCCTTTCGGTTCTAGAATTTCTTTCGAGAGTTGGTCTGGACTCGCTTTTGTTTCTTGAAGACAAAGTATGTCTGGTTTGTGTTTTTTAAACATTTCATCGAAAGCACCTTTCTTGTGGTTGGCGCGAATTCGTTACATTCCATGAGATTATTTTCATATTTTGATTATATCAAAAAACCAGAACACCTAAACTTATTTACAAAAACTTATTGTGTTGTATGATAAAAAAGAACTAAATTCTTTCGACAATGAACAACTTGAGAGACAGGCTAGAATGCTGGCTTACGACAGAGGGTGCTGCGTATATTGGTCTTGTGATTTTGGTCACGATACTGATCCTGGTGAAGGTTCTGCAGTAGGGTTACCCCTACTTGAAAAGGCGCTCAACGAGGCGCCTTTTTCATTTAAACTTGATTAAGAGTTTTTCTGTAAAAGCGTGATAACAAAAATCTCATCATGGTTTTCTGGTACAATATGTTCTTGGTTTATCACTCTCATATTTTCTCCGTAAATATCGAGTATCTCTTCGTCTGTAAAAAAATAATAATGAACACCGTTTACTTGGAATTCTCCACTTTCAGAATTTGCCGGAGAAAAATCCAAAAACTTTTTTGTGTTTTTTGAAAGAGACACATTTAAAATATGTCCACCGGGTTTTAAAACCCTGTCAACTTCTTTTTGATATTGTGGAAAATCTTGATCGTTTAAATGTTGTGCTAATCCAAAATCAGTGACAACATCGAAAGTTTGATCTGCAAATTGAATATCGAATATGTCACCCTCAACAAAACGCATTTTTTCTGAAAGTCCCTTAAACTTAACTTCTTGATTGTTTGCTTTGACCATTTCTGCAACATAATCTATTCCAATAGCCTTAAAACCAAAATCGACGAGTATAAAAGGCCAAACTCCACGACCGCTTCCTAGATCTAAAACAAAACCACCTTTTGGGATATATGAAATATATTCAAAAACTTTTGCACGATAATTTTTATGAGTCCAGATATCAGAACCTGTTTTGTAGGCTGTTTTAAAATATTTTTTATTTTCTTCGTAAGACATCATGAAAATATTTTAACATTTTTATATTTGCAAAAAAGTTTTTATAGGTGTATAAAAGTTATTGAGCGCGTACACAACAACCAAATCACTAAGACATGAGCACTTTAGTTTCGGAACAAAAAAAGCCGGTTATCATCTCTCCAACAATGGTTGTCGTATTCATTGTTGTGCTAAAGGGGCATTATCACAAACTCGATGCCTATTTGCGGGAAGAGTTGGCAAGTTTTTCCAATGTACATCTCACACCTCTTGCTACAGGTCGTCACAATTCCAAAGGTTACAATCGTATAAAGGTTGCACTACAGAGTGTCAAAGAGGGTGCCCGACCAGAGGAATATCAGGGCTACCAACTAAGGTATCCCATAGAGCTAGTAGGCGAAATAAAGCGCATTCTCGAAGGCTTCTTTTCTGCTTTGTGAACATCTCTGCTTTTAGAAGGGTCGCCCAAGGGCGACCCTTCTTTTGCTTTATTCGCCTTTTCTTTTACTGTGGAATTTTTTGTGAACTTCTTGAAGGTGTTTGTTTGTGACGTGAGTATATATTTGAGTTGTGCTTATATCTGCGTGACCTAAAAGTTGTTGAACCGAACGGATATCTGCGCCGTTTTGAAGTAAGTCTGTGGCAAAGCAATGTCGTATAACATGCGGTGTAACTTTTTTTGTTATTCCAGCGATAGTCGCGTATTTTTTAACAATCCGCTCTATCGATCTTCTGTCTAAACCTTTGTTGTGGTCAACTTTATTTTTGTTTTTCGAGACATTTACAAAAAGATTTTCCGACATATCTTTTCGAACTTTTAAATATTTTTTCAAAATATCTTTTGCTTTATCTGACAAAAATACAACACGGATTTTTCCACCTTTTCCTCGTATAGAAAATTCATCTCGTGAAAGGTCTATGTCGTTGGTCAGAGAGCAGAGCTCAGATACACGAAGTCCAGTAGAAAAAAGCATTTCCAAGATCGCTTTGTCGCGAAACTTAACTTCTTCATTTTCTTCTTTGTCCGGCGCCTTCAAAAGTCTGTTTAATTCTTCTGTGGTTATTATGTCTATGTGTCTTTCTGGGATTTTCGCCAGCTCTATTTGGTCGGCAGACATTGTTTTGAATCCTTCCTTAGTTAAGAATTTTATAAACACCCGAAGAGCAATGAGATAGTAGTTTTGGGTTTTTCGAGAAACAGTCTCACCTGTGGCCCTGTTGTTACCATTTGACTGTCTATTTAGCCAAAGGCGAAAAGCTTTCACGCTTTGCGCGGTAATATCCTCTGGTTTTTTCGCCCCAGACTGATTTATGAAAACAGATATATAGTGGTCGTAGTTTTCTATCGTCCTTATAGCGCGACCTTTTTCGATTTCTAAGTGTTCAAGAAAGTGTTTTCGCTTTTTAATATCCATGGGTATATTTTACCTTAGAATATGGGTGGCGGGAAATATTACCTGCTGCAGGACCACAAAAGTAAATAATAATGACTTGACAAACAATATTTTTATATGCTATTATACGGGAACTTCGCAAGAAAGCATTTTCATAAGGGATTTTAAAAATTTGCTTTGTCTTATGTTTGGCTTAGGTTAAACTATAGGCGAGGCTCTTGCGAAATAAAACTTTATATAGTAATATTCGAGCCATGTTAAAAACAGCGAAAAAACAAAAGATAATCAAAAAGTCAGCTTTGAACGAAAAAGACACAGGGTCTGCACACGTTCAAATAGCTTTGCTGTCTGAAGCAATTAAAGAACTTTCATCTCATTTGAAGACTCATAAAAAAGATAATCACTCAAGACGAGGGCTTATCAAGATGGTTTCAAAAAGACGAAAACATTTAAAATACCTTGCGAAAAACGACAAGGTAGCTTACGACAAGATTGTCGCTGATCTAAAAATCAGCTAACGAAAAACAAAATCCCTTCCCAAAAAGAAGGGATTTTGTTTTTAGATGATACTATTATATAAGGGAACTTACTTGCAGATGTCCGCGCGAGTAATAAAATATTTTTTAATAATTTGGACGATTTTAATAAAAAGCTTTTTTAAAAAGCAAAACAGATATGATTATAAAACATAAAGAACAACGTGTTGGTGTTTTTATCGATACACAAAACCTTTATCACAGTGCCAAAAATCTTTTTCGGACACAAAGTTAATTTTGCAAAAATAGTCGAAGATGCGCTGGCGGGAAGAAAACTTATCCGGTCTATCGCTTATGTGATAACAAGCGAGGCAGGAGATGAACAGGGATTTTTTGAAGCGTTAAACAAAAACGGAATAGAAACAAAAACAAAAGACTTACAAGTATTTATGGGTGGTGCGAAAAAAGGTGATTGGGATGTCGGCTTAGCTGTCGACGCTATCACTCTCGCACCCAAAATAGATGCGGCAATTATTATTTCTGGAGATGGAGATTTCGTGCCTCTAGTGCAACTATCTACAAACTCCATTCTGGAATTCAAGTTGAGGTTGTTTCGTTCGCGAAGTCGGCTTCATCTGCAAGATTGATAGAATCTTGTAATGATTTTATGGATCTTCAGACCTAAATCCTGAAAAGTATCTTGATAGGTTATAGACCAGCGAGAAAACAGTGGAAACAGAAAAATGAGCAAAAACAAAAATAACAAACCAAGCAAAACAACGTAATGATCAAGGCCAAAAGCTGTGCCGACTAGAATTAGAGTGACTCCGAAAGGAACCAGGCATATATTTTGATAAAAAAGCCCATTCGCATGTTTTTACGGGTGGTTTTTAGTTGTTATTGACAAAAACTATAAATAACTTATAGTAATAAATTTTTGAAATAAAACCATGTTCGGGATAAAACCCGACATAAAGTTCAAATGTCACACATCATCAGACTTAGCGTAGAAGCATCAGGAAAACTTCATGTGCCTTTTGGCGACTTCTTGCTCCACAGACCGAAGGATGAAGATCGTTCGCAATGAGTCGGACGAGCTATTCTACCGTCAAAGCAGCGGTTGATGAGATACAGTATCTTTTCCTCATTACGAGATTGAATCTGCAGCCCGACTCTACGCTCAACAGAAGCATCGAAGAGCCATTATCATCCAGCAGAGAATACACCCGGATCGATTTATCTGTTGGACTGGGGCGAGTTTTCCCGCAAGGGCATGCCTCTCAGATAGCTTTGGCTTGGGCAGGACTTGCCATGTATGCCCTGAAACCGACAAGGATTCGAACGGTCTGATCACAGTATTGCCTGGCGGTACATTTCCTGATGATCTAGCGATGAGGCATTGAAGAGCGGTTCACGATGATAATTCATGCTGCATTTCGTTGTGTGATATGAATCCAAGTTGATCGCTGATCTGTAGGAGGTCGGCTGTTGCTTTGTTTTAAGGCCGGAGCGCGTAAGTGTTGCTGCTGCTGCTGTTGCTGCTTTTACTGCTGATAATTAAGTTAGGAATATCTTATTGAGTTGTTCTGGGTTTGAACCGGACTAAATGGAGTGGGTGAAAATCCTACGGGTAGCACCAAACACCGGAAGAATTGTTCACGCAGACGCGATCGGCTAAGCGGTGCCTAATGGGTAATTGCCAGACCGTTTCTGGAGACTCAGAAGATGTGGGCAAGAAGAATGCTCAGGCGGTCAATCTGCTTGAGCAAGTTCTTACCAGACATCCGTCTGAATGTGGGGCCTTTTCTTTTTGTTATTTTCGTAAATATAAAAATTATTACAAAGAGTAATCTGCTTGTTTTCAGGCGGAAGTAGAGTTGAATGGCGTCTAAAATAAGAGTGCATTTCAATCCTAAAGCCTGAAAAAGAAACCAAATATTAAATGACAAAAAAAGAATATTAGTGTGGAAATCGGTGGTAAAAAAATAACAGCTATTTTTTCTGATTTAGTAGAGCAGGCAAATTCTGTGATTATGTCTTGTGGCGAAACTCGTGTTTTGGTGACTGCTGTGATGTCAAAAGAAAAATCAGATACAAGCTGGTTTAATTTAACTGTCGATTATATCGAAAAGTTTTACGCTTCAGGTAAAATCGGTGGCGGAAGATTTATGAAACGAGAAGGAAAACCGACAGACGAAGCGATATTTTAGCTGGACGTGTTATCGACAGAACACTTTACGACCACTTTCTAATCAACAAATGGAATACGGTGTGCAAATAATCGCTACGGTTTTGGCGATGGATGAATCTAGCGTGGATCCGGGAATCTTGGCGGTGAACGGCGCGTCGCTTGCGCTTTTATCGACTGTTTCAGAAATTCCTTGGGCTGGACCTGTCGGAGCTGTGCGACTTATTGAAAAAGAAGGAGAATTTATTTTTAATCCTTCACAGAAAAAAGTTCGAGAGGAAGGATTTGATTATGATCCTTGATTGTTTGCGGAAAGGATAAAAAAGATAAACATGATTGAAGCCGTGGCGTATCAAATACCAGAAGATGTGATCGCGAGTGGGTTAGCCAAAGCAGAAACAGAAATAGCGAAACTTGAAAATTGGCAAAAAGAAATTAGAGCTGATATTGGAAAGGAAAAGAAGGTTTTGGAAACTGTTCAAATGTCAGAGACTTCTTTGCAAATTTTTGAAAAAGAAATTCGACCAAAATTAAAAGCTTCTACGATGACAAACACTCCAGGAAAAGAAAAAATGGAAGAACTAAAAGCAGAATTTAAAAAGCTTCTAAAAGAAGCGATGCCAGAAGTAGAAAGTCTGAAAAAAGAAATGGACTTTTTCGAGACAGAACTCGATGCACTGATTCACACAGAAGCAGTGGAGAATAATATGCGAGCAGATGGACGAGCGATGGACGAAGTGCGAGACTTGTACGCGCAAGCTGGAGGGTTTTCAAAAGTTCTTCACGGCTCAGGGATATTTTATCGAGGTGGAACACACGTTTTTACTGCGCTAACTTTAGGTGGACCAGAAGACGCACAGCTTATCGATGGAATGGAGCTCGAAGAAAACAAGCACTTTATGCATCACTACAATTTCCCACCTTTTTCTGTGGGTGAAATGGGTCGTGCTGGTTTTGTAAACAGAAGAGAGGTCGGTCACGGAGCTTTGGCGGAGAAAGCTCTTGAGGTTGTTTTACCAAGCAAACTCGATTTCCCTTACACTATTCGTCTGGTGTCTGAGTCTATGGCTTCAAATGGTTCTACTTCTCAGGCTTCTATTTGTGCTTCGACTTTGGCACTGATGGACGCTGGTGTGCCGATAAAAGCGCCGGTTGCAGGTATTGCGATGGGACTCATGTATAAAGATGAAGCGAACTACAAAGTTTTAACTGACATTCAAGGTCCGGAAGATCATTACGGTGATATGGATTTTAAAGTCGCTGGAACTAAAAACGGTTTGACTGCGATTCAACTCGACGTGAAAGTTGACGGAGTTTCTCATAAAATTTTATCTGAAGCGATGACACAAGCTGTAAAAGCTCGAAAAGAAATTCTAGAAGTTATTGAAAAAGAAATTGCCGAACCAAGAAAAGATATTTCTCCTTTTGCACCGAAAATTGTGGTGACAAAAATAAGTCCAGATAAAATAGGAATGGTTATTGGTGGCGGAGGAAAAACAATAAACGAAATTCGAGAAAAAACAAAAACAGAAATAACTATAGAAGATGACGGAACTGTATTTATCACAGGAAAAGATGGTGGTGCTGACGAAGCTAAAAAGATAATCGAAAATATGACATACGAATGGAAGGTGGGCGACACTTCCAGTGCGGAGATTGTCGGCCTGAAAGATTTCGGGGCGTTTGCAAAAATGATGAATGGACAAGAAGGAATGATTCATATTTCTGAAATCGCACCTTTCCGAGTGGAGAAGGTGGAAGAGGTCTTGAAAATCGGGCAAATTGTTCCGGTAAAAATTATAAAAAATGAAATGGGTAAACTAGGACTTTCTATTAAAGAAGCTGATAAGGATTTTATTAAGAATCCGAAAGGGTAGGAAGGAACAAAAAGCCTGGCGCCGAAAAAACCAGGCTTTTTGTTGTATAAATACACTATTGACAGTGTAATTATAATATGCTATTATGTATACAGAATTCATAAACCACCAACACTGGGAAACCAGACAAACCTGACCTTTACATGAAAAACAACGATGTTTCCAACCGTCTCATCCTCGCTATGCTGATGTTCGCTATTGCTGCACTGTCCGGCATTCATAATGCCCAAGCGCAACAATCCTTCGAAGCTGATCCTGGAGCACGCGCTCTTGTCAGCAAAGCGCTCAAGTATTACGGCTCCGGCCAAATACAGGGTGACAAGGTCTTTTTCAAGGGGGATCGGCATGTCGGCTTCATTGTGGTGAACGAAGACCAGAAGAAAGCAATTGAGCTTGTTACTGAGCGTGCTCTTAGTGAGCCTGGAACTATCCAGAATTCCCAAGTGAAGTTGTTTCGCAATGTAAACCAGGTGACTCAGTGTCCTTGGTACAAAGGAGAGATATTCTCCTATTCCCGTAAAGGAAAGAACTACACCTTGCTTGTTTGCAAGAAGTGAGACATTCACCTTTGTGAAAGCCTCACCGGCATAACGGTGGGGCTTTTTCATTTCGTTTTAATAAAAGCGTGGTAAAATATTTTTATGAGTTTAGATCAAGAAAGGGATGTTTTAAAAAATGAACTTGAAAAAACCACGGCTTCTGTGGGACCTTCTCCTATTTTAAAAGATGATGAAAAAAAAGTTGGTGTCGGTATAAGAACATACTCGGCTGACATCGCAGATATAATGCGTCGAGAAAAAGGCTCTGTTATCAAAATAGCTTTAGCTGAACAAGAAAGAAGAAAAGCTTATAAAGAAAAAAAGATCCGACAAGTACAAAAAATCTTATAGTTATCTTGCTCGGTGTTGTGTTTATCGTATCTGGTGTTCTTATTTTTATTTACACTATTATAAATCGTGACGCTCCTGTTTCTGTGGTTGCGCCGATTGGTTCACCAAGTCTTATTTATTCAGAAAACCAAACACAAACAGATATCACGAACTTAACAAGAGGAAATTTTTCAGTTCGATACATTCCACTGCAGAAGCTTCATTTGCAGAAAACGAAACGATAACAAACATGTTTATCACAACCCAGACTTCTGTCGGACGATCTTTGATAAGCGTTAATATATTTTTTAATAAACTTGGAATAAATATTCCCGACTCAGTGCTCAGTAGTTTGACAGGGCAATTCATGCTCGGTTCTTACAAGGAAGAAGATAAGGGAAATCTGTTTTTGATTTTAAAAGTTAAAGATTTTAATCAATCTTTTTCTGCGATGAAAGATTGGGAGGTTTCTATGGTTAACGACCTTGTTAGACTTTTCCAAATAGATCCAAAGTCTTTTGAAGGTAATATTTTCCTTAAAACATTTGAGCCGGGCGTGACCTTTAATAAAGAGTCCTATAATTTATATGATGATAACGGTGTTCTTGTTTTCTCATATATTTATCTAGATAGAAACACTATTTTAATGACAAATCATCGCCCTTCTGTAGAGAAATAATAAAAAGAATTAATTCACAAAGTATTAGATAATTGGTAAAATATATTATATGGAAATAAATAAATTAAAGGAATGCTTTTAGATGAAAAAGCAAAGTTAGAAAAAGAATTGAGTGATTTGGGTATTATGGATCCTGAGACGGGAGATTGGGGTGCCTATCAAAAAGAACCAGGTGAAGCAGATGTTTCAGATAAAAATGACGCAGCTGATTTCGATGAAGATTTCATGACTCGAGCAAACACTCTAGGCGAGATTGAAAAAAGATATTTAGATGTCACAAACGCTTTAGGAAAAATAGAAAGAGCAGATGGAACTTTTGGAAAATGTGAAATGTCTGGCGAGATGATAGAAGAAGATAGACTCGAAGCAAATCCAGCTGCGAGGACTTGTAAGGACCATATGAATGGTTAATTTTAAAAGAGAAAGCCCGCGCCGTCGGCGCGGGCTTTCTTTTTTAAATTTATTGATTATTATTTAAATTTTGTCGATTTCCATGCCATATCAAAAATCGCTCTCATGCTGTCAGCTATAGTTTTGTCTTCTATTTTTACAACAAACATATTCAGTTCGTGTAAACGAAATATTGCAATACAGTTTCCGTAGATTATTGTATCGTTTTCAATCCCTTCAGATGTGGCTGTTCTAACTTGATATGTGGGTCCAGCAATTTTGGAAATTAATTTTGTATATTTTCTGTTTTCTTTAGTGTCAGCAATTATTTCTTTTACTCCAATACCATTTTCTTTCACCTTTTCAGCGAGTTTCATAAATTCTTTGTAAAAATCCAGTTGAATTTTCCCAACATTTGACCAGACACGTAAACTAGAAGCTTCAGCAACTTCATCGTAAATCTGTCTCACACCTTCCAGACCTTGAAGAGTTTGAACAGCGGGTTTCCCAACGGTGTTTTGGTAAACACTCAACATTTCTGGTATTAAAGACTCAAGATTTGATAGATTATTTTTTATCTTTGATTCAACGATTTTCGGATCAATTCCTCGATAATAGTTTTTCTTGTCTATTTTTATTTTCTCAATAAGTCCGTGTTTTATAAGATCATCTATCTGTAAATACACAGTTGGACGTTTTAATCCTGTTTTCAGAGAGATTTCTTGTACAGAGGTTGTACCAAGTCCTACAGTCGCCAGGTACACTTTTGCGGATCTCTCGCCAAGCCCAATAGCTTTAAATGCTTCGTATTTCATAAGACTATTTTACAAAATATCAAAGTTTTGTCAATATTTATGACAAAAAAATAAATTTACTTATTATAAAATAATGGTTTTTAATGATTTTCTCACGAAAATTATAAAAATAGTTAACATTTTTAGTATATTTAGGTATAAAGTTATCAGAAACAAAACCTTGAAAACATGAAAAAGTTCATCGCTTTAATTAGTTCCCACCCTTGGATATTTTGTGGCTTGATTACGATTCTTGCGTGGTGGTATTTTGCTACAGGATTTCCCATGAGACAAGATATGGGTTTAGCGGAAAAGATTTTTGGAGTTGCCATGCTTGGATTATCTGTTGGTGGACTCGCTTTTTACTTTTGGCTTTTTGCGTGGATATTTACTACGAATCGAGAGTATTACAAAAACAAAAAGAACGATGGAAAAGTCTCTTAAGATTCCCGTAAGGTGGGTTAGATCATTTGTTATGATTTTTCTCACTGTGACCTTCGTATTTCTCGGCTATCTGTTTTTGATCCATATCAAGGATGGCTTTCCAGGGTCAAATGAAGCGTTCACCATTTCTTACTTGTATTTGATTCCAGAAGTTACTTTGGCTTACGTGTGGTGTATTTTCACCAGCGTAAGTTTTGGACTGATTTCACCCTGGCGACCCACGAAGACGCTGAGGGTCAGAGATTTTATTATTGCTGGACTCTTGTGGGGTTTCTCTTTGTGGGGTTCTGGTTCTTTAATGTCGTCTTTGCGCTTGCAATGACATTCTTCGTGTGGGGCAATCGCAAGCTTTGCGATCGCTGCCGGTAGAGAATGAAGCGTCTTTGGTTGCAGAGATCGACTGTAGATTAAAAGCCCGCGCCTTCGGCGCGGGCACTTTCTTTTCCCTAAGACAACTTCTATTTCTCACTTTCCAATTCCTAAGATATAATAAAATCAATGTTCTCACGTGTATATTCCGCTCAAGTAAATGTCTTGGACGGGCAACTCATAACAATAGAAACGGACATCTCAAGAGGTCTTCATAATTTTTCTGTTGTTGGTTTACCCGACAAAGCTGTCGAAGAAGCACGTGACCGAGTTGGTTCAGCTATTAAAAATTCTGGACTAACTTCTCCGAAACAAATCAATCAAAAAATAGTCGTTTCGCTTTCGCCGGCGAGTGTGAAAAAGAAGGTTCGTATTTTGATTTAGCTATTGCACTCGGGTATCTTCTTTCAAATGAAGAGCTAGAATTTAATCCAGAGAAAAAAGCTTTCATCGGCGAGCTTTCTTTAAATGGTGAACTTAAAAAAGTGAAAGGGATTTTAGCGCTGGTTAAAAATTTAAAAAATTTAGGTTTTGAAGAGGTTTTTGTTCCTGATGCAAACAAAGAAGAAGCTGCGTTGATAGAAGGTATTAAAATTTTCCCTGCGAAAAATTTAGTGGACGTGATAAATCATTTAAAAGAAGAAGAGGATTTTGCTTTAGGCGAACAACCGCTTACTGAGATTGTTTATGAGAATAAAAAAGCTCACAATGACTTTTCAGATATCCGTGGACAAGATGTGGCAAAGCTAGGTCTCGAGATAGCGGCGGCTGGTGGGCACAATATTGCCATGTATGGACCACCTGGAACAGGGAAAACAATGCTCGCACGAGCTTTTTCTGGAATACTCCCGCCACTTTCAAAAGAAGATATTTTAGAGATAACAGGTATCCATAGTGTGGCTGGGTCTTTAGATGGAGCGTTGATTACTGATCCGCCGTTTCGTTCTCCGCACAACACCTCAAGCTACGTTTCTGTTATTGGTGGTGGAACTTTTCCAAAGCCAGGAGAGGTCACTTTGGCTCACAAAGGAGTTTTGTTTTTAGATGAGTTTCCTGAATTTGATAGAAGAGTTATTGAATCTCTTCGCCAGCCACTTGAAGATCGGGTTGTGCATATTTCACGAGCAAAAGGCACTGCTGTTTTTCCAACCAATTTTATCTTAATCGCTGCGATGAATCCTCCGCCGGATGATGCGACAGCGAGCGATATTGTCAGGTATAAAAAGAAAATCTCTGGACCGATAATGGATAGAATAGATATGTGGGTGGATGTGCCGAAAATAGAATACGATCTTTTAAGTCAAAAAGATAAAAAAGGTGAAAGTACGGAAGAGATAAGAAGGCGGGTTTTAAAAGCTAGAGAAAGGCAAATCAAAAGACTTAAAGATTCTAAAGCTCGGACAAATAGTGAAATGAGTGTGAGGGATTTGGATAAAAGTTTAGCACTCTCCGACGATGTAAAAAGTATTTTAAATACTTCTGCAGAAAAACTTGGTCTCTCTGCTCGTGCGTATCATCGAATAATAAAACTTGCTCGGACCATCGCAGACTTAGATGAAAAAGAAAACATAGAAGTGAATCATATTTTGGAAGCGCTTCAGTATAGACCTAAAGATGAGTATTAAATTTAAAGAGCCCGCGCCGAAGGCGCGGGCTCTTTAAATTTAATTTTACCAAACTGGTGTTTTTATAGGTCCTTTCTTTCCTCGATATTCGATGTGTAGGTGAGGACCTGTCGATCTTCCTGTTGAACCAACTTCTCCAATTTTCTCACCTTGAGACACTGTCTGACCTTGGGTTACTGAAACTTTACTCATGTGAGCGTACAACACAGTGGCACGTCCATCATCGATGATAACCATTTTTCCGTATCCACCGTTCCAATCTCCTTCACCTGCCTTTACAGCTATAACTCTTCCAGCTGATGATGCGACAATAGGTGTTCCTATTTTCGCTGCCAAGTCTTGAGCTTCATAAGGACCGTGGAAGCCTTGACTCTTTACTGATCCACGAGGTATTGGATGAGTATAAAATCCTGAAGGTGCGCTGGATCCTGTCGTGTTTCCACCAGAAGTAGATTTTGATTTTGTTGAAGTGTTTGTTTTTGTGGCGACTTTTGTCTCTGCTACTGGCAAAGCTTCTGCGTTTGGAATAACTATTTCGTCTCCTACAGTAAGTTTTCCATCTTGTGCTATATCGTTAAAGACTGAAATATCAAATTCGTCACTTTTGAATTTCTTGGCAACGCTAGAGTGTGTCTCCTTTTTCTACCTTGTACAGGACGCCATCCACTGGAAGTATTAAGAGCTCTTGTCCTGGTTTTAAGTCGCTGTCTTGTTTTATATTATTGAAACCTCTTACTGTGCTGACCTTTACTCCAAACATTTCCGCTATTTGAGAAAGGGTGTCACCTTCTCTTACTAGATATACACTGATCTCATCTGCGCCAGAGCTCACTATTTTAGGCTTGCTGTCTTCTGAAGATGAAACACTTCCTCCTGAGATTAGAGCGTTTTCTTCTATTAGAACTTCTCCACCTCCACTTGGGCCAGATAAAGAATCAGACATATCTGACCTTAAGAGCTTTAGGTTTTGGGAGTTTGAGTCGATATTTTTAGATTTTAGGATTTCATCACCTTCTGATTTAGCTATCGGTAGAACTATTAAAGAGAAAGTTAGTATAAAAGGAATAGAAGCTTTTCCGATGAAAAGTCGATTTTTAACGTTATTTGATACCTGTCCCGAATAACTGATTTGACTAAGGGGATCTGGGTCTTGTTTATGATTTTTTATAAGCCTTTTTGTTTATTGTTGATTAATCTTTCTGAAAAAACCTTTATTTTACAATCTTTATTGGAAAATGGTTTACATGCGAGTGCTACCAAATCAACACATGTACAAATGGTATCTCACCCGAAGACTAGAGTCAATCGGTTTGTGGATAAACTATAGGTGGCTGTTTTTGTCAAAGTTTGTTGTATAATAAATTTGTTATGTCACCAAAAAATCAAAATAAAACTCCAAGATCATTTGATGATCTCGGTGAATTAAGACGTCAACTGGCTGAAGGCAAAGGAAGGGAGACAGATGAGCTAAGAGGTAATCCAGAAGATTATTTTAAAAAGAAAAGATTAGCAAAAGAAGAAAGAGATTTTACTTCAGGAAAAAGTAAAAAGGGTGGTAATTTGACAGGTAGGAAAAGGGGTGCTTTTGGTTCTAGAAAATCTAGAAAAGAAAATAAAGAAAGCATGGATCTATCGGATGAACTTCTTGGTGATGACTCTCTGAAAGGAAATATGGAAGAACATAGAACACAAGAAATGAAGAGGTATCCTCGTCGTGACGTTTTTAGTTTAAGGGACTTTAAGTTTGAGGCGAGCCTTCCTTCCGGTGAGGAAAAACTTAAATATGCAATAGACGTAACTAAAGATGAGATGGATTTACTTGAGGAGGTTAGAGCTTATTTAATAAATCCAAAAGATAATAAAATTCCAAAACCAGATTACAAATATTTGAATGGACAGACCCAAGAATCTATCGAGGAGAAAATAGAATCAAGAGAAAATGACTTGGAACTTCTGGAAGAAAGTTTGGAAAAGTTTTTGAAAAAAGTTCCCTTTGAAAAAAATAAGGAAAAATTACCAAAACCTACAATAAAAGAAATCGGAGATAAAAAAACTATAATTTCTCAGATTAAAATATTAGAGCACGAGATAAAAGGTCTAGAACAGGATATCAAGTGTTCCCCTGAAGATAAGAAAAAAATATTAAAAACAGAGAAACAAAAAAAAGAAAAAGATCTCTTGTATAAAAGAGCCGTTTTGGATATGTATAATTCTGGATTGAAAGAAGATGAGATAAAAAATCTTTCGAATTTCTCAGAATATATTGATCAGAAAGAAACAGCAAAGGCTTTGCTGAGGAGAGATTTTTCTCATGAAGATATTCTGGGTCTTACAGAAATAGAAAAAAAGGAAATCTTAAATAAAAATCTTGATAAAAAAACATTCATTTCTTCATATCAAGACAGGGTTTTTGTAGAGAAAAACAAAGGCGAGTCTCCACGAGCTTTTTTAGTTGAAGATAGTGTAGAAAAACAAGAAGATGGAATCAAAAGATTGGAATATGCATTAAATAAAAACAAGCAAGAAAAGAAGTATTTAATAAGCAGGAGATTAACAAAAAGCAAAAGATATTGATTTTGATATTGAAAATTTATCAGAGAAAATTCAAAATGCAAAAGAATCTTTAATTCTTCTAAAAAGAGGTTTTACTTTCCGACAGATAAAACAATTAGGAGAAAAAGAAAGGCAAGAGGCAATTGATAAAGTTTTACCAGCAGGAATGTTTTTTGAAAAATCGCAAACGGTTAATAATGATGTAGAAAAAGAAAATTCTAGAGAATTTGAGGCGCCAGAAACAAGAGAGTCTATAGAAAATAAAATTTCTATATTAAATAAAGAGTATAAAATTGCTGCTGACAAGGGCGATATTGAAGGGGCAAATAAAATAGATGAAGAAATTCATGAGTTAGAGCAAAAGTTAGTGGAATTATCTTCCGGAAAAGTAACAGTTAACCAGTCAGAGCCAAATCAAGAAGGTGCTAAAAAAACGATTCAAGACCTTGGATATTCTTCAGAGGATTTAGAAAAGATTAAATATGGAGAGGATTTACAAAAGATTTTTAAAGAACAAATATATAGAGATGAATGGTTTAAGGATCCAAAAAATCAAAGAGGAGCAAGTTCAGGTCTAGACACGGAAGGTTGGGGTGAAGAAACAAAAGAAGTAGCAAAAGAAAGACCCGACACTGTTATTGATTTTTCAAATGGAAGGACAAAAGGAAGAATGACAATAGAAAGAGGTGCTAAAAACCCCGATGTTTCTACTGAAGCCAGAATAGAAGAAATTGATAAAGAAATCGCTCGGGCAGAAAATATAGTTCTTCAACTCGATGGTAGCGAATCTGCTAAGCCTTTTGTTAATGGTCAAAAAGCTTTGATAAAAGAACTTAAAGAAGAAAAATCAAATATAGAAAAATTGCTGGTTGAAGTTCCTGCGCAAGAAAACCCAACTAACGTAATTTCTCAAGAAAAAACAGAAAAGACAGAAGAAAAAAACACAGAAGAGGCTTCACAAGTTTATGAAAAAAATAAAGATTTTCTAGCATCTTTGGGTTGGAATCTGCAAGAATATTTGGCTTTATCAGAAGAAGAGAGAGACCATGTTTTGTGGAAAGGAATAAAAGAAGAAAATTATTCTCGAAACAAAAAAGAAGAATTAGAAGTAAAAGAAGCTAATCCTGTCTCTATTGAAGAAGATTTGGGAAAACAGATTTCAGATTTCGCAAAAAGTATTTTTGACAGAAAAAGTGAAACAGGAGAAATAAAACTTTCTGATGAAGAGGGTAAATTTTTTTCAAAATATAAAGAAAAAATTCAAGAAGAGCTAAATTCACTTTTAGTGGAAGATAAAAGAATAAATAAAGAAAAAGAAGAGTTAGGAAAAAAAGGTGTATCTCCTGGTGCAAAAGAATTTATAAAATCAGAAAAAAAGTCTTTTGATTTAGAAAAGGAAAGACAAGAAAGCACTAAAGCCGAGTTAGAAAGAAGAAAAAAACTGTCTGAAGCTTTAGAAAGAGGTTATGAAAATTTAAGTAAAGAAGAATTGATAAGAATAGCGAAAGAAAGAGGTCTTGCTTCTGGTGCCGACAAGCAGGTTCTTATCGATAAAATAATAGAAGATGATTTAAATAAAAATAAAGATAATTTTGGCTTTAGTACTCCAGAAATATCTGATAAGTTAAGAGAATTTAATATTTCAGAAAAACAAATGGCCTTGATATCGCCAGAGTTTTCTCTCTTTCTCCAGAAAAGCAAAGATATCTCTTTTCAAAAATAGAACAAAAAATTTATCTTGACGCTGATTTTGCTTCGAAAGATAAAAATGAAGAGAAGATAAAGAAAATGGGTTTTTGGAAAAAAATACCAGCAACTTTCTATAAAGATCAAAGACAAGTCGCGATGCGAGACAAGATGATTAAAGATATTAAAGAAGGAGGTCTGACGGATTATGAATCAGATATAACGACTATAAACTCATATCTTCTTGACGCACCAGAACTAAAATACGTTAAAAATGAAAAAGGTAGACTCGTGCCTCAGTTTGAGTATATTGATGCTAACTCAACAGAGAAAAAATATTCAACACCTAAAAACTTCTTCAACGTCGCAGCTAGTCGTTTCGGAGAAATACCTTTCGAATGGTCAACAAAAAACGCAACAAGTGCTCAAAGGTCTGCTTATCAAAGAGCTTTCGAAAGTTATACATCTTCAAAGAAGCTTTGTTTAAAGCAACTTTAGAAGAAGCTCAAAAGAATAATCAAAATATAACCGAAGAGGAGAAAGAAAAAATAAGAAAAGATGTTATCTCTCGTATCACGCAAGTTGATGCACAAGTTAGCTTTGGAAGTTATATAACTCAAAATCCAGAAATGGAAAAACTTAGTGCTAATTTCTTTGAAAAAGTTTTGGGAACAAACGTCGGAAATTTTGCCAGAGGAAAAGTATTTTTCCTCGCTGGTTACGGAACAAAATGGTTAAGCAGATCTATGGCTGCAACAGGTGTTGGTGTCGGAGTTGCTGCTGCTGTCGGAGGTGCAATGGCTTACAGAAAAAAGAATCTTGAACTTAACGAAAACGATCTTCGACAAAGATATGGAAAAGAAGTTAAGGATTTGATTGTCAAAAAACCAGTAAGTTTCAAAAATGCTCATGAAAGACTAGCTAAACTTGTTGATCAGTTTGAAAAAGACGGAAAAGATGAAAAAAGTAAAAACAGAATCCTAGAAACAATAAAAACTAGAATTTTTGTCACAGATGAAATGGTGCGTGAAAAACGAGTTGATTTTGGTAATCCAAAAGAAGCTACATATAATCAATATAAACTAACTTCGCTTGTTGCAAAAGCGACGATGCTTGTTCAAGAAAATGGAGGCTTTAACGAAGAGAAAACAGAAGAAGAAAAAGTTTTCGATAGATTCAAGCAATTTGTCGAAGATGAGAAAATCACAAGAAAAAGAAAAGAAGAAATAATATCAGCAACATTAAAAGGTGCGGGAGTTGGTGCACTCGGATTCAGTCTTGGAGCGGGTGTTAGATGGCTTCAAGAGAAAGGGTACTTTGGTGCGGCCTGGGAATCAATATCTGAATCAATTAATGATGAATGGTCACGATTTTCTAAAACAAGCAGTCTAGGTGTTTCGGCTGGAATTTCTGAAGCAAAAAAACTCGCCTCAGAAGGTGTTTTGGCTTGGGAATCTGCAAAAGAATCTGGTGCCAAAGTACTAGACAAACTAAAAGACAGTGTTAAATCTGTTGGTGGTGTTGCTTATGATTATTTGAATGGAGATGAAGCTGCCTTAGATTTAGATCAAGCTTCGAATGCTGCTAAAACAGCAGGTGAGGCACTTCCCCCAGAAGTTCCAAATCCAAAAGTAGAAACATTTGAATCAATAGAAGTGGGGAAAAGAGGAATGATTGGTGGAATCGATGAGCTTCAAGATAAACTCAATGCAAAATTTGGAAAAAATATTCCGGATCAATACAAAGAGTTTATGTCTAAAAACCCAGAAGAAATAGCGCGTGAATGGGGAGCTTATAGACCAGGAGAAAGCAATGAAAGTGCGAAAGTTTTTAAAGGTGCTAAATTTGAAATCGACAAAAACGGAGAGGTAAGATTTGTAGACCATTTAGGTCAATCTCAAAAAGTCTTTACTCCAGAAGTCGGCACAAGTAATGAGTTTGCCGGTGAATTTTTCGATTCAGGAAATGGATCAGAAAACTTATCATCAACAGATTTGGATTCGGGCTATGAAACTAGTGAGTCAGATTACGAATCTCCACAAAGACCACAAGCTCTAAATGAAGGATATGTCAGATCTTCTGAAGTTAAACCAGATACATCTTCTTGGTATGAAAAACCAGTGCCGACAGAATACGGCACTTCTGGTGTCCGAGGTTCTTGGAAGTTTGTCGAAGATGTAAACGGTAAGATCACAGATGTTAATTTAGCTAGAACAATTTCTGACAGAGCTAATCAGTTTCTTCGAACTCCAAATAAATTTATAAATCCCGACGCTTTAGGGACAGACTCTACAAAAGTTTACAACCTAAGACAAAACTCAGCTAGAATTGTCGAATTGATTAAAACCCAAGACTTGTTAAATGACTCAAGTGTAAATATTTTAGAAGAGCAAAGAAAGTTTCTAGAAAATAAAATATTAGAAGATGGTAAGAAGATTGAAGAGTTAACAAAGGGTGCGTTTAATAATTCTTATAAGCCCCCAAGAGTTAGTGTTTTTGAAACAGATGCAATCAAACCAAGGATAAATCCGAGTGTCACTTCTGTTTCTGAAGGCTCTGACTTTGTTCCGGGTAAGGCTGAGTCTGTTAAACCTGGTTCAGATAATTTATATGAAAATATAAAAACAATCTCGTCTACACCAGAAGAGAAAACTTTTTCCTTCAATACAGATGACATCAAAGGTAAACTAAGGTTTATTTTTAATAAAGAAGGTGAGATTGTAAATCTTCAAGAATCTGCTTCTATGTTTATCAGGGGTTCTCAAAACATAAATTCTGTGCTCGTTGATGATTGGCAGACTAAGGTTACGCAAGGTGAAGGAGATCCAGCTTTGGCTATAAAAAAAGTTAATATCGGTATTAAGCACTTACAAGAATACAAGACACTACTAAAAAGCCGCGCGTTTTCTGAAGGTTCTAAAGAGTATGAGTATATAAAAAGACAGATAGAATATACGGCTGAAAGATACAAAGATATACTTAAATAAATAATCAAAAATCCCCGATCGGAGGATTTTTGATTTATGTTATAGTATCTTCTATGGATTATTTATCAGGCTTAAACGAAAGACAAAAAGAAGCAGTTCTTCACACAGAAGGAGCACTTTTGATTGTCGCTGGAGCCGGAGCTGGTAAAACAAAAACAGTCACTCATCGGATTATTCACCTTATAAACAAAGGAGTAAATCCGGAAAATATTTTAGCTGTAACTTTCACCAACAAAGCAGCGAAAGAAATGGTCGAGAGAGTCGGACATATGCTCTCTGGTCAAACAAACACAAGACCAATGATTGCAACTTTTCACTCTTTGGCTGTGAAGATTTTACGAGACAATGCCGAAAAAATAGGCCTCAACAGACATTTCGTGATTTTAGACGACTCCGACACAAACTCTATTATTAGAGAAGTTTTTGAAAGATTTAAGTATTGATCCCAAACAAAAGTCCAATCAGAATGTTTAAAAGTATTATCTCTTCTCAGAAAAATAATTTGTAAGTTTGGAAGAGTTCGGCAAAAACGCGCAGTCTTACAACGCGCAAGTTATCGCTCGTGTTTGGCAAAAATACGAAGAGAAAAAAGTAAAAGAAAAAGGTTTGGATTTTGATGATTTACTTTTAAAAACAGTTATTTTATTTCAAGAGAATAAAGATGTTTTGAATCTGTATCAAGAAAGATGGAAATATATTCACGTTGATGAATATCAAGACACGAACACAGTGCAGTATTTATTGACGAAACTTTTGGCTAAAAAATACGGAAATATTTGTGTTGTCGGAGATTCAGATCAAAATATTTACAGTTGGCGCGGAGCAGATATAACCAACATTTTAAATTTTGAAGAAGATTATGAAGGTGCAAAAGTTATTTTGCTCGAACAAAATTATCGTTCAACAAAAAAATATAATTGCTGTTGCAAACAACATAATCAAAAAAACAAACAAAGAAAAGATAAAAATTTATTTACAGAAAACGAAGACGGGGAACTTGTCTCTTTGTTTGAAGCTTACAATGATAAATATGAAGCAGAATTTGTCGCTGACAAGATAACAGAAATGTTAGACAAAGGCGTAAATCCAAACGATATCGCTATTTTGTATCGAGCAAATTTTCAATCACGACTTTTTGAAGAGTACATGCTTAAATATTCTTTGCCGTATCAGGTTCTCGGTGTGCGGTTTTTCGACCGAAAAGAAATCAAAGACGTTCTTTCTTATGTTCGCGTGAGTTTAAATCCAGATTCACTTTCTGATATTAGAAGAGTTATAAACGAACCTAAAAGAGGTTTAGGAAAAACTACCCTCGAAAAGCTTTTTGCCGGACAAGAGTCTATTTTACCCTTAAAAACAAGGCTTAAAATAAAAAACTTTTATGAATCTTTGGAAAAAATAAAACTTTATAGAAAATCACTAAGCCTTCGAGTCGATTGCTTTTGTTATTAAAGAGTCAAGGAATTGAAGCAGATCTTCTAAAATCTGGACTCGAAGATGATTTGGAAAGATTAGAAAACGTAAAAGAACTTATAACTTTTGCGACAAAATACGATGAGCTCGATAAAACAGAAGGAATTGAACTTCTCCTAGAAGAAGCGGCTCTTGCTTCCGACCAAGACACCTTAAGCGAAACAGTAAAAAAGAAACCAAAAAATGGAGTTAAACTCATGACTGTGCACGCTTCAAAAGGCCTAGAATTTGAACATGTTTTTATTGTTGGGCTCGAAGATGATTTGTTTCCACATGGTAAAAAATCTATGAACAGAGATTACAACGAAGAAGAAGAGCGAAGACTTTCTATGTGGCAATCACAAGATCAAAGAAAAAACTTTTCTTAAGTTATGCGACCATTCGAATGGTTTTTGGAAACACTGAAGTTCGTAATCCTTCCGAATTTTTAGAAGATGTTCCAGAGGAACTTATCTTTCGCGAAGAACGCGACAACAGTGGATTTGGAAACAATATAGTGTATATTTAAAACAATGAAAGCTAAAAAACACTTAGGTCAAAATTTCTTAAAATCTGGAAAAGCTCTTCGAGATATTATTTTAGCTGCGAAAATCAAAGAGAAAGATACTGTTGTTGAGATCGGTCCAGGGAAGGTGCTCTCACAGAAAAGGTTCTAGAGTCCGCCGGCAAGGTTATTGCTATTGAGAAAGACACTGATTTGTTACCTTTTTTAGAAGAGAAGTTTAAAGAAGATATAAAAAACAAAAAATTTATTTTAAAAGAAGATGATATTTTAACTTTTGATTTATCAAAACTTCCTAAAAAATACAAAGTTGTCGCTAACATTCCTTTTTACATAACAGGTGCGATTTTAGAAAAGTTCTTAGAGTCTAAAATCAGCCGGAATGTATGGCGCTCATAATCCAAAAGAAGTTGCTGAAAGAATAGTCTCGCGCGATGGAAAAGAGTATTTTGTCTATGAGCGTGAAAGTTTTTGGTGAACCAAAGTTTGTCGGCAAAATCGGCACGATATTTTTCTCCTGAGCCGAAAGTTGATTCCGCGATTCTTCTTATAGAAAATATCAAAAAAACGTTGAAAGATAAGGATAAAGACAAGTTTTTCAAGTTTGTAAAAGCTGGATTCTCTCAGAAAAGAAAGACTTTGATTAAGAATTTGTCTGGAATCGGAATAAAAGAGAAGACCTAGAGTCTAAATTTAAAGAACTTAATCTCGATTTAAATATTCGTGCTGAAAAACTCAGTCTTTCTGATTGGTTTTCTTTGATAAAATCTCTTTAGTATCCACACAAGAACTTTTTTCTTTGGTATATAATGTTAAATATGAAGAGAATTATATTTTCGGGTTCGTAATACTTTTGGTTTGTCGGTGAATTTTGTTTTAGCAGCTGGGGCGATGATTCCTTTTGGTGGGCGTATTGCCCAGGCTCCGATACCAGGAGCCGCCTGTCCTTCGTCCGTTGTTTTTGAACCAACAAGCCCTTTTGCGATTGTTCCGGTAATGGGCATACCTGGACCTTTTTCTGCTATTCCTGGACCGACCGGTTTTGGTCAGGTTGTACCTTCGGCTTGGATTCTTGGACTTTACCTACCAACACCAATACCAGATTGTACAGTGGCTGTACCACCGGTTGGAGCTGCTCCAGTTTTTAAAGCGACGATTTTTGGTACTTCTGTTCCGCTACCTCTTTAATTTTTATGCAAAATTATTTACCTAGTAAACAATTCGTAAAAACAATACTGGTTACGCTTTTAGCGGCAGCTGTGTTGGTTGTTGTGGGTAAGCTCTTGAGTAATAAATCTGTTTGGGAAAATAAAGATTCTAAATCTATTGTGTCTTCTTCTGAAAATGAAGACTTTTTTTCGAAAGATACAGATGGCGACGGTCTTTATGATTGGGAAGAAGCTCTTTGGAACACAAACCCCAGAGTAAAAGATTCTGATGGAGATGGAATAGACGATAAAACTTTTGTTGAGAATAAAAGAAAGACTATAGACGCTGATGAAACATACAAAGAAAACCCAGACAACGAAACTGAAGTTTTCGCTAAGCAATTTTTCACAACAGCTGCTGTTTTGAATCAAGGGGGAACTTTTAATCAAGATACCGTAGATCAATTTTCTTCAGGGATAAATAAATCAATAGTTAATTTTAGTTTGAAGGATAAATATACATTATCTAGTCTTAAACTCTCAAATATTTCTCCAGATCAATATCGTCAAAATATTTCAGACCTCTTTAATAGATTACAAAAACCAGAAATAAATGAGCTAACAATCCTAGCCTATATAATGGAGAACCCAAATGATCTAGATGGGCTTGATGAGCTTGGAAATTACCTAGCTTTTTCTGATGCTTTAATAAAAGGATTGCTGACTATGAATGTGCCAAATTCAAACGCCGGACTCCATCTTTCATATGTAAATAATTTAGATAAAATTTCAGAAATAATGAGAAGCGCTTTATACATAGAAGAGGATCCTTTAAGGGTTGTTACATATTTGAGTAAATATGATGAATATTCTGATCGTCTTTTAAAAGATATTGAATCTTTCAAAAAATATTTTAATTCAAATGGTATAATATAATTGTTTATTATGAAATTTTCTTCGAAATTTAAAAAGACCATCTCTTCTTTTTTTCTGATTATCTTTTTTTCTGTTTCTAATTTATCTTTGTTTACACCAAGAGCCCAAGCTCAGGTTTTTGGTGGTGGTGGAGGAAATGCTTCCGGTGGTGTAAGTGTGCAAGGTATAGGAGCGGTAGCGCTTGGTTGTAGTACAGCTTTTTTTGTTCAAAGAAAATCTATAAAAGCAGCAGCTGTGGCTGAGGGTGCGGCAGAATCAGCGGCGGTCAACGCTGCGGGTCAGGGTATCGGCACTGTTATCGGAGTAAACCCTGCAGACGCCTTAAACGGAGGAACTCCTACACCAGAAGTTCCTGTGGTTGATAACAACATTCCCCCATCAATCAAAGCAGAAGTTGGAAAGGTAAACACAGAAACAACGCTTCAAAGTTTTAAAGAAGAATGTTTAGATCTTATTGCGCGTTATGTTGTCTTAAAGATCATAGACAAAATAACTTTTATGACGGTAGAATGGATAAACAGTGGTTTTGAAGGTAATCCATTTTATCCAGAAGATAGAGCGAATTTTTTCGAACAAATAGCTAAAGATGAAGTCACAAGCTTTACTTCATGGTTTTCTTTAAATCCGGCAGATTACCCTTTTGGTCGGATTATTTCTGAGACAATCTTACTTACTGTTCAAAACAGACTTCAAGACAATTTACGCTTTTCTTTAAATCAAGTTCTTCAGCATAGTAATCAGTATGCAACTTATGAAAATTTCCAAGCGCAGTTTAGTGTTGGCGGCTGGGCTGGGTACTCTGCTTTTGCTCAAATGAACAATAACGTCTTTGGAAATTATATTATGGCGCAAAACCATCTTGCACGGCAAACAGCTGGTACAAATATAAATATTGCTAAAAATTTCCAAGCAGAATTAAACGAAGCCGGCGGTCTTTTAAATCAACGTGTTTGCAGACTCACAGAAACAGGCGACCCAAACGACGAATACATAGACAGAAACGACGAAAGACACATGGGTGATTACACTATAATGCCACCAGACGGTTTAGTTTCTGACATACTAAATCTTTTACCACCAGCGGTTCAAGCAGAGTTCAGTGGTGTAAACGACCCCGCTGCACAAAGAGAGGTCTATAACTATCTAGTTCAAAGAAGTAAATGTGCAAAATGGGAAACGGTTACTCCGGGTAGATTTATCGCAGAGCAAACAAGCCAAGCGCTGGGTTCCCCACTCAGAAACCTTGAATTAGCAGATGAGTTTAATGAAAATCTAGGATTAATTTTTGACGCTTTGGCTGCACAGCTTTTTGAACAAGGTCTTAGAGCATTTCAGCGATCTGACGGGCAATACAGTTCGAACCCAAATGATCCAAACTACAACGCTCTTTGGGCTCAATCAAATGATCCAGATTTTGGTACAAACTCAAATCAACAATCAACTCAAGAAATAATACAAGGTGGGTCTGCTGGTGGCGGTACAAACACAGGCGGAAGTCCAAGTCTTAACCTTCTCCAAGTCCAACAAAACTATCTAATCCGAGCAAACACAGGAGTTCAAACAATAAACACTCTTATAAGAGATATTCGAGCGTTGGATTATTGTGTTCCTGGACCAAATCCAAAATGGTATGAAGTTGGTTCTGTTAATTTACAAAACTCTATAACCTCTGCAGTGTCTCAAAGTGGCGACGGAGCTTATTATGCACAAGCGGTTCAAGAACTGACAGGAATATCAATACCAGATTCAGCTGTGCCAAACTTCACTCAGTTTAATGCGTTTATAAACTTCGCTCTGGCAAGATATCGTGATGAGGTTTATGCAAACTACGCGCCACTTCAGCCACCACCTGCGATAAGACCAGTGGCGACAAGTCAATTTTCTCAAATACCAAACCTTCAAACACAAGCACAAATCTTAGATTCAAGAATAAACAACCTAATTCCTGCCATACCTCAGCTTGAAGTTATTGTTAACCAATTCCTTGGTCTAACACCAACGCAACAAGCCGATCCAAACAGCACAGAAATGCAAACAATAACATCACTTCTAAACCAACTTTTAAGTCAGGGAGCTTTGGTTACTCAAGACCAATTAGACCAATTAAACTCTGAGATATTTTCTTACGAAAACCAAATATCTACTGTAAACGGATATATTGCGCAGTGTGTACAAGAAGTTTCTTCAAACAACTACGCAGGTCTAGAAGAAAGAGTCTCATATCCTTTCCCATCAATATTCGACAATCCTCTAATAAACCAAACATCACTTCAACCAAACGTAACTCGATTCTTGAGCAACATAAACTTTGGCGACACCAACAGTGAAATAAACCTCGCAGGATTCAATGGTCTAAACCTTACGATTCCGACGACAAGTACCGAAACATTTACGCTGTATCTACAATCTCTCTACTAGGATTTACACATTTAAAATCCTCGCTTTCGAAGAAGAGTGTTATAATTTCTCTGTGGTGAATTTGTCGTGTCTATAATGAAAAAACTAGCAATTTTCGTAGCATCAATAGCTTTTATTGTATCCGGGTTTTTCGCAATTCCCGCATCTTTAGCGTTGGCTCAAAACACCCAAACACCACAATCTCTAAATATAGATACAAACATAGAGGCCGCTGTCGATAAAGGTTGCGGAGGCTGGTCAAATCCGTTTACTGCAAACTGTTTGCTTTACGCTTTTTACAATGTAATTCTAGAACCATCTTTCTGGATTCTCGGTGTTGCTGCAAATATTTTAGACTTTTTCCTCGGCTACAGTCTTGATTCAAATGCATATCGTTCAGATTTTATAACAAAAGGTTGGGCGCTTATAAGAGATATTTCCAACGTAGCTTTTATATTTACATTACTGTACCTTGCTATCAGGCATATTTTAGGATCTAGTTCCAAAAAATACATACCAACTCTGATAATTGTTGCTCTTCTTTTAAACTTTAGTCTTTTTTTTACTAAAGTTGTCGTCGATGCGGGAAATATTTTGGCCCGCGCTTTCTACAACAGTATTGTCGTGGAAAATGACGCAAATTATGAAAACGTCGAAGGCTATAAATCCATAACAACAGGAATCGTGGACAAGATAAACCCTCAAAATATTTTGAGTACGGCCATGTTTACATCTGGTTCTGTAGGTGCGACAGGAAACTTCGACCAAACCACCGGGCAGTTCACCAGTGCGGTGACTCCACAAATAGACAAGACGGGTGTTGTTTTCACCGTGTTTATACTCATGGTTATTGTAAACCTTGTTTTGGTTTGGACTTTTCTTTCGGTCGCTCTTCTTTTTGTCGGAAGAGTTATCGGTCTTTGGTTTTCAATGATATTTTCTCCTATAGCTTTCATAACCCTCGCCGTGCCTGGAAGCTCTGGATTTATAAAGCAACTAAGTTTTGACACATGGAAAGACACAGTTATCAAACTAGCGTTCCTTGCTCCTATTTTTATATTTTTCCTGTACTTAACAATATCTTTCTTGTCTATCTTTGGCTCAGGTCCAGCTATTCCTGTGGAAGGCGCCGATGCGTTTACAAACTTAATGAAGATATTTATTCCGTTTATTTTTATAATAGTTTTACTGCAGATTGCTAAAAAGACAGCCGAAAGTATGGCGGGAGAATTCGGAAGTATGGTTAAAGGTCTTGTTGGAAAGATGGCTGGATTTGTAGGAAATGTAGCTTTGGGTGGCACAGCCATGTTGGGTAGAAAAGCTATTGGAGGATTTGCAACAGCACAACTAAAAGGTGGTAATTATGAAAAAAGAATTGCTGACGCCCAAGCTGCTGGTGATAAGGCGCAAGCAAGAAGGTTGATGAATGCTCAAAAATCTTTATTAAAATTACAAGATTCAAGTTTTGATATTCGAAATGCAGGAAAAGCAAAAGGTTTTGCCGGTGCTTTGGGTCGTGCTGGTGGATGGGCAGCTGGTCAAGGAATGAGTGGTTTTGGGGGCAAAGATTTTAATGTAGGAAAAGGAAGCGACCAAAGTAGAAAGAAATATGAAGATGAAGCCGAAAAGGCAAAACTAAAAAGGGCAGAAGAGTTGTCTACTATTCAGTTTGGTGAACGTAAGGAACTTGAAGAAAGAATAAAAAATCGCGCAAGAGGAGAACTCTCTACTTTACCTGACTTAAAAGAAAGGAAAACAGAAGAATTATTTGAAAAAATTGAAAATGATCCTACTCTAAGTAGGGCAGAAAAAGATGATAGGTTTACAAAAGGTGTGGCCGAGCTAGATAAAACTTTTGGTGACATGGAAAAAGATCTTAAAAAGCAAATTAGTAAACCTTTAGAACATGAAAAAAATAGAAGAAGAAATGTTTACGCTGATGATGTTGAGAAAAATCAAGAGTGGTATAATTTTAGAACAGAGGGCAATGCAGCTAGAACGGCAGATAGAATAAGAAAAGGAGACAAGGCCGAAGACGACAAAGAAAGAGGTTATGGAAGGCAGCCAAAAAAGCTGCAAAAGAACAGGATAATGAAGATACTGAAACCCCTGATGCTAATGCAACGCCCCAACCATCTGGTGGCGGAGTTTCATCCGGAGCATCTGCTACCCCACCTCCATCAGGAGGATCTGCGGGTCCAACAGCTTCTGTTAATACTGAAAAGATTGTTGATGCAATAAATTACCAAGGAAAAATGGAAAGAAAGAGAGATGTAAAAGAAATGGAATTCCAAAAGAAAAACGGATTATCAAACATAAATTCTCAGGGCGGAGGTTTTACAGAACAGAGAAATTTGGCTGGGTTTGGCAACAGAGGTAAGTCTACTCCCAATGAAGGCTCCGGTAGTCCTGGATTTAAAAAGATAAACCAGAAGATAATTAAAAATTATGGATGAAAATCAAAAAAAGTTAATAGAAGAGCAAATGCAAAAAATCCCAGCTGAGGTGCGGGAGGCTATCAAGTCTTCGGATTGGGAGCGAACGATTTTTAACATTGGTCGCGAACACAAAATGCACATCGATGATATCGACATTCTTTCTATTGAAACTATTTTGACTATGATCGGTCTTGAACATCCAAAAGATTACCCAGAAAATCTTCAGAAAAGAATCGGTCTAAACGACGAACAACTTATGAGTATCGTTGACGAGGTCAATCAAAGACTTTTTCTAAAATCCGAGAGGCTTTAAAGATTCACTACGAAAAAGTCGCGACAGGAGAAATAATGGCAGACGAAGAAAAAGATGAACTCCATCATTCTGGTATAGAGATAGAAGAAGGGTATACGCCCAGAACCGAAAGAAAACCAGTATCTACGATGATCGACAAGAAGATCTCAAACCCAGAACCTTTCGTAGAAAAGACTCCAGAACCCGAACCAGAAAAAGAAAAACCACCATTAAATATTCCAGAAGAGTTGGTTAAAGAAGGTGTTATAAAAATCCCAGAAATAAAGTTTGATCCATATCGAGAGCCAATAGAATAATGAAAAAATCCCGCAAGGGATTTTTTCATCCACAAGAAAGTATTTATTGCGCTGTATACTGCATAGTAAATACTGTATACTATGTTTATGAGATTCCAGGTTCCACAATTTATTGAAATAGAAGATAAAATTTTCGGACCGTTTACTTTTAAACAGTTCATATATCTTTTGGGTGGTGCAGGAGGCGCGTATGTTTTGTCGAAAGTCCTACCTCTTATAATAGCTATTCCTTTGATAATCGTGGTTGTGGCACTCGCTTTAGCTCTGACTTTTTACAAAGTAAATGGCCGAGATTTCTCTGAAGTTTTGCAATCTTCTATGAATTATTTCTTTAAAAGTAAGCTTTTTATCTGGAAACAAAGTGTTGCAAAGAAAGAAAATGTTTTACCGAGCAAGAATATTAAAGAAAATAAAGGGATTGATTTACCAAGATTGACAGAAGGTCGACTCAAAGATATTTCTTGGAGTTTGGATGTTTTAGATATGAATAATAGAAAGTAGTATGGCATTAAACGCGCGCGCATCACAAGAATTTGTACCAATACAAGAAATCCAAGACGGGATTGTTGTTTTAAAAGACGGCGGACTCCGAGCTGTTTTGATGGCTTCTTCTGTAAACATCTCTCTAAAATCTGAAGATGAACAAAACGCAATCATAATGCAATTTCAAAACTTCCTAAATACATTGGATTTTTCTTTGCAGATTTCTATTCAATCTAGAAAATATGACGTGACATCATACTTAGAAACTTTAGAAGAAAAACTTAAAAACCAAACAGAACCACTTTTGAAAGTTCAAACTCAAGAATACATGCAGTTTATCCAAAACTTTACAGACGAGGTAAACATAATGACTAAACACTTTTTTGTTGTCGTGCCGTATACTCCAGCTATTTTGGCGAGCTCTGGCGGACTTTTGAATAAGATTTTGCCGAGCAATAAAACAAACAAAAACAAAAAAGAAGAATTCGAGCTATACCGTTCGCAGTTAGAGCAAAGAGTTGCTCTTGTTCAGCAAGGTCTTTCTCGTGTCGGTGTGCGGACTGTCGCCTTGAAAACAGACGAAGAAGTCGAGCTTTTCTACAAAGTTTTTAATCCTGGAGACGGAGAATCAAAAATAAATTTTAATAAAGAAGTATAAATATATGGGTCTTTTAGATAAAATTTTAAAAACAAATAAATCTGGTTCTAAAAAGCGTGAGATCATGCCTGTTTTGCCAAAAGAGATTTACGAAGCTGCGACTTTAGAGCTTCAAGATATTTTAGCTCCTTCAGCGCTGAAGGTTTCTCCGAAGAGTTTAAACCTCGGTGATAAAATAACAAGAACATATTTTGTTATATCGTATCATCGGTATTTGTCTGATAACTGGTTCACTCCGATAATCAATCTCGATAAAATTTTTGACGTCGCTATTCATATTCACAACATAAACACAGAAGATATTTTAAAGAAATTCCAAAAGAAAGTGGCAGAAGTGCAAAGTCAGATAAACGTACGCGAGTCAAAAGGTTTGGTTCGTGACCCTGTTCTCGACACCGCGTATCAAGATTTGAAAGTTTACGAGACAGTCTCCAACAAGCTCAACAAAAGATGTTTGATGTTGGTCTCTATATCACAATATACGCAGACACCGAAAAAGAACTTTCGAAAATAGAAAGTGAAATCAAATCAATGCTTGAATCAAAGCTTGTCTATATTAAACCAGCTCTTTTCCAGCAAGATGTCGGTTTTAATAGTGTTATTCCTACAGGAAACGACTTCCTTACGATTCACCAAAAGCTCAATTCAGAACCTTTATCGAGTCTTTTCCGTTTGTTTCTTTTGACTTGAGTTCAGACAAAGGTATTTTGTATGGAGTAAACAGACACAACTCTTCTTTGATTATTTTTGATAGATTTTCTTGAAAACTACAACTCTGTAACATTTGCCAAATCTGGATCCGGTAAATCTTATTCTACAAAACTAGAAATTTTACGAACACTGATGTTTGACGCAGAAGTTATTGTTATCGACCCAGAGCGTGAATATGAATATTTGGCAGAAGCTATTGGGGAAGATATTTCAATATTTCTCTTTCTTCTGAGCACCATATAAACCCTTTTGATTTGCCGGTGCCGACAGGAGACGAAACTCCAGACGATGTTTTGCGCAGTAACACAATCCAGCTTGTCGGTCTTTTTAGAATTATGCTTGGTGGACTTTCTCCTGAAGAAGATGCTCTGATAGACAAAGCTATCACTGAAAACATATGCAATGAAAGATATTTCTGCAGAATCTGATTTTACAAATATCGAGCCGCCACTTTTATCCGACTTTGAAATGGTTCTTTCCGGTCTTGAGGGAAGTGAATCCGTATCTACAAGACTTTTGAAATTTACTCAAGGAACTTGGAAAAACTTCCTAAATCAACCAACAAACGTAGACATAAACAGAAAGTTTATCGTTTTCTCTGTGCGCGATATGGAAGACGACCTAAAACCTGTCGCTATGTATATCATCACTCACTTCATATGGAACGCTGTCCGCAAAAATCTAAAGAAAAGACTTCTAATCGTCGACGAGGCTTGGTGGATGATGAAATCTGAAGATACAGCGAGTTTCTTGTATTCAATCGCAAAAAGAGGTAGAAAATACTACTTAGGACTTTCAACTATCACTCAAGATGTAAACGATTTCATAAATTCACCTTACGGAATGCCTATCGTTACAAACTCTTCAATGCAACTTCTTTTGAAGCAGTCGACAAGTTCTGCCGATGCTCTTCAAAAAGTGTTCAATCTTACAGACGAAGAAAAATATTTACTCTTAGAATCTGAAGTCGGAGAAGGGATTTTCTTTGCTGGATTAAAACACGTGGCTATTAAAATCATTGCTTCATATACTGAAGACCAGATTATTACCTCAGATCCTTCTCAGATTTTGGCAATACAAAAAGCAAAAGAAGAGTATTTAGAAGAAGAAGGTCAGGGTTCTGGTTCTTCTCCTTCTAATGATGAATCGTATAAAATAAACTACAAAGAAGAGCCAAAAGAAACAATATCTGAAAAACAACCAGAAAAAGAAGCTGTAAATTCTGATCAAAAAGAAGAATATCCGGAACAAAAAATAGAAGAAAAACCTGAAAAATCCATTAAAATCAACGAAAATCAACCAGAAAGTGACACAGAAAAGATGGAAGCCGAAAACAAAAAGCTCGATGCCGAAATAGAAGAGCTAGAGAAGATGTTTCGTGACCAAATCTAGAATTCACAACATCTAAAGACCTTTTTTGCATCTTCTTGGTATAATAAACCCAATGGATACAGATAAAAAAACAGATGCAAATAATATAACAGGCGGAGAAAAGGATACACTACATAATGCTGGTGTTGATTTATCTTCCGCAGAAACAGAACCAGAAGAATTTATTGAGATAGACAATATGCCAGCCATAGGAGATGATCCTGATCTTAAAAAAATAGGTCTTGAGCTAGCGCCAAAAGAAAATAAAGAAGATTTAAGTTTACTAAAAGAGCAAATGGACAACAAAGCAGTAGCAAATACAAGTCCAAACCCAAATCCTCCAAGTAGTGTTTTTAAAGACGAGCAAAAACCAGCACCAGAAGTAAAAGCGCCAGAACCAAAAGAAACAAAAGAAGAATCTCCTAAACCAGAAAAAGATTCAGATATTTCTGATTTAGAAAAAGAATTTAATCAGACTGTTGGGCAATCAAGTGCACCTAAAAAAAGCGAGTCTCTAAACGAAAAGATTTCTAGTTTAGAAGCAATGCTTATAAAAATAAAAGAAAAGCTTGGTTTTAAAAAAGTCGAAGTAAAAGAAGAATTAGAAAGTTTGAAAAGGGTTAAGGAAGATATCGAAGAAGATATTGAAAACATAAAAGAACTAGAAGAATCAAAAGATAAAATAGAAAGTCAGCTTAGTAAGGTAGAAGCTATAAAAGGGGAGATATCTAGTATAGAAAAAGAAGTAGAAGAAGAGTTAAAGTCTTAAATTAAAATGAAAAGTATTTTGTCAAAAAAAACAATAATCACACTCTTTGTTTTTTGGGCATTTCCTTTTTTGTCACAAGCCGCTGTTCTAGATGTTCGGTCGTCGAATCCATATCCAGATGTTGGAGATATTATTTCTGTTTCTGTCTCTTCTTTTGAGATTCCGGTGGAGCGTTCAGAAGTTTCTTGGTTTAAGGATGGAAAGTTTGAGAAAAAGGGAATAGGTTTAAAAAGCTTTAGTTTTCCCGTGGGAGAAAACGGAAACACTATCAGAGTCTCTGTAAAAGAATCAAGCAAAACAACAGAACAATCTATAAAAATAAACCCTTCTTCTATGGATATTCTCTGGGAAGTTGTCGGCGGATACGAGCCACCTTTTTATAAAGGAAAAGTTTCTCCGATAAAAGGATCTCGTATAAAAGTCGTTGCTATTCCTCAGATTAAAAATGAAAAAGGTTATGTTTTGAATTCTGGAAACTTTGTTTATTCTTGGAAAAAAGACGGATCTTCTTTTGGAGGACAATCAGGCTATGGTCAAAATTCTTTTCTTTATGCGCCAGATATTTTAGATAGGGAAAACAGAATCGAGGTTTCTGCTTCAAGTCTTTCTAGATCTTTAGCAAAAAGCTTGACCATAAGTCCAACATCAAGTGAGATTCATTTTTATGAATACAGTGCGAGTGCTGGACCTTTTTACAATAAAGCTATTAAAAACAACCAAAATTTTAACACAAAGAAAATCGGTATTATTGCCGAGCCATATTTTATTTTCACAAAAAGTATAAAAGATCCATTGTTACAAACAGGATGGAAGATAAACAACCTTTCAGTAAATACAGATATTCCAAATATCGCAATAATAAACGTGGCAGACAATGTAAACACCGTAGATTTAAATTTCAAAACAGACAACAAAGCTCAGCTTTTGCAGGAAAATTCTAGAACTATTAGGTTTAATGTTTCAAACAATGAATAATTTTTTAAGAAACTTTTTTACAATATTTATTTTTCTTGCTGGGTTTTTTGTTTTCCTGGGAGGTTCTTCTGCACAAGCTTGCGAGATAATACCTGGAGAAACTAAAACCAGAGTCCCTGCCGGTTCCACAATAGAAGACTATAGCGAGACAGATTCAAATATTTATCATTTTGATATTGCAACAGAAAACTGCACCAACAACGACTTGATTTTGGAGATATGGGATATGGGACTCACTCTTCCGAATGCTGGAGGAATTGGTCTATACCCTCATCAGATAGGAAGTAC